>CAYWJT010000022.1:0-37095 GCA_964458655.1 uncultured Eubacteriales bacterium | reverse complement strand
GTCCACGTCGTGTTCCTGGCCGTCTCCTCCCAGGAGGACCCGAGCGTCAACTTAAAGCTGCTGGCCCTGACGGCCCAGCTGGTCCGCAGGGGCAAGGACCTTTCTTCGAGGTTCCTCAAGGCCAAGACACCCGGCAGGATCATCGAGATAATCCGCGAGCTCGAGGAACATGGCAGCGAATAAACCCGCCTGTGAAGGGGCAGACAACGGCGCCGCGCCGGCGGAAGTGACCCTCTCAGCCGGCCTGCTCAAGATATTCAGGGTCGGGACGCTGATCATCGGCGACAGCGGCATCGGCAAGAGCGAAAGCGCCCTGGAGCTCGTCGCCCGCGGGCACAAGTTCATCGCCGACGACGTTGTCAGGATACGCAGGCGGCCGGCCGGAGGCCTGACCGGCCGAGCGCCGGAGCTCAGCCGCAACTTCATGGAGATCAGGGGGCTGGGCATAATCAACATCAGGAAGATATTCGGGCCGGCGGCCGTGGCCGGAGTGGCCAGGATCGACCTGGTCGTCAAGCTCATGAAATGGCGCCGGGGCTTCGAGGTCGACCGGCTGGGGCTGAGCGTCGAGGATTCCATGGACATCCTGGGCGAGAAAGTGCCCAAGATATCCATCCCGGTCGCGCCCGGCCGCAACATCGCCACCCTGATCGAGATCGCCTGCAGGGTGCATATGCTGCGCAGGTCCGGCTATCACGCGCCGAGCGAGTTCGTCAAGCGCGTGGACAGGGTCCTGCGCTGAAAGGGCCGGGCATGCCGGACACACAGGCCAAGGACAACCGCTTCCTGGTCGTCACCGGGCTTTCGGGTTCGGGCAAGACGGCTTTCAGCCGCTTCCTGGAAGACCTCGGCTACTATTGCATCGACAACCTGCCGGCCAAGCTCATCGGCGAGCTGGTCGACATGTGGCTCAAGAAGAAGGTCGAGATGGACCGGGTGGCCCTGGTCGTCGACATCAGGGAGCCCCGCTTCGTGCAGGATTTCCCCCGCATATTCCAGGAGGTCAAGAAGAGGTTCCCGCTCCGCCTGATCTTCCTCGAGGCCTCGGACGCCACCCTGGTGAAGCGCTTCAGCGAGACACGCCGGCTGCATCCGCTGGCCCGCAACAGAACGGTCCTCCAGGCGGTCAGGCTGGAGCGCAAGAGGCTGGAGCCGGTCAAGAAGATGGCCGACGAGGTCATGGACACCACCAACATGTCGGTCTCGGAGATGAAGGAACACGTCGTGCGCGACATCCTCAAACGGCGCGTGCGCCGCTTCCAGGTGGTCGTCATCAGCTTCGGCTACAAGTACGGCCTGCCCCTCGAGTCCGACCTGGTCTTCGACACCCGGTTCCTGCCCAACCCGTTCTACGTGGACAGGCTGCGGAACCTTTCGGGCAAGACCCGAGGCGTCAGGAAATACGTCCTGGCCGGACGGGAGACTCGGGCATACCTCGACCACCTGTTCCGCTTCATGGACTTCCTCGTCCCCATGTTCATCAAGGAGGGCAAGAGCACCCTGACGGTCGCCGTCGGCTGCACCGGCGGCAAGCACCGCTCGGTGGTCATAGCCGAGGAGCTCAGGGCGCGCCTGCGGCGGCCCGGCCTGGACGTCAGGACCTATCACCGGGACCTTTATAAATGAGGCCGAAATCGTATAGAATATGGAACCGGTGAAAGGATAGCAGGCAGGCCCCATGATTGGCGGAGTGATAGTTTGCCACGGCCGCATGGCCGAAGAGCTCCTCAACGCCCTGACCATAATCCTGGGCGAAGCGCCGAACATCGAGGCCATTTCCATAGGCTGGTACGACGACATCGAGGAGTCCAAGAAGAAGATCGCCCAGAGCATCAAGCGCGTGGACAAGAAGAACGGCGTCGTCATCTTCACCGACATGTTCGGCGGCACGCCCTCCAACCTCAGCTTCACCTTCTACAAGGACAACCAGGTGGAGGTGGTGACCGGGGTCAACCTGCCCATGCTCATCAAGTTCGTCTCTCTCCAGCGCAACGACGCCCTCAAAGAGACGGCCAAGAAGGTCGTGGACCAGGGCAAGAAGAACATCCATCTGGTGAGCGCCCTGCTCAGCTCCAGGGCCAAATGAGCCCCGATGATCGAGCGAACCCTGACCATAAGGAACAAGCTCGGACTTCACGCCCGGGCGGCCGTCAAGCTGGTCAACCTGGCCAACCGGTTCGTCTCCAGCGTCAAGATCGTCAAGGACGGCAACGAGGTCGACGGCAAGAGCATCCTGGGCATCCTGACCCTGGCCGCCACCCAGGGCAGCCAGGTCCGGCTGAAAGTATCGGGAAAGGACGAGGCGTCGGCGGCTGAGGCTCTGACCGAGCTCATCAACAACCGCTTCGACGAAAAGGAATGACCGGAAAAGAAATCGTCCGCCTGCGGGGCATAGGCGTTTCACCCGGGATCGCCATGGGCCGAGCCCTGCTCCAGAAGTCCATGGCCTTCGACGTCAAGAAGGAGACCGTGCCGCCGGACGGGACCGGACGCGAGGTCGAGCGCCTTAAGTCGGCCGTCGACCGGACGCGGCTGGAGCTGACGCGCATCAGGGACGATATCAGGGACAAGATGGGCGAGGAGAGCTCCTTCATCTTCGACGCCCACCTGATGATCCTGGACGACCCGTCGCTCTTCGAGAGCCTGGAGACCATAATCAGGAAGGAGGGGGTCCGCTCGGAGTGGGCCCTGGCCCGCGTCAACAACCGCTACGGCGAGATCTTCGACTCGATAGCCGACGAATACTTCAGGCAGCGCAAGTCCGACGTTTTCGACGTGCTCTCGAGGATCTACCGCAACCTTTCGGGGGACGAGGAACAGGCCGGGCTGTCCGACACGAGCCATATCATCGTGGCCCACGAGCTCCTGCCGTCGGAGGCGGCCCTCAGGCTGGTGCCGGGAGCGACGCTGGGCATCGCCCTGGACATGGGCGGCCAGACCTCGCACACGGCCATTCTGGCGCGCTCCCTGAACATCCCGGCCGTGCTCGGCCTGCGTGAGCTGACGCGCCTGGCCCGGGAAGGCGATTTCCTGATCGTGGACGGCACCGACGGGGAGGTGATCATCAACCCCTCGCCGGCCGTGCGTAAGGAATTCCTGGCCAAGAAGGAAAAGTACGAGAAATACCGCCGCGAGCTCAAGAAAACGGCCCTGCTCGAACCGGTGACCCTCGACGGCGTCCGCTTCTCCCTGCTGGCCAATATCGAGATCCAGGAGGAGCTGCGCTCGGCTTTTGCCCTGGGGGCCGAGGGGGTGGGCCTGTTCCGGTCGGAGTTCATCTATCTGCAGAGGTCCACGCTGCCGGACGAGGACGACCACCTGCGGGTCTATCAGCGCCTGGCCAGGGAGGCCTACCCCAGGCCGGTCTACATCCGCACCCTCGACATCGGCGGCGAGAAGAGCCTGCCGCAGCTCAACATCGAGCGCGAGTCCAACCCCGCCCTGGGCCTGAGGGCGGTCCGCTTCTCGCTCCAGAACCGGGCCCTGTTCCGGACCCAGCTCAGGGCCATGGCCAGGGCCGGCCGCCAGGGCAACGTGCGCGTCCTCATCCCGATGGTCACCGAGCTCGAGGAGGTGATCGAGGTCAAGGAGATCTTCGAGGACGTCAAGCGCGAGCTGGCCGCCGCCGGGGAGCCCGTCGACAGGGAACTGCCCTTCGGCATCATGATCGAGGTGCCGTCCTCGGCCGCGCTGGTAGACGTCCTGCTCAAGGACGTCGATTACGTCAGCATCGGGACGAACGACCTCATCCAGTACTTCCTGGCCGTGGACCGTTCCAACGAGCTCGTCTCCTACCTCTACAAGCCCTTCCATCCTGGCCTGCTCCGTCTCGTGCGCAACGTCATACAGTCGGCCGTGGCCGCGGAAAAGGAGGTCACGGTCTGCGGCGAGATGGCCGCCGACCCGCTCTCGGCCATACTGATGCTGGGATTCGGGCTGAGAGTCTTCAGCATGAACCCGATCTTCATACCCCGGGTGAAGAGGGCGCTGAGGTTGATCGAGGCCCGGACGGCCGAGAAGATCGCGGTCGAGGCGATGAAACTGAAGAGCGCCCAGGAGATCGAGGAATACGTCATCGAAGAGATACTGGTCAAGCATCCCGAGGTCTTCCTCGGGGCGGCTCCGCTGCCCAACCGGGTCCGAGCCAGGTCAGGCGGCGGGCCTACTTCCTTCCGTAGTCATCCTTGAGACGGGTGATATCCGATTCGCTGGAGCGGCCGAGCCATATCTCCATGACCCGGGACGGTTTGTCGCCGAGGTTCCTGAGACGGTGAGGCGCGCCGGCCGGGATGACGACCTCTTCACCCGGGGAAGCCTCCCAGGTCCGCCCGCCGACGGTGACCTCGAGGCCGGGGTCGAGCACGACCCAGAACTCGGCTCGGCGGCTGTGGAGCTGGAGCGAAAGGGCGCTTTTCGGGTTGACCGTTATGACCTTGATGCTCCCCGCGATCTCATGGGGATAGCGCCGGAACTTGCCCCAGGGCCGGGCCTCTTCGTAAATGCCGCTGAGATAGGCCTCAGGGCCGGCAAGTCTCCTCTTGCCTCGTCCCGCCGGCCTGGTCATGGGGGCTGCCTCCTGCCCGTGAAGCTTAAGGACGGGCCCTAAAAGGGGATGTCGTCCTCGCCGCCTTCCTCTTCACCCGCGGGGAAGGCGTCTTCCGTCCGGGGCGTTTCCTGGGCTGGGAACTCATCCGCGGCCGCGGCCTGGGCCTCCTCGCGCTTGCCGAGCAGGATTATGTTGTAGGCTTCGACCTCCGTCGTGACGCGGTCGGCTCCGTTCCTGTCCTGCCATTTGCGCGTTCTCAGGCGGCCTTCGACCAGGACCTGCTTGCCTTGGGCCAGGTACTTCTCGCAGAACTCGGCCAGCTTGCCCCAGACCACGATCCTGTGCCACTCGGTCCGGTCCGTGAACTCGCGGCCCTCGCCGCTCGACAGCCGCTCGTTGGTGGCCAGGGTGAAACGGGCCACGGCCCTGTTCTTCTGGGGCAGATAGCGGATGTCGGGCTTGCCGCCGAGGCGTCCGATCAGGATGACCTTGTTAAGGCTGTTGATGTCTCTCATTTTTCCGTCAACTCTTTGATTTTATCGGCGGCGATCCTGGCTTCGGCCTCCAGGGGGTACTTGGCCGCCAGGAGCTTGAAGACCGCCAGCGCCTGGTCCTTCTTGCCGAGCTCGGTCAGGGCCAGGCCCTTCTTGAGCAGGGCGGCGGCGGCCTTGTCGCTCCGAGGGTAGGTAAGGAGCAGGTTGTCGAAGGCGTCGACGGCTTCGACGTACTTTTTCTGACTGTAGAAAGCCTCGCCGATCCAGTAGAGCGCGTCGTCAGCCAGAGGGCTGTCCGGGAACTGCTGACGGTAGAGGCCGAAACTCGAGACGGCCAGCTGGAAGTTGCCCTTCAGGTAGTCGTTGTAGGCCACGTTGAAGGCTTCCTGGGGCGAGGGGCCGGGAGCCGGCTGCGCGGCCGGCGTCGACGGCCTGGCCCCGCCCCCAGCCTGGGTCTGGTCAGCCGCCGCGGGCTCAGCCCTGGCGGAGAGGTCGGCGGCGATCTTGAGGAGCTGGCTGCTGATGACGTCCACCTTGCGGGCCAGGTCGCTGTACTGGGACGGCACGGCCCTCAGGCTGTCATCGACCGAGGACTGCCTCGCGGAAACCTGGCGCAGGAGGTCGGCGACGTTCTTGAGCTGCTCCTGGATACGCAGGATGTCCTCGGCGCTCCGGTCGACCTTGGCCGAGAGCGCCTGGACCTGCGCCTTCAGCGCCTGGACGTCCTCGTAGATCAGCTCGTAGGTCCTCTTGCTCTTGTCCTGGCCGTAAAGGACCGCTGCCGGGAGGAGCAGGCAGGCGAGGACGAAGGCTGCTGTTCTCTTCGGCAAACCTATTTCTCGATGATGGTGAATTGGGCGCGCCTGTTCTTGGCCCAGGCGTCCTCGTTATGGCCGGGGTCGGCCGGCTGGCTCTTGCCGTAGGAGATGATCTTCATCCGCTCGTAGGGGATGCCCAGGCTGTAGAGATAATCCATCGTGCTCTTGGCCCGCCGCTCGCCCAGGGCCATGTTGTATTCCTCGGTGCCGCGCTCGTCGCAGTGGCCCTCGATGAGGATCTTGATGGTGGAGAAGCGCTTCAGCCAGGAAGCGTTGGTCTCCAGGACGGGCCTGGCGTCCATGCGGATGTCGGACTTGTCGTAATCGAAGTAGATGTTGGCCAGGGGCTTCTCGCGGTTTATCTGCTCCAGGGACTTCTGCAGGAAAAGCTCCTCTTCCGAAAGCTGCGGGGCCTTGATCACGGGCTCTTCGACCTTCTCGACCTTGGGCTGTTCCTGGACCTGGGGCGCCGGCGGCTGGGGCACTTCCTTGGGTTTCTTCTTGCAGGAAGCTGCGAAAGAGAGTGCCAGCATCAGTGCGAGCGAGATTACCAGAAACCTTCTCATGATTCCTCCTGTTCTTTCCGTTTCGGCTCTTTGGGCAGAATTACACTGCCGCGGCCAAGCCTGATTAGTTATACACTGGGCGCGCGGGCTCTGTCAACCGGAATCGAACACTGTGAAGGAGAGTGTGGAAAAGCGGGGAAAACTGGGGAAACGGGGGACAGGTACCGACTATATGCCAACCCTTATTAGTCGTTAGTCAGTCGTTAGTCGGTACCTGTCCCCCGATAGTGATAGTCGGTACCTGTCCCCCGTTTTACCCGTTTTACCCGTCCCTCGCCTGAAGGGGTCCATCCCAAGAGGAGCCGGGCAAGGTTCGGCCCTTAAAGCGAGCCTCCGCCTGTCATAGATGGGGTGTCAGGCCGCGGGAGTGGTAAGAAAGGCCGGCCGACAGGGCCCGGGCGATTTGCGACCGGATGCGGGCATTCCTCCCGCGAGGCGGAGGGCAAAGGCGACTCGGGGCGGGTATCGCCGTCTCCGGCGAGGGGGCCTCCTCAGTTGGTCCAGTTGGGCAGCTTGTTCTGGCCCCGGTCAGTCAGCCTGCGCAGGTTCTGGCCGTCGTAATCCATGGAATAGACCTGGATGGAGCCGGACATGTTCGACGAGAAGACGAGATGGCGGCCGTCGGGCGACCAGCTCGGCGATTCGTTGAGGGCCCGGGCCTCGGTCAGCTTCGAGACCTCGTTCCTCCTCAGGTTCAGGAGGTAGAGGTCGAAGGTGTTCTCGACCCGCGAAACGAAGGCCAGCTGGTCGCCCCAGGGCGACCAGGCCGGCGCGTCGTGGTAGTTGCCGCCGAAGCTCACCTTGCGGACGTTGGCGCCCTCGGCGTCCATGATGAATATCTGGGGGCTGCCCTTGCCCAGCCGGTCTGAGGTGAAGGCGATCTCGCGGCCGGTCGGCGACCAGGCCGGGGCCGTGTCCGTGGCGGCGTTGAAGGTCAGCCTTTTGACCCTGCCGGAAGCGAGCTCCATGACGTATATCTCGGCGTTGCCGTCCTCGCTCATGGTCGAGCAGAAGGCCAGCTTCTTGCCGTCTGGCGAAAAGGACCCGGAGTAGTTCGTGCCCTTGGACGAGACCAGGGTCTCCTTGCCCTCGTAGATGTTGCGGATGTAGAGGTCGGCGTTGCCGCGCTTGTAGGAAGTGTAGACGATCGAGCGCTGGTCGGGCGACCAGGCCGGCATATAGTCCTTGACCTTGTTGAAAGTCAGCCGGGTCTGGTTGGCGCCGTCGTAGTCCATCATGTAGATCTCGTCGTTGCCGTCGCGGTTGGACACGAAGACCAGCCTGGTAGTGAAAACCGGCTTCTCGCCGTAGAGCTTCATGAACTCGTCGGCCGCTTTGTGGGCCGCGAGCCGCAGGTCGGCCCGGCCGGCCTGGTAGCGCTTGCCGATGATGAAGCGTTCGCTCTTGACGTCGTAGATCTTGCAGTCGACGGTGAAGCTCCCGCCCTGCTCCGACACCTCGCCCACGAACAGGAGCTTGGCCTGGACCGAGTCCCAATCCTTGAAGACGATCCGGTCCGGTATGACCGGCCGCACGTAGCTGTAGTAGTCGGCGGGCAGCGGCTGGAAGATGCGGCTGTAGGCCAGGTCGTTGGTGAGGACTTCGCGGATGCCGCGGGCCGCCTCCCGGGCCGCGTCGGAAGAGCCCCGGACGACGAGCTCGGGCACGGCCACCGAGATCATGGGCTTGCCCTCGCTTATCTTGAGGACGACTTCCTGCTGTCCGTGAAGGCCCGGCAGGCAGAGCAGAAGGAGAAGGGCGCAGGTCGCGCATGTTAGTCTTTTCATTTGGCGTGCTCGAAGATGAGATGTATGCCCAAGTACTGACCGTTGTATTCGTTGGGCAGAGGCGGGAAGGGCGATGAGGATTGCACGGCCCGGAGCGCGGCCAGGTCGAAGGCCTGCACTCCGCTCGAGCTCTCCACCCGGAGGTCGGAGACCTGCCCGTTGCGGAATATCCTGAAGTAGACTTGGGCCTGGAACTGCCCGGATGAGCCCGGGTCGACCAGGGAAGTGAACCAGTTGGAGGATATCTTGTCCGAGACCATCTGCAGGTAGTAGGTGAAGGGGAAGCTCTCGACGCCGAACGGGTCGCCCGAGCCGCCTCCGACGCCCGTGCCGCCTCCCCCTCCGCCACCTCCGCCGGTCCCGAAGCGGAGGCCGTAGCCGCCGGCCTGCTGGCCGCCGGCGGCCGTCGCCGCCGCGGTTCCGGCCGCGGCCGTGGGCTGCTGGGGCTCGGGCTTGGTTATGGCCGCCTTCTTCTCCTGGGTCTTCTTGCTCTTGGCCGCCTTTTCATCGGGGTAGCGCATCGAGGCCTTGGGCTCGGGCTTGACCTTCCGGGCCACGGTCAGGTCCCGCAGCGTCTCCTTCTTGGCCGGAGGCGGCGCCTCCGGCTTGGCGACGGTCACGGTCTCGCCGGCTCCCGCGCCGGCCGGCCCCGGCCCGGCTCCAGAGCTCGGGCCGCCACCCGGGCCTCCGGGGAAACCGACGAAGTTGATGTAGTGGATCATGCCCTTCTTCGGCGGGCCCCCGAGGGATCCCGCGGCCGCCACGAAAATGACCAGCCCGGCGTGCAGGAACAGGGAGAAAAGCACGGCGTTCTTGAAGGACCTGGGCGCGGCCGTTCTTGCCGACTTCATTTTTTCGCTTTGGGGATCTCGACGGGCTCGGTCACGATGCCGATGACCTCGATGCCGGCTTTCTTGGTTATGTCCATGACGCGCACGATGAAGCCGAACGGCAGGCTCTCGTCGGCCCTGAGGTAGACCACCTTCTTGGAGCTTTTCCAGAAGTGCTCCTTGAGCCGCCTTTCGAGGAGGTTGATGTTGACCGTGGACTCGCCGATGTGGATGTACTGGTCCTTGGTGATGGTAAGGGTCAGACCCTCTTCGGCCGGAGCCGTGTCCGTTTCCGCCTCGGGCAGGTTGACGCCTATGCCCGACTGCATCATGGGCGCCGTGACCATGAAGATGACCAGCAGGACCAGCATGACGTCGACGAAAGGGGTCACGTTTATTTCGGAGAGGGCGGTGCCGAGCGGCCTCCTCCGCGAGGCCGTCGGGGTCGGCTGGATATTAAGACCCATGGAGTCTTTCGGCGATGCTCATGAATTCGAGGGTGAAGTCTTCCATCTCGGCGATCAGGTCCTTGATCTTGCCGAGGAAGTAGTTGTAGCCGATGACGGCGGGCACGGCCGCGAACAGGCCGACGGCCGTGGCCATCAAGGCCTCGGCTATGCCGGGCGCGACCGTCTGCAGGCTGGCCGACCTGAGGACGCCGATGCGCTCGAAGGAGATCATGATGCCCCAGACGGTCCCGAACAGGCCGATGAAGGGCGAAACGCTGCCGGTCGTGGCCAGGAAGAACATCATCTTCTCCAGACGGGCGATCTCGTTGTTGGAGGCCTTGAGCAGGGCCCGGTTGAGGCTCTCGCTCTTCTCGGCCGTCCAGCCGTTCTCGCTGCTCTTGCTCTGGTAGGCCAGCTCCTTGAACCCGGCCAGGAAGATCGAGGCCAGCGGGCTCGAGCGGTGCCTCTTGGCCGCCTCGCTGACGTCGCTCAGGCTCTTGCTCCTGCGGAAGGCCTCGATGAAAACCGCCGATTGCCTGGCCGCGGTCTTGATGGCCCGCGACTTGTAGATGATTATGGCCCAGGAGAAGACGGAGAAGAAGAGCAGGACGAGCAGGATGAGTTTGACTACGATGTCGGCTTCCGAGATGATCTTGACGAAGTTGATGTTCATGGCTGTCTTTCCAGAAGTTAGCACACGGCCCCGCCCCTGTCAAATAGGCCCCGGCTCTATGACGAATAGTGTTGTAGACTTGTGTCAAATAGGCCCCGCCCGACGAACGGCGCGTGCCGCGCGCATCCGGGGCTCAGCCTGTCGGGGGCGAAGCGGCTGTCGGAACCATCAAGATGCGGGTGCGCTCCGCGACGCCAAAGGATGAGAGCCCGGCCCGGACGGCCCGCAAGCAGCCGCGCGGGAGAGGCGGCGGGATTGGCGGTCAGCCCTTCAGGACGCGTTCGAGGATCTTCCTCGCCACCTGCTTGGCCTGGCTTCCGCTTTCGGCCGCGGCCCCGACGCACGAGGGGCAGCCGTCCCGGCAGGGGCAGCCTTCGATGGTCTTGAGGGCCTGCTCGAGCAGCTTGGTCTCGAGCGCGAAGAGCGAGGGGCTGAGGCCGACCCCGCCCGGGAAGTTGTCGTAGATGAAGATATTGGGCTCGAAGGCCTCTTGGAACGCGGCCGAGCTCTCCGCCTGCGCCTGGAAGCGGCCGGGCAGGCCGCGCGGCGGCAGCGTCTCGCCGGTCGAATTGTCGCCGAGCGTCACGCCTATGTCGCGGAAGTCGCACATCATGAACAGAGGCGACACGTGGTGCAGTAGGTAGGCCAGGCCGTAGAGCCCGTTGACCCGCTCGAGGGCCGGGAGGCCCAGGGTCTGGACGACGGCGCCAGGTATGGTCAGCCAGTAGGCCGTGGTGTGCATCTCGTTCTCGGGGAGCTCCAGGTCGCCGGCGCCGACGTTCTCCATGGTGTGGAACTTGATCTTCTTGAAGCCCACGACCTGCGTCGCCACGTGGACCTCGCCGTGGGAGAAGCGGCAGGTGTCGAGCGCCTTGCTCTCGAAGACGTCGAGGACCTTGACCTTGGTGTAATCTATGGCGTCGGTGAAGTAGTCGACGTCGGTCTTCTTGACGTAGGCCTTGCGCTCCCCGAAGTCGAGCTTCTCGACGAAATACTGCTCGCCCTCGCAGATGTAGATGGCCTTGGGGTGGAGCGTCGTCAGGGCCGAGGAGAAGTCGACCTCGGCGATGGCCTGGTGCTGGCCCGTCGTGTCGACGACGACGAAGTTGTCGGAGCTGATGCTCCGCAGGCTGACCGTGTCGGCGGGGTATGCGTCCGAGGTGTAGAACCATTTGTTCTTGGAGTGGTGCAGGAGCTTGTCCTCTTCCAGGAACTGCAGGATGTCGGAGATGTCGCGCTCGCCGAACTTCTCGCCGTCCTCGAAGGGCAGCTCGAAGGCGGCGCATTCGACGTGGCTGACCAGGATGGACAGGTTGTCGGGGTTGATCAAGGCCATTTCCGGCGGGCGCGAAAAGAAGTAATCGGAATTCCGGATGATAAACTGGTCGAGCGGCGAGCTCGTCGCGACCAGCACGGCCGCGGACCTGCCCGTCTTCCGGCCGGCCCGGCCGGCGCGCTGCCAGGTGCTGGAGATGGTCCCGGGGTAGCCGGCCAGGACCGCGACGTCCAGGGTGCCGATGTCGATGCCGAGCTCGAGGGCGTTGGTGGAGACCACGCCCAGGATCTCGCCGTTCCTCAGGCCCTTCTCTATCTCGCGCCTTTTCAGGGGCAGGTAGCCTCCGCGGTAGCCGCGGACCAGGCCGGTCTTGGTCAGGTCGGTCTCGATGTCGTCCTTGAGGTAGGTGAGCAGGACCTCGGTGATCAGGCGGCTCTGAGCGAAGACGATCGTCTGCAGTCCGTTCTTGAGGAAGATGGCGGCCACCCGGCGGGCCTCGTTGACGTAGGAGCGCCGGATGCCCAGGGCCTCGTTGACGACCGGCGGGTTGTAGAAGATGAAGAATTTCTCGCCGCTTGGGGCGCCGTTCTCGTCTATCAGGGCCACTTTGGTCTCGGTCAGCTTCTCGGCCAGCTCGACCGGGTTGGCAATCGTAGCCGAGCTCAGGATGAAGCGCGGGTTCGAGCCGTAGAAGCGGGCGACCCGCTTCAGGCGTCTCAGGACGTTGGCCAGGTGGCTGCCGAAGACGCCGCGGTAGTTGTGGAGCTCGTCTATCACCACGTATCGCAGGTTCTCGAAGAGGCGGATCCACTTGGTGTGGTGCGGCAGGATGCCCGAGTGCAGCATGTCGGGGTTGGTCAGGACGATGTTGCCGTGGGCCCGGATGGACTTGCGGGCGTCCTGGGGGGTGTCGCCGTCGTAGGTGTAGACGCCTATGCCCTGGGGAAGGAGGGCGATCGTCTCGTCGAGCTCGGCCCGCTGGTCTTGGGCCAGGGCCTTGGTGGGGAAGAGGTAAAGGGCCCGTGTGGCCGGGTCCTTTATGACGGCGTCGAGCACGGGCAGGTTGTAGCACAGGGTCTTGCCCGACGCCGTGGGTGTTACGACCACGATGTCCTTGCCCTCGCGCAGGGCCTCCCAGCTCGAGCGCTGGTGGGTGTAGAGCTTCTCGTAGCCTTTCTCGACAAGGGCTTTCTTGAGGGCCGGGTGGATGTCCTCCGGGTAATCCCGGTAGCTCGGGCTCCGCGGCGGCAGATGCTTGACGGCCTGGATGGAGTCGCCGCGGTAGCCCATTTGCTTGAGAAGCTCGACCGCGCGCAGCAGCTTTTCCGATTGGTCCATGGGTCTCCTCACATCCTAATCGAATCGATGGGGCCGGTCAACCGCCCGCTCGGCCGCGGCTCCCGAAGCTTTCCGCTTCGTTCCTCCCCGAAAAGTGGTAAAATAATATGATTATGCTCGAAGAGATACGCATCAAGAGGGCGGCCCAGCACAACTTGAAGCATATCGACGTGGCCTTGCCCAGGAACAGGCTGATCGTCATCACCGGACCCTCGGGCTCGGGCAAGTCTTCGCTCGCCTTCGACACCATCTTCGCCGAGGGCCAGCGCCGCTACATCGAATGCCTCTCGGCCTACGCGCGCCAGTTCATCGACCAGATGGAGAAGCCCGAAGTCGAGGCCGTCGAGGGCATCTCGCCCGCCATTTCCATAGACCAAAAAACCATATCAGCGAACCCGCGCTCGACGGTCGGCACCGTCACCGAGGTCATGGACTTCCTCAGGCTGCTGTTCGCCAAGGCCGGCACGCCGCACTGCCCCGGCTGCGGCCGGGAGATAGTCTCGCTGACGAACGAGGAGATCGCCGCCCGGGCCGCGGCCGCCTTCGCCGGGCTCAGGGTCAGGGTCCTGGCGCCTGTCGTCCGCGGCAGGAAGGGCGAGTTCCAGCGCCTGTTCGACCGGCTGAGGAAGAAAGGCTACATCAGGGTCCGTGTCAACGGCGCTTTCCGGGAGCTCGACGAGGACATCAGGCTCGACCGGCTCCGGAAGCACAGCGTCGAGGTCCTCGTGGACACGGTCCGGGTGAACGAGACCTCCGGCCTCCGGCTGCGGGAGGCGGTCGACCGGGCGCTCGAGCTCGCCGACGGCGAGGTCCTTTTCCTCGATGAGAAGGGCGGGGAGCGCTTCTTTTCCCGCGCCCTGGTCTGCCCGGAATGCGAGGTCAGCCTGCCGGAGATTGAGCCGCGCAATTTCTCCTTCAACAGCCCATACGGCGCCTGCCCGGAGTGCAACGGGCTGGGCTGCCGCAGCGTCGAGAACGAGCTCGGCGACCTGGAGCTGACGGAGGAGGTCTGCCCCGCCTGCCGCGGCGCCAGGCTGAGGAGGGAGAGCCTGGCGGTGACGGTCGGCGGACGGAACATTCACGAGATGGGCGAACTCGCGCTCAAGGACCTGCGGCGGGAGGTCGCCGGGCTGGCCTTCCCGGAGCAGGTCCGCCCGGTGGCCGAGAAGATCATCAAGGAGATCGCCGCCAGACTGGCCGTGATCGACGAACTGGGGCTCTCCTACCTCCACCTGAACCGGACGGCGGCGTCGCTCTCCGGCGGCGAAGCCCAGCGCGTCCGGCTGGCCGCCCAGGTGAGCGCCCGTCTGCGGGGCGTTCTCTACGTCCTCGACGAGCCGACCATCGGACTTCATCAGCGGGACGGCCGGCGGCTGATCTCGCTGCTGCGGTCGCTGCGCGACCGCGGCAACTCCATCATTGTCGTCGAGCACGACGAGCAGACCATCAGGGCCGCCGACCACATCCTGGACCTGGGCCCGGGCGCCGGCGAGCAGGGCGGCTACAAGGTGGCCGAAGGCCCGCTCGAGGCCATCCTGCGCAGCCCCGATTCCCTGACGGCCATGTACCTGCGCCGCGAAAAAGCCATACCGGTGCCGCCGGCCAGGCGTCGGCCTTCGGGCTGGCTGACGATAAGCGGCGCCCGGGAGCACAACCTGAAGGACATCGACGTCCGCGTCCCGCTCTCGGTCATGACCGCGGTCACGGGCGTTTCCGGCTCGGGCAAGAGCTCGCTCGTGATCGACATCCTCTACCGGGCCCTGGCCAGGAAGCTCTACCGGGCCCAGGAGCGGGTGGGCGACCACGACCGCATCACGGGCCTGGACAGGATAGACAAGGCAGTGGTCGTCGACCAGAAGCCCATCGGCCGCACCCCGCGCTCCAACCCGGCCACCTACACCGGCCTGTTCTCGGCCCTGCGGGAGCTCATGTCGCGGACGCCCGAGGCCCGCCTGCGCGGCTACCGGCCGGGACGGTTCAGCTTCAACGTACCCGGCGGCAGGTGCGACGAATGCGAGGGGGCGGGCGTCAAGAAGGTCGAGATGCACTTCCTGCCCGACGTCTTCGTGACCTGCGACCGGTGCCGCGGCCGGCGCTACAACAAGGAAACGCTCGCCGTCACCTACAAGGGCCGGAGCGTCGCCGATTACCTCGACATGACCGTCGACGACGCTTACGAGCTGCTCAAGGCCCACCCGGTGCTCAAGCGCAAGCTCATGACCCTGAAGCGGGTCGGGCTCGGCTACATCAGGCTCGGCCAGCCGGCCACCGAGCTTTCCGGCGGCGAGGCCCAGCGGATAAAGCTGTCCAAGGAGCTCGGACGCAGGGGCACGGGCAGCACCCTGTACATTCTCGACGAGCCCACGACCGGACTCCATTTCGAGGACGTCAGGAAGCTGCTCGAGGTGCTCGACGAGCTCACGGAGCGCGGCAACACCGTGATCATCATCGAGCACAACCTTGAAGTGGTCAGGTATTGCGACTATATTATCGACCTGGGCCCGGAGGGAGGCGCGGAGGGAGGCTATGTCGTGGCCCAGGGCACACCAGAAGAAGTCATGGCCGCCGAAGGTTCCCACACTGGGGAGTGCCTGAAGCGGGCGCTTCAGGCAGGGAAGGCGGGGGCCGGCGGGCCGGCCGCGGCGAGGGAATAAGGCATGTCGTTCGCGGATATCAGGGACAACGAGAAGGTCAAGGAAGTCCTCGGGCTCGCGCTCCGTCGAGGGCGCCTGCCCAATTCCATGCTGTTCACGGGCCCGGGCGGGGTGGGCAAGAGGAAAGCCGCCCTGACCGTGGCCAAGGCCCTGAACTGCCTGAACAGGCGCGACGACTCCTGCGACTCCTGCGCGGCCTGTCAGGCCATCGACGCGGATTACGGGCTGAAAGCAGCAGGTGTCGGTCGGCAGGCCGGGAAGGCCGCCAAAGCGCACGCAGCCGGCTCGAACCGTGCCGGAACCTCCGCCGTCGGCCGGGGCCGTTTCCCGGACGTCATGCTGGTGGAGCCCGAGAACAACAACATCCGGGTCGAGCTCGTGCGCGAGGTCAGGAAGCTCGCCTACCTGAAGCCGATGAGCGGGAGAAAGCGCGTCTTCATCTTCGACGGGGCCGAATGCCTGAACGCCGACTCGCAGAACACCCTGCTCAAGGTTCTGGAGGAGCCGCCGGCCGATTCGTGCTTCATCCTGCTGACTTCGGAACCGTCGCTCATCCTGCCGACGATAGTCTCGCGCTGCCGGGTCTTCGCCTTCTCTCCGTTCGCCCGGGACGACATCGAGGCGGCCCTGTCCGACGCCGGCCTGTCCGAGGAGCAGGCCGGGCAGCTCGCGCCTTTCGTCGAGGTCGGCGCGGACCGCGAGAGGCGGCTGGACCCCGGGGGGTTCACCCTCCTGCGCCGGGAGGCCTGGCGCGTGTTCGAAGCCATGCTCGCCGGCCGCGGGGCCTCGCTCTTTCTGGAGCGGTTCAGCGGGCTGTCCAGGGACGAGGCGGTCGAGCTCAGGTCGCTCGTGGAGATGTTCTGCTGCTTCTGCCGGGACCTGCTCGTCCTGATGCTCGGCGGCGACCGCAGGTTCCTGCTCAACCACGACCTGGGCGCGGAGCTGGAGCGGGCGGCCGGGAATTTGAGCGTGGACCGGGTCCTGAAGATTTTCAGCGAGAGCGACGCCCTTCTCGACCGGCTCGAAGGGAACTATAATAAGAGCCTGCTTGTTTTGGACTATTACTCTCGATTCGGAGAAGATATGCATGTCTGAGATAATATGCGTCCGTTCCGAGACCAGCGGCCGGATGGTCCGGGCCCTGGCCGGCGAGGAGCCCCTGGCCCTCGACGACCTGGTCATAATCGAGTCCGAGCTCGGCGGCGACCTGGCCAGGGTGGTCCGGGAGAACGAGGCCGTCTGCCGGCATCCCAAGGCCGGGCGTTACGCCGTCCGGGTCATCCGCAAGGCCACCGAAGAGGACATCCGGAAATTCGAGTGGCTCAGGGAGAAGGAAGGCCGGGCCTTCGAGATCTGCCTGGAAAGGATCAAGGCCCTCAGCCTGCCCATGAAGCTCGTTTCCGTGCGCTACTTCTTCAACGAGAAGAAGGGCATCTTCTATTACACCGCCGACGGCCGGATAGACTTCCGCCAGCTGGTCAAGGACCTGGCCAAGGAGCTCAGGATGAGGATCGAGATGCGCCAGGTCGGCGTGAGAGACGAGGCCAAGATGATCGGCGGCCTGGGCATCTGCGGCCGCACGCTGTGCTGCTTCTCGTTCATCCGGGAGTTCGAGCCGGTGACCATCCAGAAGGCCCGCAAGCAGCAGATCGTCATCAACCCGACCAAGATCTCCGGGCTGTGCGGGCGCCTGATGTGCTGCCTGGCCTTCGAGGAGGAGGCCAGGGGCCGCATGTACTATCAGGAAGAGGCCGGCAACGACAACGGCTTCATGATCGAAGATTAGGGGCCTTCGGGGTGCTATCGGTCGCGTTGAGAGGGGGGCGGATAACGATGGGGGAATCAGGGAAAAATAAGAAGGGCCTCCGCCGTTCAGGCGGAAGCCCTGCCTGCTTGCTCTGCCGCTTCAGGGAATGATGCGGAAGCTCACCGGCGAGGAGAGCGACACCAGCGTGCCGTCGGCGTTGAAGGCCTTGACCTGCCAGGAATAGGTCCGGCCGGGCTTCATGCGGGCCCGGACTTCGGCCGGGATGGCGACGCGGGTCTGCTTGGTGGTCGCGGTCCAGAGCGGCTCTCCGTTCGACAGCGAAACGGCGTACTCGAGGTCCCCGGCCATCGGCTTCCACTCGAGGTATTCGGGGGCCTGGCTCACGTCGACCGTCGGCGAGATGAGCGAGATCGTGGCGCCTCGGATGATCTGGTCGGAGGAAAGCGTGAATTGGGGCTGCTGCGTTCCCGGCCTGGGCACGAGGATCCAAACAGCCAGCAGGACCGCGGCGGCGGTGACGCCGACCGTCGCCCATCTCACGGGCGTGAAGGCGCCGATGACGCGGTCGAAGAGTCCGGCTTTCTCGCGCTCGGGCTCGCTGACCGGGGCGATGCCGCCCTGCTTCACGACGCTTATGACCTCGTCGCGGAAGGCCATCTCGTTGAAACAGGACTCGCAGTCGAAATAGTGCTCCTCGAACTCCTGCGCTTCGTCCTGCGGGAGCCGGCCGAGCAGGTAAGGGTCGATCTTTCCCTGGAACCTGCATTTTCTCATCTTGGTCACCCTTTCATTCCATCTTCAACCCTTTAGTCGCTCCCCGGGCGCAAAAATGAAAAAAAAATCAGTTCCTGATCCCCTTCCTGACCAGCTTGACGGCATAGTTGACGCGCTCGCTGACCTGGTGGGGGGAGATGCCCAGCTTGCGGGCTACTTCTTCCCGCGGAAGCTCTTGATAATAGTATAGATATATGACATCCCGGTATTTCGGCTTGAGGCGGTTTATGGCCTCCCTGATGACGCGGGCCTTCTCCTTGGCCTCGACCTCCTCCTGGGGGTCGGCGAAGGGGGCCGGCTCGGGGGCGTGCTGCAGGACCCTGGTCTTGGCCCGGATGAAATCGACGATGCGCCGGCTGGTGATGGTGTAGAGGAACGTGCCGAGCGACGACTCCCCCCTGAACTCGCCGCTGCGGACCTTCTCGATGGCCTGCATCAGGATCTCGTTGACGATGTCCTCGGCGTCCTGGGCGGAGCCGGCCAGGGCCTTCCTGACCCTGAAGGAGATGACGGGCGCGTACTTGCGGATGGCTTCTTCCAGGGCCAGGTCCTGCTTCTTGCGGCTCGTCGGGGCCGGCTTCTTCATGTATCTTCACCGCTCTTGACGCTCTGACGCAGCTCCCTGAGCATGGTCTTGGGGTCGACCAGTATCTCCCTGGCCTTGCTCCCTTCCGATGGCCCGATTATCCCTTCCTGTTCCATCTGGTCAATGATCCTGGCTGCCCGGGCGTAACCGAGCTTCATGCGCCTCTGCAGGTACGAGGCGGAAGCCTGGCCCGTGGTCAGGACGAGCTCGAGGGCCTTGCCGTAAAGCTCGTCCTTCTCGCCGGAATCCTCCCAGCCGACTTCCGCGCCGCCCTTGACGGCCTGAAAGATGCGCTCGTCGTACTCGGGCGAACCCTGGGACTTGACGTGCTTGGTCAGCCGCCTGACCTCCGGTATGGAGATGTAGGCGCAGTGCAGCCGGACCAGCCGCGGGAAGTTGGGCGGGAGGAAGAGCATGTCGCCCATGCCCAGCAGCTTTTCCGCGCCTATTGTATCAATAATTATCCGGGAATCAACCTTGGAGGGCACGCGGAAGGCGATGCGGCAGGGGAAGTTGTTCTTGATCGTCCCGGTGATGACGTCGATGGACGGCCTCTGGGTGGCCATGACCAAGTGGATGCCCACGGCCCGGGCGAGCTGGGCCAGTCGGCCGATGAAGAACTCGACGTCCTGCGAGCCGACCATCATCAGCTCGGCCAGCTCGTCGATGATGACCACGATGTAGGGCAGGGGCTTGAGCGCCTCCTTCTCCTCGTCGGTCAGCTTGCCCTTCTTGGCGGCCGCGGCCTGTTCCACGGCCTGGTTGTACTGCTCGATGTTCCGGACCTTGGCGTTCTGCAGCTTGCGGTAGCGCTCCTCCATCTTGCGGATGATGTCGACCAGGACGATGTGGGCCTTCTTGGGGTCGTTGATGACCGGACAGAGCAGGTGGGGGATGTCCTCGTAGAGAGAGAATTCCAGGCGCTTGGGGTCGATGAGGACGATCTTGACCTCGTCGGGCGTGGCCTTGAACAGGATGCTGGCGATGAGAGAGTTCAGCGCGACGCTCTTGCCCGTCCCGGTCGAGCCGGCGATCAGCAGGTGGGGCATGACGGCCAGGTCGGTTATGGCGATGCCGCCGTGCACGTCCTTGCCCAGGGCGAAGGTCAGCTTGGAGGGCGAGCTGCGGAAGGCCTCCGACTCGATGATGTCGCGTAGCTTGATGATCTCCCTCTTGTTGTTGGGGATCTCCACGCCCAAGGACGATTTCCCCGGTATGCGCTGGATGCGGACGGACTCGGCTTCCAGGGCCAGCGAGAGGTCCTCGCTCAGGTTGGCCACTTGGGCCACCTTGACGCCGGGCGCCGGGTAGTATTCGTAGGTGGTGATGACCGGCCCGGGGTGGTACTCCTTGACCTCGCCCTCGATGCCGAATTCCAGGAGCTTCTCCTCGATGCGGCGCTTCTTTTCGAGCAGCTCGTTCTTGTCGATCTTTTCGGCCGGCTTGCCGGGGTCGAGCAGGCCGGTGGCCGGGAAGAGGTAATCGCCGCGCTTGCGCGGGTCCGGGAAGAGCATCTTCTGCTCGGCGGCCGCGGCGTCCGGCCGCGGAGCGGTAAGGACGAGCGGCGGCTTCTTCCTGGCCTCCCGGGCCTTCTTCTTCAGCTCCTTTTCGGCCTGCCGGCGCTCGGCTTTGGCGGCCTTATCCGGGCGCTCCTCGGCCTTCTTCTCCTCGGGCCCGGCCCCCTCCGCGTACTTCTTATGCAGCCGGGCGCGCATCTTCTCGCGGAAGCGGGCTTCCTGATAGCCGGTGACCTTGATGCGCACTTCCTTGACCGTGGAATCGAAGGACTTTTTCAGGAACAGCAGGGTCTTGGCTAGGGACCAGCGGGTCGAAAAAAGCAGGAAAAGGGCCAGGGCGACGAGAAGGAAGATGAAGGAACCGATGGAGTTGAGGTAACGGCCGAGGAAGGCGAAGATGACGTCGCCGGCTATGCCGCCCGCGCTCAGCCGCGTGCCTTTCAGGGTGAAGGCGCCCAGGACTATGGACGAGAGCGGGCAGAGGATGAGGAACAGGAGCAGCTGCAGCCCGAGCAGCCCGGCCAGATGGCTGGATCTCCCCCGGAGGACGGCCTTGACGGCCGCGAACCCCAGGGTCAGGGGCAGGAAGAAAGCCACGAGTCCCAGGCTCCAGAGCAGAGCTTCGGCCAGGGAAGAGCCGACTCGGCCGCCTATATTGTGGACTCGTTCCCCAGGGAACGGCTTGCTGGCGAACGAAGGATCCCGTGGGTTGTAGCTGACCAGGCTGAGCAGGGAAAAGAGGGCCAGGCCGAGCAGGAAGAGGCCGATTATCTCGACCTTGCGTCCGGACCTCTTTCCCTTCGCCCCGTTCTTTTCTTTATTGTGGGCGGACTTCTTCATCGAGCGGGATTATAGCATATCGGACCGCCAATTGCTTACAGCTCGGCCGGTCCTTTGCGGCTCCCTGCCTGTCCGGCCACCGGCTCCGTTTCCGGCCCGTCGGCCGGCTTGGGACAAGGCGGCGGGTGTTCGGTCATGGCGGACTTGGCGCTGCTTGCGCCGCGGCCGCTCGCGCCGCTCAGGGCCCGTTGGTGGAACCCGGCAGCGGAAAAAGCGGCAGCAGGAAGACAATGAATAGAGGATGCGCCTTTCCGGGAAGCTATGACTTCAGGGCCAGGAAGACCGCGAAGAGGGTCTCGACCGGCAGCTCTTCGGCCCTGGCTTTCTCGGGCACGGCCGCCGAGCTGCAGGCCGCGGCCAGGACGTCGGCGGCCGCGTGCCGTGCGAGGTTTCCGCAGAGCGTCCTGCGGCGCGCCGCGAAGACCTGTTTCAGGAACCGGTGGAAACCCTCAGCGTCCACAAGATTTACCAGCGGCCTCTCTCTCTTCCGCAGCGAAACGAACGCTGATTCGACCTCCGGCGGCGGGGAGAAGCTGCCCGGAGCGACCCGGAACGCGACCCGGGCCGCGTAGAAGACCTGGATCATGACGGAAAGAGGGCCGTACTTGCGGGAGCCCGGCGCCGCTGTGAGCTTCTCGGCTACCTCCTTCTGGAGCAGCAGATGGCACTCCGCGATAAGTTCCCGTTCCTCGAGCACCCGGTGCAGGAGCGGCGTGGATATGGAATAAGGTATGTTGCCGACGAGTTTGAGCGACCCGACGCCGAGCTCGCCGGCGAGCCGCCTGATGTCGAAGCGCAGAGCGTCGGCGTGCTCGACCCGGACGTTCGCGGGCGAAGCCTCCGACAAACCGGGTATGAGCCGCGCGTCCTTTTCCAAAGCGACGAGCGTCCGGCAGCGTGGGGCGAGCACCCGGGTCAGGGCTCCGGCACCAGCTCCGATTTCGACGATGACCTCTTCGGGACGGGGGGCGACGGCGTCGGCCATTTTATTGAGGATGGCGGCGTCCCTGAGGAAGTGCTGGCCGAGAGCGTGGCGCCGCGACTTGAACGTCATTATTGATATGATAGCGCCAAGCCGCCGTCGACGCCAGGGATTCCATGTCGGCCTCCTCGGGACCCTCCTTCGGCGGTTGACGACTTCAGGCGGCGGTGCTATTAATGATTCAAGGACCAGAGGTGGCGTCATGAAGCTTAAGAAGTCTCTCGTTTTAATCCTGGCGGCCCTCGGCGCGCTGGGGGCATTCTTCCTCGCCTGGAAGCTAAAAAGGCGCGATTGAGCCCCGGGGCGGCCGCAACTGTTTATTAGTCTTATACTTATGGAAAGACCGGAGACGGATTAAAAGCAGGGCTCAGGTGCCGCCTGCGCGCCGCCCGAGCCGGCGTGGCGCCCTCTCCCGGAATTCCCCCCGGTTTTCGCCGTGGTTTGACACGGTTGGACTTCTTCAATACAATGCTCCTGGCCTGATCATGGCTGAGAAGAAGATCCTGATCGCCGATTACGAGCAACAGAGTCTGGAGCTCTTCTCCAAGCTCCTCAAAGCTCAGAAGTACAAGCTTATCACGGCCACCGACGGCCAGGCCGCCTACGAGAAGTTCTACAGCGAAAAGCCCGACTTGGTGGTGCTGGAAGCCATGCTGCCCAAGCTCCACGGTTTCGACCTGACCAAGAAGATCGTCCAGGAGTCGGGCGGCGCGGTGCCGGTAATCATCGTGACCGCCATCTACCGCGGGCCGCAGTTCCGGGAAGAGGCCATCAAGAACTTCGGCGCGGCCGATTTCTTCGAAAAGCCCATCGAGCCCGATAAATTCCTGGCCCGGGTGAACGAATTCCTCCAGGACGAGCCCGATTACGGGGAAGTCCTGCCCGGGTCGGACCAGGTCCTCGACTTCCTGGCCAAGGCCCTGGAGAACTGACGGGACGGTCGCGGACGGTCCGCCCGGAAACGAGAAAGGAAGGAAAGATGTCCAGCACGAGCCTCTGGACGCGCTGCAACAGCTGCCTTAAGATCATCTACAAGAAGGACATCCTGGAGAACCAGCTGGTCTGCCCCTCGTGCGGCTTCCATTTCCGGCTCTCGGCCGCCGAACGGCTGAGGATGCTCTACGACGACGGGGCCTACGAGGTGTTCGACGACAACATGCGCTCGGTCGACGCCCTGGGCTTCGTCGATTCCAAGCCATACGCGGCACGGCTGGCCGAGAACGAGGCCAAGGCCGGGACGGGCGAGGCGATCGTTTCCTCGAAAGGCCGGCTCGACGGCATACCGGTCTACATCCTGGCCATGGAGTTCGGCTTCATGGGCGGCAGCGTCGCTTCCGTCGTCGGCGAGAAGATCGTCCGGGCCGTCGAACGGGCCATCGCGGACCGCGCGCCGGTGATCATAGTCTCCTGCTCCGGCGGCATGAGGATGCAGGAGGGCATGCTCTCCCTCATGCAGATGGCCAGGACCAGCGCCGCGCTGGCCAGGCTGAGCGAGGCCGGACTGCCTTTCATCTCGGTCCTGGCCGACCCAACGACCGGCGGCACGACCGCCAGTTTCGCCATGCTCGGCGACCTCAACGTCGCGGAGCCGCAGGCGCTCATCGGGTTCGCCGGCCCGCGCGTCATCGAGCAGACGATAAAAGAGAAGCTGCCCAAGGGGTTCCAGCGCGCCGAGTTCCTGCTCCAGCACGGCATGCTCGACGACGTCGTCGAGCGCAAGGACCTGAAGGCTTATCTGGGTCGGGCCCTGCGTCTGCTGCTCAACCGGCCCCGATGAACCTGCGAGAAGCCAACCTCTACCTAGACCGGCTCCAGCGTTTCGGCATCAAGCTCGGGCTCGAGAACATCCAGGCCCTGCTCGACGCCCTCGGCCGGCCCGAGCGAAGCTTCCCTTCCGTCCATATCGCCGGCACCAACGGAAAAGGGTCGGTCTCGGCCATGATAGCTTCGGCGCTCCGGAGGAGCGGCCTCAAAGTCGGGCTCTACACGTCGCCTCACCTGGCCCGGGTCGAGGAGCGGATCACCGTCGACGGCGTCATGATCCCGGCCCGCCGCTTCTGCGGCCTGCTCGGCCGGCTGCGGCGGACCATAGACCTTCTGACGCGGGCGGGCAAGCTCGTCTACCACCCGACTTACTTCGAGGTCCTGACCGCCCTCGGTTTCCTCCATTTCGCGGAGGAGAAAGCGGACGTCGGCGTCATCGAGGTCGGCCTGGGCGGACGGTTCGACGCCACCAACACGCTCGAGCCGCTCGTTTCCGTCATCACCACGATCGCGAAGGACCACGAAAAGCACCTCGGCCATACCCTGCGGGAGATCGCCTTCGAGAAGGCCGGCATCATCAAGCCGGGCAGGCCGGTCGTCTGCGGGGTCCGCTCAGAGGAGGCGCTGGCCGAGATTCGCAGGGTGGCGGCCGAGCGCCGAGCCCCGCTGACGGAAGTTTTCGGCCGCGGTCGTTCGCTGCGGTCTTTTTATGACGGCGGCCGCTACCGGTTCGTCTACCAGGACGGCCGGACCGCCTACAGTCTCAGGCCTTCGCTCGCGGGCAGGCATCAGGGGGACAACGCCGCCGTGGCCGTGGCCGCGCTCCGCGTCCTGGGCGAAGTCTTCAGGCCGATCGCCAAGAAGGACATCATCGCCGGCATCGAGAACACCGTCTGGGAAGGCCGGCTGGAAACCGTGTCCAGAAAGCCGCTGGTGGTGCTCGACGGCGCCCACAACGAGGAGGGGGCCGAGGCCCTGGCCGGCTACATCAAGGAAGCCATAGGCCGGCCGGTCATCCTGGTGTTCGCGGTGATGAAGGACAAGGACATTCCGGCGATGGCCGGACGCCTTTTCGAACTGGCGGAGCTCGTCGTCCTGACGAAAGCGCCCTACAAGCGGTCAGCCCCGCCCGAGGACATCGCGCCCGAGGCCGAAAGGGCGGGAAGGAGATACGTCTGCGAGCCCGACGTAAGGAAGGCCGTTAAGGCGGCTCTCCGGGAGTCAGCGGGCCGCGTCCCGGTCGTCATCGCCGGCTCTCTCTTCCTTGTCGGCGAGGTCAAGCGTTTGGGGCTTTTCGGCTGAGCGAGTGCGGCGGACCTCACCGGGTTGAATTGGCGGCTGAAACATGTTATTTTCTAATTTACTTCTCAGGCCGGAATGAAGGCTGATGCTCTCGATCGACGCGACCGCGCTGGTTATCTTCGCCCTCGTCTGGGTCCTAGTCATCGTCCTGACCAGGGTCTTTTTCAAGCCTTTGAGCCGCATCCTCGATAAGAGGCAGGCCCAGCTCGACCGCGACCGGGAGGAAGCGGCCCGGGCGCTCGAGGCTTACGAGCGAGAGCTCCGGCGCGTCGAAGAGGCCCTGAAGCAGGCCAAAGCCGAGGCCGCCGCCCTCAGGGAAAAGGCCGAGGTCGAGGCCCTGCGGGAGAAAAGTCGGATGACGGCCGAGCTCCAGGCCGAGTCCCGCGCCCAGCTCGAAAGGGCCCGGGAGGACCTGCGCCGGCAAGTCGAGCACCTCAAGCGGGAGCTCGACGGCCGGGTCGCGGAGATCGCCGCGGAAATAGAGAAAAGGATGCTCGACTGATGGGACGCCGCGCCGCCGCGCTGCTCGCGCTGCTTTGCCTGCCCGCGGCGCTTCACGCCGCGGCCGAAGCGGGCGGGCACTCCGCGGCCCTGGATTTCCTGGGCAAGGCCGTCAATTTCCTCATCCTCTTCGGCGGCCTGGCCCTAGTCCTGCGCAAGCCCCTGGCCGCGATGCTCGACGCGAGGAAAGCCGCGATACGCGACGAGCTCGACCAGGCCGCAAGCCTCAGGGCCGAAGCCGAGGACAAAAGGCGCCGGTCGGCGGAGCGCCTGTCCCGACTCGACCAAGAGGTGGACGAACTGCGCCGGGAAGGCGAGGCCCGGGCGGCCGCGGCCAGGCAGGCGGTGACGGCCGCCGCGGAGCAGGAAAAGGAGCGCATCCTGTCCCTGACGCGGCAGGAGATGGACCATCTCGTCCGCTCCGGCGTGCTCGAACTCCGGGGCTACGTGGGACGGAAGGCCACGGAAGCCGCCCGCCGCAGGATAGCCGCGCGGCTCACGCCTGAGCTCCACCGCAAGCTCATAGACGACTCGATTGAAAGGCTGGTCCGCTTCGATGAAAAGTCCGCTGCTCGTTAGAAGGTACGCCCTGGGCTTCGTCGGCGCCATCGGAGACGAGGCCGAGTTCCGGGCCGCGAGTCGCGAGCTGGACCGGTTCATCGAGACGGTCGAAAGCAGAAAAGAGCTGAAGCGCCTGCTGGTCAGCCCCTTCCTCAGCCAGCGCAAGAAGCTCGAGGTCCTGGACGATGTCGCCCGGCTGCTGGGCACGGGCGACAAGACCGCCAGGCTCCTCCGGCTCCTCGTCGAGCACAAGAGGTTCGAGATCGTCCGCGATGTGGCCCAGGCCCTGCCCGAGGCCTGGGACGAGAAGCAAGGAGTCCTGGCCTTCGAGGTGACCTCGGCCGTGCCGCTGAGCCCGGAGCAACAGGAAAGGTTGCGTTCCGGGCTGGAGAGTTCGGAGAGGAAACCGGTCCGCCTGACTTTCCGGGTCGACCCATCCGTCCTGGGAGGCGTCTCGCTGAAGCGAGGGCAGGTCATCAGGGACGCGACGCTGGAAGCCAATCTGGATAGATTGAGGGAAATAATCCATCAGGGATAGAGGTCGCCATGGAGATAAAGCCCGACGAGATCACGAAGATAATCCAGCAGAAAGTGGAGGGCTTCGAGCCCGGCATCGACGAGAAGGAGCTCGGCGTCGTCACCTCGGTCGGCGACGGCATCGCCCGCGTCTACGGGCTGGAGCGGGTCATGTACAACGAGCTCCTCGAATTCCCCAACGGTTTGACCGGGATCGCCCTCAACCTGGAAGAGGAGAGCGTCGGCGTCGTGCTCCTCGGCGAGGCCCATCTGGTCAAGGAAGGGGACGTCGTCAGGAGGACCAGGCGGATAATCCAGGTGCCGGCCGGGCCGGCCCTCATCGGCAGGGTGGTCGATCCCCTGGGCAATCCCCTTGACGGCAAGGGCCCGGTGAAAACCGACACCTACATGTTCGTCGAGAGGCTGGCGCCGGGCGTCGTCGACCGGCTGCCGGTGCGCGAGCCGCTCCAGACCGGCATCAAGGCCATCGACGCCATGATCCCCATCGGCCGCGGCCAGCGGGAGCTCATCATCGGCGACCGCCAGACGGGCAAGACGGCCATCATCATCGACACCATACTCAACCAGAAGGGCTCCGGGGTCAAATGCATCTACGTGGCGGTCGGGCAGAAGCAGTCCACGGTGGCCTATTTCATCAAGACCCTCGAGGATTTCGGCGCCATGGATTACACGACCGTCGTCGTGGCCTCGGCCAGCGACCCGGCAGCGCTCCAGTACCTGGCGCCCTACGCCGGCTGCGCCATGGGCGAGTACTTCCGCGACAACGGCCAGCACGCCCTGTGCATCTATGACGACCTGAGCAAGCACGCCGCGGCTTACAGGGAGATCTCGCTGCTTCTACGGCGGCCTCCCGGCCGGGAAGCCTATCCCGGCGACGTCTTCTACCTCCATTCCCGGCTGCTCGAGCGGGCGGCCAAGCTCAGCGACGAGTTCGGCGGCGGCAGCCTGACCGCGCTGCCCCTCATCGAGACGCAGGCCGGCGACGTCTCGGGCTACATCCCGACCAACGTCATCTCCATCACCGACGGCCAGATCTACCTCGAGCCCGAGCTGTTCAACGCCGGAGTCAGGCCGGCCATCAACGTCGGCATCTCGGTGTCGCGCGTCGGCGGCAACGCCCAGATCAAGGCCATGAAGCAGGTGGCGGGCAGGCTGCGCGGCGACCTCCAGCAGTACCGCGAGCTGCTGACCTTCGCCCAGTTCGGCACCGAGCTGGACAGGATAAGCCAGGCCCAGCTCGAGCGCGGCCGCCGGCTGACCGAGATCCTCAAGCAGGAGCAGTTCGTGCCGCTGCCGGTCGAGAAGCAGGTCCTCATCCTCTTCGCCGGCAGCAGGGGCTTCCTCGACCCGCTGCCCGTCTCGAGGCTGCGCGAGTACGAACAAAAGCTCTACGCCCATATCGAAAGCGACAAGCCTGACATATTCGTGAAGCTCAGGGAGAAGAAAGCCATCGATTCGCGCCTGGAAGAGGAGATGAGCGCGGCCCTGGAGGCTTTCGGCCGGGAGTTCATGAAGGAGCAGTGAGGACGTAACCCATGGCCACGCTGATCGACCTTCGCCGCCGCATCCGCAGCGTCAGGAGCAGCCAGCAGGTGACGCAGGCGATGAAGACCGTGTCGACGGCGAAGTTCCGGAAGGCGCTGAGGGCGCTGCACGAAGGCCAGCCCTTCTGGCACGCCTTCCCGGCGCTGGTCGAGCGGCTGGCTTTCTGGGCGCCGGACGACGCCCACCCCCTCCTGCAAAAGCGCCTGGAGCGCAAGGTCGAGGTGGCGGTCGTGACGGCCGACAAGGGCCTGGCCGGCGCCTTCAATTCCAACCTGCTGGCCCGGGCCCAGGCCTTTATCGAGGGAAAGTCGGCCGGCGCCGACGTCCGGCTGGTCCTCATCGGCAGGAAGGCCGCCGCCCACTTCAAGAAGCAGGCCTGGCCCGCCGACATGGTTTTCGCCGAGCGCACCGACAGGCTGGGCCGCGAAAGGGTCAGGGGCCTGGCCGAGTTCCTGATGAAGCAGTATGCGTTCGGCAGGGTAGACGCCGTCTACATCGTCTACAACGAGTTCAAGTCCATCCTGGCGCCGGTCGTGACCGCGGCCCGCATCCTGCCCCTGGAGCCGGCCCCTGGCAAGCGGGAGTCGGCCCTCTGGCAGGCCGGCTTCGAGCCCGGCGCGGCCGAGCTGGCCCGCTTCGTCCTGCCGCTTTTCTTCGAGAGCCAGATACACCACGTCCTCCACGAGTCGCAGGCGGCCGAGCACGCGGCCAGGATGATGGCCATGGACAACGCCACCAAGAACGCCCAGGAGCTCATCGACGACCTGATCCTGGTCCTCAACAAGATACGCCAGGCCGGGATAACCAAGGAGCTGCTGGAGATCATGACAGCCGTCGAGGCGCTGAGCAAGAGCCCCGGTTAGGGAGAATGAAGATGGAACAGAACGACAGCCGTATCGGGACCGTCGTGCAGGTCATCGGGCCTGTGGTCGATATCCAGTTCCGCAGCGGTTCGCTGCCCGAGATCTACACCGCCGTGCGGGTGACGAGCGAGGGCTTCGACGTCGCGACTCCGGTCGACATCATCGTCGAGGTCGAGCAGCACATCGGAGACGACAAGGTGCGCTGCGTTTCCATGCACCCCACGGACGGCCTGTCCCGCGGGATGAAGGCCGTGAACACCGGCGGGCCGATCATGGTGCCGGTGGGCGAGGAGACCCTGGGCCGGGTCATGAACGTCATCGGCGACCCGGTGGACAGGCAGGGCCCGATCCAGACGGTCAAGAAGTACCCCATCCACCGCGTCCCGCCGCCGCTCGAGCAGCAGAGCACCCGGATGGAGATGTTCGAGACCGGCATCAAGGTCATCGACCTCATCCAGCCCTTCCTCAAGGGCGGCAAGATCGGCCTGTTCGGCGGCGCCGGGGTCGGCAAGACCGTCATCATCATGGAGCTCATCCACAACGTGGCCATGAAGCACGGCGGCGTCTCCGTCTTCGCCGGCGTCGGCGAGCGGACGCGCGAGGGCAACGACCTCTGGCTGGAGATGAAGCAGTCGAAGGTCATCAACAAGACGGCCCTCATCTACGGCCAGATGACCGAGCCGCCCGGCGCGCGTCTGCGGGTCGGCCTGACGGCCCTGTCGGTCGCGGAGTATTTCCGCGACGAGCTCGGCCAGGACATCCTCCTGTTCATAGACAACATCTTCCGCTTCACCCAGGCCGGTTCGGAAGTGTCGGCCCTGCTCGGCCGCATGCCCTCGGCGGTCGGCTACCAGCCCAACCTGGCGTCGGAGCTCGGCGAGCTGCAGGAAAGGATAACCTCGACCAAGAAAGGCTCGATAACTTCGGTCCAGGCCATCTACGTGCCGGCCGACGACTTCACCGACCCGGCGCCGGCCACGACTTTCTCCCACCTCGACGCCTCGACCAGCCTGTCGCGGGCCCTGACCGAGATGGGCATCTACCCGGCGGTCGACCCGCTGGCCTCCTACAGCCGCATCCTCGACCCCAAGATCATCGGCGACGAGCACTATCAGACGGCCAAGCGGGTCAAGGAGGTCCTGCAGCGCTACAAGGACCTCCAGGATATCATCGCCATCCTGGGCATCGAGGAGCTTTCGGACGAGGACAAGCTCGTCGTGGCCCGGGCCAGGAAGATCCAGCGCTTCCTGTCCCAGCCGTTCCATGTCGCGCAGGAGTTCACCGGCCGGCCCGGCAAGTATGTTACGGTCGCGGAGACCGTCCGGGGCTTCAAGGAAATCGTCGAAGGCCTTCATGACGACGAGCCGGAGCAAGCATTCTACATGGTCGGGACGATCGACGAGGTCGTCGAGAAGGCCAGGGAGCTCAGGGCCGCATGAGCGCCGTCATCCCGTCCGTGATAAAGCTCAAGGTGATAACCCCCGTCCGTCTCCTTGTCGAAAGGGAGGTGGACTTCGTCGGCCTGCCGAGCCTGGAGGGGGAGCTGGGCATCCTGCCGGGCCACGCGCCCTTCTTCATAGGGCTCGGCAAGGGCAAGCTGACTTACAGGGCGGGCGACCGCTCGGAATCGTTCTTCGTCAGGGGCGGCTACGCCCAGGTCCAGCCGGAAGAGGTCGTCGTCATGACCGAGGCGGGAGGGGATGAAAGCGGGGAGGAAGCCGCTTAGCCCGGAAGAGACCCTCGACACCTTCTTCCACGGGCGGGTGTCGATCGTCCAGAAGCGCCGCGGCTACCGCTTCTCGGTCGACGCCCCGCTTCTGGCCGATTTCATCAGGACGGGACCGGACGACGAGCTTCTCGAGATCGGCACCGGCAGCGGCGTCGTCTCGCTCCTGCTCAGCATTAAGCCCTTCCGCCGCATCCTGGCGCTCGAGATCCAGCCGGACCTGGCCGAGACGGCCCGCCGCAACGTCGAGCTCAACGGCCTCGGCGGGAGGATAGAGGTCGTCACGGCCGATTTCAGGACTTTCGACCCGGGCCGGAAATTCGACGTCGTTTTTTCCAACCCGCCCTATATACGCAGGGGGGCGGGCTTCCTGAGCCCCGTGGACGAGAAGGCCGGGGCCAAGCACGAGCTCCACTGCACGCTCGAGGAAGTGATGGCCAGGACCGCCGAGTGGTTAAAGCCCCAAGGCCGGGCCTGCTTTATCTATCCCGAGCGCAGGCTGCGGGATTTCCTGGCCGCTGCCGAATCGGCCGGGCTGCGGCCCGCGCTGCTCAGGCACGTCAGGCCGCGGCGGGACGCGCCGCCCAACCTCTTCCTGGCGGAGCTGCGCTTCGGAGCCGTGAGGACGGAAACCCTCGCCCCGCTCGTCCTCTTCGACGAGGACGGGAGCTACAGCGAGGAGGCCCGGGCCATTTTCGCCGGCCGGCCGTGACTCCTTGTGTCGACGCGGCCCTTAAACGGCCGACTGTCAATCTCTGCCGTCATCTGGAACCGGCGGGCGCGTCGGTCGGCAGGATGTTGACGCTGCCCGTCCGTCCCCCGTTTTTCTCCGGCGCCGGGAAAGCAAGAAAACCTTCGCGTATCCGTCTCTCGCGGGCAGTCCGTCAAGTCTGTGCCTGCATGGCCCCGCCCGGAAGAGTCGGACCGGCTTTTGCCCGGCGTCCGCTTAACGACCTGTCCCTGCCGCGAACGCCGCCTCGATGTCCTTGAGGCCCGCCCCGAGCACTGTTTTGGCCACGGCGTCGAGGGCCGAGCGGTCGCCGAGCAGATGGATTGTCGTGTGCACGTGGGTCAGGCTTTCCCCGGGCTTGAGGGCCGCGGCCGGCGACGAGGACTCGAGCTCGTAGAAGGGGCCGAGCGGCTTGGCGCCGGGCGAGGCCGGGCCGTCGTTGTAGCTGTTGACGACGTCGCCCGCGAAGGGCCGCTCCTGGATCTGCCACATGGAGTTGACGTAGTCGGTCGCGCCTTCGGGAATTGTGAGGTGGACGATGGTCAGGACGCCGTTCTCGGCGTCCCAGCTGCCCGCGAACGGCCTGACCCGGGCCGGCGCTATCCCGATCTTGCTCCGGTAAAGCCCGTCGCCTTTGAAATAGATGACGCCGGTTTCCGACACCTTGAGGCGGTCCGGCGGGACCTTGCCGAAATAGGCGTCGTTGACGACGGGGCCGAGCTCCGACTCCGGCCCCGGCTTGAACGGGACCACGATGGTCGTCTTCGGCGATGGGTTGAACATCCCCAGGATCCAGATGGAAAGAAGGCCCGTGTCCTTGGACCAGGCGGCCTGACCCGTGTTCGTGACGCGGTTCTCCGAGGCGAATGCCACCATCCGGACGCCGGCCGGCAGGCTGAGGCCGAGGCCGCTCACGTCGTTTTCCGCGAGCAGTCTGACCGTCCGTTCCACGTCGAGGTCGAAGACGGTGCCGGAGTAGTTGACCAGCCGCATCGGTTTGCGGAACCTGACGGCGGCGTCGGACTTATCGACCGTCTCGAAGGCCTCCTCGTTTATCGGCGGCGGCGTGAACCAGTGCTCGAGGTCGAACGGGTCGCCCTGCTTGAAGAAAATCGAGAACTGCCCGCCTTCCGGGCCCAGCCAGAAGCGGTCCTCGCCGCCGAAGGCGTTGATGTGAGGGTTGTTGACCCCGGAGCTTATGAGCTCCCGGTTTATCCAGCCGAAGCTCAGGCCGGACGGCCCGTCGGCCGTGCTGGTCATTACCCGGCCCTGAAGCTGCGGGCTCACGGCCACCAGGCGCAAGCCTGAAGCGTCCCGCAGGACGACCGTTCCCACTCGGGCGCTGAGGAAATCCGCGTCCTCCAGGAAACCGCCTTTCTTCGCGGCCCTGGGCTGCTTGGCGCAGCCCGCGGCCAGGACCAGGAAAAGCGCCATCGTAAGCCAGACTGTCTGCCTCATGGTTTTACCTCCTGCGGCTCTTTACGAGCTTATCAGCGAGCCATTCCCATATCTTGCGGTTGAAGGCAACGCTCGGCGGGGCGCCGTCCAGGATGGCGAAGTAGCTGGTCGGCTCGTCGCCGGGCTTCTGCTTGAACTGCGGCTGCCTGTCCCAGAGGAGGGGATGCTCCGGGTGGAACTGGACGCCGAGGACGTTGGCGAACCGCTCGTGCCCGAAGGCCTCTATGACGCGGCCGTCACGCGACGTGGCGAAGACGCGCAGGCCCGCCCCCAGCTTCTTCACCGCCTGGTGGTGCGAGCTCAGTATGCGCGGGTGGTCGGCCGGGCTGAAGCCCATTTCCCGGCAGAACACGCTTGCCGGCTTGAGATCGATGATATGGAAGTTGTAGGTCATGAGCTTTTCCAGCGGGAATATCAGGCGGTAGGGGTTGTTGTGCCAGCGCTCCGGGCCGAGCGCGATGATGTCCTCGACATGGTCCCGGTCGTAAAGCTCGGACCAGATGTCCTGGATCAGGGTCCCGCCCGCTCCTACGTTGAGGGTCTGGAAGCCGAGGCAGATGCCGAGCACGGGGAAGTCCGGCCGGGAGTCGAGGAGCGGCTTGCGGCCTTTTTCACCGGGGCCGCCGATAAGGTGATAGGCGGCCGAAACCTCGAGGTAATGGCGGTAAGGGTCGCTTATCTCCGTGAGCAGGTTGGTCTTCTCGCCGTACACCGGGGGCGGTATGTCGGGGCCGCCGAAAAAAATGACGCCGTCCGCCGCGGAGACGACGCGCTCGAACTCCGGGGTCAGGGCGTTGGCCCGGAACAGCTCTTTTTCGCTTACCGGCGCGTCGATGACGTGGAAGCGGACCCAATCCAGGTTGTGTTCCCGCGCGTAACGCCGGCTTTCCTGGAAGTCGGCGGTCTGTTTCGCGTGATACGCCCCGACGACGACCAGCCCGGGGACGTCGAAGTAGCCGAGGCGGCGCAGATTTTCCAGGCCGCGGAGGTTGAAGACGATGGGGTTGAAGACGACCAGCCGGACCTCTCCCGCGGCCTGGGCCGGGCCGTCCAGGTAGCGGTCGGCGGGCTGGGCCTGGAGCGGCGCGGAGGCGGCCAGCAGCAGGGCCGCGGCGAAAGCCAGGAAACCCGACAGTAGCTTTACGCGCGTCATGGGGCCTCCTTTACAGGCGGTCATTATAAACCTTTCGGCCGACGGTAAACAACGGCCTGGGGCCGGCGTTTTACGGCTTTCGTTTTTTGCGGCTTCGTCGCGTCACGTGTTGACATCAGGCCGATTGGCCCATAAGCTAAGTCATCATGAAGCCCGTGTCGATCTTCAACGATGTCATAGGACCGGTGATGAGAGGTCCTTCCTCGTCTCACACCGCCGCTTCCCATCGTCTCGGATACGCGGCCAGGCGGCTGCTCGGAGAAGAGCCGGTTTCGGCCCGGATAGTTTTCGACCGGAACGGCTCCTATGCCCGCGTCTTCCGGGAGCAGAACGCGGACCTGGCCCTGGCCGCCGGGCTTCTAGGCTGGGAAATAACGGATGCCCGTTTTTTCCAAGCTCTGCGCCTGGCCGCCTCGCAAGGGCGCAGGTTTGAGTTCGCCGTCGAGCCGATCCCGGGCGCCGATCACCCCAACACGGTCAGCATCGAACTCGCTTCCGCTTCAGGGCGGCGGTTGGCGCTTGTAGCCAAGTCCACAGGCGGCGGCGCCATCGAGATCGTGGAATTGAACGGCTGGCCGGTCTCGCTGTCCGGGGATTATTACGAAACGCTGATCGAAGCTCCTGAAGGTTCGGCGCCGGCCCTGACCAACCTGCTCGAGACGGTCCGAAGCGGGTCGGCCAGGCTGGAAGTGATCGAATCGGATAAAAAACCGGACAGGATCCTGGCGCGGGCGGCGGGGTTCCGGCCGATTTCAGCGGACCTGCGGCTTAGGCTCGAGAAGATACGCGGCGTCACCATATGGAAATGCGGGCCGGTTTCCTTCGTGGTGGCCGGATGGCCGCTCTTCGCCTCAGCCAGAGAAATGGTCGAGATCGCCTCCGCCCTCGGGCAGTCTCTGGGGCGGGTGGCCCTGGCCTATGAGGCACAGCTCTTGGGGTTGACGGAAGAAGAAGTCCTGTCGGAAATGGGCCGTCGTCTGGACATAATGATGAACTCTGTTAAAGAGGGCCTGGGATCCGGGTCTTTGAGCCTTCAACTTCTCGAGCCCGCGGCCGGCCGGATCTTTCAAGCCGAAAAGGAAGGTCGGCTCGCCGGGGGACGTCTCACCCGGGCGGCCGTCCGGGCCCTGGCCGCCGAACACGTGGCCGCTTCGGGCGGAGTGGTTTGCGCCGCTCCCACCGGAGGCTCGGCCGGGACCATCCCGGGCGTGGTCGCCACCCTCATCGAAGAAATGAACCTGAGCCGGGAGAAAGCGTGCCTGGCGCTCCTGGCCGCCGGGGCGATAGGGATAGCGGTCGCCCGCCGGGCCACTTTTGCCGCGGAGATCGCGGGCTGTCAGGTCGAGATCGGGGCCGCCGGGGCCATGGCCGCGGCCTCGGTGGTCGAGGCCGCCGGGGGCGGGGCCGGCCCGGCCTGCGAAGCCGCGGCCATCGCCTTTCAGAACACCATGGGCCTGGTCTGCGACCTGGTCCAGGGAATTTGCGAGATACCCTGCCACACGCGCAACGCCGTGGCCGCGGCCAACGCTTTCGTCTGCGCCGACCTCATTCTGGGCGGCTACGAGAATCCCGTCCCGCTCGACGAAACGATCGACGCCGTCCTGGCCGTGGGCAAGGCCATGCCGCCGGAGCTCAGGGTGACCTCTCTGGGCGGGCTGGCCGTCTGTCCGTCGGCCCTGGCCCTGAAGAAAAAGAAAAGAGAAGGTTAATGAGAAAGGATGGCCGATAGAACCATGGAGCACGCGGTCCGTCTGCTTTCTTCGGGCGACATCCTCAGGCTCTGCCCGATCAAGGAAGCCATCGAGGCCGTCAGGACGGCCTTCATCCTGACCTCGGAAGGGAAAGTCGAGGTCCCGGCCAGGACCAGGCTCGACGCGTCCAAGGCCAAAGGGACTTTTTTGATCATGCCCTCATATCTCCCTGAAGCCGGGAAACTCGGGGTGAAGGTCATCAGCCTCTATGAAGACAATCCGCGGAAGGGGCTGCCTTTCAGTCAGGCGCTGATGCTGGTCTTCGACGCCGGGGACGGGCGTCCCCTGGGTATCCTGGAAGCGGGGACTCTGACGGCTTTAAGGACTGGAGCGGCCTGCGGGCTGGCCACCGAGCTGCTGAGCCGGCCGGAGAGCCGGCGGCTGGCCCTTTTCGGGGCCGGCTTCCAGGCACGCTTTCAGCTGGAAGCGGCGGCGGCGGTCCGCAGAATCGAAGAAGTCAGGGTCTTCGACCAAGATGCTGAGCGGGCTGAGGCCTTCGCCCGCCAGATGACCGAGCGGCTGTCCATGCCGGTCAGGGCGGCGGATTCAGCCGCAGAAGCCCTAGAAGAAGCCGATATCGTCTCGACAGCCACCACCTCCAAGACGCCGGTCTTTGACGACGAGGACATACGGCCCGGCACTCATATCAACGCCATAGGCTCGTATAAGCCCGAAGAGAGAGAAATCCCTTCCCTGACCGCGGCCAGGGCCCGGGTGTTCGTGGACAAGAGAGACATGGCCCTGGAGGAGGCCGGCGACCTCATCATCCCAATGAAGGAAGGCCGCATCGGCCCGGACCATATTGTGGCCGAGATCGGCGAAGTGGCTTCGGGCAAGAAGGCGGGCCGCCTGACGGCCGAAGAGGTCACTTTCTTCAAGACGGTCGGAGTGGCCGCTCAGGACATAGTCCTGGCGTCGCTGGCGCTGCGCAAAGCCGCGGAGCAGGGCCTGGGCAGTCCGTTCAGCTTCTACCAGGAGTGATAGGCGGGTCTTCTGACTCCTTGGTTCGGGAGCGGACCCGAAAAACGAAGTCCTTAACCCTTGTCAGGGGTATTGGACGCCACCCGGGCGATGAGCTCCCATATTCCCGAAAGAGGACATGTCACCATCGGATATTTCGGATTCTGCGCTAATCCCCACCCGGGAAGGGTATGAAGGCGAGCTTCGCGCCGTTTGCTCTCTGGATGGGCGCTCTTAACCTTATCCGGATTCGGTTATTCTGTGCCCATCTCCCGCCGGTTCTTGCTCCCGTGTTATTTAAAGTTGAAAAGTGGACAATTTAAGCGTGAAAAGTGGACTCTTTATA
>CAYWJT010000021.1:6638-38108 GCA_964458655.1 uncultured Eubacteriales bacterium | reverse complement strand
CAGCACGACATCCGGCCCCAGGGCCTCCTGAAAGTCCGCGCGCGGGATGCCGATGAGCGACGGGCTGTGAGTGATATTCGGGAAGTAGCCCACCCGCATCGACACCGGGCCGGCAGTGCATGCCCCGCCTGCTCCGCAACCCGCTGTTCGGTCTGCCCAAGGATACGGATTTCCTCATAACCGAATACAAGCCCAAACTGACGCTGGATTACGTGACCCCGCCCTCGATCGCGTTCGGCGTCGACAGGTACGGCACCTACGGCGCCGGCGGGGTCTCGGCCTACTGGAGCGACATGCTCGGCTACCACACGATCGTGACCACCGCCCTGACCGGCCGGACCCTGACAGACACTTCCGCCGTCCTCGCGTATATCAACACCAGACGGCGTTTCAACTGGGGTTTTGCCGGCCAGAGGTTCGTCTATCCTTACTATTATTACTACATCTATGAAGGCCTGTTCGGCGGCGAACCGGCCCTGTTCGAGGTCGAGGACGTCTATCGGATCATCAATACCGACGTGTCCTTCTTCGGGAACTACCCCATCAACCAGGTCCGGCGCTTCGAGGTGAGCGGCGGCTTCCGCAACATCAGCTTCAGCCGCTCCCTGTATTCGAACATCTACTCGCTGATCGACGGTTCGCTCATCTTCCGGGGCAAGGAAAGCGGCTCTGTCCCGTCCGGCATCAGTTACGGCTACGCCAGCCTCGGCTATTACTACGACACAGGCATCTTCGGAGCCACCAGCCCCATCCTCGGTCAGAACTACGGCGTTTCCGTGACGCCTACCCTGGGCCAGATGACCTTCATCACGCTGGTAGCCGATTTCCGGAAATACGTCATGCCCGTGAAGCCTGTTACCCTGGCCTTTCGGGCCCTGCACTACGGCCGCTACGGCAAGGACGCCGAGGACGACCGCTTCTACCCGGTCTACATCGCCTATTGGGACCTGGTCCGGGGCTACGAGTCCTTTACCTCGGCTGAATTCGAACAGGGCGGCAACTTCGACTTCAACCGGCTGTTCGGGAGCAAGATGATCGTGGCCAACGTCGAGTTGCGGTTCCCGCTCCTCAGGATGCTCGGCCTGGGCAAGGGCTACTACGGGGCCTGGCCCCTCGAGTTCTACGGTTTCTACGACTGGGGCCTCGCTTACGCCAACGAGCCGGGGTACTGGTGGGGCGGCGAGACCAAGGAAGACGTCCGGCCCTGGTTCGCCGGCGGCAACCGCAAACCCATCTCGAGCACGGGGATCGGGGTCAGGACCAATCTGTTCGGCGTTCTAATACTGGGCCTGAACTACGTTTATCCCATACAGAGACCCGAACGCGGCTGGCACTTCCAGCTGAGCATCAGCCCGGGCTTCTGAGCCGCAACGACCGAAATCGCTTCGGTCGGTTCGAGCGGGCCGGGCTGGGGAGAGGAACGCGGTCCTGCCGGCCGAGACGATCCGGATCCGCGGGTGCGGTTGGCCGGGTTAATGGCGGCCCTGTTCAGCGAGCGCGGAAGTGGTCGTAGCCGCCCTTTTCCAAGCGCGCCGGCCTGCCGCCGCGCAGGAATCTTAATCCCTTTTTCGCGGCGGTGATCCTGCCCACGGCATACAGCGGTCGACCGAATTTCCTTTCGAAAGCGTTCCGGAGCGCGCCGAAAGCGCCCGCTTCGGCCGTGAGGAGCAGGCAGTAATCCTCGCCTCCCGACGCGGCCGTCTGCTTGGCGTCCCAGCCTCTCCGGAACGAATAGCGCCGGAGAGCGTCGGATACGGGCAGGCTTTCAAGGTCTATATCGGCTCCGCAGGCCGAGCTCTCCATGATCCGCATGATGTCGGAAGCCAGCCCGTCCGAGACGTCCATCATGGCCGTGACTTCCCGCCGGCCTGCCAGCCAGGAGCCTTCGGCCAGTTGCGGCACCGGACTTAGGTGCCGGAAGACGAGCCGGCGCCCGTCTCTGTCCCGGGGCAGGCCTTCGAGGATGATCCTAAGTCCGGCCTCGGAATCGCCGAGGCAGTCCGTCACGGCTACGATATCGCCGGCTCGGGCCCCGCTGCGGAGCTTGACACGGCGGGGATGGGCCAGGCCGATGACCATGACGTCAACGGTCATATTGGACCTTGACCTGGTCGTGTCCCCACCGAGCAGCCGGACGCCGTGGGTTTGGGCCAGGCGTCTCAGTCCCGAGTAGAAAGCCTGCATATACTCCAGACTGGTCCCGGGAGTAAGCGCCAGGGAGATGAAGGCCCAGCAGGGACGGCCGCCCATGGCGGCGATATCGCTCAAACTTACCGCCAGGCTCTTGCGGCCGAGCCGAGAGGGCGCGATCTTGTCCCGTATGAAATGAGTGCCTTCGACCAGCATATCGGTCGTGACGACGAGGGCACTGGAGGCGGAGAGCTCGATGACGGCGCAGTCGTCGCCTATGCCCTTCAACGAGGCGGGCAGCCGGCGCAGGAAAGGTCGGGCGATGCGCCTGATGAAGCCGAACTCGCCGACATCCTCGAGCCTGGTCACCTTACGCATCCGTGGCCTCTCCGGTCGATGACCTCTTTCAATTTGCGCGCGGCCGCTTCCGGGTCTTCGGCGGCCATGACGGCCGAAACCACGGCGATACCGTCCGCGCCCGCGGCCATGACTTCGGCCGCGTTGGTTTCATTGACGCCGCCGATGGCTACGATCCTGTGTTTCGAGGCGCTCCGCAGGCGCCTCAAACCTTCCAGGCCCCAGGCCGGCCCTGTGTCCTTCTTGGTCGGGGTAGGGAAGACCGGGCTGGCGGCGATGTAAGCGATATCCCACAGCTCCGCTTCGCGGGCCTGTTCCAGTCTCTCGATTGAAATGCCGATGACTCTTTCCGGGCCAAGCAGACGCCGGGCGTCGTCATAGGCCATGTCCGATCGCCCGAGATGGACGCCCGCGGCGCCGGCCGCCAAGGCCACGTCGACCCTGTCGTTGATGATGAGCGGCACCCCGAACTCGGTCAGGACGACTTTCAGGCGGCGCGCCAGACTGATGTATTCGCGGGTCGAGGCTTCTTTTTCCCGCAGTTGGACCGCCGTCACGCCGCCGCGGACCGCGGCCGCGACTACCTCCTCAAGGGGCCGGTGTCCGGCCAGTCCGCTGTCCGTGACCAGGTAGAGCCGCGGGTCGAATCCCTTCATTTTGTTCTCCCGCCGCGAGTTTCCGGAGACCGGCCCGGGCCAGCCGGTTCCGCAGACAACCTCAGCCTGATCCTCTCTTCTATATCTTTTCGGCCGAGCCGGGACAGGGCGTCGAGGAAGGCCGGCTGGAAACTGCCCGGGCCTTCGGCCTTCAAGGCCGCGAGCTCCCCCGCGATGCCCATGACGACCATGGCCCCGGCGGCGGCCCCGAACGGTGATCCGCTGACGGCGGCGAAAGCGCCGGTGAGCGCCGTGGCCGCGCAGCCCATTCCGGTCACACGGGGCATGAGGGGATGTCCGTTTTCGACCTGAAGGCAGTCGTTCTCGGGTCCGATGATGATGTCCACGGCGCCGCTGATGCTGACCACGCAGCCGAATTCCCTGGCGATCGAACGGCCGGCCTCGACGGCTTCGGCAGCCTGGTGCCGGCTGTCGACCCCTTTCGTGGCCTGTTCCTTCGAGGCCAGGGCCCGGACCTCGGAAGCGTTGGCCCGGACCACGGCCGGCCGGATTTCTTTCAGAAAACGACGGGCGGTGTCGGTCCTGAGCCTGGTCGCGCCTGCTCCCACCGGGTCGAAGACCACCGGGATGCCCTTCTTATTGGCGGCGGCCGCCGCCAGGAACATGGATTCGACCCAGGCCCTCGACAGGGTCCCGATGTTGATGACCAGGGCCGAGGCCAGCCCGGTCATCTCCTCGACCTCTTCCGGGGCGTGGGCCATGACCGGCGAGGCGCCCAGGGCCAGCAGGGCGTTGGCGGTGCTGTTCATCACGACGTAATTCGTAATGTTGTGGACGAGAGGGGATTTTTTCCGAATCAGACGCAGGTCGCGCCAGACCGTGTCCGCTGAGACCGTGGTCATGCTTCGCCTCCTTTAAATACGCTTCATGTCCGGCTCGAGGAAGCGCGGTGCTGAAAAAGCCTTCAGGCGTGAGGCTTCCCTGTCCGCCTTCCTACGCTGGCACTACCCAGGTCAGGTTCTGAGGGTCTCTTCTCAGCCCGAATACTCAGCCGGGCACTCCTGGCCGGACCGGTCACCCGATTGCGGGAGAACTAAAATTAGCGCAACAGGAACGTCGTGTCAATAAGCCGCCGGCTCTATGGTGGAGAGAACCGCAGTCAGCGAGGCCGGCTTTTTTTCGGGAACCAGGGAAGGAAAACGCTCGTCCGCCCGGCGTAGGCCTCAAACTCGGGGTTCCCGGCGTATCTTCGCTCAAGGAGCGGCACGCCGGAGACCTTGAGCAGCAGGAAGGTGAGGAGGGCCGGGCTCAAGGCCGCGAACAAACCGTTTGTCGCGGAAAAGGCGACCAGCGAAAGGCCCCACCACATGAGCGCCTCGCCGAAGTAGTTGGGATGACGGGAGTATTTCCATAATCCGGAGCTCATGATGCGGCCGCGGTTCGCCGGGTCCTTCTTGAACCGGCGGAGCTGAGCGTCCGAGACGGACTCGAACAAGAAGCCCAAGAGCCACAGGCCGGCCCCCAGGATGTCCAGGTTGCCGAAGGGCGCGGCCCGCCTGTCGGCGTTTATGATGACGACCGGCAGGCTGATCACGAGCATGAACAGGCCCTGGAGCAGGAAGACCTGGAGATAGCTCCGGAGCGCGAAACGGCGTCCCCATTTGCGGCGCCATTCGGCATACCGGGAATCCTCGCCTTTTTTGCGTTTGCGCAAGGAGATGTACGCGAAAAGCCTCAGGCCCCAGGCCATGACCAGGGCGTTGGCCAGGACCTTGCGGACGGGCCAGGCCGGACTGGAAGAAGAGGTGAGGACGGCGATGAGGACGAAGCCGAGCCCCCAGGCGACGTCAGCCAGCGAATTGTCCTTCCTAACCATGGCCAAGAGGAACCAGACCGTCATGTAGGCCAGTATAAAGGCGCCCGTCAGGAGGAGACTTCCGGAAAGACCCGCGGCCGTCATTCGTACATCAGGCAGACGCCGACGACGCCTATCCCGTTGTGGACGCCTATGACAGGGGAGATCTCGTTGATGAAAAGGGGAGGCTTGCCCAGTATGCCGGCCAGCTTTTCCGCGTAATAGGCGGCGCGCTCCGGGTTTCGGGCGTGCACCACGGCGTAGTTCCAGACCTTTTGACCGCGGCTTTCCTTCTCGATCATGGAGAGGATCTTTTTGGCGTTGCCGCGGCGGCTGAAGGATTTGCCTAGGGCGACGGCTTTGCCCTCGGCGTCCAGGCTTATGATGGGCTTGATGTTCAGCACGGCCGCGAGCAGCCCTTTGGCTCGGCTGACCCGGCCGCCCCTGACCATGTACTTGAGGGTCCTGACGTCGACGTAGAGCCGGGTCCGCGAAGCCCATTGCCGGGCCTTGTCCGCGACGGCCGCCGCCGGCTCGCCGGCTTCGACTGCTTGGGCGGCACGCAGCACCAGCAGGCCCAGCCCGGCAGAAATATTGCGGGAATTAACTACATGGAAGTCCGGGAGCTTGAGGGAAGACCTGAGACCCTCGAGCTGGCCGTAAATGCCGGTCAACTTGTCGGATATCGCCAGGGCGATGATCGAAGGGTAATGATTGGCCAGGAATTCGACCTGCCGCTGGACGGCTTCCAGGGACGGTTGGGCGCTCTTGGGCATTTCCCGGGAGCTCTGCAAGAAGCCGTAGAACTTCTCGGAGGTCATGGTCACCCTGTCCAGGAAAACGCTGCCGCCGAAGGACAGCAGGAAGGGGATCAGGTGCACCTGATGGCGGTCGAGGAGCTCCTCCGGCAGGTCGCAGGTGGAATCCGTGATGACGGCTGTGTCGCAGAGCCTGGCATGACCGGCTTCGTATTGCCGCCGCATATCGTCGGCCTTGACTTCCACGATCTCCCCGAACTTGTCGACGGCGGTGAAAAGTTCCGCGGGCCGGTCGGTATGGATATGGACCCGCAGCTTGCTGTCCGTTCCGGCGACGACGACCGATTCGCCGACGGTATTGGCCAAAGACTTCAGGGAGGCGGCGTCCAGCTTTTCGCCTGCGATCAGGGCCTCGGTGCAGTAGCGGGTGGTCAGGGTATCCCGGGACTCGAGCGGCTCGGTTTCCACGCGGATGTCCTGTTCGCCGGTCTCGAGCACGGCCTTGATGTCGCCCTTCTTTATGAAATGCGATATGCCCTCTATGAAATCGAAGAAGCCCTTGGCCCCGGCGTCTACGACTCCGGCCCGGGCCAGCACGGCCAGCCGCCTGGTGGTGTCTTTCAGGGAGCGTTCGGCCTCCTTGAGCGAAAGGGCCATGAGCTCCACGAAGTCCTCGAGTTTATGTCTTTCCCGGTAGAGGGCTTCGGCCCAGTCCTGCATGACGGTCAGCATGGTGCCCTCGACGGGGTTGACCACGGCCTGGCGGGCGTGCCGGGCGGCACGGTGGACGGCCTCCGCGAATTGTCCGGCCGTCAGGCGTATATCGTTGCGGATCTCAAGACTAAGGCCCACCAGGAACTGGGCGAAGATCAGGCCCGAATTGCCCCTGGCGCCGTTCAGGGCGGCGTCGGCTATGGAAGCCAGAGTTTCCCTGGGGGACCGGAAAGCGCTGGCCCGGCGCCTGATGGCGCGCATGGTCGAAGCCAGGTTGGTGCCCGTGTCGGCATCGGGCACTGGGAAGACGTTGATCCTGTTGAGGAAATCGCGGTCGCGGATGACAGCGTGGCCGCCGGCCAGGACGGCGTAATACAGCCTGCGGCCGTCAAGGTATTTGATCTTCAATCGGTTTCACTTCGCTTTCATCGATTAGGGGCAGGCACATTATACCATATAAACGGCCTTATCTCCTAAAGACCGGCCGGTAAATGGCAGCATCCCGTTTCCGTTATGGGCTTGACCCGGGACGGGGCACTGACACGGCCCGTCCCCGTTCTCGCTCCACCCATCCCCCGCGCAGAAGCCCTTCTGCTGCTGGCGTTGCAGGGTCTGGGGCCTTGCCGGCTCTCAGATTGCCCCGCGCCGCCGCAGTATCGGGGATATCGGCTCGATAAATCGTGCCGTTATCAGAAATCAGGCGCGGACGTCGGGACTATCCCGGGAGGCAGACCGAGGCCGCTCCGGGCAGTCCCAAGCGTCTTCAGAGCTCCTTGATGAAGACGTCCTTGAAAAAAACGGGCGACAGACTGTCGTGGTTCTGGAGACCGACATAGCCTTCGAGGGCGAAATCGCGCACTTTGCCGCGCGGTTCGGCCGACCAGTCCAACACCTGCTTCCCGTTCACCTCCACCTGGATGCGTTTCCCCCGGCAGGTTATCTTCATGTGGTTCCATTCGCCCGCCGGCAGCCAGGCGTCTTCACGCGGGGCCTCGGCGTCGTAGACGGCCGCCGTCCTGTGGATGCCCCGTCCGGCGTCGTTGATCTGTATCTCGAAGGCGTGATAGATGTAGTCGTCGCTCACCGGGACTTCGGGCACCCTGATGAACACGCCCGAGTTGGTGTCAGGCCGGGAGCATTTGTAATCGAGCTCGAGGACGAAATCCCTGAACTTCCTGGCGCTGTACCAGAGCAGGCCCATGCCGCCCTGGGACTTGAGCACGCCGGTCCGCTCGTCCAGCTCGAAATGGCCCGGCCCGTAGTGGTTCCAGCCGTGCTTCTCGTAGCGCCAGCCGTAGCGCCTGAGGAGCTGCCGCCAACCTTCGAAGTAAGTGCTCTTTTTCACGAACTCCAGCCCGTCTTTTACGGCGGGCTCGGGGGTAAGCACCTCTTTTTCGTTCTCATACTCTATTGTCAGGAAGCCGGCGAAATCCTGGAGCGTGAGCTCGGCCAGCACCCGCCTGATGCCGGCCTTGCCCCGGCCCCAGGCCACGTCGAAAGCGCCGGGCCCTGTGCCGAAGTCACTCCTGTCCTTGAGGTGGACGTCGTTGACCCGGCCCTCGAGCAAACGCAGGCATTCGACCGGGTCGAGGCCCTGCCTCATCCAGTGGCCGGTATCGGCGCAGACCCCGATCCGTTCGTCGCGGCCCCGGACCCTTTGCAGCGCCGCCCCCGGGTAAGCGTAACTGCTGGGCGCCGGGTGGTTGTGTATGGCGATCCTGATGTCGTATTCCTTGACCAGTTTCTCGAGGGCCTCGAAATCCCCGTCCTGGGGCTCGCAGACGATCGTCCTTATGCCCATGTCGCGAGCGAAATCGAACACCCGTCGCATCTCGGCCTCGGTCCGGCCGGCGTCGACGACGCCGTAGGCCACGACTGACAGGCCCGCTTCCCGGAGCTTCTTCTTGACGGCCTCCCGGACCTCCGGGCTAAGGCCGTGGTTGAAGGCCGTCTTGCCGAACTCCCCGCCCAGCGGCTGGCCGGGATAGGCCTGCAGATAATCGATGCCGAGGGCCCGGACTTTCTCCATGGTTTCCAGGAAGGTGAACCTGCGGTAGGTCCAGCACTGCATCGCGACGGGGAAGGGCTTGACCCGGACCGAGGCATAGTCGGTCGCCTTGACGGCCTTGGCCACACTCTCGGGGATGGCCTGTCCCCGGTCCTGAGCGGCGTTTAATGACAACCCGGCCGCGGTCAGCATCAGGACGAAAAGCATCGATACGGTCTTGTTCATTTTCACTCTCCTGTTTCTCTCAGGGTCACGAGCGGCCGGCCATGTCAGCCGAGCACGCGCGCCTCAAGCAGGCAGGCCGCACGCCCGTTATTTCTTTTTCTTCGGGTTCCAGGCGCCGCGGGCCACGGCGGGGACGAAATCCTCCAGTCCGGGCGGCGGGAAGACGATCGTCCTTTCCTGTTCCGCGCTCATGTAGGCCGTCATCAGGAGTTCGGTGACGTTGACCCCGTCGTCGAAGTTCTCGTCCGGCCGGCGGCCGTCGAGGAAGGCCAGGACCATGTGCCTGTCCTCGTCCGTGTAGCCGTATTCCACCTCTTCCGAGCTTACGACCGGCATCAGGCCGACCTCGGCGTTCTGCTTCTCGACCAGGTCCTCGCCGGCTTTTCCCCTGACCTCGCGGCTGAAGAAGACCTTGAGGTTGGAATCGAGGGTGTTGACCACCATCGAATACTCGGGCCCGAGCAGCTCCATGGTCAACCTGAGGCCGGCCCCGACGTAGCACCAGGAGGTGGTCGTCTCGACGATGACGGTGCCGCCGTCCCTGTCCCGGTACTCCACGAGGGAGCGGGCGAAGTCCTCGGCCGGCCTTTTGAGGTAATCGGTCCTGCCGCCGCTCGCTTTCGCCAGTCGGGCGGCGTACGCCGGCATCTGCCATTTCAAGCAGGAAGTGTGAGCCGTGACCTTGACCGGTTTGAGGAAGCCGCGCTTCTCCCCGGGCGGCGTCAGCATGAAGCGGGCCTCCTCGACCGAGTGGCACATCATGTCGTTGAGGACGCCGCCTCCCTGCAGGCTGCCTTCCCAGAACCAGGGCATGTGGGGCCCGCTGTGTTCCTCGGCCGCGCGGGCGAGGTAGGGCCGACCGCACAGCTCGGCGCCCCGGGCCCAGACGATGGCTTTGCCCCGGGCGACGGCCGGCGCGAAGACCTGGTTCTCGAGATAACCGTCGAGAAGGCCGGCCTTGCGGGCCAGCCTGAGCATGGCCTTGGCTTCCTTCACGTTCCGGCCCAGCGGCTTCTCGCAGGTGACGCCTACGAGCTCGGCCTTGCCGCGTGTCACCGCTTCGGCTATCTCTTCCATGACCTCGACCCGGGTGTAATTGGGCGAGCAGATCCAGACGGCGTCGATTTCCGGGTCGGCGGCCATCTCGGCAATTGACCCGAATACCTTGGGCCGGCCCACACGCAGATCGCGGGCCAGCCGGACGGCTTCACGGGCCCTTTTCTCGTCGGGGTCAAAGACGCCCATGACATCGGCGTCGCGGACGCCAACCCAACCCTTGATGTGGAAGCGGGTGATGAACCCGCCGCCCACGAAACCGACGCCGAGCCTGCCTTTCTTTCTATTCATGTCGGGACTCCTCCTCTTGGGTGTGCCTGTTTCCTACCTATCTATCTATCCTATAAGTCTGCTATAAGAACTATCTAAACCCGGCCGAGCCCTTTGCTTCAAGCCGGAACCGTCTCGCCGGAGCCCTGCTTCCCGCGTTCCCGGAAAAAGGCCAGGAAGACGAGCAGGCAGACAAGGGTCAGCACCGTGGGCACCAAGAAGGTGCCGCGCCAGTTGACGATCCTGTCCTTGGTGAAGAGGTCCTGGATCCAGCCGCAGAACAGGCTGCCGACGAAATTGCCGAAACCGAGGATGATCGTGGCGATGAGGCTCTGGGCCGAATGCCGGATGTCCTTGGGCGCGATGTTGTCCACGTAGATGTAGGCGGCGGTGAAGAAGAAAACGTAGCAGAAGCCGTGCAGGGCCAGCGAGGCGATGACCAGCCAGGAGGGCTGGCCGATGACGAAGATTATGTAGCGGATGGGCCAGGCCAGGATGCCCAGGGTCAGGGTCATGCGCATGCCGAACCTGCGCAGGGCCCAACTGAGCATGAAAGCCATGACGAAGATCTCGGCCACCTGGGCGATGGTCATCACGAAAGAGACCGACTTCTGGCTGACGCCCACCTGCTGGGTCAGGAAGGGCGATGTCAGGACGTAGTAGAACTGCAGCTCGGTGGCGACGACGAAGGAGATGACGGCGAAGATGAGGAAATTCCTGTCCTTGAGCATCTTTAGGGCTTCCAAGAAGGCCCAGGGCTTGGCCGCCTCCTTCTGTGGCGGGGTGTGCGGTAGGCCGAAAGAGAAAAGCCCCATGACCAGAGAAAAGACGCCGGCCAGGAGCAGGGTGTCGCCTTTCATGGCGATGCCCTCCGGGGACTTCGCCAGCCAGCGCCAGCCGGCCAGGGCCCAGCCGGCCGCGATCCAGCCGATGGTGCCCCAGACCCGGATGGCGCCGAACTCTTTTTCCGAGCTTTTCAAGTTGACGAAGGCGATGGAGTTGGTCAGGGCCAGGGTCGGGGCGTAGACCAGGCAGTAGACCAGCATCAGCCACATCATCGGCTGGAAGGACGTGACGCTGGCGATCAAGATCAGGATGACGCCGCCGGCTATCTGCAGGACGCCGATGACCTTCTCGCTGGCGAAGTAACGGTCGGCCAGCTGGCCGCCAAGGAAGGGCGAGATGATGGTGGCGAGCGGCAGCAGGCTGAAGATGAGCCCGAGCTGGCCGCCGCTGAAACCGAGGTTGTTCTGGAGATAGGCGGAGAGCACCGGGGCCCAGGAGCCCCAGATGGCGTACTGAAGGAACATCATGACGCTGAGCCTGAATTTAACGCTCATGACACCTCCTCATCCGGGTAAAATTATCTTTAACCCGGGGCCGCTGTCAACCGCGGCGCGGCCCGTCGGTCAATCCAGTTCGATGCGGCTGATGATGGTCCGGTTCTGGTGGTTGAGGATGTCCTTGCCTTCGGCCGTGAACAGGAAATCCAGGCGGTTGCGGTAGTACTCGGCGATTCGGTTGCGCACCATCTTCAGGGTGGAATTCAGCATGTGGTTCTGCTCGGTGAAGCCCTCGCCCAGGACGCCCACGGCGCTCGGCAGCCAGCGGCCCGGGAAGGCCCCGGCGTGACTGCCGCCCTCCCTGAAGCGGCCGATCTCGGACTCGAGCAGCCTGAGGCAGGCTTCCTGCCCCTCAGGCGTCCTCGGCGACAGTCCTTTTTCCTTCAGCCAGCGCTTCAGGGCCTCCTTGTTGGGCACGAGCAGGGCGACCGTGTACGGCGACTGGTTGTTGTAGAGCATGAGCTGCTCGATGTACTGGGAGGCGTCGACGATCGACTCCTCGATGACCTCGGGGCTGTATTTCTCGCCGTCGTTGCCGATGAGCAGGCTCTTGGTGCGGCCCAGGACGTAGAGGTAGCCGTCGGCGTCGATGTAGCCGATGTCGCCGGTGTACAGCCAGCCGTCGCGGATGGCCTCTCTCGTGGCCCGCTCGTTCTTCCAGTAACCGAGCATGACGTTCTCGCCGCGGATGACGATCTCGCCCTTTTCGCCCGCGGGCAGGTCCCGGCCGCTTTCGTCGCAGATCCTGAGCACGATGCCGGCCGCCACCTTGCCCGAGGAGCCGAGCTTGTGGTGCTTCTTGCTGTTGGCCGAGATGACCGGGGCCGCCTCGGTCAGGCCGTAGCCCTGGAACATGGGCATGCCCACGGCGTAGAAGAAGCGCTGCAGTTCGATGTCGAGAAGGGCCCCGCCGCCCACGAAGAACTCCAGCCTGCCGCCGAAATTCTTCCGTATCTTGCTGAAGATGAGCCTGTCGTAAAGAAGATAGAGCGGCTTTTTCAGCTTGCGCAGGCCGGCGCCTCTGTTCCAGCCCTCGGCGTTGTAGGCGTAAGCGGTCTTGAGGGCCCTGGCGAAGAGGGCCTCGACCTTGGGGCCCTTGTCGGCTATGGCCTTTTCGATATTCTTTCGGAAGTTCTTGGCCAGGGCCGGCACGCTCAGGATGACGTGGGGCCTGGTCTCCTTGATGTTGCGGGGGATGTTACGGATGGTCTCCAGTGCGTTGCGGCCGGTCTCAACGCAGGCCAGGGCCGCCCCGTTCTTCATCATGCTGTAAATACCGCAGGTGTGGGCGAAGGAGTGGTCCCAGGGCAGGATGAGCAGGGTGACGAAATATTCCGGGCATTCGACGAGGGACAGGGACTGCTCCACGTTGGCCGTGTAATTGCGGTGGGTGAGGACGATGCCCTTGGGGTCGGCCGTCGTCCCGGAGGTGTAGCAGATGTTGGCCGGGTCGGATTCTCTGACGGAACGCAAGGCGGCCTCGAGCTTTTCCGGCCGCTCCCTAAGCAGGGCTTCGCCGCGCCTGAGGACCTCGCCCAGATAGAGTTCGTCCGGCTCGTAGGAGCTCAGTTCGTCCAGGCAGACGGTCAGCTCCAAGTCGGGCAGGTCCTTTTTCACCGCCCGCACTTTGCCGACCTGGCCCCGGGAAACCACGGCGAGCCGGCTTTCCGAATGCGCCAGCCTGAACTTCAAGTCGGACGGCTCGTCGATCTTGACCGAGATGGGCACGTTGACGGCCCCTGTGCAGAGTATGGCCAGCTCGGCCGCGAGCCAGTCCCGCCGTCCCTCGGAAATCAGGGCCGCGCTCTTCCCCTTTTCCAGCCCCAGGCTGAGCAGGCCGGCCGCGAAGAGCCGGACGCGCTCCCTCATCTCGCTGTAAGTGAAGCCGCGGTAGGTGTCGCCGATCTTTTCCCAAACCAGGACATTGCGGGGAAACCTGGCGGCGCTGTCTTCGAAAAGCTGCTGCAGGGTCCTTTCGGTCATCTTTCCGTCCTTCCCTTTCAGGTTGCCGGTCGCTTCCGGCAGCTTGGGAGTTTAAATCCCGGGCGACTGACCTGTCAAGGAATACCGGGGACAGGTACCGTATATATAGCAACTCCCGCCGGTCGGCACCTGTCCCCGGTTTTCCCGCAGCGCAAGGGGTTCCCCACGGGGGATGGGTGGAGCGAGGACGAACGGGGACGAGCCGTGACTGGACCCCATCTCAATATTCCGAACATTAATAGGGGCAGCTGCGCCGTTCTTCCAAAAAGGGTTGAACCCGGGGCTGCGTTTCTGATATCTTAGGGCAAGGGGCTTTCCCATGAAAAAAGAAAGGCGTTTGGATTTCCGGCGCGAGGAAGAGAACAGGGCCGTCATTTTCCGTCTGGATCAACCCGTGAACCAGGTCATGGAGGTGCTGATCCAGTCCCTGACCAGGGACATCTCGGTCGGCGGAGCCAAGGTGGTTTGCGACAAGTCCTTCACTCCCGGGGACAGGGTCATGGTCAAGGTCTTTCTCGGCCAGGGCAAAAAGAAGATCGAGAACCCGGCCGTCATCAAATGGACCAAGCGCATCCCGGCCACCGGGCTCTACGAGATGGGCATCGAGTTCAGCGACCTCGACCCCGAGGACGAGCTGGCCCTGATCGATCATGTCTATGGCAGGAAGGTTTAAACCCGCCGCCAATTGGCTGACCCGGTCCCCGGCAATCTGGCTCGTCGTTCTTGTTTTGGCCGCATGCGGCCGCATCCCCGAAGAGGAACAGGTCAGGCAGGCGGTCACAGGCATGGCCGCCCGTCTCGAAAAAAGGGATCTGGCAGGGGTTTTGGATTCAGTGGCCCCTTCCTATCTCGATTTCGAGGGCCGCGACCGGCAGGGGCTCAGACTGCTCATCGAGGAATATATCCGGCGCTACAGGGGCATCGTCATCCATGTGCTGGCGACGCGCGTGGAGCTTTCCGGGCCGGAAGGGTCGGCCGTGGTAGAGGGCGACGCGGTCCTGTCGTCGGGCGCGGCTGAAGTCCTGAGGAAGGCCTTCCGCTTCCTCGGCGAGTATTACCGCTTCAGGCTGGAGATGGACAAGGATTCCGGTTCCTGGATGGTCAGGTACGCCGAATGGCGCGAGCAGGCGGCGGCCGACCTTTTTCCCGAGTCTCTGCCTGTCCTCAGGAAACTATTCCCCGGGGGATGACGTATAGCATTAAGGAGACACTGATAAAAGGAGAGCCGGAATGGACGAAAAAGATAAAAAGGAAAGCAAGGGCCGGACCGAAGAGTTCAAGGTAAGCGGCGGCGAGATAATCAACAAGGTCAAGGAGATCATCCACGAAGGCAATGTGCGCAAGATCATCCTGAAGGACGATTCCGGCCGGACCTTCATGGAGCTGCCGCTGACGGTCGGCGTCGTCGGGGCCGTCTTCGCGCCGGTCCTGGCCGCCGTCGGGGCCGTGGCCGCCCTCGCTTCCAACATGACCATCGTCGTCGAGAAGACAGAGGACTGAGGCCCGCCGCCCCGGCGGGAGAAGGGCCGGATTTCCAAGGCGTCCGCGCCGGGGCAGACCCGCTGGTGCGGCTGATGTACCGAAGAGGCCGAGCCGCGTCTTCCGCGCTGTTCCTTCGAGGGCTCTTTTCTGGTATAAGAATATCCTGCTATTCCGACTGGAAAGGAGTCGTCATGTCCGGCTTACGTCGTCTTTCGGCTTTTTTGATCGCGGCTCTGCTCATCCTTGGCTGCGGCTTGGCCGCCCAGGAGAAGCTGCCGCTCGAGACCAAGGACCTGGACGTCTTTGCCTGGAGGCATATCGGTCCCTGGTCGTTCTCCGGCCGCATCGCCAACGTCGCCGTGCCGAGGGGCCAGACGCTGACCTACTACGCCCTCGCGGCTTCCGGAGGCGTCTGGAAGACCGTCGACGGCGGCATACATTTCGAGCCCATCTTCGAGAAGTACGGCAACATGAGCATGGGGTATCTGGCCGTCGCGCCCTCCAACCCGGACATACTCTATCTCGGCACCGGCGAGCCGATGCATGCGCGCTCCAGCGCCCACGGCAACGGCGTCTGGAAGTCGACCGACGCCGGCAAGACCTGGACCTTCGTCGGCCTCGATAAAAGCTATTACATCCCCAAGATCGAGGTCGATTTCAAGAATCCGGACATCGTCTATGTCGCCGCGGAAGGCAAGCTCTACGACAACGAGCCCGACTGCGAGCGCGGCCTTTACAGGTCCACCGACGGCGGCAAGACCTGGGTCAACGTCTTCCCTGTCAAGGACAGGGGCGTCGGCGATTTCGTCATGGACCCCCGCGATTCCAACGTCGTAATCGCCGCGGCTTACAGGACTTTCCGGCGGACCTGGACCTACATCGACCGTCAGCCTGGCAATCACCTCTACAAGACGACCGACGGCGGCAAGACCTGGAAGAAACTCGTGAACGGACTGCCGCTTGACCTGGAGATGGGCCGGGCCGGCCTGACCATCTTCGAGAAGAACCCGAACATCGTCTACGTCCGGCTCGACGAGGAGGTCAACCTCGGCCTGGACCAGAGGGAGAACGTCTCCAATTTCAGGCCCGGCCAGGTTTTCCGCGACTCCTTCTACTTCAACAAGCTCAAGACGTACCGTATCCATCCCGAGATCGCTAAGCTGGTCAAGTTCACCCCGCTCGAGGCCGAGAACGAGCAGCAGTTCGTGACCAAGCTCAACGACCTCGTCAAGGACAAGGAGTTCCTGGCCAGGATCGGCGCCGACGTCGCCAGGCTCGACCAGGCGGCCAAGAAAGTGCATGCCCGCAACAAGGAACTGATGGCGGCCGTGGCCGAGGTCGAGAAGATGCTCAAGGAGCCGGAATCGGAATCCACCAAGGGCCGCTACCAGGTGCTCAACCGTCACGTGCTCGAGATCCTCTACGCCGACGCCCTGCGCAACCAGAGCCCGGTCAAGAAGTCGGGCGTCATTTACCGGAGCGACGACCTGGGCGAGACCTGGAAAAGGATGACGGAATACAAGATCGTCGGCGGCAGCGCCGTGGTCAACCAGACCGAGGCCGGCTACTACGCCAGGATCTACGTGGATCAGACCAACGAGAACGTCCTTTACTGCGGGGACACCAACGTCACCATCTCGACCGACGCCGGCAAGACCTTCAAGGTCTCGGGCTGGGACGGCGCCTTCAAGACGCACGTCGACCACCGCGCCCTGTGGATCGACCCGGCCAACGCCAACCATATACTGAGCGCCAACGACGGCGGCCTCAGCGAAACCTGGGACGGCGGCAAACACTGGCACCAGAAGGAAACGATCAGCGCCCAGCAGTTCTACGACGTGAGCGTCGACGCCTCCATGCCCTATAACGTGATGGGCGGCACCCAGGACAACGGCTGCTGGGTAGGGCCCTCCAGGACCCGCAACCCCAACGGCGTCTATCCCTCAGACTGGCTCTATCTGCCGACGGGCGACGGCTTCTACGCGGTGCGCGATTTCTGGAACAGCGAGTACATCTATTACGAGAGCCAGTTCGGTTCCTCCAGCCGCATGAACCTCAAGACGGGCGAGGTGACCAGGCTGGCCTACCGCCGCACGCCGGAAGAAACGGCCGCCGGCGAGCCTCCGCTGCGCTACCAGTGGAACTCGCCGATCGTCCTCTCGCCCCATAACCCGGGCATCGTCTACGTCTGCTCCCAGTACGTCCATCGCTCGCTCTCGCGTGGCGAACCCGGCAGCTGGCAGACCATAAGTCCCGACCTCTCCAAGAACGAGAAGGACAAGATCGAGCTTTCCAAGAAGACCAATCTCCAGTATGCCACCATCTACACCTTCGCCGAATCGCCGCGCAAGCCCGGCCTGCTCTGGGCGGGCACCGACGACGGCAACCTTCAGATGAGCCCGGACGGCGGCCACACCTGGACCAACATCACGGCCAACTATTACGACGCCGCCGGCAAGCCCAAGAAAGACATCAAGGGAGCCCGCATACCCTACGACCGCTGGGTCAAAAGGGTGCTGCCTTCGGCCCACGAAACCGACACCTGCTACGTGGTCTACTCCGGCTACAGGACGCACAACGAGGATAAGACCTACGTCTTCGTCACCCGCGACCTGGGCAAGACCTTCGAGGACATAAGCGGCGGGATGAACACGCCCGCGAGCGACATCGAGGAGGACCCGGACAACCCCGACATCCTCTACTTGGCGAGCGATTACGGGCTGTTCGTGACGTTCGACAAGGGCAGGAACTGGGTCAACTTCTCGTCCCAGGCGCCGCACGTCATCATCAAGGACCTGGCCGTCCAGAAGAGGGACCGCGACTTGGCCATAGCGACCTACGGCCGCGGCATCTACATCGCCGACATCTTCCCGCTCAAGGAGTTCAAGCCGGAAACGTTCGCCAAGGACGCGCATCTTTTCGGCATTCAAGAGGTCGTCAAATGGAACATGTTCGACCGCCGCGGCGGCAACATCGGCGAAGCGGCCCGGGCCCAGAACCCGGCGGTCGGGGGCACCATCTACTATTATCTCAAGAACAAGGCCGATAAGGTTTCCATAACGATAAAGGACGCCGCGGGCGGCGTTGTCCAGGAGCTTGTCGGAGGCACCTCAGCCGGGCTGCAGAAGGTCTTCTGGAACCTCTCCCGTAGGACGACCCAGCCCGATGCCGGCCAGACCGACTTCATGATGAGGGGCCGCATGAGCGGAGCGGACCCGGGGACCTATATGGTTGTCCTGACCGTCAACGGGAAGGAGGTCGGCTCGGCGGCGCTCGTCGTCAAGCCCGACCCGCTGGACAGGCCGATAATCTGAACGTCCCGAGCCAGCGGTTTGGGTCCCGCTTCCGGCCGGCTCCGGCCACGGAAGCCGCGGCCGCCGTTTGCGCGCCCGGAATCAGGCTGGAAAGGCGAATGCGAACGTGAGGAAAAGGCTTATTCTCGGCGCCGCACCGGCCTTGGTCGCGGCACTCGTCTTCGTTCCGCAACAGGCCGCTCCTCTGTTATCCGCCCCGGAGAATGCCGTCGTCGTGGATTCGCTGGGACGCCGGGTGGCCCTGCCCGATAGAATCGAGCGCGTCATCTCCCTAGAACCAGAGGCAACCAGGATCATAACCGCTCTCGGGATGGGCGGCAGTCTCGCGGGCATCGATTATTTCCTGCTCCATCACGACCTCGTCTTTCCCCTCGTCTTCCCGGAGGCGATGAAACTTCGGCCGGTGTCAAACGCCGGAAACGACCTCGACCTGGAGACGGCTTTTCTGCTCCGCCCGGACGTCGTCATCGTATCGCCGTCGGAGGTCTCCGACCCGGACAGCCTCAGTCTGAAGCTCAGGGTGCCTGTGCTCGTCCTTTCTTCTGCCGGCAGGTTCGAGGAGTTGATGAGAGAGGTCGGGCTGCTCGGCGAGGCGCTCCATCGGGTCGAGCGCGCCTCGGAGCTTCTGGCTTTCATGCGGAGCGAGGTCGAGGAGGTCCAAACGAAGTCTTCCGGGAGGGACAAGGCAAAGCCCCGGGTCTATCTCGCTTTCTGGGGCTCTCTGACGCGGACCCCTGTGCACTACGACCCGGTGCCGGCGGCCGGGGGCCTGAACCTGGCATCTTCGCTCTCGCCGGCCGTGCGGGGAGCTTCAGGCACTACCGTTCAGGTCGAACAGATCGTCGCCTGGGACCCCGACGTCATCCTGGTCCACGGCGCGTATCTTCCGAACGAACGGACCGTGACGCCTGAGATCGTCATGTCTGACAGACGCCTGGCCTCGGTCCGGGCCGTCAGGGAAGGACGGGTCTTCTATACCTTCGGCTTCTGGTACTGGTGGGACCCGGCCCTGGTCCTGGTCGAGACGAGGTACCTCGCCTGGCTCCTGCACCCGGAGCTGTATCCCGGTTTCGACCTTTTAGCCGAAGGCGAGCGCATATTCCGGAAAGTCTACGGCAACGGGGACGCCTTCCGCGTCCTGGCCGACAGGCTCGGCTGCCGCGAGTGGGTCAGTAATGGAAGATAGGCGGAAAGCGCTCACGGCCGCTGCCCTGGCCCTGCCGGTCGTACTGACTGCGGTCTCGCTGTGCGTGGGCGTTTATCACATAACACCCGGGGGCCTGTGGCAGGCGCTGACCGGCGGCGCCTCAGCCGGCGACCTCGGGATACGCATGGTCATCCTCAACGTCAGGCTGCCGCGGACCGTCCTGGCCCTGCTTTCGGGCGCGGCTCTGGCCGTTTCGGGCGCGGCGCTCCAGGGCTTGTTCCGGAACCCCCTGGTCTTCGAGTTCAGCCTGGGCATCTCCTACGGAGCGGCCTTCGGAGCGGCGCTTTCGCTCATCGTCGTCGGCCGGGCCTTCCCGCCTCAGGCCGCGGCCTTCGTCTTCGCGATCCTGGCCGTCCTCCTGGTGATGGCCATCGCAGGCAAGTCGGCCGCGCCGCCGGTGACCATCCTGCTGGCCGGGATCATCACGAGCGCGCTTTTCCAGGCTTTGCTGTCGCTCGTCGAGTTCTTCTCCAACCCGTACGCTCTGCAGTCGCTCGTCTTCTGGCTGATGGGCAGCCTGGGCCGCGCCGGCTGGGAGGACCTGGCCGTCAGCCTGCCGCTCGTCGCGGCAGGCACCGTCATTCTCTTACTGATGCGGTGGCGGGTCAACGTGCTGTCTCTCGGGCAGGATGAGGCCAGGAGCCTGGGCATCCGGGTCAATCGTGACAGGATCATGATCATAGCCGCGGCCACCCTGGCCACGGCCGCGGCCACGGCCGTCACCGGCGTCATAAACTGGGTCGGGCTGGTCGTGCCTCATCTCGTCCGTCTGGCGGTCGGGCCCGACAACAGGAAGGTCATCCCGCTTTCCGCGCTCTTCGGCGCCTCATTGCTGCTGGCCGCCGACACCCTTATCAGGGCGGTTTCGCCGTTCGATTTTCCCATCGGCATACTGACCAGCCTGGTCGGCATCCCGTTCTTCATCGGCATGCTGAGGAGGTCGGGCAGGATATGGCAATGACGCTCAGGGTCGAGAACCTGGAAGTGAGGTTCGAGCGCTTCCGCTTGGAGGTGCCGCGGCTCGAGTTCCCGCCGTCAAGCCTGACAGCCGTCGTGGGCCCCAACGCGGCCGGCAAATCCACGCTCCTCAGGAGCCTGGCCCTGGTGCTGGAACCGGGCGGCAAGAGCGTCTTCTTCGACGGACGCCGCGCCGCCGGCCTCGACCGGCGGGAGCGTGCCCGTCTGATCGCCTACGTTCCGCAGGAGCTCAGCCTGAGCTTCAACTACACCGTGCTCGACTTCCTCCTCACTGGACGGGCCGCTTACATACCCGTTTTTTCGTCCCCGGGCAGAGCCGACCTTGCCTCTGTCCGTTCCACCCTCGCGTACCTCGGGCTCGGACAGTACGAATCGGCCGGCATGATGGAGCTCAGCTCGGGCATCCGGAGGCTGGTCATGATCGCCAGGGCCCTGGTCCAGGAGGCGGCCGTGCTGGTTCTCGACGAGCCGACCACCTTCCTCGACCCGAAGCACGAGCTCGAAACCCTGGTCCTGCTCAGACGCCTGGTCGACGAAAAAGGAAAAACGGTCATAACCGCTCTGCACAGCCTGGAAGCCGCGGCGGCCTACACCGACAGGGTCGTGGTCGTGAAGGACGGCCGTCTGGTCGCCGCCGGGCCGCCCGGTGAGGTGCTGGTGGAGCCCGTCCTCGAGCGGACGTACGAAATGGGGTTCACGGTCGTTGACGTCGACGGCAGGACCCTGTTCGTTAAAAGGGACCTGGGGAGATGAGCGTGGAAGGGAACATAAGACGCCGGAGCGGGTCGGCTCTCAAAGCGTGGCTGGCAGCCGGGCTGGCATTGGTCTTCGGCTGCGGCTATTTCTTCCTGCGGCAGCACTTCAAAGACGGGGGGTGGGGGTTCGACGCGACCCTGGTCAACAAGTCCCTGGCCGTGACCTCGCTTTTCCTGCTTTCGCTGTCGATGCTTCTGACCGGGTTGAGCGCCCTGTCCGCGGGCAACGCCGGGCTGCTCGTCCGGAGGAAATACTACGGCCTGGCCGGATTCTGGAGCGGCGCGCTCCACGCCGTCATGAGCCATCTTTTTTTTCCGGCCCTCGGTGTCGAGCTCGAGAAAGTCGAGCGGTTAGGGTCGCTCGCGACGGCCTCGGCCTACGCGGCCCTGGCGATTTTCGGGATCATGGCCTTTGTCTCGGCCCCGAGTGCGAAAGCTTCCTTGGGAGGGGAAAACTGGCGCCGTTTGCTGCGCTATCTCGGCTATTCGGGTCTCGTCCTGGCCGCGGGCCATGCCGCCCTGCTCAAATGGCCGAGCTGGTTCAGGTATTTCAAAACCTTTTCGTCGGTCCTGCCTTCGCTCAGCCTGCCGGCCGTGGTCCTGGCCCTGGCGACGATCCTGCTCAGGCTGGCGCTGTGGGCTTCCGGAAGGTTAAGGCGGCGGGCCGGATAGCCGGGCGCGGTTTGTTTATTTGAGCAGCTCCTGGCCGAGGAAGGGCCTATAGGGGTCGAGATACGAAAGCGTCTCGAGGTCCTCAGAGGTCAGGGAGTCGGTGACCAGCCTCGTCAAAAGCTCGGCCAGCCCGGGGCCGAGCATGAAACCCTGACCGCACATGCCCACGGCCAGGATATATCCGTCCAGTTCCCGCACCCGGCCGACGATTGGGAAGCCGTCGGGCGTCATGGGATAGAGACCCCGCCAGGTCCGCCGCACCCGGATGTTCTTCAAACGGGGCATGACCTCGATCAGGCGCCTGGAGACCATGGGCAGGAAGGAGCTCGTCTCTCGGATGTCCGTGCCCCAGATGTTCGGGTCGGGAGTGATGCAGAAGAGAAGCTGTCCCGTGTCGTGCTGGTAGAAATAGAAGTTGGCCGAACCCTCGGCCGGCCTGATATCCACGACCATCGACTCGAAGAACCGGGCCACCGGCTCCGTGACCGCCCCCTCGTGGGAATCTGGCCTGACGGGTATGTCCAGACCGGACAGGGCCGCGATCTCGGCGGCCCAGGGTCCGGCGGCGTTGATGACGAACCTGGCGGAGTACTCGCCCCTGTCGGTCCTGACCCCGCTGACGCGGCCGCCGGACCGTGTCACGGCCGTCACGGTCTCGTTGAAGCGGAACTCGGCGCCGAGCCGCCTGGCCCGGGCGTAGAAGGCGTTTATGGCCAGAAGGGGAGAGGCATGGCCGTCATCGGGAGAATAGGTGCCGCCGACGAGCCCGTCGGGGTTCAAGTCCGGGATGACCCGCAGCAGGTCCGCGGCGCCGAGCCAGTCGATGTTGAGGCCGTATCTCTTCTGGACGACGAGAAGCTCCCGCAGGGTCTTGGCCTCCTCCTCGCGGTAGACGACGAAGGAATAGCCGCCCTTGCGCCACTCGATGTTGTCGCCGTGCTGGTCCTTCCAGCCCGAGAAGACTTGAAGACTGCGCAGGGAGATGCGGATCTTGGCCGGGTCGGAGTGGGTGGCGCGCAGGCCGCCGATGGCCCGCTTGTTCGAGCCCTGGCCGCAGCTCGCGAACCGGTCCAGCACCAGCGTCCTCAGGCCAGCTTCCGCCAGCGACATGGCGGCCGGCGTGCCCACGCTGCCCGCTCCTATGATGATGACGTCGTAGGCTTTAGTCATGCTCGCTTTCGTCCTTGTCCCGGCCGGGGTTCTTTTCCAACCCGGCGAAAAGCCCGAGCGGCACCTCCATGAACAGCGGACGCTTGGGCTGGTCGACGACCTCGGCGTCGTGCACGCCTTCTTCCTTGAACAGCCTGTGTATCAGGGGAGTGCAAGTCTTGGCCTGGCAGGCGCCCATGCAAGCCCGGGTGAGGGCCTTGATCTCATTTATGTCGCGCACGCCGGACCTGATGAGGCGTCGTATCTCCCCGGCGCTGACGCGCTCGCAGCGGCAGATGACCGCGTCATCAGGGGTGCCGGAAGTGTATCTCTCCACCGCCTCGGCCGCTTCGGGGGCCTGGATCATTATGCCGGCCGCCTTTTCGGCGTATTCCCGCGGCACGACCACCTTGACGATAACGGTCCTATCGTTGGCTTTGATGGACCTGACGGCCGTGACCTCCGCCTGCCCCAGAACATCCGCCTCGGTATCGACTACAGTGACCCGGTCGCCGGGCTTGATGGTTTCCTGGATGAACTCGTAGGGTATGGAGACCGTGGGAAAATCGGGGTTCTTGCGGTAGTCCACGAGCGTGATGGCCAGGCCCGGACAGACGGCGACGCACTTTTCGCAACCGATGCAGCCTTTTCCTTCCCTCTCGGGGAGGAAATAAGGGATATTCCTGATGTCGCCGTCGATGGCTATGAGCCTATTGGGACAGACCGCCGTGCAGGGGTCGCACGGGATCTCCTGGTTGCAGTGAAGGACGGGGAAGACCCCGGATGAGAAGCCCGGTCTTTTTTCCTCATACGTCCGGCCGGGCTTGGACTTGAGGATATCCGCCGTCTCATACCATTCCTTCGCCACGGGAGCCGATTCCTTTCCTAGGGCCCGGGCGACCTCCAAGCCTTTGATCTTGCCCGAGAAGATGGCGGCCGAGGCCTCGGCGATCTCCTCGGCGTCGCCGGCGGCGAAAGCGCGCAGTCCGAATTCCAGGGCTTTTTCGTAGAATTCGCTCACCGGGTCGAGACCCACGGCGACGAGCACCGTGTCGCAGGCGAGGGTCCTTTCACTGCCCGGGACCGGCCGGAGACGTTCGTCCACCCGGGCGATTGTTACCGACTCGACCTCCTCCCGGCCGTTGGCGCTGAGGATAGTGTGGGAGGTGAGGATGGGGACGCCGAGGCGGGCCAGCTTGTCCTTGTGGACTTTGTATCCGCCGCACTCGGGCAGGACCTCGACCAGGCCGACGACAGCGATGCCTGCCTGCAGTGCGTGGTATCCGGCGATGAGCCCGACATTGCCGCCGCCGACGATGAACAGACGTCGGGCCGGTTTGACCAGGTCCCGATTGACCAGGGTCTGGAAAGCACCGGCCCCGTAGACGCCTGGCAGGGTGTTGCCGGGAAAGGCCAGGTTCTTCTCCCTGGCGCCGGCCGCCACCAGAAGGATCTCCGGCTCGACCAGGATGTATCTCCGGCCTTCGGCCAAAACGCCCACCTTTCCGTCGCTGAAGACTGCCAGAGCAGTGCTCTCCAGCAGGATGCGGACCGACCCGAAGGAGCGGACTTCTTTTTCGAGGCGTGTGGCGATGTCGATGCCCCGAGTCCCGGCGTAAACGGTTTCGACGGAACCGAAAAAGCGGTGGGTCTGGAGGACCAGTTTGCCGCCGAGGCGGTGCTTGTCGTCGATGAGGAGAACGCCGATGTCCCTTCTGCCGAGCTCGACGGCCGCGGACAGCCCGGCCGGGCCGCCGCCGATGATCAGGACGGGCACGCGCACGGTCTCGATCGCCCGAAAGTCCAGGGCGGCTTCCCGGTCCTCGACCTTCGGCAGTTCGGGAAAGCCGTTGACCGGCTCCACCTTCATGCCCGGCCTGGCCAGTTCCATGCAGGATTTGACCGGCGCCCCGTCGGCCAGGACCAGGCACTGGGCGCACTGCCCGTTGGCGCAGAAAATGCCCTGGGGCGCGCCGTCCTTGGCATGCTTGCCGAAAACGTGGATACCGTTGGCGAAGAGCGCGGAGGCGATGGTCTCGCCTTCGAGGCCGGTGACCGGCCGGCCTGCCCAGCTGAAGACGAATTCCCTGCGCGCCGGTACGGGCAGGATCGGATGTCTATCTACACGAGACATGGCTTCGCTCCTTGGCCGCTCATGACGGCCGCAGCGCGTTCCGCCGGCCGCTCCAGCGCTCAAGTTTATGGATTATAGCAAAATCCTTTTTCATGTTGAAATGAAATATTCGATATTTTCGAAAACGCCGCTCGGCGGCCGTTTTTCCCTTGCGCGTTGAGGCCGGAACGATATATAAATTCACCTGCAAGAACGTACAAGGACGATACAGGGGAAAAAGGAGCCGACCATGAAGTTCAGTCCGGCCTGGCTGGGGATATTTTCATCCGTCTTGCTTTTCGTCGCCGCTTCGTGGTTGCCGGCGCAGAGGACGGAAAAGCCCGTCCTGCACGGAGGCAACTGGGTGGCCATCACCGGCAAACCGCTGGCCGCCACGGCCGGGGCGATGATCTTCATGAAAGGCGGCAATGCCGTGGACGCCGCTTGCGCCATGCTGGGCGCGGTCTGCACCATGCACGACGTCCTGACATGGGGCGGCGAGACCCAGGCCCTGATCTATGACCCGCGTTCCGGTAAGGTCGTCGGCATCAACGCCCTCGGCGTGGCCCCGAGCGGAGCGACCGTCGGATTCTATAAAAGCCGCGGCTTCGAATATCCGCCGGAGGACGGACCTCTATCCGCCGTCACGCCCGGCACTCCCGGCGGGCTCCTGACCATGCTGGCCGAATACGGGACGATGAGCCTGGCCCAGGTGCTCGAACCGGCCATCAGGCTGGCCGAGGGTTATCCCATGGACCAGGAAACAAGCGACAGGATAGAGCGGGAAAAGCTGAAGTTGAAGCAGTGGAAAAATTCGTCCGCGGTGCTGTTGACGCATCCGGGCGAGGCCCGGGAGGCCCCGGCCGCCGGCGAGGTCTTCAGGCAGCCCGACCTGGCGGCCACCCTGCGCCGTTTGGTCGAGGCCGAGCAGGCGGCGCTCCGGGCCGGCAGGGACCGCAAGCAGGCCATCTACGCGGCCTATGACAGGTTCTACCGCGGCGACATCGCCTCCGAGCTGGTCCGGGCGGCGCGCGAGGAAGGGGCGCTCTTCACCATGGAGGACCTGGACCGCTGGAAGGTTTACATCGAGGAGCCGGTGTCGACCAACTACAGGGGCATCGAGGTCTTCAAGCTGACCTCCTGGGTGCAGGGTCCGGTCATGCTCCAGGCCCTCAACATGCTCGAACGGTTCGACCTCAAGAAGCTCGGCTACAACAGCGCCGAGTACGTCCACCTGCTCTACCAGGTCATGAACCTGGCCTTCGCCGACCGCGACTTCTATTACGGCGACCCTTATTTTCCGCCGGAGGAACCTCTCCGGGGCCTGCTCTCCAAGGGCTACGCGGCCGACCGCGCCAAACGCATCCGTTTCGACAGGAACGACCCGGACGCCGGGCCCGGCGATCCCTATCCCTTCCAAGGCGGCCGCAACCCGTACCTCAAGCATCTCGAGCGCTGGCTGGAATGGGGACGGGAAGCGCCTGCGGGCATGACTGCCGAGCGGTCCCGGGAGATAGAGCGGGTCTTCCGCTCCGGGACGACCTCCATCCAGACCGCCGACAAGGAAGGCTGGGTGGTCTCGGTGACGCCGAGCGGAGGCTGGATGCCTTGCCTGATCGCGGGCCGCACCGGCATAGGCCTCAGCCAGAGGGCCCAGAGCTTCGTGCTCGACGAGTACAAGAACCCGTTCAACGTGATCGAGCCGGGCAAAAGGCCCCGGGCCACGCTGACACCGGGCCTGGCTCTCAAGGACGGCAAACCTTTCCTTTCTTTCGCCGTCCAGGGCGGCGACACCCAGGACCAGAATCTGTTGCAATTCTTCTTGAACGTGGTTGAGTTCGGCATGAACGTCCAGCAGGCCTGCGAAGCTCCCAACATCACGAGCTACCAGATGCACGATTCCTTCAAGGACCACAAATGCTATCCCGGGAAGCTCGAGGTCAACGAGTCCATGCCGCTGGACGTCAGGCGCCGGCTGGAATCCATGGGCTACGTGATAACCGTGAAGAAATACACCTCTGGGCCGATCAACGCCATATTCTTCGACAGAAAAAGCGGTACTTTCTGGGGCGGGAGCAGCAACTACGGCGAGGATTACGGCATAGCCTGGTAATGACATAACCGATCATTAAGCAAGAAGGAGGTCATGATGTTGAAGGAATTCAGGGAGTTCGCCATGCGCGGCTCGGTCGTCGACATGGCCGTCGGCATCATCATCGGCGCCGCCTTCGGAGGCATAGTTTCGTCCCTGGTCTCGGACGTGCTCATGCCGCCGATCGGGCTGCTGCTGGGCAAGGTGGACTTCTCCAACCTTTTCGTCATCCTTTCCCAGGGCCAGACCGCGGGGCCATACGCCACTCTGGCCGCGGCCCAGCAGGCCGGCGCGGTGACGCTCAATTACGGGATGTTCGTCAACCGAGTGATCAACTTCCTCATCGTGGCCTTCTCGCTCTTCCTGGTCATCAAGGCCATGAACAAGATGCGGAAAAGGTCCGAGGGCGCCGCGCCCGCGCCATCGGTTAAGGAATGCCCTTTCTGCTCGACGACGATCCCGGTCAAGGCCGTCCGCTGCCCCAACTGCACCTCGCCGCTCAACACCTGAGACCCGGGCCGGCAGACCGAGCGCGGGTGCGTAGAGTATAAGCGCTTGGGAGGCAGCCTGAATTAATCGCCGTCAGCGGCGGAGCCGAAAAGATCAGCCGGGCGCTTGACCGGATAAGCTCGCAACAGCCGGGACCTCGTCTTGTTCTTGACCTGCTTGCAGGCTGACCACAAGGGTCCGGACCTGCCGCGGAAAAGTCAAACGCTCAGAACGCTTCCTGGGCCGTGAAATAGAACCCGAAAACACCCTTGCCCCAGGCCAGGTCGAGGCGCAGGTTGGAGCCTTCTTGGGGGTCGAACCTGTATCGCAATCCCGTTCCTATAGTGTATCTGGCATGGGCAGGCAGCAGGTCCTTGATGCTGGCCGCGACTTTCCCCAGGCCCGCGAACCCGACCACCCCGAACCTGCCGGTGACGGGCACACGGTATTCGGCCTGGACGGCGACGGCGTTCTTGTCCCTGTAGAGCCCTTTGTAGTATCCCCGGAGGATGGTATCGCCGCCAAGCATCGAAAGACGGTAGAACGGCGGGGCGCCGGACACTATCCTGAAATAGGCTTGGAGCGCCAAGGCTTGGTCCTCGGCCAGCGGGATGTATCCCCTCAGGTCGAACTTAAGGCTCCGATAGGAAAAGTCGCTGGCGAAAGCCCGGGCAAAAGAATCGACAGCGAGCAGGAGGTAACTTCCGTGCCTCGGGAAAAAGATGTTGTCCCGATTATCCCATGCCAGGGTCAGGCCCAGTCCCGAAGCCAGGCCGCCTTCCTTGCCTTCAAGGCCGCTCTTGTCGAGCAGGCCGCCCGGAGCGATATTCTCGATCTTCGTCATCTCGGCTTCGTACTGGAAGCCGGCGTAGAGGTTCTTCCACAGGCGTCTCTTGAGGGAGAGCTGGAAAAAGGTCATCTCGGGCGTGTAAGCCTCGCCTGTGACTGAAGAAGGCAGGTCGTTGCCCGTCCCGTAGAACCTCTGCGGGAACCTTTCATGTTTGAGGTGGATGCCCAGAAGGTAAGAATTGTTTTCCAGGTAGATCTCCGGCTTGACCGAGAGCTGGTACTGCTTGTTCTGGGTGTATACGCCGATGAGCCAGAGCGAAGATGGGCGGTTGGTCTTCTTATGCAGTCCGAAACGGTAGTTCAGGTTGCCGCCGACGCCGAAAGCCAGGCGGGTTTCCGGCGTGTAATAGAGCAGCGGGACGATGATGATATGAGGCTTGAAATCCGGTTCTTTCGTCGTCTGCGACGCTGGCGACGCCGGGCCGGCCCTGCCGGCGGCCGCCGCGGCGCGGGGCGCGCCAGGAACGAGATAAGCAGCGGATAGGACGACGAGGAAGACGATAGCGGCACTGCGCTTCGTTCTTTTCGCTCGCGCTTGGCTCACGGCCTTCGTCCCGTTCGGTTTCGGGCGAAATATACGCCATCGGGACGGAGTTGTAAATAGTTTCAGCGACTTGGAATGCCGGGTATCTGACAGCAACGATGCCCTTGGATAGGGAGCTTGCTATTTTGAGATATTTGCCGACGCGGGAATTACGAAGGGTCGGCGGCGAATGGCCTGGGCAAAAAAGCCAAGCCGGCATTGATTTTCCGCCGCGTTGGGAAGAAAATAACCCTTCATGCCGTAGAGTTCGAGGAGGCAGTCGGATGAAGGAAATAGTCGTACTCGGGGCCGGCATGGTCGGCCGAACCCTTGCCTGGGACCTTGCCCGCGATTATCATGTCACGGCCGTGGACATCAATGTGGGGAACCTGGAGAGGATCGCTTCTCGAGCCGTGGCCAGGAAAACCGCCGATGTCGGCGACCCGGCCTCGGTCCGGTCGCTTGTTTCCGGCGCCGACCTTGTGGTCAGCGCCGTCCCGGGCGCGCTGGGCTTCCGCGTGCTCGGCGCCGTCATCGAGGCGGGCAAGGACGTCGTAGACATCTCTTTTTTCCCCGAGGACGCGCTGGAGCTGGACGAGGCCGCCAGGCGCAGGGGAGTGACCGCGGTGGTCGATTGCGGGGTGGCCCCGGGTTTGAGCCACATGATCCTCGGCTACCATGCCGCCCGGTCCGAGGTCCTGAGCTTCAAGTGCTGCGTCGGCGGCTTGCCGTTCGAAAGGGTCTTGCCTTTTGAATACAAGGCGCCTTTCTCTCCCGCGGACATAATCGAAGAATACATGAGGCCGGCCCGGACGGTCGAGGCCGGCCGGATCGTGGTCAAGCCCGCCCTGGCCGAGGTCGAGCCCATCGAGCATGCCGAGCTCGGCCGCCTCGAAGCCTTCTGCACGGACGGCCTTCGGACGCTCATCAGGACCATGAAAGTCCCGAACATGGTGGAAAAGACCATCCGCTATCCCGGTCACGCGGAGAGGATACAGACCCTGAAAGCCGCCGGGTTTTTCGACCACGACCCGGTCAGGGTCGCGGGTCAGAGCCTCCGTCCCATCGATTTCACCTCCGCGGTGCTGTTCAGGAGCTGGCAGCTCAAAGATGAGGACGACGAATTCACTCTGATGCTGATATCCATGGAAGCGCTGGAAGGGGGCCGCAAGACGCGCGTCGATTATGAGATCTTCGACCGCAGGGACCGTCGGACCGGTTTCTCGTCCATGTCCAGGACGACGGCTTTCCCGGCCACGGCTGCGGCCAGACTCATACTGTCGGGGAGGTTCACGGCACAGGGGGTGATCCCGCCGGAAAAGTTGGGAGCCGAGTCTGACTGTTTTAACTTCGTGATCGACGAGCTCAAGCGTAACGGCGTGCGCATAGATAGGACCAGTCGCCCGGCCAGATGATTTTTAATTGCCTGACTCGCGGCGGCTGGGCTATAATCGCTAAGAAAATGCGGCGTTCCACGTCAACCGCCAGACTTTCAGCCGACCCCGGCCTTCTCGTCGCAGGGTGCGGTCCAATTAAAAAAACCCGGAGGTGGATCATGACCAGGCGTAAATCAGCCATTCTCGTCTTTTCGTTCTTGGCGCTGCTCTCAATGCAGTCCGGACTGGCCGCACAGGTCAGAACCCAGGCCAAAGCGAAACCGGCGCCCACAGCTACGGCTGAGAGCGTGCTCGGCAAGATCCATTATAGGGCCATCGGGCCGACGCGCCAAAGCGGCCGTTTCGTGGACTTCGCCGTGCCCCTGCAGCAGCCCCATACCTTCTACGCGGCTGCGGCGAGCGGCGGGCTCTGGAAGACCGTCAATAACGGCCAGACCTTCGAGCCGCTGTTCGAGAACGAGAAGGTCTTCTCCATCGGCGACATCGCCGTGGCGCCGTCCAACCCCATGATCGTCTGGGTGGGCACGGGCGAGGCCAACAACTCACGCTCGACCTACTGGGGCGACGGTGTTTACAGGTCGGACGACGGTGGCAAGACCTGGAAGAACATGGGCCTCAAGGAATCCCACCACATCGGCCGAATCGTCGTCCATCCCACCAACCCGGACATAGTCTACGTGGCCGCGCTGGGCCATCTATACACCGAGAACGCGGAGCGCGGCCTTTACAAGACCGAGGACGGCGGCAAAACCTGGGTCAAGTCCTTGGATATCGTGCTCGACGGCCGGAACATCGGGGTCGTGGACGTCGCCATGGACCCCGTCAACCCCGACACGCTTTACGCCGCCGCTTACGACAGGCTGAGGAAACCCTGGACCTATCAGCTCGGCGGGCCGGGTTCGGGGGTCTATAAATCCGCTGACGCCGGCCGGACCTGGGCCAAGCTGACGAACGGGCTGCCGGGAGGCATCTTGGGCCGCATCGGCCTGGCCGTATTCCCGGCCAACCCCAAGGTCGTTTACGCCTGCGTCGAGAACGCCAACAAGCCGGGCATGTCCGAGGCCGACCGGTGGCGGGAGATCCTGACCGGCAAGTCGAGCCAGGGCATGATCGACGGCGAGGTCTACCGTTCGG
>CAYWJT010000021.1:0-6628 GCA_964458655.1 uncultured Eubacteriales bacterium | reverse complement strand
ACGACGCGGGCGCGACCTGGCGCAAGGTGAGCCCTCCCGGACGCAGCATCGGAGGCGCGCCTGGATATTATTACGGCCAGATCATCGTCGACCCCAAGGATGAGAACGTCGTCTATGTGCTCAGCGTGGGCGTCATCGGGACCAGGGACGGCGGCAAGAACTGGACCGTGCCTTTCCGTTTCGGCGGGGACAATCACGCGCTCTGGATAGACCCGGCCGACCCCAACCACATGCTGCTCGGCTACGACCACGGGCTGGGCGTGACCTGGGACGGCGGCAAGAACTGGCATCATCCCGATTTCCTGCCCCTGGCCCAGCTCTATGCGGTGGATTTCGACATGTCCTATCCCTACCGCGTCGCCGGCGGCCTGCAGGACAACGGGTCGCTGCTCGGGCCTTCGACCAAGCGCTCGTCTGCGTCGGGCGGGATGTTCGATTTCGAAGGCGCGGCCGGCGCGGCCAGGGGAGGCCCGCCCATACGGCTGGAGGACTGGTTCACGGTCGGCGGCGGGGACGGCATGTACAACGTCTTCGACCGCCGGACGAACCGCTATCTATACAACGAATCCCAGTTCGGCTCCATCCAGAGACTGGACCTGGCCACCATGCAGGCGGTCGGCATCGGCTACCAGTCCCAGAAGCCGGAAACACGCTGGAACTGGTGCGCTCCCATCCACGTTTCCCACCACGACAGCGACACCATCTATCACTGCGGCAACATAGTGGTCATGTCGACCAACCGCGGCGACACCTGGAAGGAGATAAGCCCCGACCTGACCACCAACGACCCGGCCAAGTTGACCGTGAACGGCAAGGGCGGGGACGGCAATATCCAGTATTGCACCATAACGACCTTCGACGAATCGCCGCTCGTCCCCGGTCTGCTCTGGGTCGGAACCGATGACGGCAACGTCTGGATGACCAAGGACAACGGTCTTAATTGGGTCAAGCTCAACGAGCGCATCAAAGGCAACCCGGGCTATTGGGTCAGCCGCGTGGCGGCTTCGCCCACCGACCCGGGCACGGCCTATGTCAGCTACACCGGGTTCCGCAACGACGATTTCCGGCCTTTCATATACAAGACGACCGACTATGGCCAGACCTGGGTCTCTGTCGTCGGAGACATGGCCGAGGGACCTGTCAACGTGGTGCGCGAAGACCCGGTCAACCCCGATCTGCTCTACGCCGGCACGGACTTCGGCGTCTATGTCTCGCTCGACGGCGGCGGCCGCTGGAGCAAGCTCAAGAACAACATGCCGACCCAGCCTGTCCATGACCTCAAGGTCCAGCCGCGGGAGGGAGACCTGATCGTGGCGACTCACGGCCGGGGCATTTTCATCGCCGACATCGGCCCGCTTCAGGAATTGACGCCCGAGGTTTTGGCGCGCGACTTCCACCTGTTCAGGGTCAAGGACAAGGTCCGCTGGGAGACGCAGGACCGCAGGAACTCAAGCTCTTCCAACTTCGCCGGCGAGAGTGAGCCGGCCGGCATGGTCATAAGCTACTACCTGAAGCAGAAGCCCGCCGGCGAGGTCAAGGTGCAGGTTCTCAAGGGCAACTTCCTGGTCAACGAGATAAAAGGCACGGCTGAGGTTGGGCTGAACTCGGTCGTCTGGAACATGAACGGGCGGCGAGAAAGGACGCCTGAAGAGAAGAAGGCCATGCAGGAAAGACTGAAAAGGCTCCAGGAAATGGGTTACCAGGGCCGGGGCGGACTCGACGTCAATTACGCCTCCTTCACGGTCCAGCCCGGCGAATACAGGTTCGTACTTTCCGTCGACGGCAAGACGGTGGCGACGAAAGCCTCGGTGCTGGAGGACGTCTGGTACTGAAAGGCCGAGCCGAAACGGTACGAGCGCATAAGATAGCCGGGGCCCTGGCCTTATTCCAGGGCCTTTCGCAGACCATCCAGGTCCGTCGTTGTGAGATCCGGCCCGTTGGCCTGCTCTTGATGGTCAAGCTTGAGACCGCTGCCGGTGATCACCAAGACAACGACGTGATCCTTTGAGATGAGGCCCGAGGCGGCCAGCTTCGTCAGCGCCGCGGCCGCCGACGCCGACTCGAGCTGGCAGAGAAGGCCTTCCGTCCCGGCCAGAAGCGACCGGGCCCGGACCATTTCGTCATCCGAGACCGACAGCATCAGGCCCCGATGCTGCCTGATCTTGAGCAGCACGGAGTTGCCGGCCGGGGGCGCCGGATTGGATATGGCATGCGCGATCGTATCAGCCTTGTCCAGGCGCTCGTACGCGGCCAGGTTTTCGTTGAAGGCCCGGACGAGCGGTGAGCACCCCGAAGCCTGGACGCCGACAAAGACAGGGAATGATGCGGCCAGGCCTTCCAGCACAAGGTCTTCGAAGGCCCTGACCAGGCCCAGGAAATGGCCGCCGGAGCTGACGGGAACGATGAGGAGATCCGGCGGCCGGCCGCCGAGCTGAAGGAAAGTCTCGAAGCCGGTGCACTTGTAGCCTTCCATGCGGAAAGGGTCGGTGGAATTGGCGAAGTATATGCCGTGCTTGCGGCCCAGTTCGAAGCTGGCCCGGTACAAGGCCGCGTAGTCTCCGGTGACCGCGAAGAGGCGCGGCCGGAACGAGGCGATCAACCTCAGGCTGGAGGCCGGCGTGCCTTCCTTGAGCAGGACGGATGTGTCAAGGCCCGCCCTTGAACCGTAGGCCGCCGTTGATGCCGCCATGTTCCCGGTCGACACGGTGCCGAGCCTTTCGAAACCCATTGCCCGCGCCTTGCGCACGACGACCGCCGTGCCTCTGTCCTTGAAGCTTCCGGTCGGGTTCTGAGCCTCGTTCTTGGCATAGACGTAGCTTAATTTGAGCTCGGCGCCGAAGCCGGCGAGCCTGAGCAGGGGAGTGTCGCCCTCGCCCAAGCTCAGGTCCGCGCCTTCGTCGTCAAGCGGCAGGAATTCGCGGAACCGCTCGAGCGGCGGACACGGCTCGGACCGGAAGCGCCTCGGACCCGCTTTAGCTTCATAATGGACCAGGCCCGGCTCCAGGCAGCGCGGGCAGAAAGGGAAAAATAGGTCGTGCGGGAAAACCTTGGAGCAGAGCGGGCATTCCAACCTTTCCATCGTCCTCTCCGAGAGCAACACGTTGACGCGCCGATTATAACCCGGGAAGCCTTTTTTCCGAAGTTCAATGCTGGTAGAATCCTGATATCATGGAAAGAATACGGCGGGACACGCGCTCCGACGAAAGATTCATGCAGGCCGCCCTGACGCAGGCGCGTTTGGCCGCGGCCGCCGGCGAAGTGCCCGTCGGCGCCGTCATCGTTGAGAGCGGCAGGATCATAGCCCGGGGATATAACCGGCCCGTCAGGACTTCTGACCCCACGGGACACGCGGAGGTCGTGGCCATCCGCAGGGCCTGCAGGAAGAAAACTAACTACAGGCTTGCGGGCTGCTCCCTATACGTGACCATCGAGCCCTGCGCCATGTGCCTCGGCGCGCTCATCCAGGCGCGGGTCGCCCGCGTCGTTTACGGCGCGGCCGACCCCAAGGCCGGCGCGGTCGAGTCGGTGCTCAAGTTCCCGTTCGAGCGGGTCAATTACAGGCCCGAAATAAGGGCGGGCGTTCTACAGGAGGACTGCGCTGCTCTCATCAGGGATTTTTTCAAGGATAGGAGAAAGAGGCCTCGGGCGCGGAAGGCCGCGGGAACCGCGCTCCGGCCTGTTAAATGACCCGGGTTTAGGCTATAATCTCTTGTCTCAATCGTCAAGAACGCGGAGAGGTGGCCGAGTGGTTGAAGGCGACGGTCTCGAAAACCGTTATCTCGAGCAATCGGGATCGCGGGTTCGAATCCCGCCCTCTCCGCCAACGTCCGTATCCCGCAGCGCCGGAGAGGCTCGATGAGGACCGTTAGCCTGGCCGTAGCCGGCTACGGGCACGTCGGGCGGGCTTTCCTGACCCTGGTCAAGGACAAAGCCGCCGAGGTCGCGGAGCGTTACGGACTGGTTTTCAAGACCGAGATCATCTGCAAGTCGGACGGCTGCTTCAAGTCTGCTTCCGGCCTGCATGACCCGGCCGACCTGGTCAGGAACGGAAAACCCTGGACGAACGGCAACCCCTGCTGGAAGCCCGGGCTGTCATTGGAAGAGGCCATCGCGGGCAGGAAACCGGGCGGATGCTTGGTCGAATGCACGCCTTCGAACTACGAGACAGGCCAGCCCGGGTTGGGTTACCTCCTGGCCGCCTTCAGAATGGGCTGGAACGCCGTGGCGGCGAGCAAGGGCGCGCTGGTCGCGGGCTTCAAAGAGCTGCGCGACGCGGCCGCCGAAAGCCGGGCGGCTTTCGGGTTCAGCGGCGCGACCGCGGCCGCCCTGCCGACTCTGGACATCGGACTGACGGCCTTGGCTGGGGCACGCATCGAGGCGATCCAAGGGATCCTCAACGGGACGACCAACTATATCCTCACCAGGATGGCTGAAGGCCTGGATTACATGGAGTCCCTCAAGGATGCCCAGAGCAAGGGCATCGCAGAGCCCGACCCGACCTACGATGTAAAAGGCTGGGATACTGCCGCCAAGATCCTCATCATCAGCAACGTCTGCCTCAATACTTCATATTCGTTGAGGGACGTTCGGGTCCGGGGCATAGCCGGGTTGGACATGGAAGAGGTGCTGCAAGCCAGGCGCCGGGGCCAGTCCTTGAAGCTCCTGGCCACCGCCTCACGTCGCAGGAAAGGCGTCGGTTGGGATCTCGAGGTCAGACCGTCCGCCCTGGAGGAAAGCCACCCGCTGTTCCATGTCAACGGCACGGAAAAAGGGATAACTTTCCTGACCGACACGATGGGCTCGATAACCGTGACCGGGGGGCGGTCCAGCCCACGCGGGACCGCGGCGGCCCTGCTCAAGGACATCATCAACATCTACCGGTCGAGGTAGGCGGCGACCGTGACCGGCGTCGCCGGCTTTATGACGAAAAGCGTGTGGGGTCCTCCTCCCTGTTTATCGTAATAGCGTCGGCGGCGCGTTGACCGCAGGCCGTGTTTCTGGTAACTTGAGGTTCCTGCCGCGGATCTTAAGGCAACGGAGAGGTGTCCGAGTGGCTTAAGGAGCACGCTTGGAAAGCGTGTGTGCGTCGCAAGGCGCACCGCGGGTTCGAATCCCGCCCTCTCCGCCAGCGACAGACGAAGTACTGATGCATTAAGGAGCTTATGCCATGGATAGCAAAGACTACATCGTGACCGAGGACATCTACGGCGCCCACAATTACCATCCGCTCGACGTCGTCATCAGCAGGGCCAAGGGCATCTGGATGTACGATGTCGAGGGCCGCAAATACCTGGATTTCCTTAGCGCTTATTCCGCCGTCAACCAGGGCCACCTCCACCCGCGGATCGTCAAGGCTCTCGTCAACCAGGCCAAGAAGCTGACCCTGACGTCGCGGGCCTTCCGCAACGACCAGTGGCCCCTCCTGGCCAAGGAGCTGTGCGAGCTCACGGGTTACGAGATGGTCCTGCCCATGAATTCCGGAGCCGAGGCCGTCGAGACCGCGGTCAAGGCCGCCCGCAAATGGGCATACGAGAAGAAAGGCGTGGCCGAGGACAGGGCGGAGATCATCGCCTGTTCGAACAACTTCCACGGACGGACCGTGACCGTCATCAGCTTCTCGACCGAGCCTCTCTACAGGCGCAACTTCGGCCCGTTCACGCCGGGCTTCCCCGTCATACCTTTCGGCGACGCCGACGCCCTGGAAAAGGCCATTACGCCCGAGACGGCCGCCTTCCTGGTCGAGCCCATCCAGGCCGAAGCCGGCATCCTCATCCCGCCCCCGGGCTATCTCAAGCGGGCGGCCGAGATCTGCCGCGCGAACAACGTGCTCTTCATCGCCGACGAGATCCAGACGGGACTGGGCCGGGTGGGCCGGATGTTCGCCTGCGAGTACGAAGGCGTCCGCCCCGACATGGTCATTATCGGCAAGTCGCTCGGCGGCGGCTGCTACCCGATCTCGGCCGTATTGGCCGACCGGAAGGTCCTGGATGTTTTCACGCCCGGCTCGCACGGTTCGACTTTCGGCGGCAACCCCCTGGCCTGTGCCGTCGCCCGAGAGAGCCTCAGGGTCATTAAAGAGGAGAAGCTCGTCGAGAACGCCGAGAGCCTGGGCGCCTTCTTCCTGGACAAGTTGAAGAAGCTCCGCAGCAAGAAGATCAAGGAGGTCCGCGGCCGCGGCCTGCTCATCGGCATCGAGCTCAAGCCCGAGGCCGGCGGAGCCAGGCGCTACTGTGAGGAACTGATGAAGGAAGGGCTTCTCTGCAAGGAAACGCACGAGAACGTCATCCGCTTCGCGCCGCCGCTCGTCATCAGGGAGCGCGACCTGAACTGGGCCTGGAAACGCATCAAAGCGGTCTTTAAACGGCTGGAAAAGGCCTGAAAAACGGCCGAAGCCCCGCCGCAAAAAATTGGGCTCTATGACGAATAGTGCGGTAGACTTGGACTGATTAATGGGGGAAAACCGGGGACAGGTACCGACCAGTGGCGGTTGGCATAAAATCGGTACCTGTCCCCGGTTTTCCCCTCTTGGTCACGCTATTCGTCATAGAGCCGCTTTGTCCTTGACTTTGAACGGGCGGAGTCATATTTTTATGTCTCGAGTTCGCTGGTCGTGGAGGGTATCGGATGA
>CAYWJT010000020.1:0-38773 GCA_964458655.1 uncultured Eubacteriales bacterium | reverse complement strand
TCGAAGGCTGACCCTCCGCCAAGTCGCCTGCGCCATCCCCGTCTTGCCCTGGGGGGAATAAGGAACGGCTCGGCTCCCTGCTCCGGGTCCGGGCGCCTTCTCGGCTCGAGCGCTCGGCGGCTGCGCAACTCGCCTCCAGAGAGGCTCAGACATGCTCGCCGTGCCGTCCCGGCATGCCCTCGCTCTCTCGCCTCGAAGGCTGACCCTCCGCCAAGTCGCCTGCGCCATCCCCGTCTTGCCCTGGGAGAATAAGGAATAGGCTCGGCTCCCTGCTTCGGGTCCGGGCGCCTTCTCGGCTCGAGCGCTCGGCGGCTGGGAGAAATGGTACCTGGTACCTATGACGGCGCTGTTACAGGTACCAGGTACCATTTTCCGCGAAGGGGGCGGCTATCGTTTCTCGCGGAGATAGCGGTCCATGGCGGCGGCCGCGCGGCGTCCGTCGCCCATCGCCAGTATCACGGTCGCGCCGCCGCGGACGATGTCGCCGCCGGCGAAAACGCCCGGCAGGGAAGTGGCCATCGTTTCCGGGTCGACCTCGATGTTGCCCCAGCGTCCCACCTTGAGGCCTGAGGTGGTCTGGGGGATGAGCGGGTTGGGGCTCTGGCCGATGGCGACCACGACGACCTCGACTTCCACCGTGAACTCGGAGCCGGGCACCGGCACGGGCTTCCTTCTGCCGGAAGCGTCGGGCTCGCCGAGCTCCATACGCTGGCACTCGACGGCGGCCACGCGGCCCCGGCTATCCCCTATATATCTTATCGGAACAGTAAGGAAATGGAACTCGACTCCTTCCTCCTCGGCGTGCCTGACCTCCTCGACCCGGGCCGGCATCTCGACGCGCGAGCGCCGGTAGATGATCATCGCTTTCTCCGCGCCCAGCCTCCTGGCCGTCCGGACCGAATCCAGGGCCACGTTGCCCCCTCCCACGACGGCGGTCCGCTTGGCCCTGAAGACCGGCGTGTCAGCGACCGGGAACTCGCAGGCGCGGAGGAGGTTGACTCTTGTCAGGTACTCGTTGGCCGAATAGATGCCGGCCAGGTTCTCGCCGGGAATGTTCATGAAGTTGGGCAGCCCGGCCCCGGTCCCGATGAAAAAGGCCTCGTATCCGTCGGCCCTGAGGTCCTCGAGGGTGGCGGTCTTGCCCACTATGAAGTTCATCCTGAACTCGACGCCCAGTCTCTCGAGCAGCCCGCACTCGGCCCAGAGTATCCTGTTCGGCAGCCTGAATTCCGGGATGCCGTAAACCAGCACGCCGCCCGGCTGGTGCAGGGCTTCGAAAACGGTTACGCTGTGGCCGAGCTTGGCCAGTTCGCCCGCGACGGTCAGGCCGGCCGGCCCGGCGCCCACGACCGCCGCCTTCTTGCCCGTCGGCGCGGCCGTCCGCTCGAGCGCGGCGAAGGTGCCGCTCCGCATGGCCAGGTCGGCCGCGAACCGCTCCAGGTTGCCTATGGCCACGGGCACTCCCGTCGTCTTGGCCACGTTGCAGACCTGTTCGCACTGGGTTTCCTGCGGGCAGACCCTTCCGCACACGGCCGGCAGGGAATTGGTCTCGCGGAGCTTCCTGGCGCTGGCCTCGAACTCCCCTGCTTCGATGAGCTTTATGAAGCCCGGGATGTCTATGCCGACGGGGCAGCCGGCGACGCAGTTGGGCCGGCCGCAGTCCAGGCAGCGCTTGGCCTCGAGCACAGCCTCCTCGGCCGAAAGCCCCTGGTTGACCTCCAGGAAATCTCGGACCCTTTCATGGCCGCGGGCCGGCATCTCCCGGCGCCCGATTTGCAGCCGTTCCTTTACCGGGATCCGGGCCCGGAGCTCTTTGCGCCACTCGAGGTTGAAGCTCGCTTTCAGGCGGCTTTCCGTCTCGGGGCTGAGTTTGGTCTTATCGGACATGTCTTGAGCCTTCTTGATTATCCCTCACGGATAGTTCTTTTTCTCCCACCTGCAGAGGGACTCCATCTCATGGTCCAGGTAGGCCTTGCGCCTGAGATGCAGCTCGTCCCAATCGACCTTGTGGCCGTCGAACTCGGGCCCGTCGACGCAGGCGAAGCAGGTCCGGCCGGCGACCGAGACGCGGCAGGCGCCGCACATGCCGGTGCCGTCGAGCATGATGGGGTTGAGCATGACCGTGGTCTTGACCCCGAGCGGCCTGGTCGCCTCCGCGACGCTCTCCATGAGGTGCGTGCAGCCTATGGCCATCACTCGGTCCACTTTTTCCTCTTTGACGATGCCGGCCACCTCGGCCCCCATGAAGGGCATCCGTTCATCCTCCCGGCCGGCTCCGCGGCGTCCGGTCAGGCGCAGCAAGCGGTCGCAGGCGCGGCCGAGCTCCTCCTGCCAGTAAAGCAGATTCGGGGCCTTGGCTTCGGTCAGGACGACGACCCTGTTGCCGGCCTTTTTCATGGCTGAGGCGATGGGCAGCAGGGCCCCCGGCCCGTAGCAGCCGCCCACGAGCAGGACCGTGCCGAAGCGCCCGATCTCGACGGGTTTGCCGAGCGGGCCGGCGAAAACGGGGAGTTCCACCCCGGCCTTCAGCCGGGATAGTTTTCGCGTGGTCGTGCCCAGGCTGAGGAAAACCACGGAGACCTGGCCTCTTTCCCTGTCCCAGTCCGCGATGTTGAGAGGGATCCTCTCTCCGTTCTCGTCCGGCATGACCATGACGAACTGGCCGGGCTGGCACTTGCGCGCCACGTCGGCCGAGTCCACGACCATCAGGAACGTGTTCGGCGCGAGGCGCTCGGCCTTGACCACCCTGGGCATCAGTCGCTTCTCCTTATTTTGACGGGCACAGGGTCCCGGCCGGGAAGTTCGGTCAGGCTCGGGTCGGAGGCACGCGGGCGCAGCTCCGCGAAGCCCGGCAGGCACGATGACCGGACGGCTGTCAGGGCTTCGACCGCGCCGCTCTCCGTCTCGACTTTCACGCGCGCTCCATGTTCCAGCCCGAGCCCGGCTGCGTCCGCCGGGTGAAGGAAGACCAGGCCCTCGCGCCGTAGCAGGCCGAGGCCCCTGGAGTCCGCGGTCAGAGGATATCCCCGAGAGGAATCGATAGGAGGCTTGATTATCAACCGCATGCCTGAGAGAGGGTCTGGGCCGGGACCTTCCGGCTCGGCCGGGGGCGCGACGGGCGCGCGGCCTCCCGCGGCTGTTTCCCTCACGAAATGTCCGGCGCCCAGGGGATCGTCCGCTGCCGCCTCGTGCCGGCCATCGCCCGCGACGACCTTCTCGAAGGCGGCGAAGCCCGAAAGGTCCAGCCCGCGGCCGGTCGCTGTCCGGCAAAGCTCGTCGAGTATCTCACGGTCGGGCCTGGCCAGACCTGCCGGCGCGGCGGCCGCTTCGCTTATCCGGACCCGGCCTTCCGTGTTGATGACCGTTCCGCCGCTTTCAAGCCAGTGCGCGGCGGGCAGGACGACGTCGGCGGCCCGGGCCGCGTCCGTCCAGTGAACGCCCTGAAAGAGAAGCAGCTCGGGCCTGGTCCGGGGGATGAAATCGGCTCCGGCCGCCAAGAAGAGCAGCTTTATGTCGCCCTTCTTTATCCCTTCCAGGATATCCCGCGGCCAAACCCGGCCGATATCGCCGTCCAGGGTCCGTTTCAGCTCGAAAACGCCCCTTTCGTTGGCGGTCCTGCCGAGGGGGATGAGACGGGCCCCGATGAGCAGGCTGAGGTTCCAAACGGCGGCCAGGTTCCGCCCGCCGGCCCGGCCTGAAAGGAAATCCCCGTCGACTATGATCACCGGCGGCCGACCGGACATCAGCACTTCGGCCGCTCCGGCGACATCGTCGCCCTCAGGCTCGGCCGCAGACCCTTTTCCCGCCGGAGCTGCTTCCCGCTTTCGGACCGGCCCGTCGCCGGCCCGCGACCTCCGGCCGCATTCCACGGCCAGGCGCTCGAGCGCCGCGTATTCTTTGCCCGGCTCCAGGGGGAGCCTCAGCATGCCTTTGGCCTGACCCGGCGGGCCTGCCGGAGAAGTCAAGATGACGCCGGCGCCGTTTTTCCGGGCCTGCAGCACGCGCAGCCAGGCCATGGCGTAGCGGGACGGCATCTCGGAGGCGAGGACGAGGACCGCCCCCGCTTTTTCGATGTCGCTGTAATCGAAGTTGAACGGCAGCGACATCCCGTGCGCCGCGCCGAAATCGTTCATGACCTCCCAGACAGAGGCCTCCCCCGTGGAAATGAGCCTGGTCCGCATGACATTCCGGCCGAAGGCCAGGAAGGCCTGGATGTCTTCGAGGGGGATGTCCGTCGGCAGGATCAAGGCGCTGCTGTCGCCGGCTGCTCCGGCCAGGGCGGCGCCGGCCGCCCGCACGGCCTTTTCCCAGTCTGCCGGCCTCAACTCGCCGTCCTCCCTGACCCAGGGTTGGAGGATGCGGGAGTCGCTGTTCCGGCCGTCCACCGCCAGGAACCTGCCCCGGACGCAGGCCTGCCCCCTGTTTACGGGGGATTCGGCCGGCCGGGAACGCGCGGGCCTTCCGTCGTTCATATATATATCCAGCAGGCAGCCCTGTCCGCACAGGCGGCAGACGACCTGGTTTTTTCGGTCCGCCGGCGGGTCGTAGCGGACGGCCCTTTCAGCCAGCGAGCCCGTCGGGCAGGCGTCGACGCAGGCCCCGCAGAACTGACAGCCGGAGTCGAGGAGCGTCCTGTCGAAGGAAGTGCCGACGACCGTTTCGCTTCCCCGGTTGACGAAGTCGAGCACGGAGGCGCCCCGGACCTCCTTGCAGACCCTGACGCAGCGGCCGCACAGGATGCACAGGTTGAGGTCGCGGTCGATGAAAGGGTCCTCCCGGCGGATGGGCGTGTTGCGGAAATAATCGGGGATCGACCTGACATCCAGCCCGACCTCCCGCACGACCTTCTCCAGGCCGCAATCGTCCCTCGAAGGGCACTGCATGCAGCCGGTGACCTCCTCGGTCTTGCGCAGCGGCGCCTTGAGGTCGGCGCAGCCGACCCGTTCGCCGCAGGCGAGGCAACCGTGCGGGTGCTCGGCCAGGATCAGGGCCAGGATCCGCTTCCTGAGCGCTGTGAGCTCCGGCGTTCTCGTCCTCACCTTCATACCGTCTACGGCGGGTGTCGCGCAGGCCGGCGCGTAACCTTTACGGCCTTCGACCTCGACCAGGCACAGGCGGCAGCCGGCATAGGGCTCGGTGCCGGCGAGTTCGCAGAGCGTGGGTATCTCGACGCCGGCGCGACGGGCCGCCTCGAGCACGGTCGGCCGGCCTTCCATGTCAAGTTCGCTTCCGTCGATCCGGAGCTTCATCGCCTACCGCCTTGATACCTGTCCGTTTTGCTTATGGCACCGACCTTGGCCGGACAGGCGCTGTAGCAGGCCCCGCAGGTCGTGCAGCGGCCGGGGTCGATCGCGTGGGCCTTTTTCGGCGCTCCGCTGACGGCCTGAACCGGGCAGGCCTTCAGGCAGAGCCCGCAGCCGATGCATTTTTCAGGGTCTATCACGTAAGAGATCAGGGCCCGGCAGACTTTGGCGGGGCAGCGCTTCTCGAGCACATGGGCCAGGTATTCGTCCCTGAAGTAGCGGATGGTGGACAGGACCGGGTTAGGCGCCGTCTGCCCCAGGCCGCAGAGCGAGCCGGCTTTCACGGTCAAGGCCAGCTCTTCGAGCTCTTCCAGGGTCCCGGGCCCCGCTTCACCGGAAACGATGGTTTGCAAAAGGTCGGCCATGCGCCTGGTGCCGACACGGCAGGGCGGGCATTTGCCGCAGGACTCGTCCTGGGTGAACCTCATGAAATAGAGGGCCAGGTCGACCATGCAGGTGTCCTCGTCGAGAACGATCATGCCGCCTGAGCCCATGATCGTCCCCGCCGCCGAAAGGCTGCCGTAGTCGACCTTGATGTCGACCATAGAGGCCGGCAGACAGCCCCCCGACGGGCCGCCGGTCTGGACGGCCTTGAGCTTCTTGCCGCCCTTGATGCCGCCGCCGATGTCCTCGATGATCTCGCGCAGGCTGATGCCGAAGGGCACTTCCACCAGCCCGGTGTTGTTTATCTTGCCGACCAGCGAGAAGATCTTCGTTCCCTTGCTGTCCGGAGTCCCTATGCCGGAGTACCAGAGGCTGCCCCGCCTGATGATCAAGGGCACCGTGGCCCAGGTCTCGACGTTGTTGATGACCGTCGGCCGTCCGTAAAGCCCCTGCTCGGCGGGGTAGGGCGGTCGCGGCCGCGGCTGGGCTCGCCGGCCTTCGATGGAGGCGAGGAGAGCGGTTTCTTCGCCCGACACGAAGGCGCCCGCGCCTTCCACGACGTTGATGTCGAAGGAGAACCCGGAGCCGAGTATGTCTTCTCCCAGCAGGCCGGCGGCCCGGGCGGTTTCCAGGGCCGCCCGGACGTTTCGGACGGCCAGCGGGTATTCCGTCCTGACGTAGATGAAGCCTCGGCTCGCTCCGATCGCGAGGGCCCCGATGATCATTCCCTCGATGACGCTGTGAGGGTTGGCCTCGAGCAGGCTCCTGTCCATGTAGGCGCCGGGGTCGCCCTCGTCCGCGTTGCAGACCACGTACTTCGGTTCGGCCTGCTGGCCCCGCGCCGTCTCCCACTTGACCCCGGTCGGGAAGCCGGCGCCGCCGCGGCCCCGCAACCCGGACCGCTTGACCTCCTCGACGATTTCCGCGGCGGACATAGCCAGGGCCTTGGCCAGGCCGGCGTAGCCGTCGACGGCCAGGTAATCCTCGATCGATTCGGGGCTGACGGAGAAATTCATCTCGCTGAGCAGCCGGAGCTGCTTCCGGTAAAAGGGGATGTCGGCCGGGTTCCGGTGTCTGGCGCCGGTCACGGGGTCCTTGAAAAGCAGCCGGTCGACGACCGCGCCGCGCAGCAGGGTGTCTTCAACGATCGAAGGCACATCGGCGGGTTCGACGTTGACATAGAGGATGTTCTCAGGCAGGAGAAGCACGTCCGGCTCGAATTCGCAGATCCCGTGGCAGCCGGTCACCTGGAGCTTGACCGGGCCCGACAGGCCGCTCTTTTCCAGCTCCTCCCGGAAGGCGTCGACGACGGCCAGCGAGCCGCTGGCCTGGCCGCAGGTCCCGGAGGAGATGACTACCTTGCGGCCGTCGGGAGAGCGGCCCGCGACGATGCCGCGACGCAGGGAATCCAATTCCGCCGAAGAACGGAGCTTAGTCAGGCTGTGCATTCTTTTTTTTAGCGGTTCCGCCGCCCAGGATGCGGCCGACGGCGCTTACCGTGACGTGGCCGTGGTATTCGCCGTTGACGACGACGACGGGTCCGATCGAACAGCAGCCGAGGCAGTTGACCGCTTCGAAGGACCACTGCCCGTCGTCCTTTAGGCCGCCTGGCCCTATGCCGAGGCGGCGCTCGATCTCCTCGATGACGCTCCGGCCGCCGCGGACCTGGCAGGCCGTCCCCTTGCAGGCGGTGACGTGGTTCCTGCCGCGCGGTTTGAGGCTGAAAGCCTTGTAAAAAGTCACGGCGCCGTAGACCTCGGCCGGGCTGAGGTCGAGGAATTCGGCGGCCGCGTCCACCGCTTCCGGAGTTATGCAGCCGAGCCGATGCTGGAAATCGTGCAGAATGGGGATGAGTTCGTCGCGCTTCCTGCCATGGCGCCTGAGGATCGACTTCAGGTCGTCTCCGGAATTCATGGCCTAATATTAAACTCGGATTGACTCTTCTTGGCAAGAGGGATTTTGCGGAAAGGAAAAGGGCCCCGGCCCCCGATACGGCCTCAGCCGATCGTCTTAGTCCGTGAGCCGGGCGAGGCCGGCGCCTTCGGCATCCGTTTTCCTAACCGCGCGGCCTCGGCGCGCTCACAGCACCGGCAGGTAGCGCCGGATCTCGTAATCGCTGACCTGTTTGTCGAATTCGGACGAAACGTTCTTGGCGTACTCCTCGAACTCTTTCTTCTTGTTGGCGACGAGCTTGTCGAAGATGTCGTCGCCGAGCGTCCGCCTGACCAGTTCGCTCTTTTCGAGCAGGCGGACGGCCTCTTCGAGATTCCTGGGGAGGACGTGGATGCCGACCTTCTTCTGGCGGGCGCCGCTCATCCTGTAGATGTTCTCCTCGACCGGCGGCGCGAGCGGCATCTTCTTCTCGACGCCGTCGAGCCCGGCCGCGAGCATCACCGCGAAGGCTAGGTAGAAGTTGCAGGCGGGGTCGGCCGCGCGCAGCTCGATCCTGGTGGCGTGCTCCTTGCCCGGCTGGTACTCCGGCACGCGGATGTAGGCCGAACGGTTCTTCTGCCCCCAGGCGATGTAAACCGGGGCCTCGTAGCCCTCGATGAGCCGTTTGTAGGAATTCACCCACTGGCTGAGGACTGCCGATATGTCGCGGGCGTGATTCATGATGCCGGCGATGTAGGAGCGGCAGATATCCGACAGGAAATAGGGGGCGCCGGCGTCGAAGAAAAGGTTCTGCCCGCCGCGCCACAGGGACTGATGCACGTGGAGCCCGCTGCCGTTCTGGCCGTTGACGGGCTTGGGCATGAAGGTGGCGTAGAGCCCGTGCATGCGGCAGACCTTCTTGACGACGTAGCGGAAGATCATGCCGACGTCGGCGGCCTCGACCGCGCTCAGGTAGCGCAGGTCGATCTCGTGCTGGCTGTGGGCCGCCTCGTGGTGGTCGTATTCGGTCCGGATGCCCATGCGGTTCAGCACGAGCTGTATCTCCTTCCTGATCTCGCCGTAGCGGCCGCTGAAGAAGTAGCCGCCCCAGTCGGTCAGGACCGGCTCCCGGTCCGAAGGGAAGATGAAGAACTCATACTCCGGGCCGCACATGAAATCGTCGAAGCCGAGGCGGCGGCCGGCGTCCGAGACCAGCCTCTTGAGGACGGCCCGGCTGTCTCCTGCGTAAGGCGTGCCGTCCGCGGCGAAGATATCGCCGAACATCATGGCCTCGCGCCAGCGCATGTCGGGCTCGAAGCCCCTGTACTCCCAGGGCAGGAGCCGGAAGGTCCGAGGGTCGGGCTTGATGGTCAGGTCGCTTTCCTCGATCCTGACGAAGCCGGCCACGGATGAGCCGTCGAAGCCCTTGCCCTCGGCGAAGGCCGATTCCAGCTCGCCCGCGGGTATGGTGAAATCCATCGGCCTTCCGAGGATGTCGGGGAAGACGAGCCTTATGAAAGAGATGCCCGCCGACTGGTCCCTGACGAGCGACAGGACATCCTGTTCGTCGCGCATGCCGAAAGCTTTGACCGGAACCGAGAGCTCTTTTTCCAAGCGATTCCTCCTTGCTAAAGGTCCATGTTTGATGTCAAAATCAAGCCTGAGGCCGGACGGGCGGCGAAGGGCTCCGACGTTCGGCTTGTTATCATGGTAAGTTTATTAATAAAATTAATATCAAATGTCAAGTAAAATGTTATAATAAATGTCAAATGATACTAATGTGGCCAAAATGACTTTTTATTGATTGAGAGGGTGCCATGATCGACGAGATCGACCGAAAGGTAGTCCGGGCCCTGAACGCCAACGCCAGGAAAAGTTTCAGGGAAGTGGCCAAGGAAGTCGGCGCATCTCCCACGGCCGTCATCAACGCCGTCAAAAAGCTGGAGGGGTCGGGAGCCCTCCGGGGCTACATCCCGGTCGTCGACCCGGAATACTTCGGTTTCGGCCTGACGGCCGTGATCGCGGTCCGCATCTCGAAAGGCAAGCTGATCGAGACCCAGACCAGGATCGCGGGCGACCCGCACGTCTCGGCCGTCTACGACGTCACCGGCGACTGGGACAGTTTCATCATCGGGCGGTTCACCGGCCGCGAGGACCTGAACAGGTTCATCAAGGGTCTGCTGGCCATGCCGAACGTCGACCGGACAGTGACCCATATGGTCCTCAACGTCGTCAAGGAAGACCATCGGATCGCGGTTTAGAGACCCCAGTTTCAGCCCCCGCCACCCGCTCGCTTGACAGGGGCCGGGTTTGTGCCATAATCAACTTTTATCTCCGACAAGGAGGAGTCCATGCCCAAAGTCAAGCACTCCCCGCTGGGCAGGCATTACATAGTCGAGGCCTCCGGCTGCAACCCCAAGACCATCGGCGACGTAGAGAAGGTCCAGCAGATCCTGGTCAAGGCCGCCGAAGTCGCCGGCTCCAAGGTCTGGTCGGTTTCCTGCAGCAAGTTCCCGCCGAGCGGCGTCAGCGGCGTCGTGGTCATCTCGGAGTCGCACATCTCGACCCACACCTGGCCGGAGCTCCGCTACGCCGCGCTCGATATCTATACCTGCGGCTCCAAGACCGAGCCCGAAAAGGCCGTCATCTACGCCATCGAGGCCTTCGGGGCGGAGACTTCCCACATCACCGAGATCACCCGCGGCCTGGACGAGGGCGACGCCATCTTCTTCCACAGCCTGATCACCTGGGAGGAGAAGGTCAAGAAGGGCCTAGCCAGGAAGGAAAAGGCCGAATAGCCGCCGCCGAGACTTCTTTCCCGCTTCTGCTATAATGGTTCGTGGACACACTTGATGTCGCGTTCCGCAGCGGGAATCGTGATGACGGCCGCGCTGGCGGCGGGCCTGCTCCTCGGTCCGGCCTTTCCCGCCCGGGCCGCGGACCGGCCTTTCGACGCCCTGCTCCAAGGACTGGAGGAGGCCTTCCAAAAGCGCGACGCTTCGGCCTATCTGAGGAACTTTTCGGCCGACCTCCGGTCACGGGAAGAGGACAACCTGAAGTTCTACTCTGAGAGGCTGGGCCTCGATACCGTGACTTTCGAGGTCGCCGGGGCCGGCCGGGAGGGCGAGGAAGGCACGGACCTCTTCCTCCACGCCTATTTCTCCAACCCCGATTCCGTCCTGATAGAGAACTGGATACTGAAGGTGACGCTCCGCGACGAGGGCTGGCTCGTCCTCAGCAAGGAGACCGCGGGCAGTTTCGGGCCCCTTTACAAGCTGCGCATCCCTTCGGGGCGGGCGGAGACGGTCCGGAGCGTCGAGGTCGGCCACAGGGACATCGGGATCAGCTTCGACCGGGCCGCGGTCTTTTACGACAACCTGCCCGACTCCGAAACGGCCCTGGTCATAATCGGCAAAGGACGGGTGCGCTTCTCTCCGTCCGACGACAACGAGAAGCACCAGCTCGAGCTGATCTTCAAGAACCGGACGCTGGAGGACGACCTGGACTGGGTCTATCTGCGCTGCTCTTCCGGGTTCTTCGCCTCCAACATAAAGATCGAAAGAGAGGCCGCGCCGGCCCCCGTAACGGCCGCCGACGAAGCCAGGGCCGTCCAGGTCTTTTCCAGGAATTACCCCCGTTCCTTCACGGTGGAGAATCCCGCGAGCCGCGAGTACCTGTCCTTCCTGCCTCAGGGCGAGGAAGCGGTCTTCGAGCTGGGCACGAGCAGGCACGGCGAGCTGGCCTACATCTTCAGCTCCTTCGCGGACGAGCAGGTGAACCTGTATGACCGGCGGAAGAAGAGGGTAGTCGCACTTTACAACCCCGTCGAACCAGGCGGGCCCGAGAGACTCAAGAAGATGTTCGTCAGCTTCGGCGAAAAGTTCGATGTCGAGCTCTACGACCTGGCCGCGGACTACTTCCCGCTTCAGTCCACGCTCTCGGTCAGGGCCAGGGTCCATTTCCGGGTCAGGACAGAGAACCTGAACAGCCTCAAGTTCAGGTTCAACCCGACATTCGCCATCCAGGAGGTGCGTGACGAAAGGAGAAACGGCCTTTTTTACACGGTCGACAGGAACCGCGGCCTCCTTTATGTCTATTTCATGACGCCCAGGAAGGCCGGCCAGGCGGCCTTTTTCGAGATCGTATACAGCGGCAAAATAATCCCGCCGGTGCCTTCCAGCGACAACCTCGGTCAGGCCGGCACCCAGAGCAAGCTCGTCTTCAAGCCCCGCTTCGAGACCTTCTTTTTCTCCTCGGCCGGGGACTGGTACCCGGCGCCGCCCGAGGACGACTATTTCAACTGCCGGCTGCGTCTGACGGCGCCGGCCGAATACGCCTGCGTGGCCGTCGGTTCGCCGTCCGGGCCCTTGTCCGGGGAGGAGGCCGGTCCCGAGAGAGGGAGCGGCCGTTCGGACAGGGCCGTCCATGCGTTCACGACCATGAAGCCGGTCAAATACATCTCCTTCCTGGTGGGCCGGATCGACAGGACGAAGAGCGGCTTCGGCCGCTTTCCGGTTAGCTATTATTCCTCCGGGGACCTCATGGACCGGAGGGCCGTCCTGTTCGACCAGGCCATGTCCATCCTTGATTTCTACGAAGGCCTCTTCGGCCCCTATCCCTTCGAGAAGCTGGACGTCGTCCTGAGGGCCTGGCCCCGGGCGGGCGGCTTCAGCCCTCCGTCATACATTGTCCTGAATGAAGTCCCCTGGGACGAGGAGGGCGGTTTCAGCGCCCTGATGTCCAGCCCGGTCAGTCTCAGCCGGCACGAGGACTTTTTCCTGGCCCACGAGATAGCCCACCAGTGGTGGGGACAGGGCGTGTCCTTCGCCACCTACCGGGACCAGTGGCTGAGCGAGGGCCTGGCCCAGTTCGCGGCCATGTCCTACATCAGGGAGAAATACGGCCGCGGTGCCTTCCTGGCCGCGACCGGCAAGTTCGCGAAATGGGTCGAGCGCAAGACGCACATGGGGCCGGTCTCCATGGGCGCCCGGCTGAGCTCCTACGATTACGACGCCTATCAGGCCATTGTCTACAACAAGGCCGCCCTGGCGCTGTTCCTGCTCGAGGACATTCTCGGCCGGGAAACCATGCGCCGGGGCCTGCGGTCCTTTCTAGAGGCATACCGGGGCCGGGCGGCCAGGACGCAGGACTTCATCCGGTCCATGGAAGAGGCCGCCGGCCGCGACCTGCAGGCGTTCTTCCAGGGCTGGTTCTTTTCCTACGAGCTGCCCAGCGTCCAGTGCCTTTGGTCGGAAGAAAAACAGGAGAACGGTTACCTGATCAAGTTGCGCCTGGTCCAGACGCGGGGCGTCTTCGAATTCCCGCTCGAAGTGGAATGGCAGGAAGAGGGCGCCGTCATCAGGAACAGGGTCCTAGTGGACCGGACGACGCAGGAGTTCAGCTGGTTCAGGCCGGTCAGGCCCCGCCGGCCCAAGGTGAACCCCGGCAGGCTGGTCCCCGGCCGGTTCTTCTGAGCCCGCGCCGCCCGGCCCGGCTACCGGGCCTCGGTGTTGATGCCCAGCCTCTTGATCATCTCGTTGAGGGTGGTCGGCTTGACCCCCAGCAGGCTGGCGGCCCGCTTCTGGACCCCGCTCGTCCTCTTGAGCGCGGACAGGATGAGGCTTCTCTGGAACTCGTTCGTCCTGTCCTTGAGGTTGAAGGAGTCTCCGTCGGGCAGGACGGACTCGGTCGCCGGCCGATCCCGCTGCAGCAGCCTGGGCGGCAGGGAGTCCCGGGTTATCAGGTCCGACTGGCAGAGGACCACCGCCCTCTCGATCAGGTTCTCGAGCTCGCGGACGTTGCCCGGCCAGTCATAGCCTTCCAGGATCTCGAGGACCTCCTCGCTCACGCCCGTTATGTTCTTGCCGTTCTCCCGGTTGTAGACGTCTATGAAATGCCGGACCAGCAGCGGGATGTCCTCCTTCCTGCGGCGCAGCGGCGGCAGCTCGACCTTGATGACGTTAAGGCGGTAGAACAGGTCCTTGCGGAATCTTTTCTGGGCGATGAGCTCCTCCAGGTCGGTGTTCGTGGCCGCTATGATCCGGACGTCGACCTTGATGACCTCGGTCCCGCCGAGCCTCATGAACTCCCGCTCCTGCATGACCCTCAGCAGCTTGGCCTGGGTCTCGATGTTCAGGGACGATATCTCATCGAAGAAGATGGTGCCCTTGTCGGCGGCCTCGAACAGCCCCTTCTTCAGGGCGACGGCGCCGGTGAACGCCCCCTTGACGTGCCCGAACAGATGACTCTCGAGCAGGTCCGGCGGCAGCGAGCCGCTGTTGACGACGACGAAGGGCTTGCCGCCGCGGTTGGAGTTCTCGTGGATGGCCCGGGCCACCAGCTCCTTGCCGGTGCCGCTCTCGCCCTGGAGCAGGATGGTGCTCCGGGTGGGCGCCGCCACTTGGATGAGGTCGAAGACGTTCTGCATGGCCAGGCTCTTGCCGATGATGTTGTTGAAGCTGAACTTGCGGTGGAGCTGGTCCTTGAGCCGGATGTTCTCCTCGTAGAGCCGGCGCCTTTCCAGGGCGCGTTCGATGGTCAGCAGCAGGTCGTCGTGCTTGAACGGCTTCTGGACGTAGTCCAGGGCGCCCATCTTCATGGCCGCGATGGCCGACTCGACCGAGCCGTAAGCCGTGATGATGATCACGGCCGCGCCAGGGTCCAGGGATTTGATCCTCTTCAGGACCTCGATCCCGTCCATGCCCGGCATGCGCAGGTCGAGCAGGATGACGTCCGCCGAGCGGTTGGGGACCTTCTCCAGGGCCTCCTCGCCGGAAGCGCTGCTTTCGACCTCGTAGCCCTCGGCGTTCAGGAGCTGGGTCAGGACGTCATGGATGATGGGTTCGTCGTCTACGATATGGATTATGCCTTTGCTGGTCATGGCTCACGTCCTGAGAACGGAATTCTTGGCCGGCGGCCTTTCGCCGGCCGGGAGGCTTATGGTGAAGGTCGTGCCCCGGCCGACTTCGCTCTCGACCTTGATGTCCCCGCTGTGTTCCTTGATGATGGCGTAGCTTATCGACAGGCCCAGCCCGGTGCCTTTGCCGACGCCCTTGGTGGTGAAGAAGGGGTCGAAGATGCGCGGCATGTGCTCCGGTTTGATGCCGACGCCGGTGTCGCTGACGCGGATCACGGCCCGGTCGCCTTCCTGGGCGAGCCCGATGCCCAGCTTGCCGCCCTTGGGCATGGCGTCCAGGGCGTTGAGGATGATGTTGATCAGCACCTGCTGCAGCCGCTCCGGCTGGGCGTAGACGGACCCGGTCTCTTTGAGGTCGAGCTTGAGGCTGATGTTCATGCTCTTGAGCTTGTAGTCGATGAGGGCCACGATGCCCTCGACGAGTTCCTTGAGGTTGACTCGGTGGAAGGACATGTCGGCCGGGTTGCGGGCGAAGGCCAGCAGATTCTTGATGATCTTGGCCATGCGGTCGGTCTGGGCCTCGATCTTCTTCAGGATCTCGGCGTAATGGACGTCCGTCAGCCTCTTCTGGAGCATCTGGATGTAGCTCGAGATGCCCGTCAGCGGAGTGTTTATCTCGTGGGCCACGCCGGCCGAGAGCAGCCCGATCGAGGCCAGTTTCTCGGAAGTGACCAGTTGGTGCTGGAGGCTGACCTTCTCCGTCACGTCCTCGAAGACGATGATGGTCCCGTAGGAGACCAGCAGGTTGTCGAGCAGCGGCGTCCGGGCGATGTCGAATATCTTCTTCGCGCCCGCTCCCGTTTCCAACATGACCTCGCTGAGCAGGCTGTAGCCCGGCTCAGAACCGGCCGGGAAGACCGAGACGTAGTTCTTCTCGCCCAGGACCGAGCTCAGGGGCCGGCCCAGGGCCGCCTCCTTTCTCACGCCCAGCTGTTCCTCGAGGACGCGGTTCCAGCCTATGACCGAGTTGTTCTCGTCGATGACGGCCACGCCGACGGTCAGGCTCTCGATGATGTTCTCGCTGTAATCCTTGAGGCGCTGCATCTCCATGGCCCTGACGGACTCGCGGCCGTAGAGGTAGGCGTTCTCCAGGGCCAGGGCCGTCGAGCCCGAAACGGCCGTCACGAGCTCCCAGTCCTCGCGGGACAGGAAGGTGCCGTCCTGTTTCTTGCCCATGAGCAGGCAGCCGACGAGCTTGTCCTCGATCTTGAGCGGCAGGCAGTGGAAGAAGCCGTGGTCCAGGAAGAGCTCGACCGCCGCCCGTATCGGACGGTCCTCCGCGAGCGCGTGGAGCTGGATGTAGTCCTTGAGTTTCATCTCCGTGATGAGTTTCTCTTCCAGCTTGAAAGCGGCCGGCAGGGACCGGGTGGCGCCCCTGGCTTTGAGGACGCCGAAAGAAGCCGGGTCGTTCTCGTCGGCCAGGAGCAGGGCCGAAGAGCGCAGCGAAAGGGCGTTGGAGACCGATTCCAGGAGCGAAGCGGCGAGGCGGGCCAGGTCCCGTTCGCGGCTGAGGTCTCGGCTGATGGCGAGGAGCGTCCGGCGGTATTCGTAGCTCCTCCTGTAAACGGCTCGGTCGAGCAGGGCCTGGAAGAGCCTCTTGAGCGGCGGGAAGAGGGTCGTGCTGAGGATGATGGCCAGGACGCCCAGGGCGATGGTGTTGAGCTTGTTCTCGGAAAAGAGTTGGGTCCGCGAGCTGACGAAAAGATAGAGCACGGCGATGACGAAGAACGAGAAGATGAGAGTCGCGGCCTTCTTGAGCAGGACCTCGACGTCGATGACGCGCGAGCGTGAGACGGAGTAGAAGAAGGTCAGCGGCATCAGGGCCTGGAGCAGCACGGTCAGTTCCATGCCCCGGGAAGGTATCCGGCCCGCGAGGTAGGGCAGGCCGTAGGCCAGCGCCCAGGGCAGGAAGCCGAAGGTCAGGCCGAAGAAGATCAGCCGCACCTGCTTGCGGAGGAGCGTGCTCGGGGCGCGTAGGGTGCTGTCGGCGAGCACGGCCAGGGTGGCCAGGCCCAGGACCAGGAAATGCAGCAGCTCGAGCCGTTCCAGTAGCTCGCCGAGCGAAAGGGCCGCGGCCTCGCCTAGCGCTGACGGATACGGGAGATGCAGGCGCAGGCGGGCCAGGATGAGAACGGCCGCCGGCGCGTAGAGAAGGGTCAGGAGGCCGGGGTTCCTTCTCAGGAAATCTTTCCTGCGGGGGAAGATCAGGAAAAAGTTGAGCAGAAGCGGCGGGAACAGGATGAAGGCCAGCTTGTCCAAGGCGTAGAATGACATGTCCAGGGTGTCCAGCCTGCCCGCGGGCGAGAAGATGGAGAAAGCGGCGAAGGCGAGCGAAAGGACGTAGAAGAACCTGTATGGGAGGGTCGTCTTGCCCTTGCTGTCGATGAACACGAAGACGACCAGGGCCAGGGTCAAAACGCCGACGAAGAAAAGATAATAGTAGACCGGGTTGACGCCTTTCTTCCTGGGATAGAAGGAGGGGTAGCTCTGGAAGCCCTCCCGGTTTATCTCGTAGATGACCTTCTGGTCGGTCCCGGCCGCCGTCCAGAGGCTCTTGAGGACGTCTATCCGAGTCCGGACCGGGGTCTTGTTTATGGCCGACAGGATGTCGCCCTTGCGGATGCCGGCCCTCAGGTAGGCCTCGCTTTCCCGGTCCACCCGGACGGCCGTCAGGCCGTTCGGCGTTTCCTTCCAGACGATGCCGTCGGTTACGTCCTGCCACTTCATTTTTTGGAACAGGTTGAGCGAACCCAGCGTCAGGACGACGACTAAAGAGAATATGAGCAGGGCCGTTTCTTTCCTCATGCGCCGCCTGACCTGTTCTTCAAGGAGAATCCAAAAAAATGAACGACGCTTCCGTTAGGCCGGACCTAATCAAGGATATGCCTGGCCGTCGCCCTGACAGCCCACTTGGCCGAAGTCTGCTCCAGCAGGGCCCTGACCTCAGGGGCGTCTTTGAGCCCCAGCGGCTGCGTGCTCCTCGACAGGAACGTGCTCATATAATCATATTTCGGCTGCTGGATATCCCGCGGAGGGTTCTCCTGCCCGCCGGAGGGAACGTCCGCGCGCGCGCCGGACACAGTTGCCGCGCGGTGGAACGGACCTGTCAGGAGCAGGAAAGCGACCAGGAGCGCCGTTCGTTTCATTTCTTGTCCTATTATATCCAATTTTTTGGACGTTGTGTCAAACTTATTTTGTCCGGGGGAAAACCTCGGGGGTTTGACAACCGGCCTCAGGCCGCTATAGATTAATGAGGTTCGGTTTGCCCGGTGCCTGAAGATGCCTGATTATGCCTGCCGCGTCGTGGACGACAGCGGCCGAGTTTCGGTCCGCTCCCTCTCCGCCCGTTCGCCCGAAGAGTGCTGCAGCCGTCTCGAAGCCGAAGGCAGGCTGGTGCTGTCCGTCAGGAGAGACTGGAAGCGTCCCTGGCTTGTGAGGCTCGAGCTCGGCCGCAAAATAAAGGACAGGGACATCATCCTGTTCAACCAGGAGTTCCTGGCCCTGCTCCGGGCCGGCTATCCCATCCTGCGCAGCCTCGAGGCCATCGCGGCCCGCGTCAGGAACGTCCACCTTCAGGGCATCCTTAACAAGGCGGCCGAGGACATCCGTCTCGGGAAATCCCTTTCGGAAGCCTTCCGGCCCCACGAGAAGCACTTCCAGGCGGTCTACACGGCCTCGCTCCTCGCCGGCGAGCGCAGCGGCAACCTGCCGGAAACGATCGGCCGCTACATCAAATACCTGAAGACCGTCTCGGAGACGCGCTCCAGGATACGTTCGGCCATGACCTACCCGACGCTCATCCTCCTATTCGGGCTGTTCATGATGGCCTTGCTCCTGAACTTCGTGCTGCCCCGCTTCGCCGACTTCTACCTGAGCTTCGAAGCCGAGCTTCCCTGGCTGAGCCGCTTCGTCATGTCCATCGCGGTCTTCCTCAACAGGCACTGGTACCTGCCGGTCGGCCTCATCGCGATTGCCGTCGCCGTCTTCGTCAGGCTGCGGAAAAGGGCTGATTTCAGGGTCAGGCTCGACGCGCTCAAGCTGCGCGTGCCTTTCGGCCGCAAGATCTGGGCCGAGTCGGCCGTCTCCTTCTTCAGCCGCACCCTGGGACTGCTGCTCGAGGCCGGGATCCCGCTGCTCCAAGCCTCGGGCATAGCCCTATCCGCCGTGCCCAACGCCAGCCTGCTCGACCGGCTCCAGGGCCTGCCCGACTCCATCAAGAACGGCCAGGGGCTGGCCGATTCCCTCCAGGCCACGGGCGTGTTCCCGTTGATCGCACTGGACATGATCAGGATAGGCGAGAACTCGGCCAACCTGACCGGGATGCTGGCCGACCTGGCGGATTTCTTTGACGAACGCGTCCGTGATAGAATAAGCACGCTGGTGTCTCTGATCGAGCCTGTCGTTCTGATCCTGATGGGAGTCATGGTCGCGGGCATGCTGCTTTCGGTCTACCTGCCGATATTCAACATCATCAGGATCGCGAGATGAGGCCGGCCGTGCTCGGCGGATGGTAGCAGCGTCTAGGAAGGGACCTTGAGAAAAGAAGAGCTGGACAGCATCAGGAACGAAGAAAAGGAAGCCATGCGTCTGGCGGAGCGCTACCACGTTCCTTATATAGACCTCTATTCCTACCCGGTCGACCGACGCCTGGTCCAGTCCTTCCCGGCGGAATTCCTGCACCGGCTGAATTTCGTGCCCCTCGGCGCCTCCTCCGGCGTGATGAAGGTGGCCGTGGCCGACCCCTCGGACCTGGCGGCCATAGACGCCATCGAGGCCTTCCTGGGACAGAAGGTCCAGGTCTTCGGGGCCTCGCGCCGCGGGATCCAGGAGGCGCTGAGGCGGAGCGAGACGGCCATGCTGGTCCTCAAGGACGCGACCGAGGGCTTCATCACAGGAGTCCTGGAAAGGGTCGGGGAGGAGGAAGAGGACCTGATCTCCATTGAGAAACTGGCCGAACAGGACTCCTCCATCATCAAGCTGGTAAATTCCATAATCTTCACGGCCGTGCAAAAGAGGGCGAGCGACATACACATCGAGTCCAAGGAATCAGACGTCAAGATCAAGTTCAGGATAGACGGCGTCCTGGGCGACGCCATGGAGCCGATCGACAAACGCTTCCAGGGCCCCATCATCTCCCGCATCAAGGTCATGTCCGACTTGGACATCTCCGAGCGCCGGGTGCCCCAGGACGGCCGGTTCCGGCTGAAGATCAAGGACAAGACCATCGATTTCCGCGTCTCGATCATGCCCTGCATCTACGGCGAGGACGCGGTCATCCGCATCCTGGACAAGGAGATGATCACCGAGGCCGTGGCCGAGCTCAGGCTCGACCTGCTCGGCTTCTCGCCGCTCCTCATGGCCAAGTTCCGCAAGTACATCACCCAGCCCTACGGCATGGTCCTCGTGACCGGCCCGACGGGGAGCGGGAAGACGACGACTCTCTACGCGGCGCTGACCGAGATCAAGTCGCCCGAGGACAAGATCGTGACCATCGAGGACCCGGTCGAGTACCAGATCGAGGGCATCACCCAGATCCCGGTCAACGAGAAGAAGGGCCTGACCTTCGCCCGCGGCCTGCGCTCCATACTCCGTCATGACCCGGACAAGATCATGGTCGGTGAGATCCGCGACCCGGAAACGGCCCAGATCGCCATCCAGTCCGCCCTGACCGGCCATCTCGTGTTCACGACCGTCCACGCCAACAACGTCTTCGACGTCATCGGCCGCTTCCTGCACATGCAGGTCGACCCCTACAGCTTCATCTCGGCCCTGAACTGCATCCTGGCCCAGAGGCTGGTCCGGGTCCTCTGCCCGGAGTGCAAGAAGCCCGTGCGCTACGACGAGCGGACGCTCGTCGAATCCGGACTCGACCCCTCGGCCCACAGGGACCGGGTCTTCTTCGAGGCCGTGGGCTGCGGCGGCTGCAACCAGACCGGCTACAAGGGCCGGACAGCCATCGGGGAGATCCTCGAGCTTTCGGACGCCATCAGGGAGATGATCCTGGCCCGCAAGCCCCTTTCCGAGGTCAAGAAAAGGGCCAAGGAGGAAGGCATGGTCTTCCTGCGGGAAACGGGCCTGGAAAAAGTGTTCGCCGGGGTCACCGGCCTGAAGGACCTGAACAAAGTGACTTTTGTGGAGTGACGGCCGTGCGGATCTTCGGGAGGATGAGGGAGTATTTCATGGGCCAGCCGCGGCCCGACTTCGTGTTCCAGGCCTCGGCACGGTGGCTGGCCGGGATTGCGGTCCGGACGGCGCGCGGCGGAGCGCGCGAGCTCGAAGAGACTTTCTTCCTGCCCCTGGACCCCGGCGTGGTGGAGCCGGCCTTCGACCGCGGCAACGTCAGCCGGCCGGGCCCGCTCGTGGGCGAGATACGGGCCTGGGTGGAAAAGAAACGGGGTCGCGGCCGGAAGGCCGCCCTGCTCATGCCCGACCCCTGTTTCAGGGTCTTCGTTTTCCAGGCCGACAGCCTGCCGAAACAGGAAGAGGAGCGGGAGGCCTTCCTGCGCTGGAAGCTCGGCCGGCTCCTGCCGCATATGCCTTCGGACGCCGTGCTGGCCTACGATCATCGGGTAGAAGAGCCGCCTTTACAGGTCCTGGCCGGCGTGGCGGGCAAGGCAGTGGTCAGGGAATACGAGGCGCTTCTGGAGAGCGCCGGCCTGGAGGTCGGCTTCGCGGCCGTGCCCACGCTCAGCCTCAGCCGCGTGGTGCCGCCCGAGAGGGAGGCCGGGCTGGTCGTGAATCTGGAAAGCGGGCACATCGGGCTTCTGCTGCTCCGCGATTCGGTTTGCGGCCTCTACAGGCAGAAGCTCATTTCCGCAGGAGCGGGCGGAGGCGGGCAGGACTTGATCCAGGCCGTGCAGGAAATAGAGAACACGCTGTTTTACCTCGAGGACAAGGAGAAGGTCCGGGTCGGCCGTGTCTGGCTGCGATGCGGCGACCCGGGATCCTGGGAAGAAACCGGACAGATATTGAGCGAGGCGCTGCCTGTCCCGGTCAGTCTAATAGAGCCCGACATGGCGGCCGGGCTGAGCCGGGAAGAGAGGAACCTGTTCGCGCCTCTGTGGGGTGAAGCACTGTGAAAGGCCGGTACGGGCTCGGGTTGAATTTCGCCACTCGCCCGGCGAGGAATCGGCGGCCGTATCTTTACGCTGCCCGCCTGCTCAGCCTGCTTCTCGTCTTGCTCGCCGGCCTGGCCGTCTTCTCCGCCGTCAAGTACGGTTTGCCGGCGTTAAAGGAAAAGTCGGCCCTGGACGCGGAAAGAAAGCTGCTGGAGCAGGACAGGCGGGAGCTGGAACGGCTCCGGAACGCGGCCGGCCGGCTCGAGAAGGAGCTCGAGAAGAAGGTCGAGGCCGTGAATTCGGTCATCATGATGAAGAGCTTCTCCTGGACGGAACTCCTGACGCAACTGGAACAGGCCCTGCCGGCTTCCTGCCACGTCGTCTCTTTTTCGCCGGGGTCTCCGGACGGCCGTTCGGTCCGCGTCCGGATGAAAGTCGCCGCGGGCAGCCTGGCGGGCCTGGTCAAGTTCATCGACAACCTCCGGGCCGGGAGCTTCCGCGACATCTCGATCTCGAGCCAGTCGAACGACGAATCCGGCGGCATCGTGGCTGATATGGAGTTCGCTTATGAACGGTCCGAACGATAGATTGAAGGCGGACGAAAGGCGGGTCCTCAGGACCATGGGCCTGGCTTGCGTCCTGGCCCTGGTGCTGGCCCTGGCGGCCTTCGTCTGGGCCAGGAACGCCCGTGTCGGGTTGAGGACGGCGCGGGAAGAGGTCGCCGCGGCCCGAGCCGAGGCCGGCCGGCAGACGGAGAGGGAGAAAGAGCGCCTTCAACTCTGGGAAGAGGCCAGGCAGGACCTGGAACTCATGCGCTCCAACTATATGTACCGGCAGGAATTCTGGAGCCAGGCGGTAAGCCTCGACCTCCAGCGGATCTTTGAGCAGGCGGGCGCTTCCGCGACCGACATCGAGTACAAACTGAACAGGTCGGACAAGGACGGGCCGGGCCGCATCGCCGTGACCTTCGCTTTCAACGGCCCCTACGCCGGGTTCAAGCGGCTGCTGGCCGAGATTCGGAAACACCCCAGGTTGCTGGTCATAGAAAAGCTGGACTTTTCCGGCCAGAGGGAATACGAAGGTCTGGTCAAGGTAAGGTTCACCCTGGCGGGCTACTATGGGACATAAGTCGGTCTTGAAGTCGGCGCTGGTCATGTCGCTTGCAGTCGGGCTGCTCTGCGCCCGCCCCGCGGCGGGAAGCGGCCGCGGGGGTTTTCAGGCCCGGAAAGGGAACGAGCGGGCGGCTGAGTCCGCAGGGCCGCTCGTCCTGAAACGGCTGCTCGAGTCCGGGCTGGAGGAAGACGTCCGCGTCATTCGTGACATCTTCCGGCCGCTGACCCAGGCCCCGGCGGCCGAATCAGGACGCACAGGCCCGAAACCGCAGTCGGGCGCGGCCGAAGAGAGATCGCCTCGGCTCGAGCTGGCCTATCTGGGCTTCGTGCGCAGCGGAGAGCGGGTGACCGCCATCGTCGTCTTCCAGGGCCAGACGCTCACGGTCGCGGCGGACGAGGAGATCGTTCCCGGCTTCAGGGTGACGCGTCTGACGCCGGACGAGATCGAGGTCTCGGGGCCGGACGCCGTGAAGCAAGTCTTCCATCGGCAAGGAGAACGGTCATGAGAAAAACAGCCGTCGCCATCGGGCTGATCTTTCTTATAAGCGCCTGCGCCACGCTCAGCCGCGACTATCATCTCGGCGCCCAGGCCGAGGTCAACCGGAATTACGAAGAGGCCGTCAGCTACTATCAGAAAGCGGCTCTCGAGAACCCCAAGGAGCCGGCTTATCGGGTGGCCTTGGCCAGGGCCAGGGCCATGGCCAGCCTTTATTATCTGCAGGCCGCGCGCCTGTTCGTCGCCCAGGGCAACAAGCCGGCGGCCATGGACGCCTACAGCAAGGCCCAGTCCTTCGACCCTGCCAGCCACGTCATCAGGCAGGAGATGGCCCGGCTGCAGCAGGGAGCCGAGGCGGCCGCCAAGCCGCGCGAGGAGACGATGCAGGCCCCGATCCGTCTGGAGGCCAGCCGGGAGAAGTTCAACCTGAGCTTCAGGACGCCGGTCTCGCTCAAGTCCATGTTCACGTCCCTGGGCCGAATGGCCGGGGTCAACTTCATCTTCGACGAACAGTTCCGCGACACCAGCCTGGCGGCCGACCTTTCCGGCAAGGACCTGGAAGAGGCGGTGGCCTTTCTCTGCGCCGCCAGCCGCAACTTCTACCGCGTCATCGACGGACGGACCATCCTGGTCGCTCCGGACAACGTCCAGAAGCGCCAGCAGTACGAGCTCAACGTCATCAAGACTTTCTACCTGTCCAACATCAACGTCCAGGACGTCCAGCAGCAGCTCACGGCGCTCATGCGCAGCCAGTACCGGGTGCCCAACATCCAGGTCGACAAGAACCTGAACGCCCTCACGGTCAGGGACACACAGGCCGTCGTGGAGACGATCGGCCGCCTGCTCCGCAAGTGGGACAAGCCCCGGGGCGAGGTGCTGGTGGACGTCGAGATCATGGAAGTATCGCGGCAGAAGCTCCAGAGGCTGGGCGTGGACCTGAGCCAGGGCACGATTTCCACCGATTATGCCCAGAACAGCATCGGTTTCAGGCTCAACCCGGTTCAGGGCGGCACCGACACCGGCTGGTTCAGGGTGACGGGCATAAACCTGGGCGACCTGGCCAATTACGAGATGACCGTGCCCATGGCCCTGATCCAGTTCCTGACCTCCGATTCCGACACTCGGATCATCGCCCAGCCGCGTCTGCGGGGCATCGGCGGCGAGGAGATAAGCTACCTCGTCGGGCAGAAGGTGCCCATCCCGCAGGCCACGTTCACGCCGATCGCCGCCGGTGGCGTCAACACCCAGCCCATCGTTAATTACACCCAGCAGGATGTGGGCATCGAGATCAAGCTCAAGCCGCGCCTGCATTACGAGAAAGAAGTGACCCTGGAGGTGGAGATAAAGATCTCGGCCATCACCGGCACCGGCGTCGCCGGCATCCCCATTATCTCCACCCGCGAGGTCAAGAACGTGATCCGGCTCAAGGACGGCGAGACCAACCTCCTGGCCGGCCTGCTCAAGGACGAGGAGAGGAAATCGGTCCGCGGCATCCCCGGGCTCAAGGACCTGCCGTTCCTGGGCACGCTGTTCTCGACGACCGATACGGTCATCGACAAGACGGACGTCGTGCTGACTCTGACCCCTTACATCATCCGGCCGTTCGAGGTCAGCGAGGAAGACCTGAAGCCGCTCTGGGTTGAGCCGGAAGGCCTCAGCGGTCTGGCCGGCGGACGGGTCGAACCGCCTCTGGCGGAAGAGGAGCGGCCGGTCATGGAGGCGCCAGAACCGCCCGATATGTCTGCGGCCAATTCCGTCTACCTTACGCCGGCGAGCTTCGAGATCCCCAGGGAGGGCGGCGAATTCCGCCTGAGCGTCGAGCTCAGCGCCGAGAGGGAAGTGGCCAACGCCTCGGTAAACATCAGCTTCAATCCCCAGCTCGTCCGGCTGAAGGAGATCGTCGAGGGCGGCCTCATCCAGCAGCTCGGCGAGAAGGTGCCTTTCTTCAAGACTTCGAGCGGCGGGGGCTGTACCATAGGCTTCACCAGCCCCAACATCGGCCGGGGCTTCAAGGGCCAGGGCACGCTGGCCTGGCTGGTATTCGAGCCTCTCCAGGCCGGCGAGACTGAAGTGATCGTTTCCGGCGTCGCGGCCCTCGGTGTCGACGGCCGTCCCGTAAGGCTCGACTCCTCCGGGTCGCACGTCATGATAAGGTAGGGCCGGAATTGATAGTCGTCCTTTCGGGGCCCCTGCACAGCGGCAAGACCAATTTCCTGCGCCGGGCCCTGGCGAGGTGGCAGGAACGCGGCCATCAGGTGAGCGGCTACCTGAGCATCGCGGTTTCCGGAGACTCGGGCACGGAATACGACCTGCTCGACCTCAGGGACGGTCGGCTGCGGCCGTTCCTGGTCAGGAAGCCCCTTCCCGGAGCGGAGAGCTATGGGCCCTTTTATTTCGTCCCCGAGGCCCTGGAACAGGCCAGGAGCATAATAGCGGCCGCCCGGCCGGAGGAGCTTTTGGTGGTGGATGAGGTCGGGCCCCTCGAGCTCGCCGGAGGGGGCGTCTGGCGGGAGCTCCAAGCGGTCGTCTCCAGGCCCGGCCTGCGCGTGCTTGTGGTCGTCAGGGAAGACATCCTGGAAGAAGTCGTGGCCAGGCTCGGCCCGGCCGGCGTGATGACATTCGACATAAAGGACCCCAGCGCCGAGCAGCTGGTCGAAAGCTGCCTGTTCGGGACGCGGAAGCTCGATGACGGTCAGGGTTAGGTTCTTCGCCACCTACAGGCGGCTCTTCGGGGCCAAAGAGGTCGCGGCTGAGCTCCCGGAAGGGGCCGGCCTGGAAGACCTTCTCGAACGCATCTGCGACACCCCTGAAAAGCGTGCTGAGATCTTGGAAGGCCGGAAGCTCAGAGGCCACGTCGTCGTGCTGGTCAACGGCCTGCCGGCTGACGCGTCGGACCTACAGGCCGCGCGGCTAAAGGACGGCGACACTGTGGCCGTCTTCCCCTTCATGGGCGGCGGCTGAAGATACGGTCTCTGTTGCCGCTTCATTATAAGATGGAATAAATCGTCTCGATGGCCTTCCGGAAGGGCCGACCAGATCTTTGCCGCCCAGGTGAACGGCCGTGCATGGTCGGCCGGCACAGCGGAAAAAGCGGCGCTCGACTTCACCGAGCCGCGCTTCCTTGCGGAGGGTTCGGCCTTCTGATATCCTTTGTTCCCGAGAAAGCGAAACAGACATGAGCCAGAGCATGATGCCCGGTTTTCACGGCCGGGTCCTGGAAGTCGACCTCAGCGCCGGCTCGGTGCGGACGCTTCCCCTCGACCTCTCGCTGGCTCTGGATTATCTCGGCGGCCGGGGTCTCGCGGCCCGGATCCTCTACGACACCATCGACCCGGGCTGCGACCCGCTCGGGCCGGGGAACGCCGTGGTCATCGCTTCTTCGCCACTTGTCGGGTCGAGCGCCCCGACGGCCGGCCGGGGCCACATGGCTTTCAAGTCGCCCCTTACCGGAATGCTCGGGACTTCGAACTCCGGAGGCACGTGGGGAGCCGGCTTCAAGGCCGCGGGCTACGACGTCCTGGTCATCAAAGGCGCCTCGCGGTCGCCTGTAATGCTCGACATTTCGCCGGAGAGGGTCGAGCTCATGCCCGCCGGACATCTCTGGGGCAAAACCACGCACGAGACCACCGATGCCCTCACGGCCGGCGGGGAAACCGGCAACCCCTACCGCGTGCTCTGCATCGGGCCGGCCGGAGAGAACCTGGTGCGGTTCTCGGCGGTGGCCAACGACCGCAACAGGGTCTTCGGCCGTTGCGGCCCGGGAGCCGTCTGGGGGAGCAAGAAGCTCAAAGCCGTCAGGGTCAGGGGCAAGTCCAGGATCGCGATTGCCGACAACGACAAATACAGGGCCGGCCTCGACCAGGCCCTGTACCTGATGAAACAGGCGCCGGTCACGAAACGCATCCTGCGCGAGCTGGGGACGGCCGGCCTGGTCGAGCTCATCAACCTGATCGGCATGCTGCCGCATCGCAATTTCCAGGACACGAGCCACAGGGAGGAAGACGTCGAGAGGATGTCGGGAGAGGCCCTGGCCCGCAGCCTGCTCGAAAAAGCCGGCTCCTGCTACCTTTGCCCGATCGGCTGTCAGCGTTATACCCGTGTTGCGCGCGACGGCCGCGAGGAGAGGGGGGAAGGGCCGGAATTCGAGACGGCGGTCCTGCTCGGGCCCGTCTGCGGCGTCTACGACCTCGAAGCCGTAACCCTGGCCAATTACCGTCTGAACGAGCTCGGCATCGACACCATCTCTTTCGGGGGCACCGTCGCCTGCGCCATGGAGCTTTACGAGAGCGGGCTCATCAGGGCCGAGCAGACGGGCGGCCTGGACCTGTCGTTCGGCCGGGCCGAGGCCCTGGAAAAGTTGGCCGTGATGACGGCCTGGCGCCGCGGCTTCGGCGACGAGCTGGCCGAGGGTTCCTACAGGCTGGCCGAGCGCCGCGGCCGGCCCGGCGCCTCGATGACCGTCAAAAAGCTCGAGATACCGGGGTACGACCCGCGGGCTTCCTACACCCAGGCCCTGGGCTACATGACCTCGCCCACGGGCGCCTGCCACCTGCGCGGCGGCTACGCCGTCTCGCTGGCCTTTTTCGGCGGGACCAAGGAAGTGCCCCGCTTCAGCCTGGTCCAAGCGCCCCTGACCATCCGCAACATGCAGAACCTGGGAATACTGCAGGACAGCCTGTGCGTCTGCCGCTTCACGGGTTTCGCCTATGCCCATGAGCCCTGGGCCAGGATGGTGAGCGGCGTCACCGGCCGCGATTTCTCCGTGGCTCGTTTCCAGGAGATCGAGAACCGCGTCGCGGCCCTCGAGCGGCTCTTCAACCTGGAGGCCGGCCTGAGGGAGGAGGACGACGCCCTGCCGGACCGGTTCGCCGACGTTCCGGTCGTGGTCGGCGGTCGGGAAAGGGCGGTCAGCCGCGAGGACCAGGCCCGGTTGAGGCGCGACTATTACCGGGTCCGAGGCTGGGACGAGAAGGGCCGGCCGGGCCGGGAGCTTCTGGAAAGCTTGGGTATAAAAGGGAGGCGGTCATGAGCGCTCCGAGGTGGTCGGCCGACGAAGAGCTCCTGCGCCTTTTCCAGGCCGTGGGCCGGGCCTCTTTGGCCTGCGATATCCAGGACAGCCACAGCGGCAACATGGCCGTCCGCCGCCGCAACGCCGCGGGCGGGGACGAGATCGTCATCACGGCCACCGGCTCCCAGAAAGGCGACCTGGAGCCCGACCAGATCTGTTTCCTCTCGGTCGGGGGGACGGATTTCGGCTACTACAAGTCCTCCTCCGAAACCGACATTCACGCCCGGATCCTGTCCATACCCGGCGTCGGCGCCTCCATGCACGCCCACGTGAAGGAGCTGACCGTAGCCACTCTCGACGACGAACCGAAGCCTTCGCGGCCGCGCGATTTCGTGCCGGTCGACCCGCTCGGCTTCCACCATCTGGGGCCGGGCGTCCCGGTGGACTGGTTCGCCGTGCCCAGCGGCTCGCCGGAGATGGCCCGGACGGTGCCGGAGCGCCTGGAGCGGCATCCCCTTACGATCATATTCGGCCACGGGGCCATGGCCCGGGGAAGGAGCCTAAAGGAGGCTTTCTTCCTGCTGGCCGTGGGCAACGGCTCGGGCGCGGTCGTCAGGGCCATGGAACGTCTCGGCGTGGACGTGGAAGCGCTCCGCGCCGCGATCCTGAAGGCGCCGGAACGGCACTTCCCCTGTCCGCTTCTGCCCTACGGCGAATGGCCCGACGAACGCAACGACTTCCCTGAAGAGGAAGAGATCCGCCGGGAATTCATCAAGGCCGGCCACCGCATCTTCGAGTCCCGGTTGTCGCCTTTCCATACCGGCACCATGTCGCTGAGAGGCGTGGACGCCATGCTCTTCGCCCCCAGGGCCTCCAGCCCCAGGTACATCGGCGGCCCCCTGCTGAAGCTGGCTTTGGCGGCCGAAGCGGGCGACCATCCCGAGATACGCCTGCACAAGACCATTTATGCCGAGAGCGACTTCCAGACCGTTATGCATTGCTACATCCCGGAAGCCGAGGCCTGCGCCTGGTATGTCTATCCCGGCGAGAAAGCCCCGGCCGGACGGATCTTCCCTGTGGACGCCGAAGGCAGCTTTCTCTACCCCGCCGTACCCGTCATAGGCCCCGATTTCAGTACCGAAGAGCTCGTAAGACTTCTCCATGACTATCATGTCGTCGTTATCAGGGGCGGCGGAGTCTGGGCGGTAGGCGCCAACTCCGTCTCCGAGGTCCTCCACCACCCCTCTTCGCTCCGCGAGATCTGCCTTTACAGGATAGGGGCGGTCGAGAGGGGACTCGACCTGAAACGCATGGAACCGGCCAAGTCCCGGACCTGGTAATCGCCTGTTTCGGGATTCGCCCCTTCACCCCGTCCAGGGTGATATCTTAACCTCCCGAATCACCCCTGAAGGGCATTGACCCCGTCTCCCGCGGGCGTATCCTTGACGGGAAGTCGAACACTGGAGAGACCTATAGCATGAGCAGCCGCGCCGCGGGTGAGTTGGGCCCGGCAGTCGATGTCGGCCCTGTCCGGCCTGCCCTGGCCATGGGCCTGTTGGGCAGGATCGGGCCCAGGAAGATACGGACCAAGATCTTCCTGACCTTCTTCATCCTGATACTGGCCGTCTGCGTCTTTTTCCTCCTTGATTCTCCGCGGAGGACGGACAGGTTCATGCGCGGCGGGGCCGGGCAGGTCGCGGAGGCCATGACCGGGTTGATCGCCGAAGCGGTCTCGGCCGCCGCGGCGGGACACGGGGAAGAGAGCCTGGCCGAAGCCCTGGCCCGCGCCTGCGGCCGGTTCGAGGCGGTGAAGTACGCCGTCTTTGAGGACGCTGAGGGCAACGTGGCCGCCGCCGTGAACGGAGAGGCCGCCGCCCGGTCGTTCTACAGGCAGACGGACGAAAGCGCCTCGACCACGGGCCTGCGGGAACTCTTCCGCAAGAAGATCAGCCTGGAGAGCGACGGCGCCGTCATCGGCAGCCTATATATAGGCTTCTCATTCCCCGAGCTGGCGCAAAAGGTCGGCCGGGAAAAGGCAGTGGTCGCCGAGGTGACGGCCGCGGTGTTCGCCCTCGGCCTGGTCCTGGCCTTCGTCTTCTCGAGCGTCATCACGCGGCCGCTCGTCCAGATGACCAGGACGGCCGAGCGGGTCGCCCGTGGCGACCTCAAGCAGAGGGCCCGCGTTTTCTCCCGGGATGAGATCGGCGGCCTGGCCCGGGCCTTCAACACCATGCTGGAAGGCATGGAGAAGACCTACAGGGAGATGGAGGCGCTCAACCGCTCGCTCGAGGACAGGGTATCCAACAGGTCCGTCGAGCTGGAGCGGGAGATAAGCGAGCGCATCCGCATGGAAAAGGAGCTCCGCCTCGTCAAGCAGGAGCTGGAGATGCGCGTTTCCAGGCGGACCGAGGAGCTGTCGCGGGTGAACCAGGAACTCTACGGCAAGATCATGGAGACGCATCGTTCCCGGACCCAGCTCGAGCACACGCTCGAGAAGCTGGCCAAGGCCCTGGAGGGGACCATAGACGCCATGTCGCTGACGATCGAGATGAGGGACCTCTACACGGCCGGCCATCAGCGCCGCGTGGCCAGCCTGGCCGTGGCCATCGCCGAGGAGATGCGGCTGCCCTCGGACAAGGTCGAAGGCCTGCGCATGGCCGGCATCATACACGACATCGGCAAGATCGCCATGCCGGCCGAGATCCTGACCAAGCCCGCCCGGCTCACCAAGACGGAATTCCAGTTGATCAAGGAGCACCCACGCGTCGGATTCGACATACTTAAGAAGATAGAGTTCCCCTGGCCGGTCGCCCAGATCATACTCCAGCACCATGAGCGCCTGGACGGGACGGGCTACCCGGACGGCCTGAACGGGGACGCCATCCTGACCGAGGCCCGTATCCTGGCCGTGGCCGACGTGGTCGAGGCCCTCTCGTCGCACCGGCCTTACAGGCCGGGGCTGGGCATGGAGAAGGCCTTGGAGGAGATCCGCCGCGGCCGGGGCATCAGGTACGACCTACAGGTGGTCGACGCCTGCCTGAGGCTGTTCAAAGAGCGCCGCTTCAGCTTCAAGAAAGAGATCGACGTCGCCCTTTTCCAGTAAGCCTCGTTGACTCGCTCCCGCCAATCGGCTACAATCTTTTGCCGGACGGCGGCGTAGCTCAGTTGGTCAGAGCATGCGGCTCATATCCGCAGTGTCGGGGGTTCAAATCCCTCCGCCGCCATTCCCGTGCCGTAAATGCCCAGCCATAAACCCGGCCGTCCCGCCTTCGAGACCTTCAAGCGGGCCGTTGAAGAAGAAGGCCTGCTCGTCCCCGGAGACCGGGTCCTGGCGGCCTGCTCCGGCGGGCCGGACTCGGTCGCCCTTTTACATCTGCTTTTGAGCTTGGGCGCGGAGCTTCCCGTCGAGGTCCTCGTGGCCCACTTCAATCACAGGCTGAGACCGGAGGCCGACGCGGACGAGGCCTTCGTCGCCGGCCTCGCCGAGAGACACGGCCTGCGTTTCGTCGCCGGCCGGGCTGACGTCAGGAAATTCGCCCGTGAGCGCAAGCTCAACCTCGAGGAGGCCGGCCGGCGGCTAAGGTACGATTTCCTGCGCCGGGCCGCCCGGAAGCTGGGCGCCACCAAGATCGCCACAGGCCACACCATGAACGACCAGGCCGAAACGCTCCTCCTCAGGCTCGTCCGGGGCACGGGCTTGCGCGGACTGGCCGGCATAGCGCCTGTCATCCACGACGACCCCTGCCCGGTCATCCGGCCGCTTCTCAGACTCACCCGCCCGCAGGTAGAAGAATTCCTGGCGGCGGAGGGCCTGGAGTGGAGGCTCGACGCGTCCAACCTGGACCGCAGGTTCATCCGCAACCGGGTCCGGAGCGAGCTTCTGCCGGAACTCGAAAGGAACTGCGGCCGGCGCGTCGTGGAGCACATCGCCCGGCTGGCGGACATCGTCCGGGAAGAGGAGAGCCTTATGGACGGCTTTTCTCGAGAGGTGAGCGCCGCGCTCGTGAGCGGTTCGGGCAAAGCCGGCGCCCTGGACGCCCGGGTTCTCGGGCTGCTGCCCGCGGCCATGGGCAGGCGGGTGGTCAGGGAGTTCATCAGGGAAGTAAAAGGCGACCTCAGCGGTATTTCCTACGCGGACGTGGACCGCCTGTTAAAGCTCCGCGAAGGTCGGGAAACGCAGGTCGCGGGAGGCCTGAGCTTCAAGCGGGAGGCCGGCATGGTCAGGCCGCTCTGTAAAAAGCCGGCGCTTCCGCGGCCTTTCTCGATGGAGTGGGATGGGGACGGCGAGGTCGAGGTTGCAGCCGCGGGAGCCAGGTTCCGGGGAGAGACCTTCCTGAACCCTGGTCCGGCGGGACTCAAGTTCGACGATTCGCGGCGGGCCTTTTTCGACCGGGCCGCGCTGCGCTTCCCGCTCGTCATCAGGAACCGCCGCCCGGGCGACCGCTACCGTCCGTTCGGCGCACCTGGCGGGAAGAAGGTCAAGGAGCTTCTCAGGGCCAGAGGCGTCGCCCGGGCCGAGCGCGACCGGCGGCCGGTCTTCACGTCTGGCGGCGAGATAATCTGGATCCCGGGGCTGCCCGCGGCCGAGAAAGCCAAGGTCAGGCCCGGCACGAAGCGGGTGTTCATGGTGGAGAAGGCGCAGCCGGGCGATGAGGCGCGGCCGGTCGGGAGTCCGCGGAAAAAGGAGGAGAAAGGTCTCCGCCGGAAAACATCCTGAAATCCGGCCGGTCCGAACTCTCAGCGCTTGAACATGGCCAGGTAGGCGTTGATGATCCTAGTCCCCCAGAGCGCTGCGATGAAGGCCGCCGGAGCCAGGAATGTCCCGAAGGGCAGCTCGAACTGCAGGTTCTTGCTGCGCCGTCTGATGAGGTAGATCCCGACCAGGGAACCGACGAGCGAAGCCAGGATCAGGGTAAGGATGGTCCGCGGCAGGCCGAGGTAGGCCCCGATGAGCAGCAGCATGGTGACGTCGCCCATGCCCAGGCCTTCCCGGCGCCTGATGAGGAAGTAGGCGCCGTAGACGAAGAGCAGGAAACCGGCCCCGACCGCCGCGCCCACCAGGGCGCCTCGGAAGCTCAGGTCGTCCCGGAAGAAGGAATAGGCCAGGGCCAGGAAGAGGCCCGGCAGGGTGATGGCGTCGGGCAGGATCTGGTGGAAATAGTCTATGAACCCGAGCGCGATCATGGCGCTGGCGAAGAGGGCGCCGGCCGCGAACTCCAGGTCGACCGCGCGGCCGGACGAGAAATAGACCAGGACCAGGCAGGCTGCGGTCAGGGCCTCGACCAGCGGGTAGACCGGCGATATCCGGGCCCGGCATTTCCGGCACCTGCCGCCGAGGACGAGGTAGGAAAACAGGGGGATGTTGTCGTACGGCTTGATGCGCGCGCCGCAGGCCGGGCAGGAGGAGGCCGGCCGCAGCAGGCTCATGCCCCTGGGCAGGCGGTGGATGACGACGTTGAGGAAGCTTCCCCAGACCAGGCCGAAGACGACGATCAGCGCGACGGTCAGCGTTTCCATGGTATAACCGGCGCTTTCACCTCTCCGGTCTTCGGGTCGTAGACATAGTCCTGACCGTCGAGGTCCTTGGGTATCTCCGGGACGATGCCGGTCCGGCGCAGGTCTTCCAATCCGGCCGGCAGGCGCCCGTATCTTTCCCTGTATTTGCGTACCGCCTCGGCCAGGGCGGCGGTGTCCACGGACTGCTTGATGTTGTAAAGGTGGTTCGACGCGATCTTCCGGGTCGTTTCGTCGGGGGCGGTGTTGTAGATGTCGAGCCAGGTTTCCCAGGCCGTCTGGGTGTCGCCCTTGCGGAATATGGCGTTGGCCCTGAGCCGGGCGACGAAGGGCGGGGCTCCCGGTATGGCCAGGCACTTTTCAAAATACTTCTCGGCCAGCTCGAAGTCTTTCATCTGCATCATGGCCACGTGGCCGGCGTTGAAAGGGAAGACCCAGTTCGCCGGGTTCTTTTCCGCGCCCAGGTCGAGGATCTTCAGGGCCAGCCGGGGGTCGCGCGCGTCGTAAACCGCGATCAGGGCGCCGACCTCGTACGGGTCCGCGTAGAGCGGGTCGAGCTCGCTGATGATGCCGTAAACGTGGTCCAGATGCTTGAAGCGGTCGTCGATGGTCGGCGTGCCGTAGTACTGGATGGACCAGAGGTAAACCAGGTCGGCGGCCAGGCAGGAATAGCCGAAGGTCGCGTATTTGAGGAACTTGCCGGAAGGGATGTAGATGATCGAGGAGCCGGGCAGTCTGCCGCGGACGATGACGTCGGTCCTGGCCTTGAGCGCGACGGACAGGCCCAGGCTGACGATAAGGAAGAGCAGGAGCGGGGCCGGGGCCTTTCTTCCTGGTGCCTGTCTCGCCGCCTTCATGCTGAATTCACCTCAGGTTGTCCCGCGCGTCAGATGAAATCCCGGCGCCTGAAGACGAGCACCGCCAGCGCGAGCAGGAAGGCCGTGTAGCACAGGGCGTAGAGGAACGACCAGAGGAAGATGCCCGACGGTATGGGCAGGTTATGGACCGCCTCGGTCTTGAAGTTGAAGTTCTCGAGGTCCGGCAGCACGAGGTAGAGGGCACGCAGCGCCGTCCTGCCCGCGGCCGTCCGGGCTTTCTTGATGAGCAGCTCGAGGCCCCAGGTGAGATGCCCTATCAGATAGAAAGACAGGGAGAAGATGGAGCTCAGGATGGGGGAGGCGAAGGTCGAGAAGAGGATGGCCAGGGCGGTTATGACGAGCAGTTCGAGGTAGATGTAGGCGATGGCGATCAGCAGCCGCCAGTCCAGGCTCAGGGTGTGGGCGAAGACCACGGCCAGGAATATCAGGGACATGGCCGTCGTCATGATGAACAGCGTGAAGGCCAGGCCCAGGAACTTGCCGAACAGGAATTCCGCCCGGTGGAGGGGCTTGGAGAGCAGGGTGAAGATGGTCTTCTTGTCGATCTCCTTGTAGACCAGGCCCGTGCCCATCAGGACGGCCATGAGGACGCCGAAGATGTTGAGCGAGGCGAGGCCGACGTCCTTGATGATCTTGACCCGGTCGCCGACCGTCAGCAGGGCCAGGACGCGCGAGGAGGCGATGGCGACTACCGCGAAAAAGAACAACAGGTAGAGGACCCGGTCCCTCTTGGCTTCCTTGAAGGTGATGCCGGCGATGGCCAGTGCTTTCATCTGTTGCCCACCGTCTCCACGAAGATGTCCTCGAGGGTCTCCGTCCTCGGGCTCAGGGAATGGATGCGGCCCCTTCTCCGGTGGACGAGCTCGATGACCGGGTCGACCTTGGCCTCCTCGTAGACCTTGAGCAGGACCCGGTCGCCCTGGACCGAAACGCTCTCCCCGTAGCCGCCGAGTTCGGCCGGCGGGACGCCCGAGACGGCGATCTCGGTGTAGAGTATCTTCTCCGAGATCAGGTCCTGGAGCGCTCCGTGCCTGACTATCCGGCCCCCGACGATGATGGCCACGTGGTCGCAGATCATCTCGATGTCCTGGAGTATGTGCGAAGTGAAGAAGACGGTCTTGCCTTCGTGTTTGAAGCGGACGATTATGTCGCGGAGCTCCTTGCGGCCGATGGGATCCATGCCGCCCAGGGGTTCGTCCAGGACGACCAGCCTGGGATCGTTGATCAGGGTCTGGGCCAGGCCCACCCGCTGGAGCATGCCTCGGGAGAACTTGCGCAGCTGGACGGCCGCGGCCCGTTCCAGCCCGACCAGCCGGAGCAGGCGGGCGATGCGGCCGGCTTTCTCGTCCCTGTCGAGGCCGAACAGGTCGGCGCAGAAGCCCAGGAACTCCTCGGCCGTCAGGTAGTCGTAGAAATAGGGGTTCTCGGGCAGGAAGCCCAGGGACTCCCTGGCCCGGTGCGACAGGTGGTCCTGGCCGAAGATCCTGACCGAGCCGGAGTCGGGGAAGATCAGACCCATGATGCACTTTATGGTCGTGGTCTTGCCGGCGCCGTTCGGGCCGAGATAGCCGAAGATCTCGCCCTCTTCCACCGAGAAGTCGATGCCCTGGAGGATCTCCTTCCTTTTCGGGATGAAGCCCACGCGGAAGGATTTCCTGAGTTCCCGGACCTCCAGAGCTTTCGCCATGTTGTTTCACTATTTAGCCGAAATCCCGGGCCCAAGTCAAGGCGGGGGCTCTATTGCTTCAAGTTGGTTTCGAAGAGCTTGAGGATGCGCTTGTACTCGTCGGTCCAGGCCGAGGCCGTCGTGAAGGAGTGGTTCTCGACCGGGTAGACGGCGAGCTCCCAGTTCTCCTTGCCGAGCTCGATCAGCCTCTGGACGAGCCGGACCGAATCCTGGAAATGGACGTTGGTGTCGACCATGCCGTGGCAGATGAGGAGCGCGCCCTTGAGGCCCTCGGCGAAGTAGATGGGCGAGCTTTGCCGGTAGGCTTCCGGATCCTTGTGCGGCAGGTTGAGAATGTCGACCGTGTAGCCTGGATGGTAATGGGCCCAGTCGGTCACGGGACGCAGGGCCGCCCCCGCCCTGAAGACGTCGGCCGCCTTGAACATCGCCATCAGCGTCAGGAAGCCGCCGTAGCTACCGCCGTAGCAGCCGATCCTGGCCGGGTCGACCGGATGATTGGCCGTGAGGTAGCGGGCGGCGTCGATGATGTCGTCTAGGTCCTTGCCGCCCATGTGGCGGTAGATGCCTGTCCTGAAGTCGCGGCCGTAGCCGGAGCTCCCCCGGTAGTCGACGTCGAGCACGTAGTAGCCCTTCTCGAGCAGCAGGTTGTGGAACATGTATTCCCTGAAGTAGGTGCTCCAGCCCTTGTGGGCGTTCTGCAGGTAGCCGGCGCCGTGGATGAAGATCACGGCCGGCCGAGCCGGGTGCTGGACGGCCGGCCGATAAAGCCGCGCGTAGACCTCGACGCCGTCCCTGGCCGGGAAGGAAACGACCTCGGGCTCGGCCCAGTCATAGGCCCGGAAGGCCTCGGTGGTCGAGACCGTTATCCGCCTGGCCGGCGCGCCCGGCTTGTTGGGTTGCAGGTAGAGCTCGGCCGGAGAGTCGGTCCGGGAGTTGAGGACCGCCAGTGTCGTCTCGTCTGGCGAGAGGGAGACCTCGTTCAGGCCCGGCAGGTCCGTTATCCTGACCCTCCGGCCGCCCTCGGCCGGCATCCAGTAGAAATGCGTCTCGCCGGGGTGTTCCTCGCTCGTGACGAGATAGAGGCGCTTTCCGTCCTTTGACAGCGCCGCCTGCCTGACCTCGAATTTCCCGCTCGTCAGCGCTTCGAGCCCGGTGCCGTCGACGTTCGCTCTGTAAAGGTGAGCGTAGCCGTCTTTTTCGGAGATGAACGACACGCGCTTGCCGTCGGGCCAGAAGAAGATATTGGCCAGGCCGAACGGACCGACCCAGGCCTCGTCATGGACCTGGAAAACAACGCTCGTCTTTCCGGTCGCCGGGTCGAGCCTGAACAGCCACTCGTCCTTGCGGTCCTCGGAGCGGGCCGAAAGCAGGCATTCCCGGCCGTCCGGCGACCAGATGGCCGAACCGGGGTAGACGCGGCGTTCGGCCTGGCCGTAGTCCAGCCATGTCACGTCGCCGGTCTCGGCCCTGACGACACCCGCGACTGTCCCTTCTTCGGCGTAGGCGGCCTTGGCGTGCGACTCGATCGTTTCGGTGTAGCCCGAACGCGTCACGTAACTGGGGACGATCGTCGTCTTCTGGTCCTCGAGCCTTCTGTTGACGGCGAAGAGGACGTATTTCTCATCCGGAGAGAGTTCCAGACGGACGACGCGCTCCGAATCCTTCAGGAAATAGGGCTTGAGGCGGGGCGTCTGGGGAAGCTGGGGAAGCGCCGAGCCCCGCCGGGCCATCATCTCTCCGAACTGAGGCGGCCGCTGGAGCTCGCGGAAGAGCTTCCTCTGCTCGTCGGCGTACCACTTGTCGATCTCGCCGGCCTGGCGTTCCTGGGGCGGCGCTTGCCGGGTGAAAGCCGTGAGCTGGCGGATGGAGCCGTCCTCGAGCGAGATGGCATAGAGGTTCTCGGCCATGGTGAACACGGCCTTCTTGCCGTCGAAGCTGAAGGAGGCGCCGCTCTTGCGTTCCGCCAGGGCCGTGAGCTGGCGCGATTTCCCGGTCTGGAGGTCGACCAGGAAAAGGTCCCCGTTCTGGACGACGAGCATCCTTTTCCTGTCGCGGTCGAACTCGACCTCGGCGCCGAAGCCGCCGAACCCGGCCGTTCTCATCCGGCCGGCCGCCTCCTGGCGCAGGGCCGGAAGCTTGAGCAGCTCCTCCTGCTTGACCGGCCGCGGCTCCGGCCGGGCGGCCGTGACGGCGTAGAGTTCCTGCCGTTCCGCGCCCGGTCTTTTCCAGCGGAAATAGAGCGTCTTGCCGTCGACCGCCCAGGCCAGGCCCGAAGGCGAGGTCCCAACGAACTCCTCGCCTTTCATCATGGTCGCGATGTCAAGGCCGGCGGACGGCTTCTTTCCCGACGCCGGCCCGGCTTGCCGGGCTTCCTGCGCCCCTGCCGTCATGGTCAGGGCCAGCGCGGAGAAGGCGAGAAGCATGATGGCAAAGGTGTTAGGCGCTCGTTTCATGTGAACCTCCGGTGATCGGTCAGCTCTTGTCGCTCATCCATATCGATATCGACAGCCGCCGGGCGGGAGCTTCCGCCGCGCTTTTGGCCCAT
>CAYWJT010000019.1:0-39511 GCA_964458655.1 uncultured Eubacteriales bacterium | reverse complement strand
CACGTGTCCACTTTTGATTTTTAAACTGTCCACTTTTCAACTTTTGCTAACACCGTATGTGTGGAGGCTGTCGATGGCGAAGAGGGCGGAGCCTTTTTTTGGGGCTCCCGTTATGGTATCCTGAAGCCGGGAGGATGAGGATTGGTCGACGAAAAAACCCTTAAAGAGAGGCTCCTCAGGGAGAACGAAGAGTTCAGGAAGATCCACGAAGAGCACCAGGCCCTCGAGAGGTCCCTGGAGAAGCTCAAGGCCAAGGGCTCTCTCAACGAGGATGACGTCCTCAAAGAGAAGGAGCTCAAGAAAAGGAAGCTGGCCCTCAAGGACAGGATGTACGGCATCATGTCCGATTTCGCCAAGCGGGCCTGAGGTCGAAGCATGGCAACCGACCGGGGACTCCGCATAGCCATCATCGGCTCCGACACCCTGCGGGGCAAGGAGATCCAGAGCGTGCTCGCCGGCGGGCGGATCCCGGTCAAGTCCGTTGAGTTCTACGACCCGGACGTCCAGGAGGAATACAGCAAACTCAGCCAGTTCGGCGAGGAACCCAAGGTCGTCCATCACCTCGACCCGGCCATGCTGGAAGGCCTGGACCTGGTCATACTGGCCGTCGACCCGCGGCCGGCGCTGGACCACGGCCATTTCGCGTCCGGAAGGGATTACCGGACCCTGGACTTGAGCGAGTCCTGGAACGACCGGCCTGACGTGCCCGTCGTCGTGGCCGGCGTCAACGACGACCTGCTGGCGGGCGCGGGCGTTTCGCTGGCGGCCAATCCCAGCCCGGCGGCAGTCATCCTGGCCCACCTCCTCGCGCCGGTCGAAAGGGCCTTCGGCATCGAGCGGGCCGTTTCCGTCATACTCGAGCCCGTTTCGGCCTTCGAAGAGAAGGGCATCCAGGAGCTGTACGACCAGAGCGTGGCCATGCTCGGCAGCACTTCCATGCCCAAGAAGGTCTTCCACGGGCAGGTGGCCTTCAACCTGGTGTCCCACCTGGGCCGCCTCGATTCCGACGGCTTCTCCGAGCGTGAGAGACGAGTCCTCTCGGAGCTTCGCCGCGTGCTGCAGCCCGGGTTCCATCTTTCGCTTTCCGTCGTCTTGGCGCCCGTTTTCCACACTTATTCGGTGATGACCTACCTGGAGCTGAAGCGGGACACCGACCCGGCCGGCCTGCGAGCCTGCTACATGAACAGCCCGCTGTTCGACGTGGCCGCCGGGCAAAAGGGCGCTACGGCTTCGTCCGTCACGGTCGCGGGCAAGGACAGCATGGCGGTCGGCCCGATTAAGAAGGACAGCGGCATCCCGCGAGGCTTCTGGATCTGGGGCGTCGCGGACAACCTTACCTTCGGCTCGGCTCGCAACGCCTGCGAGCTGATCCGCGCCTGGTTCAAGCTGGCCTGAGGCCGGCCTCTGTTGGGAGCTATATAGATGATCAAAGGCATGACCGGATTCGCGGAAAGGGAGTTTTCCGGCGACTCCATGCGCCTCAAGGTCAGCGTCAAGACCCTCAACCACCGCCATTTCGACTGGCTCTGCAAGGGGACGCCCGTGGGCGAGGCCGAGGGCCGCCTGCGGGCGCTCTGCCAGCGCCGGGTCAAGCGCGGCCGGGTGGAGGTGACCCTGGAGATGACCTCCTTCCGGCCGGAAAGCTGGCGCTTCTCCTTCAACCAAGGCCTGCTCGAGAAGATCCTTTCGACGGTCGGGCGGGTTTCCAGGCGGACGGGCCGTGAGATCGATTTTTCCCTGGACGGCCTGATCCGCATTCCCCAGCTCTATGAGCTGCGCAGGGCCAGGCTCAGCCGGGCGGAAGCCGCTTTCCTGGAACGCTGCTTCGAGCGAACCCTGGACGACGTCATCCGCATGAGGCGCAGGGAAGGTCGAGAGACGGTCAAGCGGCTCCAGGGCCATGTCAGGAAGATCCGCCGGGCGACGGCCAGGGTCGGGGAGCTGTTCGAGAGACAGCCGGACCGGCTCAGGCGCAGATACCTGGCCAGGCTAAAGGAGTCCGGCGGAGATACCCTTGGGATCTCCCGTGAAAGGGTCGCGGAAGACGTCTCTATTCTCATCCAGAAGTACGACATCTCGGAGGAGTTGACGCGGCTCAGGATGCACCTCGAGCACCTGGAGAAGATAATGAAGGGCCGCGGCGAAGAGCCCGCCGGGAAGAAACTCGATTTCCTGGCTCAGGAACTCATCCGGGAGGCCAACACCATAAACTCCAAGGCCCAGGACATCCGGGTCATCCGGGGATGCCTGGCCATCAAGAACGAAGTCGAGAGCATCAGGGAGCTCGTTCAGAACATAGAATGAGCGGGCCTCGGGCCGAGCCCCGGGCCCCGGCTTGGAGCAAGGAGGACAGATGGTCTTCGTCGTCAGCGGACCGTCCGGCTGCGGCAAGTCGACCCTCATCCGCGGCCTCATGGAGAGGCTTCCAGGCCTGCGCTTCTCGGTCTCGCACACCACGCGTCCTCCCCGTCCTTCCGAGAAGGACGGGGTCGACTATCATTTCATAACCGAGGCGGAATTCGCCCGCATGGTCAGGGCCGGCCGGTTCCTGGAGTGGGCCGTGGTCCACGGGCATCGCTACGGCACCTCGCTCGCGGAGCTCAAGCTGGCCGGCAGGGGAACGGACCTGATCCTGGACATAGACGTTCAGGGGGCCCGCCAGGTCCGCGAGAAGGTCCCCGGAGCTGTTCTGATCTTCATCATGCCGCCGTCGGCCGAAGAGCTCGAAAGGCGGTTGCTCGCGAGGGAACAGGACGGGCCGGAAGCCGTAGCCCGCCGCCTCAGGGACGCCCGGACCGAGGTCAGGGAGCATGCCCGGTTCGATTTCGTCGTCGTCAACGACGAGCTGGACAGAGCGGTGGAAGAGTTGGCCGCGGTCATCGTCGCCGCGCGCTGCCGGGTCGGGGCGCGCGCCGCCGTCCTGCGTCCGGTCCTCGCGAGCTTCAGCCGCCGGGGAGGGAGAAGATGAACTCCAAGATAGCCCTGGGGGTGTCGTCCTCCGTCAGCATCTACAAAGCCTGTGAGGTCCTGCGCGGCTTCCAGAAACAGGGCTTCGATGTCCAGGTCATCATGACCCGCAACGCGACCAGGCTCATTTCCCCGCTGCTGTTCGCGAGCCTGTCCGGACTTCGGACGATCGTCGACATGTACGATGAGCCGGAGGCCCGCAGCCTGAGCCACGTGTCGCTCGCGGAGGAGGTGGCCCTGCTCTGCGTAGCGCCGGCCACGGCCAACGTCATCGCCAAGTTCGCCGCGGGCGTGGCCGACGATTTCCTGACCACTTTCTACCTTTGTGTCCGGGTGCCGGTCCTGGTCGCTCCGGCCATGAACGAGGCCATGTACCTGCATCCGACCACCCAGGCCAACATCGGCCGGCTCAAGGCCGCCGGCGTGCGGTTCGTGGAGCCGGGCAGCGGCTACCTGGCCTGCGGCGAGCAGGGCGTCGGAAGGCTGGCCGAGCCCGATCTCATCGTGGCGGAAGCCGTCAGGCTCATCACGGCCGGACGGCCGCTCCAGGGCCGGAAGGTCCTGGTCACGGCCGGACCGACCCGGGAATACCTCGACCCGGTCCGCTTCCTGTCAAACCCGTCGACGGGAAGGATGGGTTACGCCTTGGCCGAGGAGGCCCGCCTGCGGGGCGCCGAGGTCACCCTCGTTTCCGGACCGAGCGCTCTTGAGCCTCCCGCGGGCGTGAAATTCGTCCGCGTCGAAAGCGCCGCCGAGATGGAGAAGGCCGTCAAACGGGAGTTCAAGGGCACCGACGCGGTCATAATGGCCGCCGCCGTCGGCGACTTCAGGTTCAAGCGCGTAGAGGCCGCCAAGATAAAGAAAGAGCGCGTCGCCGCCGCGCTGGAGCTTGAAAGGACGCCCGACATCCTGAGCTTCCTCGGCAGGAACAAGAAGAAGGGACAGCTCGTCGTCGGCTTCGCCGCCGAGACCGATGACGTCGTCGACAACGCCCGGAGGAAGATGCTGGCCAAGAAGGCCGACCTGATGGTCGCCAACCGCGTCGGCGGCGGCAGCGGTTTCGGCGAAACCGAGAGCGAGGCCCATATAATCTACCCCTCGGGCGAGGTCCGTGCCGTGCCCAGAGCCGGCAAGCGGGAGATAAGCCGGGCCATACTCGACTGCGTCGGAGAATTGCTTGGGAAAGAACGCAAAGGCTGAGTTCCTGGAGCAGCTCGCCGCCCATCTCGAGCTGCTCAGGGTTCCGGGCGCCGATTTCGTCGTCAGGGACAAGCCCGAAGCGGCGCCCGCCGGGGCGGCCGGGCCTGAGCCCGGAGCCCGTCACGGCGATGAAGAAGGACCCGGGTTGGAGAGGCTCTGCCGGCTAGTGCTCGAATGCCGGCGCTGCGCGCTGGCGGCGGAGAGGACCCGGGCCGTTCCCGGCGAAGGCCATCCCCGGGCCGAGCTGATGTTCGTCGGTGAAGGCCCGGGCCGGGACGAGGACGCCCAGGGCCGGCCGTTCGTCGGCCGGGCCGGCCAGCTTTTGCGTCGGATCATCGCCGCCATGAAGTTCCGCGAGGACGAGGTCTACATCACCAACGTTGTAAAGTGCCGGCCGCCCGAGAACCGCGTGCCCAGGCGGGAAGAGGTTGAGGCCTGCGCGCCCTACCTGCTGGAGCAGATCCGCCTCATCCGGCCGCGGGTCATCGTCTCGCTGGGCAAGACGCCGACGGAGTTCTTCATACCGAGCGGCCATGTCAGCATGTCCTCCCTCAGGGGCAGGTTCGCTGATTTCCAGGGGATAAAGGTCATGCCCACCTTCCATCCGTCTTACCTGGTCCGCAACGAAGGCAACCGCGAGCTCAAGCGGATGGTCTGGGAGGACATGCAAAAGGTCATGGAATTCCTGGGCCGGAAATAAGGAACGTGTTCGCCCGCCTGGTCTTCCCCATACCCCTGGAACACGCTTTCACTTACGTGATCCCCGAAGGCCTGGAAAGGAAGGCCAGGCCGGGCTGCCGGGCCCGGGCGTCCCTGGGTCGGAAGAAGCTCACGGGCGTGATCATCGCCGTGGATGCCGAGCCGCCGGGGACGGGCCTCGAGCTGAAGGAACTCGAAGAGGTTCTGGACGAGCGTCCGGTCCTTTCCCAGGCCAATATCGACCTCGCCATGAAGCTGGCCCGGGAGTTTCAATCCTCGCCGGGCGAGCTCCTGCAGCAGGCCCTGCCGCCGGCGAGCGGAACGGTGGCCATAAGGGTGGTCAAGCTGAGCGAAAAGGGCCGGGCGGCGCTCGAATCCGGCGCGATGACGCCTTTGGAAAAGAAGGCCGCGCAGGTCATCGCCGCCGCCAGGCGGGGATGCTCGCCGCGCCATATCCAGCGCAGCCTGGAAAGGTCCGGCGCGAACGCCCTCATCGCGCGCATGCGGGCCAAAGGACTGGTCACGGTGGAGGAGAGAACGGCGTCGCCCGTCCGGGGCCCCGCGGCGGGGGCGGGCGCCGGGCCCACGCAGCTGAGGATTGACTTTGGTCCGGGACCGGCTGACGGCGGCCTAGCCGGCGTCGAGCGGGCCATCCGCAGGCGGGCGTTCCGGCCCTGCCTGTGCTTCGGGCCGCGGGAGTCGCTGCATCAGACCTACCTCTCCCTGCTACGCGCGGTCGTCTCCGGCGGAGGCCGGGCGCTCGTCCTGTTCCCGGAGATAGCCCAGGCCGAAGAGTTCCGCCGCCGCGTCCGGGCGGACCTCGGCCGGCGCCCTGTCCTGTTCCACGGGCGGCTCAGCGCCCGGCAGCGCCTGGGAGCCTGGGCGGGTCTCGCCGCGGAACGCGCCGGCCTGGTCATAGGGACAAGGTCGGCCGTTCTGCTGCCCGGCCGGGGGCCGGACCTGATCATCGTCGATTCCGAGCACGATAACGCTTATTATCAGGAGGAGAATCCCGTTTACGACGCGAGAAGAGCGGCCCTGCTGCGGGCCGAGGCCGAAGGAGCGCCCGTGGTTTTCGGCTCGCCGCGGCCCACGGTCGAGGCCTTCTTCGATGCCGGCCGTCGCGGCCTGCTGGTCGAGCTCGGGGGACAACGGCCCTCATGGAAGGTCACGACGGTTGGGCATTCCCCGGAAAACGGCAGGATAATCGGCGAGGCGCTCAGGGTCAGGGCCCAGGAACGCCTGAGCAAAGGGGAACAGGTCGTCCTTTTCCTGAACCGCCGCGGGTTCGCTTCTTCAGTTTCCTGCCGGGACTGCGGCCTGACCCCCCGCTGTCCGCGCTGCGGCATTTCGCTCGTCTTGCATAGAGCCGGCGGCTCCGAGAGACTGGTCTGTCATTACTGCAACCGCTCCCAGCCTTTCGGGTCGGCCTGCGGGGAGTGCGGCGGCGTCATTACGGCGCGCAGGCTGCCGGGCATCCAGGCCCTGGAAGAGGAGGTCGGACGCCTGTTCCCGAAGACCCGCGCCCTCAGGTTCGACGTCGATACGGCCGCCGACCCGGCTCTCCGCGGAAGGATGATGAGCCGGTTCCTCAGCGGACGGGTCAGGCTGCTTTTGGGGACGAGAATGCTGGCCGTCCATGCCCCGAGGGCCGTGGCCGGCCTGGTCGGCGTCATCAACCCCGAAACGAGCTTGGAGGCGGCCGATTTCCGGGCGGCCAAGGAAGTCTACGACATGGTCTCGGAAATGGCCGGCCTCTGCCGCGACGAGCCTTCAGCTGAGATCGTCGTCCAGACCTCGCCGCCCGTCCACTACAGCATCGAAACCGCTCTGGCCGGGGATTACCGGGCTTTCTTTGAACGGGAGCTGGGGTACCGGAAGCTGATGGGGTATCCGCCGTTCTTGGAGCTGGCCGAGCTGGTCCTTACCGGCCGGGACCTGCGGGCTCTCGGGGCCAGGTCGAGGCGGCTGGCGGATGAGTTGCGGCGGGCAGGCCCGGGCCTCGAGGTCTTGGGGCCGGCCCTGGTGTTCCGTTCGAAGCTGAAAGGGCAGGCGGCGGTACAGGTCCTGGTCCGGTCCTCGAACAGAGAGACCCTGGAGCAGGCTCTGCGCGATGTCTGGCCGGCCGTAGGGCCGCGGAAGAAACTGAGGTTCGCTTACCGTTTGTTCTGAAGGCGGGAAAAAAAGGCCGGTCCGCGCTTCAGCAGCGGACCGGCGTTGTCTTCAGGCGCTCAATCGTCGGGATAATCCCCGAATATTATGACCAGCTTGCCTTCGGCGCGGACTTCTTTCCCCGTCAGGTCCTCGCCGATGAATTCTATGATCGCGTTCACCTGGAGCGTGTTCGTGGTCTGGGCCAGCTGGGCCAGCGGGGCCTGCAGCTTGGCCGTGTCCAGGACGACCTGTATGGAGACGGTCACGCTCTTGCCGATCTCGACCATGGTCGTCGAGATCTGCCCCGCCAGAGGCATGGGGACGTCCGTGCCGGGCGTGCCGGTCCCGTCGGGCAGCTCGTAGTTGACCGTGTAGCCGGTCAGGATGATGTTGTTGTACTGCGAGGGGCCCGTCAGGGAATCCGGGTTGAGCAGACTGGCCCGCAGGATGGCGGTGGCGTTGTCGGTCGTCGTATAGGCTCCGCTCTGGCCGATCTTCTGGACGTCGGACTCCAGGTAGGAAGCCGTCTCGCCCGCAGCCGTCGTCCCGGTGATGCTCTCGATGATGAGGAGGCTCGGGGACCGGTCGCCCTTGGCCACCGGGTTGCAGGCGAGCAGGGCGGTGACGCCGGTCGCGACGGCGATGAGTTTCAATATGCCTATGGTGCGTTTCATGGCTTTCCTCCTCATGGGGTTATCTTACGATCCTGGGAGTTATGAAGATGAGCAGCTCACGCTGCTGTTTGGTGCGGGCGAAATTCCTGAACAGGCCGCCCAAGACGGGGATCTGGTTCAGGAACGGCACTCTCTCCCTGGTCACCGAGTCCTCGGTCCTGTAGATGCCGCCGATCACCGTCGTCCCGCCGTCCGGGACCATGACCGTGGTCTTGGCGCTCTGGGTGGTGATGGGCGGGATGCCGTTGACCAGGTTGGCGAAGTCGGCGGCGTTATTCTGGATCTCAACCGTCATGATGATGGTGCCCTCGGCCGTTATCTGGGGCGTGGCCCTGAGTTCCAGGGCGGCGTTGACGTACCGGGTCGTGACGGTGAAGTTGGCGACCGTCTGGACCGGGATCTGGCGGCCCTGGATGATCTCGGCCTGCTGGTTGTTCTGGGTCGTGACCTTGGGCAAAGAGATGATCCGGCCCTCACCGGCCGTTTCCAGGGCCGACAGGGCCATGTCGAGGCGGAAAGTGTCGAGGACGTTGGCGAAGGAGAAGCCTATGGCGGTGTTGAAGGCCGGCGCCGGCAGGTTGATGGCGTAGCCGCCCAGCGGGCCGCCGATGCCCTTGGTCACGACGCCCTGCGGGATGAGGGCCCCGTCGACCAGCACCTTGTTGGGGAACTGGACCGATGTGGCGTTGCCGTAGAACGGGTCGGAGATGCCTTTAAAGCCCCACTGGATGCCCAGGTTGCGGATGAAGGTGGCCGTGGCTTCCACGATCCTGGCTTCGATCGAGACCTGGGGCGTAGGCGTGTCGACGACGGAGATGAGCTTTTCGATGAGGTCGATGCGGTCCTTGACGTCGGTGATCAGGAGGGTGTTGGTGCGGTCGTCGATGATTATCTCGCCCCTGGTGGAAAGCTTCGAACGGATGAGGGCGGAAACGTCCTTGGCTTTGGAGTAGGACAGCGTGATGGTCTTGACCTGGACCGGGCCGGCCAGCTCCCGGCTCTCCTTGAGCTTGCGCTGCTCCTCCTCTTCCCTCATCAGGGCGTTGATGGGAGCGATGCGGAGGACGTTGCCCTCGATGGCCTTGCCCATCTTGTTCTGGCGCAGGACGATGTCGAGCGCCTGGTCCCAGGGCAGGTCCCTGAGGTCGCAGGTCACCGTGCCGCGGACGTCCGGGTCGAAGACGACGTTGAGCCCGGCGAACTCGGACAGGTACAGGACGACGTCCCTCAGGTCGGCGTCCTTGAACCTCAAGCTGATGACCTCGCCGGAATATTTCTCCTCTTCGCTGACGATGGTTTTGGGTTTGAACTTATCTTCGGACACGACCTGCGCCTGGGCGGTTTTCTGCTCCTGGGGCGGAGGGCCGGCTTCCCGCGGCGGGCAGGCCGTTTCTATCGCGGGCGGCTGGGAGGAGGCTTTCTTTTCGAGCGCGGCCGCCGCCGGCTTGGCCTCGGCCGTCTTGGCCGGGTTCGACGGCGCCGGAGTCGACACGACCGCCGCCTGCATGGGTTTGGGTTCCGCAATTGCGCTCGCGGCGGGTGTTTCCGGCTTGGGCGCCGCTTGGACCGGAGCGGGGCTCGACGAGAAGAAGGAGACGACGAGACCGTCCTTCCGGGAATCGAGCTGGTAGAGGCCCGGCTCCTTCAGGTCGAAGACCATCCGGGTGATGGAACGCGGGTCGCCGCTCTGGAACTGGGCGACGCGCATCCTCTGCACCGGCGCGGCCGGGTTACTCACGGGGAACATGTCGGCCTTGGCGGCCAGCACTGTGTCGAACAGGTCGACTACCAGGCGGGCCGGGTTCTCCAGGGCGAAGACCTGGGCCACGGCCTGGTCGCTCAGGCTGGCCTTGAAGGTGACCGCGTCCGCGCTCTGGCTGTAATCGAGCTTGCTGAGCAGGATCTCCCGGCGCGGCGCCCCGTCCAGCCGGGCCTGGGTCTCGGGATCGGCGGAGTAAACGACCTTCGACCTTTGGATCTTGGTGAACTCGAGGACCGTCCGGCCGGCTTCCGAGATCAGGCGGCAGGGCACGCGCTCGCCGAGCTCGATGAAGAACCTGACGTCGTTCGCCCCGGCCTTCTGGACCTGGATGTCGCGGATGAACTGGGCTTCGGAGGAGGGTATGGACGGGACCTGGAGCGCCTGGGCCTGGTTGACGTCAAGCACCAGGGTCCTGGGCGACCCCGGCAGGTAACCGATGTTCTCTATGGAGAGCGGGCCGTCGGACTCCATGACCAGTCTGGTGTTGAACGCGCCAGGCTGCACCTGGATCCTGCTTATGCTGACCACCGGATCCGGAACCGATGCGGCAGCGAGGACCGTCGCGGCCAAAAGGGCACAGATCGGCGCGAGAGGAAGGATTCTCTTTTTCATGTTAACGCTCCTCCGGATTGATTTCTTTGACTATATCCCGGGGCCTCATGAGCGGCACGCCCCGTTCATGGGTCTTGCGGAAGACGACCTGGTTCTCGGTGATCGATATGAGATAGCCGTCGGAGAACTTGTCGCCCACTTTGGCAAAGAAGGGAAAGCCCTGGGCGGTGCCGAGGATGGCGGTTAGGCCCTTGGGGTCTTTGACGATCCCGATCAGGATCAGGTCCTCGACATAAGTCTGGGGCCCGCCGGCTCCGCTGACTTCCCGGATGTCGCGGCCGCCGAGCAGGTCCTTGAACGGGTCGCGGCGGCCTTCGGAGTCATACCTGAAGAGTGGCTTGGCCTGAATGGTCGGCGTCGTCTCCTCTTTGGCCTGGGTCTTGACGGCCGTGGTCTCCTGGGCGGCTCCCTGGGCCGCCAGGAGCAGGCATCCCGACATGAGGATGATAACGGCTAACGCGGCTGGTCTCGTCTTCATTTTGGCCTCGCTTGCTTGGCGGCCGGGGTCTTGGCTTTGACCGGCGCCTCCACGAAAAAGAACGTCTTGACCGTCCAGTCCGCCGAAATGGTGGCCAGGTCGGTCTGGCGGCTGAGCGCCTTCAGGCTGAACTTGTCGATGGTGAACAGCCTGGGGTACTGGCTGAGACGGTCGAAGAACTGACCCAGGTTGTGATAGTTGCCCGTGACCTGGATGGGTATCGGCCATTCCGAGTAGAACTCCCGGTTGACCTCGGTCTGAGGGGCGAAGCGGATGACGTCCAGACGGGCGTCGTAGGCGAGCTGCTGGATCTGACGCAGGATCTCGGCGATCTCCTTGCGGTCCGGGATGATCTGCTCCAGGTCCTTGAGCTGGGCGGTGAGGCTGACGATCTGGGCCTCGATCTTGTCCAGCTCCATTTTCTGCTGCCTGAGCTTCATGACCTCGGTCTCGGTCTTGACCCGTTCGGCCCGGATGTCGGCGATCTTCTGGTTCTGCGGCTTGAAGTAAAGGAAGAAAGCCGCGGCCAGGATGACAAGGGCGATGACCAGGTGGCCCAACCAAGGAACGTTTTTCATTGCACGCCCCCTTTCTTGGCGCCGGGTTTTTCGGCCGGAGCCGGCTCCACGGCTTTCTCTATGGACATGTTCATGACGAATTCATGGTATTCGGACTTCTGGGCCTTGCGCGCCTGCGAGGAACCCAGGTTGACGTTCTTGAAAACCGGGCTCTTCTCCAGGTTGCCGATGTAGTCGGCGATCAGGTTGTTGGAGATGGCCTTGCCCTTGACCTGGACGCCTTTGGCGTCGTAAGTGGCCTCGGTCAGCCAGACCCAGTCGGGCAGGTTGCTGCTCAGGGTGTAAAGGATCCTGACGGCCAGGTCCTGCTCGGCCTTGAGCGAGTTGATGAGGTTGATCTTGCGTTCCAGGTCGGCTTTCTGCCTGTTCACCGCCTCGAGCCTGGCCGTGACGTAGGCCAGCTGGGCCTTTTCGAAGCGGGCGTTCTCGAGCAGCCGGGTCTCCTTGTCGAAGGCCGTTTTCTGCATCCAGTAGAAGCCGATCAGGACCAGGATGAGCAGGAGGAAGATGAGGTTCCCGATATTCGGCGCCTTCTTGGGCCTTGCTTCAGGAGCGGCCGCGGCGGCCTCCCTGATCTCTTTGGTTTCCGGTTTGAGAAGGTTGATCCTTATCATTTTTGCTTCTCTACCTTTCGCGTCGCCAGGCCTACGGCGACGCCGAAAATTGGGGCCATCTCGTTGAAGTATATCGGGTCGAACTTCTTCTCGTCGTACTTTATGTTGCGGAACGGGTTCATGACCCCGGTCTTGATCTTGAACTTCCTCTCGAAGGCGGGAGCCATCATGGGCACGCCGGCCAGCCCGCCGCTCAGGATGATCTCCTCGATCCTGCGGTCGCGCTTTTCCGAGGCTTCGTAGAACGAGAAGGTCTTTTCGATCTCGTCCAGCAGGTCCCGGATGTTCATGGAGATGACGGTGGCCACCTGGTCGGCGGATATGGACTTGCCGGGGATGCCCTTGATCAGCTTTTCGGCCTCGTCGAAGCTGATGTTGAGCTCCTTGCGGATGTTCTCGGTGAAGAAGAGACCGCCCAGGGCCAGGTCGCGGAACAGCTGCGGCGTGCCGCGCTCGCTGATGACGACCGTGGTCACGCTGGCGCCCAGGTTGATAAGGGCGATGGTCTTCTCGCCGAACAGTTCCGGATAATTGACCTCGAAGGCGTTCTGGACGGCGAAAGCGTCGACGTCTATGGCCTGGAGCTCCTTGCGGGCCTGGTTGACCGCGTTGCTGTAGCTCGCGATCTTGTCCTTCTTGGCGGCCACCAGCAGGATGTCCAGGCTGGCCTGCTCCTTGCCCCCCGGCCTGATGATGGCGTAATCGACGTTGGTCTCCTCGTAAGGGTAGGGGATGTTGTGTTTGGCTTCCCAGATGATGGATTCGGCCAACTCCTGCTTCTCCATGACCGGCAGGGATATCTTCTTGATGATGACGGAATTACCGGATATGGAGATGGCCACGTTGCGGTTTGAGATCTTGTTTTCGTCGAACAGGAGCCGGACGGTCTCGGCCACGGCGGCGGAGTCTATGATGGTCCCCTCGACGATGGCGTCGTGCGGGAGGGGCTCGTAGCCGACCTTCAGGAGCTCATAGGCCTCCTCGCCGCCCTTCCTGCGGACGCGGAATTCGACCGCCTTCACGGCGTAGGACCCGATGTCGAGTCCGACGATGCTCTTTTCGCTAGAGAGTCCGAACATTTTTCCCCGCCTTAATGGAATTTTTTCTCGCCAGTCTCATCTTCCCGACCTTCTTTTGCAGCCTGTCGGAGACACCGGCCGGGACCAACTCCCTGACGGAGCCGCCCAGCATGACCACCTCGCGGACCAGATTGGAGCTGAGAAAGGAGTACTTCACGTTGGGCATCATGAAGAAGGTCTCCACCCGGGGGTCGAGGTTCCTGTTCATCAGGGCCATCTGGAACTCGTACTCGAAGTCCGATATGGCCCGCAGCCCTCTTATGACCACGCCGGTCCCGTGGGCCCGGGCGAAGTCCACCAGCAGGCCGTCAAAGGCCCGGACTTCCACCCGGGGGTCGCCCCGGAATATCTCCCTGATCATGGCCACCCTTTCTTTAGTCGAGAAAAGGGGCGCTTTCTTGGGATTTTCCAGGACGGCGACGATGACCCGGTCGAAAACCTTTAGGCTCCTCTTGATTATATCGACATGACCGTTGGTTATGGGGTCGAAGGAGCCTGGGTAAACCGCTTTGTTCTCGATCATCTAACCCTGATTCTCAGTTCCTTTTAGCTCAGGCTAACTTCCCAATATCAAAATTGCCCCTGTTTGTCAATCATAATTTTTCGCGCCATATGGGGGAAATAAGCGTTATAATAGGGAGGTACGGGCAGAGGTTATTACAACATGTCATGCCTCAGAAAGGCCGTTTGCCTCCCGGCGCTGGTGCTTCTGGGCTTCTTCCAGGCGGTCGACCCGGCTCAAGAGTTGAGCGAGGAGCGATACTCCCGTCTGCGCGGAGACATGGTCAGCCGCCAGGTCAGGGCCAGGGGCGTCCGCGACCCGGCGGTCCTGAAGGCCATGCTCGAAGTCCCGCGGCATCTGTTCGTGCCGCCGGCCTTGAGGCCGGAAGCTTATGAGGATTATCCGTTGCCCGTGGGCGAGGGCCAAACCATATCGCAGCCCTATATAGTGGCCCTTATGACCCAGAGCCTCGCCCTGAAGCCCGACGACCGCGTGTTGGAAGTCGGCACCGGCTCCGGTTATCAGGCCGCCGTGCTGGGCCGGATCGTCAGGGAGGTCTATTCCGTCGAGATCAACGCCAACCTGGCCGCCCAGGCCGCGCAGAGGCTAAGGCAGCTCGGGTTCGACAATGTCCATGTCAGGACCGGGGACGGTTTCTACGGCTGGCCCGAAAAGGCCCCTTTCGACGGAGTGATCGTGACCTGCGCCGCGCCCGAAGTGCCGCGGCCGCTTTTCGAGCAGCTGGCCGAGGGACGGCGCTTGGTCATCCCGCTGGGCCCGCCCGGCTCCGTCCAGGAGCTCACCGTAGTCACCAAGAAAAGGGGACGGCTGCATATTGAGAAGGTCCTGGACGTGCGTTTCGTACCCATGACCGGTGAGGTCGAAAAGGGCTGGAAGCGCTGACCGCACGGGCCCGGACGCCGTTTGCTTTTGGCCACGGTCTGTGATAATTTTCCCCTGATGCGGATCAAGTTCGGCACCTCAGGCTGGCGCGGATTGATGGGGGAGGATTTCACCTTCCACAACGTCCGGGTGGTGGTCCAGGCCGTCTGCGACTATCTCATCGGCAAGTTCCCCGGAGAGGCCGTTTCAGTCGCGGTGGGCTATGACACGCGCTTCCTGTCGGAGCGCTACGCCCTGGAGGCGGCCAAGGTCCTGGCCAGGAACGGCCTCCGGGCGCTCATAGCCGAGCGTGACGCGCCCTCCCAGGCCCTGGCTCTGCAGATAATGCGGAGGAAGTGCCGGGCCGGCGTGAACTTCACCGCTTCCTTCAACCCGCCGCGCTACAACGGCCTGAAGCTCAATGTCGAGACGGGCGCTCCGGCCCTGCCCGAAGTGACGGACGCGATCGAGGCCGTCGTCCAGAGAATAATGCCTTCTTTTCCCCACGTGCCGAGCTATTCCCCCAAGGAGGGCATGGAGAGGGCGGATTTCCAGGGCGACTACCTCGAATTCCTCCAGGGCCGGGTCGATTTCGAGGCCATGAGGAAGGCGGGGCTGCGCGTCGCCGTCGACCTGCTCTACGGCACCAGCCGGGAGTACCTGGACGAGATCCTGGAGAGAAACGGCGTGCCGGTCGAGGAGATCCACGGCTACGTCGACCCCTATTTCGGCGGCGTGATACCTTCCTGCACCGAGGAGAACCTGGCCGAGCTCCGGGCGCTGGTGCTGTCCAAGCGTTGCCACATCGGCATCGCCACCGACGCCGACGGCGACAGGTTCGGCATCATGGACGAGCGCGGCCGTTTCGTCCACCCGAACCATATCCTGGCCATGCTGCTGGACTATCTCGCCCGGGTCAAGGGCTGGAGAGGGGGCGTGGCCAGGTCCATCGCCACGACCCACCTGATCGACCGCATCGCCCGCTCCCTCGACCTGCCCCTTTTCAAGACCAAGGTCGGCTTCAAGTACATGGCGGACCTGATGCTCAAAGGCGAGATCATGTTCGGCGGCGAAGAGAGCGCCTGCATGGCCCTGAGGGACCATCTGCCGGAGAAGGACGGCATCATGGCCGGCCTGCTGGCGGCGGAGATGATCGCCGTGACCGGCCGCAGCCTCAGCGAGCTCAGGCAGGACCTGTTCCGGGCCTACGGCACCATGGTCTGCGGGTCGGCTTCGGTGCCCCTGACGCCGGAGCGGGGCAAGAAGCTGGCCGCCCTGGCCGCCTACCCGCCCGGTACTTTCGCCGGCCTGAGCGTGTGCGGAGTGGAGACCATCGAGGGCGTCAAGCTCGATTTCCGGGACGACGCCTGGACACTGCTCCGGCTTTCCGGCACAGAGCCGCTGATACGCTGCTACGCCGAGGCCGGCACGCGCAAGGAAATGGAGCTGTTGCTCCGCAACGCCGTGGAGGCGCTGGAATGAACGGGGCCAAAGGAACGGCTCAGGGCCCGGGCCTGCGCCGGAAGATCTTCGCCATCGGCATGGCGCTTCTGTTCCTGATCGTGCTGGTGACGGCCGTGTTCGGCAAGAAGGGCCTGATGGACATCAGACGGGCCCGACGCGAGCTCAGCCGGCTAGAGACCGAATTGAAGCGCTTGGAGGCCGAGAAGGGCCGTCTCGAGGAGGAGATCGCCAGGCTCGAGAAAGACCCGCGCGCGGTAGAGAGACAGGCCAGGGAGAAACTGGGCCTCGCGGCTCCCGGAGAGAAGGTCATCATAATCCCGGACAAGAACGAGAAATAGCCCCGAGCCGGCCGGTCGCCAGATGCCCGCAAGAAGAAAACCGCAACAACCCGCCGGGGAGGGCGACTTCCTCGCCTCGCTCAACGCCGCTCAGAGAAGGGCGGTCCTCCACGGAGAGGGACCGCTGCTGATAATCGCCGGGGCCGGCACGGGCAAGACCAAGGTCATCACCCACCGCATCGCCCATCTGGTCACATCCAAGAAGGCCAGGCCGGAGCAGATCCTGGCGGTCACCTTCACCGAGAAGGCCGCCAACGAGATGGAGGCCCGGGTCGACGTCCTCATCCCCTATACTTATTCCTTCATTGAGATCGGCACCTTCAACTCCTTCGGGGAGAGGATACTGCGCGACCGTGCCCTGGACGCCGGCCTGCCTCCCGATTTCAGGCTCATCGACGACGTCGAACAGGCGGTGTTCTTCCGGGAGAACCTGTTCCGCTTCCCGCTCGATTACTACAGGCCGCTGAGCTACCCGACACGGCACATCCAGGAGATCCTGGAGGCGATCAGGCGTCTGAAGCAGGAGGACATCAGGCCCGACGAGTACCTGGAATACGCCCGGCGGCTGGCCGCTTCCGCCGCCGGCGGGGTCGAGGCCGAAACGGCCCGGCAGCACCTCGAGCTGGCCCGGGTCTACGCCGAGTACGAGAAGCTGCTCCGGGAGAAGGGGCTGATAGACTTCGAGGACCAGGTGACCCTGGTCGTGGAGCTCTTCCGCTCTCGACCCGCGGTGCTGGAGGAGGTCAGGCGCAGGTTCAGGTACATCCTGGTGGACGAGTTCCAGGATACGAATTACGTCCAATTCGAGCTGCTGAAGATGCTGGCCGCGGAGCACCGCAACCTCACCGTGGTCGGCGACGACGACCAGAGCATCTTCCGCTTCCGCGGCGCCTCGCTCAGCAACATACTCAACTTCAAGAAGGTCTACCCCGAGGCCCGGCACATCGTCCTTTCCCGCAACTACAGGTCGACCCAGGCCATCCTGGACGCATCTTACCAGCTCATCAGGCATAACAACCCCAATCGGCTCGAGGTGACCGAGGGCATCGACAAGAGGCTGAAGGCCGTTTCACGGAGCCGGGCCAAGAGCATCCACCTCCTTTCTTACGACACGATCTCGCACGAGGCCGACGCCGTGGCCGGGCTCATCCTGGAGAAACACGGCCGGGGCGCGGGCTGGGGCGAGATGGCGGTCCTCGTGAGGAGGAACGCGGACGCCGACCCCTTCCTCAGGACCTTCAACCTCAGGGGAGTCCCGTACCGCTTCACCGGCAGCCGCGGGCTCTACCAGCAGGAGGAGATCAGGCTCATCATCTCTTTCATCAAGGCCGTGACCGACTTCGAGGCCGGCCGCGAGCTTTACTACCTGGCTCTGTCGCCGGTGTATCGCGCCGACCCCTACGACATGGCCCGGCTGGCCGGCTACGCCGAGAAGAAGCATGTCTCTCTGCACGATGTCTTCAAGGCCCTGGCCCGCGGCCGCAGCCTCGAGGGCGTGAGCGACAAGCTCTCGAGCAAAACGATAGAAACGGTCGAAAAGATATATGAGGACCTCCTGGCCTACGTCGAGACGGCCGCCTCCCGGCCGGCCGGCGCGGTCGTCTACGAGTTCCTGACCAAGAGCGGCTTCCTCAAGGCATTGGCCGCGAACCTCAGCCTCGAGTCGGAAACGAAGATAAAGAACATCAGGCTTTTCTTTGATAAGGTCAAGGGCTTCTCGGAACTCGTCGCGGACGGGTCGCTCCAGGAATTCGCCCGCTATCTCGACCTGCTCGCGGAAGTGGGCGACAACCCGGCCACCTCGGAAGCGGAGCTCGAGGAGGACGCCGTCAACGTCATGACCGTCCACAAGGCCAAGGGCCTGGAGTTCGAGACCGTTTTCCTGGTCAGCCTGGTCGAGGACAGGTTCCCGGGCCGCGAACAGCGCGAGAGGGTCCCGCTGCCCGACGCCCTGCTCAAGGAGGAGCTGCCCGGCCGGGAGAACTACCTGGAGGAGGAGAGACGCCTGTTCTACGTCGCCATGACCAGGGCCAAGAAAGCGCTCTACATGACCTGGGCCCGCGATTACGGCGTCAAGCGACTGAAGAAGGTCAGCCCCTTCGTCCTCGAGGCCCTGGACATCCCCAGGCTCGAGGACGAGGTGAGGCGGGCCTCGGTCCTGGAGGAGGTCAGGCGGTACAGGGCCGCCGAGCCGCGTCCGCCGTCAGCCGCGGCTGCGCCGCGTCCGGCCGTCGTCGCCCTGAGCCACTCCCGGGTCGAGGACTACCTGACCTGTCCGCTGAAATACCGCTTCAAGCACGTCCTCAACATCCCGGTGCTGCCGCACCATACCCAGGTGTTCGGCCGCGTCCTGCATAAGACGATCCACGCCTACCTCAAATCCAGGCTCCAGGGTCGGCCCTTCGGCAAAGAGGAGCTCCTCAAGGAGTATGAGAGGAACTGGGTCAACGAAGGCTATCTCAGCCGGGAGCACGAGGAGCTGAGGAAGGCGGCCGGCCGCGAGGCCCTGGAGGCCTTTTACGAGCGCGAGCAGGCTTCGGGCGGGCTGCCGGCCTTCCTGGAGAAGTCTTTCGTCTGGCGCGAGAAGGGCGTCAAGCTCAGCGGACGTTTCGACCGGGTCGACTTCGAGAGCGCCGGCCCCGTCATCATCGATTACAAGACCGACGGAGCCTCGAGCGAAAAAGAGGCCGACCGCAAGGCCGCCCGCAGCCTGCAGCTCGACATCTACGCCCTGTCCTTCCTGAAGACGCAGGGACGGCTGCCGGCCGAGGTCCGGCTTTATTTCCTGGAGAAAGGCGTCATCGGCCGCGCGGTCAAGGGCCGGGCCGAGCTCGAGCGGGCCCAGTCAGCCATCCTGGAAGCCGCGGAAGGCGTGAAAGCGGGGGCGTTCCCGGCCCGGCCGGACTGGCACAACTGCAATTACTGCGAGTATAAGACGATCTGCCCGGAGTCTTACGCCTACTGAACCGAAGGGCTCAGGTCCCGCGACCAGAAAAGAGGCATGATGGCCCAAGTCCGCGTCCTGTCCATGGCCCGGAGCGTCTCGAGGGCGGTCCGGAAGAGGGACGAGGCCGGGCTCCTGATGAACGTCTGGCGCCGGCTCGTGAGCATCTGCCACAGCGTCTGGCGTTTCGGCCAGACCTCGAGCCCGACGTCCTCGCCGGACGGGATGCCCGCTTCCTTCTTGGCCAGCTCCAGGGCCTCCGTGAGCCCTCCCAGGCCGTCGACGAGGCCGATCTCGGCCGCCTGGCGTCCGGTCCAGACGCGGCCCCGGCCGACTCGGTCGACCTCTTCCTTGCTCAGGCGGCGGCCCTCGGCCGCTTTCTCCACGAACCTGTCGTAGATCCAGAGGATCTGCTCCTTGAGCGCCTTTTTTTCCGCTTCCGTGAAAGGCTTGAAGGGTGAGAAGATGTCGGCCTTTTCTCCGAAAGACAGGGTTTCCGTGGTGATGCCGAGTTTGTCCATCAGGCCCTGAAAGGAGAACTTCCCGGCCAGGACTCCGATGGAGCCGGTCAGCGTCTGGGGCCGGGCGATGATCTTAGTCGCCGGCATGGCGATCCAGTAGCCGCCGGAACCGGCCAGGTCCGACATGGAGACGATGACCGGCTTGACCCGCCGGGTGAGCTCGACCTCACGCCAGATGATGTCGGAGCCGACCGAGGAGCCTCCCGGGCTGTCGATCCTGAGCACCACGGCCTTGATGGAGGCGTCCCTGCGGGCAGTCCGAAGCCAGCGTGAAAGGGTCGAGCTGCCGAGCACCTGGGGCAGACTTTCGCCGGTCATGATCGTGCCGGTCGCGTAGACCAGGGCTACTTTGGGACCGGTCCTGAGGCCGAGCGATTCGGGCCGGACCCTGGTGTAGTCGTCGAACTTCATGCGGCTCAGCACCTGGCCGCCGCCGGCCATCAGCGTCTGCAGTTCGTCTTCGTAGAGACAGTCGTCGACCAGGCCGCCCTGCTTGGCTTCGTCGCCCTGGAAGAAGCCGCGGTCGACGAGCTTGCGGAACTCGGCCTCGCTCAGGCGCCGGGCTTCGGCCGCGCCCTTGACGTAGGCGGCGAAGATGTCCTTGTAGATGGCCTCGGTTTCTTCCCGGTGGGCTGGCGTGAAGCCCTTCTCCGTGAACATGTTGGCGGCCGTCTTGTATTCCTCGACGTGCTCGAATTCGGCCCTGACCCCGAGCTTTTCCAGCGTCGTTTTCAGGAACGGGAAGTAGCCGCTCAGGCCGTTCACGCCCAGCCAGCCCAGCGGGTGCAGGATTATCCTGTCGCAGGCGGTGGCCAGGTAGTATTCCTTGTCGAAGTCCGGGGCCTCGTCGATGTAGGCGTAGACCTTCTTGCCCGTGGCCCGGAACCCGGATATGGCGGCGCGCATCTCTTCGACCTTGGCCCAGTCGCAGCCGAGAAGGTTGAGGCGCAGGAGCACACACCTGATGCGGGGGTCGGCCCCGGCCTTCCTGAGGTTCTCATAGAGATCGTGGAGACTGAGCGGCTTGTAGTTGAAGAAGTAGGCGTAGATGAGGTCCTGCGGCGCGACCTCCTCCACGGGGCCCGACAGGTTGATGTCCAGGTAGGCCCGGTTAGGCACGCTGACGGAGGGCCGGGCCAGTTCCGAGACGAAGAGCGCGGCCAGGCCGACGACGAGCAGGAGGACGAAAAAGCCGATGACCAGCCAGATGTATGTTCTCTTTTTCATGTCGTTCCCTCGGCTTCTATTTATATCACAAAAGCCGCGGACGGCGACAGCCGGCTTTTAAAACAAAGACTTGATTTGCCCGGAAAATTCGTGGAGAATATCCTCTCCTCCGGTAGCCGCGCGACTCCCGCTGGGATGGCCGGCGACGGCGAAGGAGGCAAGGAGGTTTTTCTTCATGTCCTTTCAAAAGCTTTATGTGGGTAACCTCAACTACAGGACCACCGAAGACAAGTTGAAGGAACTGTTCGCGCAGTTCGGAGAGGTTACCTCGGTCAACATCATCCAGGGCCGCGGTTTCGGTTTCGTGGAGATGTCGTCCACAGAAGCGGCCGAGCAGGCCAAGGGCAAGCTCAACGGAAGCGAGTTCGACGGCCGGAAGATCATCGTCAACGACGCCCGCCCGCGGACCGAAAGGCCCAGGACGGAACGCCGCCCCGGCGGTTTTGAGAGAAAAGGATTCTCGAAGTTCTGATCGCATAGATCCGCGGCTTTCGCCGTTTTCAGGAAACCCTCTTAAATGGAAGGGCGGAGTCTGCCCGTGAGCCCCCGCAGACGGGACCCGGACCGACCGGCCCGCATTCTGCCGCCTGCTTCTTGGGGTCCCTCCGGGCTCGAGAGCCCGTCCGCTCGCGTTTCTCCGCGCCGCGCCTTTCCCTGACCTTCTCCCTTTGTCTTCACTTGCAGTCAAAGGGTCGCTTTTTTTCCCTGAGCACAGGGGATAAAATCTTAAGCGGAAGCGTGAACCTTCCGCGTCTGCCCGCCGTAGTAGCTTTTGAGCCGCATGTTCATGCTGAAACCGACCTCGACCGAAGGCCTGCGGGCCGCCTTGCCGGAAGACGAGGCCCGGGACTGGACCACCGTATGGCTGAAGTAAGGGAAGCGAGAAATGAGCCGTTCGGCGCCGACGATATCGCCTCGCTCCTCGAGCGCTCGCGGAACGGCGACAGGGAGGCTTTCCTCGTGATAGTCAGGGCCTATCAGCGCAGGGTCTTCGCCATAGCGTACGCGCTGCTGCGGGACAAGGAGGACGCGCTGGACGCCGTCCAGGAGACCTTCCTCAAGCTTTACGAGAAGGCCGGCACTTTCCGGGCGGGCCGAAGCTTCCAGGCCTGGCTCTACCGCATCGCCAGGAACGTCTGCATAGACCATTACCGCAAGAACCGGCGGCCCAGCGAGGCTTGGGACACCGGGCAGGCGCTCGAGGACGTCGCCGGGCCGGCCGACCAGGCCGGGCCCGACTCCGTCGGAGGCGACCTGCTGGAGCTTTTGCGGCGCTCGGTCGACAGGCTGGCCGAACGCCAGCGGCAGGTCTTCGTCATGAGGCATTTCGACGAGCTGCGCTTCAGCGAGATCTCGACCGCTCTCAATATATCCGAGGGGACGGCCAAGTCCCTGCATTTCAAGGCGGTGCAGAACCTGAAAAAGAGGCTCGCGCCGCAGTTTCGGAGCCAGACATGATGAATAGGATATCCTGCAGGGAAGTCAAGAAGGCCCTGAGCGAAGCCGGGCCAGGCGGTCCGGCGCCGGAAGGCCTGCGCCGCCATCTCGAAGGCTGCCCCGCTTGCCGCCGGGAGGCGGAACGGGTCGGTATGATCATGGACGCGGCCGCGGCCTTCAGGGACGAGCTCAGAGAGGCCGAGTCCGGCGTGGACTGGGAGGCCTTCGCGCTCCGGGTCGCCTCGCGGGCCATCGAGCATGGCCGAGCGGCCGAGAAAGTCGAGGCCGGACGCCGGCCTGGCCGGCGAAGGTTCTTTTCGCCCCTCGTCCTCAGGCCTGTTTTGGCCGGCCTGGCGGCGGGCCTCGTTCTGGGTTCGTTGGCCATGTTCCTGGCCCTGCGGGACCGGGGAGCGGCCGGCCGGCGACCGCAGGGATTCTACGCCTCGGCCGACTTCATCGACCGGCTTGAAGCCGAGGTGGCGCGGCGGCAGGTGCTCGAATATCTCGAGAAGAGCCAGTTCATCCTCAGGGACATCTACTCCGGCGGAGGTCCCTACCAAACCCCGGCCGCGGCCTTCGGCGCCGGCGAGGTCCGCGAACTGCTCAATCAGAAGAGGTACCTGAACCCGCAGCTCGAGAAGTTCCGCATGGCCAAGGCCAAAGCCGTCTGCGACCAGATCGAGCTCCTTTTCCAGGAGCTGGCCCAGCTCAGCGAGGAGATGACCCCCGCCGAAGTGGAGAGGATACGGAGCCTCATCGAGGAGCGCCGGCTCCTGCTCAAGATAAACATAATCAAGAAAGAAATAGGGAACGAGGTCTGACATGAGAAAGACGACGACGGCGATCGGCCTGCTCCTGCTTCTCCTTTCCGCGGGCGCCGCGGCCGGGCAGACGCCGGCGGAGAAGCGGTTCCAGGAGGTCAAACTGCTCATCTTCGACCGGAACTGGGAAAAGGCCCTGGCCGGGATCGAAGAGCTCCTGGCCGCCCATCCGGGCAGCCCCGCCGCCCGGCAGGCGTTGTTCTACAAGGGCGAGTGCCTGGCCAACCTCAAGGGCCGCGAGCAGGAGGCCGTCAGGGCCTACCAGGACTACATCAGGACGCCCGACGCCGCCCCGGGACTGGTGGAGCAGGCCGAGGGCGCCATCATCGACCTGGCCTTCAGCCTGTTCGAGCGCGGCGACCGGGCCGCTCTCGGCGAACTGGAGGCCCGTCTGGCCGCGGCCAACAAGGTCGTTCGCTACTACGCGGCCTACAAGCTCAGCCTGGTCGGCGACAGGAGGGCCGCCCGGAAGGCCGTGCCCGTGCTCGAAGGCATCATCCGGACGGAAAAGGACCCCGAGCTCGTCGACCGGGCCCGCATCGCCCTGCTGCGCGTGTCGCCCGAGAGCCTCAAGGGCGTCGAGGACCGGTCCGGGACGGACAAAGCGGGCGCCATGTTCAGGATCAGGGTCACGAAAAAGGGTCAGAAGCAGCCCGTCATTTCCATAAACATTCCTTGGTCGCTGGCCGACTTGGCCATCCAGGCCATTCCCGAGGAGGACAAGGCCGCCATACGCAGGAAAGGCTACGACCTGAACCGGATCATGGCCGAGCTGGCCGGGTCCGGGGAGAGTCTGGTCAGGATCGAGGAAGAGGACACGGTCATCGAGATATGGGTCGAGAAAAAAAAGGAGGCAAAATGAAAAAGACAGCTCTCGTCGCACTGTTCGTTCTGGGGACGGCCCTGGCGGCCGCGGCCGGGTCGGCCGCGGACCGGACCGGCGACTTCCAGGCCATCCAGAAGGCCGTCAAGCAGAACCCGGCCTATGAGGAAGGCAAGGAGGTCAAGTGGTTCAAGGTCCTGGTGACCGACGCCAAGACCAACAAAGACAAGGTCAGGATCACCATGCCCATCGGGCTCCTCGAAGTCCTGGCGAACTGCGCCGGCGACAAAGCCCTGCATGTCCGCAACGAAGGAGCCGACATCGACCTCAAGGTCCTGCTGGCCGAGCTGAAGAAGATGGGGCCCATGGCCCTCATCGAGATCTACGAGGAGGACGAGATAATCAAGGTCTGGCTGGAATAGCGCGGCCTTTCAGCCTTTCGCGTCCCGACAGGGGCCGGGCGCCGGGGTGTCCGGCCCCTGTTTTCATTGACAAAGTTTCCGGGCTTTCCCTACAATTGGGGCGGGATGTTTTTTTCAAGAGGCGAACTTGGGACGGACACTGACTGAAAAGATACTCGGGCTCAAGGCCGGCGCCGAGGTCGAAGCCGGCCAGGTGGTCTCCGTCTCGCCGGATATTATCCTGTCCCACGACAACACCGCCGCCATCATCCAGGAGTTCCGCAAGCTCGGCGTCGCCCGGGTCCGGGCTCCGGAAAAGATCGTCATCGTCCTGGACCATATCGTGCCGGCCGCCGACGAGAAATACGCCCAGAATCACAAAACGATCCGGGAGTTCGCGGCCGAGCAGGGCCTGCCCAACTTCTTCGACATCAACTTCGGCGTCTGCCACCAGGTCCTGCCGGAGCAGGGCTTCGCCCTGCCGGGCCGGCTCATCGTCGGCAGCGATTCCCACACCCCGAGCTACGGCGCTTTCGGGGCCTTCGCCACGGGCATCGGCCGGACGGAGACAGCCTGTGTCTGGGCGACCGACGAGATTTGGCTGCGGGTGCCCGAGACCATCAAGGTGGAGCTCGACGGCGTTTTCCCCAAAGGGGTTTTCGCCAAGGACCTGGCTCTGCGCATGATCGGCGACCACGGCGCCGACATGGCCAATTACAAAGCCGTGGAATTCGCCGGGCCGGCCGCCGGCCGATCGAGCATAGGCGAACGTCTGACGCTCTGCAACCTGTCGGCCGAGATGGGCGCCAAGAACGGCTATTTCGCTCCGGACGACAAGACCCTGGCCTGGCTCAAAGGCCGGGCGCGGGCCGCCTTCACCTGCCTGGCCTCCGACCGCGACGCCCGTTACGAAAGCGTCCTTGGCTACGACCTGTCGGCGCTCGAGCCGCAGGTGGCCTGCCCGCACTCCGTGGACAACGTCAAGCCGGTCTCCGAGGTCGCGGGACGGCCCGTCAACCAGGTCCTGATCGGGACCTGCACCAACGGCCGTCTCGAGGACCTGGAGCAGGCCGCATCCGTTCTGAAGGGCAGGAAGGTCCACCCGGGCGTGCGGGCGCTCGTCATACCGGCCTCGTGGGAGGTGTACCGCGAGGCCCTGCGCACCGGCGTCCTGGCCGTGTTGGCGGAGGCGGGCTGCGTCATCCTCAACCCGGGCTGCGGCCCCTGCCTCGGCGCGCACCAGGGCATCCTGGCCGCGGGGGAGGTCGTCCTCAGCACCTCCAACCGCAACTTCAGGGGTCGGATGGGGCACCGCGATTCGGAGATCTATCTCGGCTCCCCGGCGACGGCGGCCGCCGCGGCGGTCGCGGGCTCGATCAGCGACCCGAGAGGCTTCCTATGAGCAGAGGCAGGGTCTGGAAGTACGGCGACAACGTCAACACCGACGTCATCTTTCCCGGCCGCTACACCTACCAGATCATGACGCCGGAGGAGATGGCCAAACACGCCCTGGAAGACCTGGACCCGGACTTCGCCGCCTCGATGAAGCCGGGCGACGTGATCGTCGCCGGCCGGAACTTCGGCTGCGGCAGCTCGCGCGAGCAGGCCGCCGCCTGCCTCAAAGCCGCAGGCGTGCGGGCTGTGGTGGCCGTTTCTTTCGCCAGGATATTCTTCCGCAACGCCATCAACCTGGGACTGGCCGTGCTCCAGTGCCCCGAGGCCGCGGCCGCGCTGGAGAAAGGGGATGAGGTCGAGGTCGACCTCGCCGCCGGCGAGATCCGTTCCGCCCGCGGCAGCTTCCGTTTTTTCCCTCTTCCAGAAGCCGTGCGCGGGTTGATCGAAGCCGGCGGGTTGATAGAGTACACCAAGCGCAAGTTGAGGTCCGGCGGGTGAACGACAGCCCGTCGGGGACTTGAAGGATTAAGAGGAGATTGACATGTCCAAGTACAGGATCGCAGTCCTTCCCGGGGACGGAGTGGGCAGGGACGTCGTTGAAGCCGCGATGATCGTGCTCGAGAGACTGGGCCTCGACGCCGAGTATGTCTACGGCGATATCGGCTGGGAGTTCTGGTGCCGCGAGGGCAACCCCCTGCCGGACAGGACCCTGAAGCTGCTGAGGGAGACGGACGCCTGCCTGTTCGGGGCGATAACCTCCAAACCCAAGGAGGACGCCGACCGCGAGCTCGACCCCGGCCTGCGCGGCAAGGGGCTAAGCTATTTCAGCCCCATCGTCAGGCTGCGCCAGGAGTTCGACCTTTACCAGAACATCAGGCCCTGCAAGGCCTATCCCGGCAACCCCCTCAACTATAAGGAAGGCATCGACCTGGTCGTCTTCCGAGAGAATACGGAAGGCATGTACGCCGGGGTGGAATTCCGCCCGCTGCCCGACGCGGTCAGACAGGCGCTGCTCGTCCATCCCAAGATGAAGAAGTTCAAGGACGTCCCGGCCGGCGAGATCGCGGTCTCGACCAGGATCATGACCAGGAGCGCCTGCGCCCGCATCGTCAGGGCGGCCTTCGAGTTCGCCAGGAAATACAAGAGGCGCTCCGTCACCCTGCTCGAGAAGCCCAACGTCCTCCGGGAGACGGGCGGCCTGATGCTCGAGACCGCCCGGGAAGTGGCGGCGGGCTATCCCGACATCCCTTTCAAGGACGCCAACATCGACGCCATCTGCATGTGGCTGCTGAAGAACCCCTTCGATTACGACGTCCTGGTCGCGGAGAACCTCTTCGGCGACATCGTTTCCGACCTGGCCGCCCAGCTCGTCGGCGGCCTGGGTTTCGCCTGCTCGGGCAACATCGGCGACAAGTACGCCGTTTTCGAGCCGACCCACGGCTCGGCGCCCAAGTACGCCGGCATGTACAAGGTCAACCCTATCGCCACCGTCCTGGCGGCCGAGATGATGCTCGATTGGCTGGGGGAGACCGAGAAAGCCCGCCGGCTCGACGGCGCCGTGGCCGAGGTCGTCAAAGAGGGCCGGGTCAGGACCTATGACATGGGCGGCGCTTCCACGACGCTGGACATGGCGCGGGCCATTGCCGGCAAGCTTTAAGAGGTCCCCATGACCGACGCGCAACCGATGCGCGGGAGACGGGAAGTTCGATGCTGATCCTGGCCGTGGACACCACCACTTCCTGGGGTTCGACGGCCCTGCTCGATGGCGACAGGGTCACGGCGGAATTCTCCGTCGAGAGCCCGGCCACCCATTCCGCCAGGCTGATGCGGACCATCGATTGCCTGCTGGTCGCCGCCGGCCGTTCCGTCAAGGACGTGGAAGCATTCGCCGCGGCCGCGGGCCCGGGCTCTTTCACCGGCATACGCATCGGGCTCAGCGCGGTCAAATCGCTGGCGCTGGCCTCAGGCCGGCCGGCGGTCGCGGTGTCCACGCTCGAGGCCCTGGCCCTGAAAGGCGCGGCTTTCCAGGCCAGGCTGGTGGCGCCGATGCTCGACGCCAAAAAGAACGAGCTCTACGCGGCCCTCTTCGAGGTCGCGGGAAAGGACAGGCGTGAGCTGCTGCCCCAGGCGGCCTATGACCCGGACGCGTTCTTCTCCCGGCTGCCTTCGGGACGCGTCATCCATTTCGTCGGCAACTGCGCCCGCCTCTACGAGAGAAAGCTCACGAGCTATCTTAGGGACAAGGCCCGCTTCCTCGACAGGAGCGATTTTCTGGCGGCCGAGGTCGGACGCCTCGGCTATCGGAAGATCCTGGCCGGGGACCTCACGGACGCGGCCGGTCTCGAGCCCATCTACTTGAGAAGATCGCAAGCCGAGGGAAAATGAGCGCCCTGGAGAAAAGAGAGACGCGCTTCTTCATGAGGCGGATGCAGGACGAGGACCTTCAGGCCGTGCTCGAGATCGAGCATCTTAGTTTTTCCAACCCCTGGAGCCGGGAAACGTTCCGCGGCGAGATCCAGAACCGGCCCTTCTCCTTCCCGATGGTGGTCGTGGAGCGGGCAAGCGGAAAGGTCATCGGTTATATCCTTTACTGGAAGATACGGGACGACGCCCAGGTCAACAACGTCGCCGTCCATCCGGATTTCAGGCGCCAGGGAGTGAGCGAGGCCATGATGCGGAGCGTCATCAGCCGCCTCAGGGCCGAAGGGGTCAATTTCGTGAGCCTCGAGGTCCGCTGCTCCAACGCCGCGGCCATTGCGCTTTACAAGAAGCTGGGCTTCGAGCTCCTGGGGACGAGGAAGGGCTATTACACGCACCCGGACGAGGACGCTTACGTCATGGGCCTCGTGCTCCGGCCCTGACTCAGTAGACGACCTCGACCAGGAAAAGCCCCCTGGCCGGTGCTGTCGGCCCGGCCAGCGAGCGATCCTTTCGCGCGAATATCTCCTCGACGGCCTGAGGCTCGAGCCGCCCGCGGCCGACCTCGAGCAGCGTGCCTGTCATCGTCCTGACCATGTAGCGGAGGAAGCCCTCGGCCTCGACGGTGTAAGTGATCAGGGCCCCGCTTTTCCTGAGTTCCGAGTGCGTCACCGTCCGGACGGGGGAGCGGTCGCGGTTGGAGGAGAAGGCCGAGAAGTCGGCCCGCCGCCGGAACAGGGCCGCCGCTTCACGCATGGCCCTCAGGTCCAGGCGGTGAGGCCAATGCAGGGCGTATTTCCTCAGGAACGGGCTGACCTCGGGTGCGTTGACGATCCGGTATTGATAGACCTTGGCCCGGGCGGACTTTCGGGCGTGAAAATCCTCGGGGGCCCGGTTCAGGCTGAAGATGCGGACGTCGGGCGGCAGGTTGGCGTTCAGGGCCCTGGCCAGGGTGGCGTCGTCGAGCCTCGTCTTCGCCCTGAAGGAGGCCACCTGCGCCAGGGCGTGGACGCCGGCGTCGGTGCGGCCGGCGCCGTGGACCGTCGTCCTGCGGCCGGTGACCCTCCTGACGGCTTCCTCCAGCACCGCTTGGACGGTCCTGGCCTCGGGCTGTCTCTGCCAGCCGCTGAAATCGCTGCCGTCGTAGCTCAGAACGAGCCGGTAGTTCTTCATCGACACTTGACGTCCTTCAGGGCCGTCTCCACCGCTTCGCGCGGACCGGACGCGGGAATGACGCCGGGAATATCCCAGGTGTCGAGGCCGACGACCTTCCTGCCGTAGATCAGGCTGAAGGCGATCTCGGACAGCGTGCCGTATTCCCCGTCGACGGCGATGACGGCGTCGGCGTTCATCACCACCAGCGAATTCCTGGTGTAGCCGAGGCCGGTGACCACGGGCAGGTCTATGAAGCGGTTGGCGGCGGCCGGGTCTCCGCCCGGAAGTATGCCGACCGTGAACCCGCCCGCTTCCTTGGCGCCCCTGGCCGCGGCTTCCATGACCCCGCCCAGCCCGCCGCAAACCAGGACGGCCCCGGCTTCGGCCACGGCCCGGCCGACCTCGTAGGCCGTTTCAAGGCAGCGCTTTTCCGGCCTGTTGCCGCCGATAACCGCCAGGCGCGGTTTTCGACGCGATTCGCTCATTTCTGTTGCCTTGTCCTAAGGTTTTGTATATATATGTATATCACAGCGGGGGGCCTATGCCTACGCCCCGCGAGCGGCGGAAGGTCGGGAGCGGCTGTTTGACTTGACCTGCCGGCTGTGATAAGGATTAGGCGATGAAGCGGGTTTCTGCATGGCCTTTGTAAACCACATCACCAAGAACATCGCCATAAAGATCGTCTATTACGGTCCCGGCCTGAGCGGCAAGACGACCAACATCCGTTACATCTATCTCAAGCTCGACCCGTCCAGCCGGGGCGAACTCGTGTGCCTGGAGACCGACGCCGAGAGGACCTATTTCTTCGACCTGCTGCCCATCAGGGCCGGCATGATCGGCGATTTCAAGGTCCATTTCCAGCTCCTGACGGTCCCGGGCCAGGTCTTCTATGAGGCGTCGCGAAAGAGCGTGCTCAGGGGCGCCGACGGCATAGTCTTCGTCGCGGATTCCCAGATACCGTTGCTCGACGCCAACCTCGAGAACTTCGACGGCCTGCGCCGCAACTGCATGGAGCACGGCATCGACCTCGACGAGATCCCGCTCGTCTTCCAGTACAACAAACGGGACCTGCAGTACATCCTTCCGGTCGAGACCTTCAACAACCTCCTCAATCCCCGCAAGGCGCCCTTCATCGAGAGCATCGCCGTCCAGGGAGTGGGCGTCTTCGAGACGCTGCGCGAGATCGCCAAGTTGACGGTTCCGGCGGTCCGGTCCAAGGTGCTCGGCGAGCGGCGCCAGGAAGAAGCCAGGCCGGGCCCGGCCGTCGAACGGGAGGTCGCCAAGCTCAAGGAAAGGGGCGCCGAACCCGGGCCGGAACAGCCCAAGGAGTCCATCGCCAGGACGCCGCTCAACATACCGACCATCAAGCTCAAGACGGCCAAGGACATCGAAGAGGAGCTCGAGAAGATCTCCAAGGAATTCGTCGAGAAGGAAAAATAGCCCTCTCCGTCTGACATAAAACTCCCCCCTCCGGCGTCTTTTCCCAGGCAGGGTCATGCTGTTCAAGATCGCGAGCGCCTCTCTCGCCGGCATCGAGGCCTACCCGGTCGAGGTCGAAGCCGACATTTCGGCCGGCTTCCCCAACTTCGTCACCGTCGGCCTGCCCGACCCGGCCGTGCGCGAGAGCAAGGAACGGGTCAGGGGGGCGCTGAAGAACCTCGGCTACGGCTTGGAACGCCGCAGGGTGACCATCAACCTGGCCCCGGCCGACCGGAAGAAGGAGGGCTCGGCCTTCGACCTGCCCATCGCCCTGGGCTTCCTCGCCGATATGGGCGTAGTCCCGGCCTCGAGCCTGGAAGGCTTGGTGTTCGTCGGCGAACTCGCCCTCGACGGCGGCCTGAAAGCGGTCCGGGGCGCGCTCTCGGTCGCCCTCATGGCCAAGAAGAGGAAGTTCCGGGCTCTCGTCGTCCCGCTGGCGAACGCCGCCGAGGCCTCGCTCGTCAGGGACTTCAGCGTCTACGGGTTCGGCGGGATAAGCGAAGTCGCCGCCTTCCTCCGCAACCCCGCCGACTATCAGCCTTACGCCTTAGACCCCGAAGCGCTCGCGCCCGTAGCGGCTTATCAGGTGGATTTCGAAGAGGTCAGGGGCCAGCAGCACGCCAAGCGGGCCCTCGAAGTGGCGGCGGCCGGCGGCCACAACGTGCTCATGGTCGGGCCTCCCGGGGCGGGCAAGACCATGCTGGCCAGGCGTCTGCCGACAATACTGCCCGACATGACCTACGAGGAGATGGTCGAGGCGACCCAGGTCTGGAGCGCCGCCGGCCTGCTCGGCGACGGTCGGGTGGTCGGCAGCCGGCCGTTCAGGGCTCCCCATCACACCGTCACAGACGCCGGCCTGGTCGGCGGCGGGCTCGTGCCCAGGCCGGGCGAGATCAGCCTGGCCCACAACGGCGTCCTGTTCCTCGACGAGCTGCCGGAGTTCAGGCGCAAGGTCCTGGAGGACCTGCGCCAGCCCGTCGAGGACGGCAGGATTACGGTCGCCCGCTCCGGCGTGAGCGTGACGTTCCCGGCCTCCTTCATGCTGGTGGCGGCCATGAACCCCTGCGAGGACGTCTTCCGCGGGCTGCGGGCCGGCGGCACGGCCGACTGCACGCAGTCGGAAAAGGCCAGATACTATTCCCGTATCTCCGGGCCCCTGCTCGACCGCATCGACATCCAGGTCGAGGTGCCCGAGGTCAAGTTCCGGGACATCGTCTCCCGGGCGCCGGCCGAGACGTCGGCCGCGATCAGGGCCAGGGTGTCAGCGGCCCGCAAGCGGCAGCAGGCGAGGTTCCAGGGAAAGCGCAAGTTCTGCAACGCCCAGATGGGGCCGCGCGATATCAAGCAGCACTGCGGCCTCGACGGGGAGGCGGAGAAGCTGCTCGAAACGGCCGTGGACAGGCTTGGTTTCAGCGCCCGGGTCTACCACCGTATCCTGAAGGTCGCCAGGACCATCGCCGACCTGGAGGGGCGCGAGCGCATCGGAACCGTCCATGTGGCCGAAGCCGTCCAGTACCGCTCGCTCGACCGGCTGGGCTGAAGCGCTTTCCCGGCCCAGGTTCCCGGTTTGACATCCCGGGGCGGAGTTGCTATCCTTGGCCCGTCTTGAACGGGGAAAAGGCCTGACCCGATGCGCTGCCCCAAGTGCGACCATGACAATCCGCAAGGCACTCTGTTCTGCGGACGCTGCGGCGCTCGGCTGGCTGTGAAGCGGGAGCAGGCCCCGCCCCCGGCCTTCGGCACGGCTACGATGCAGGCTCCGGTCCGCGAACTGGAAACCGGGAGCCTGTTCGCGGGGCGATATCAAATCGTCGAGGAACTGGGCCGCGGCGGCATGGGCAAGGTCTACAAGGCCCTCGACACCGAGTTGAACGAGAAGGTCGCCCTCAAGCTCTTGAAACCGGAGGTCTCGGCGGATGAGGAAGCCGTTGAGCGCTTCCGGAACGAGCTCAAGACGGCTCGGCAGATCTCCCACAGGAACATCTGCCGGATGTTCCACCTTTCGCAAGAGCAGGGGAACTACTACATCACGATGGAGTATGTCCCGGGAGAGGACCTGAAGCGGCTGATCCGCAAGGTCGGCCAGATGCCTCTCGGCCGGACGATCTCCATCGCCAAGCAGGTCTGCGAAGGGCTGGCCGAGGCCCATAACCTGGGCGTCATCCACCGGGACCTGAAACCGCAGAACATCATGGTCGATGAAGGCGGCAATGTCCGGGTCATGGACTTCGGCATCTGCCGTTCCCTGCTGACCAAGGGGGTGACCGCCGCCGGCGTGATGATCGGGACGCCGGAATACATGTCGCCGGAGCAGGTGGAAGGGAAGCCGGTCGACCGGCGCTCGGACATCTATTCCTTGGGCATCATCCTTTACGAGATGGTGACGGGACGCGTGCCTTTTGAGGGCGACACGCCCTTTGCCGTGGGCATCAAGCACAAGAGCGAACGGCCGCGCGACCCGCGTGAGCTCAATCCTCAGCTCCAGGCTGACTTCAGCGCCCTGGTTCTGCGCTGCCTGGCCAAGGAAAAAGAGAGCCGTTATCAAAGCGCCTCGGAGCTTTCGGCGGACCTGATCAAGATAGAATCCGGCCTGCCGACAACGGAGAGGGTCGCGCCCGAGCGGCGGCCGTTCACCTCCAGGCAGATTACCGTGACTTTCGGATTGAAGAAACTCTTGGTTCCGGCCGCCGTGCTCGTCGGCCTCGTCGCGGCCGGCCTGTTCCTGTGGCGGACGGTCTTAAGGAAAGGGCCGCCCCCGCCGCCGGCTGGGAAGCCGTCGCTCGCCGTCGTCTATTTCAGGAACAACACCGGCGATGAGCGGCTCGACCACTGGCGGGTCGCCATCCCGGACCTTTTGATCACGGACCTTTCCCAGTCCAGATACATAGATGTCCTGAGCGCCGACCGACTCTTCAATATTCTCAACGACCTCGGCCAGGCCGAGGCCAGGAGCTACACTTCCGGGACGCTCAGGAAGGTCGCCGCTCAGGGCAGCGTCCGGAACATCCTTGTGGGCAGCTACGCCAGGGCCGGCGAGAATTTCCGGATAGATATCCAGCTCCAGGACGGTCGCACAGGCCGGATCCTGAGCGCCGGCCGTGTGGAAGGGAAAGGGGAAGACAGCATCTTCGCCATGGTCGACGAGCTGACTAGAGAGGTCAAACGAGGCCTCGGGGTCCCGGCCGCGGATATTTCCGCCGACATAGACCGCGAACTTACCAAAATCACCACCGCCGTACCCGAGGCGCTCAGGCTTTACATCGAAGGGCGAAAGCTCCACTATGAACAGAAATACCGTGAGGGCATCGAGATGATGGAGAAGGCCGTGGCCATGGACCCCGGCTTCGCCATGGCCTACCGCTCCATGGCCATGGGATATAGCAACCTGGGTCTAAGCACTCAAGCCGCGGCCAACATCAAGAAGGCCTTTGAACTCAGCGACCGGCTCTCCGACCGGGAACGGTACGCCATTGAGGGCGATTTTTACCGGGAAACCGAAAAATCTTACGACAGAGCGGCCTCCGCTTATGAAAAGCTCTTGGATCTCTACCCGGACGAGAGCATCGCGAATACGAATCTCGGCATCCTTTACATGAAAATGGAGCAATGGGACAAAGCCATCGATCTCTATGAGCGCTCGATCCGAAGGCATCCTGAGGACATATGGTCCTATCTCAACATCCAGGAAGCCTATCTGGCCAAAGCGCAGCCGGACAAAGCCCGGGCGACGCTTGAATCTTTCCTCCGGGATCACAAAGACAATTTCATGGTCAGGATATATTTGGTCGTTGTGGAATATGCCGCGGGTCGGTACGACCGGGCTCTGGCCGAAGCCGAAAAGGCCGAAAACCGGTATCCTTCCCATTACCTGGTTCGTCTGGCCAAAGCCACCGCTTACAGGGGACTGGGTGATTGGGCCAAGGCCGAGGCCGAGTACCGGTCGCTGTTCGACCAGGAAGAGGTCGCCGGCCGCCTCATGGGCAGGCAGTGGCTCGGGGCCATGTACGAGCTGAGGGGGCAATTCCAAAAGGCGGAGGCCGAATTTATCCGCGGAAAGGAGATCGCCGAAAAGATCGGCGACAAAGGCTGGATAGCCGATCTCCACCAGAACCTGGCGGAACTTTATCTTCGGTCAGGCCGGCCGGCGAGGGCCCTGGAAGACTACGCTCGAGCCCTGCGCGGCGCCAGGGAGACGGACAGCTTGTCCCGGCAGAAGACTATCCTTCTGGGCCGCGGCTCGACCGAGCTCGCCTTAGGGAAGGCTCGGCAGGCCGGGAAAACGGCCGACGAGCTCCGGGCACTGGTCGAGAGCCTGCCCAATAAGAAGGAGATCCGATATCATGAGTTATTGGCGGGGATGATAGAGATCGGCAATAAAGATTATTCACGGGCCATAGATCATCTGACCAGAGCGGCGGAACTGCTTCCCGGCCAATTTTTTTTCGACAAAGACCATGCCCTTTTCTTGGACGCTCTGGCCCAGGCCTATTTCAACAGCCGGGAGTGGGATAAAGCCAGGCATGAATATGAAAAAATATCCAATCTCACGGCCGGCGCTTTCTTTTACGGCGACATCCAGGCCCGCAGCTTCTACAAGCTGGGACTTGTCTATGAGCTTCTGAACGACGAAGAAAAGGCCAGGGCGAATTATCAGAAATTCCTTGACCTGTGGCGGGAAGCCGATCCCGGACAGCCCGAAGTGGCTGATGCCAGAAGCCGCCTGGCTTCTCTGCAGCGGTAAGCCCGCGCTCCCGAACCAAGGGATTGTCCGATTGCGCGGCGGCCCGCCTGTTGCTACAATCTCCGCTGAGTCCGTCCCGGGCCCTCCGAACGCGCGGCCGGCAAGGACGGGCCGCCGGCGGGCGACGCTTCCGCCGCCAGGACTACCGGAGCAAGGAGAGCGCGATGGAGAAAAACACGCCAGGCCCGGCTTGCGGCCCGGTCGACAGGACCAGGATCGCCCTGCCCCGGGTTCTCAACCTCTGGGACGTGGTCATGATCGTCATCGGCGGGGTCATCGGCTCGGGCATTTTCCTGTCGCCTTCCGAGATTGCGACCTCCGTGCCGTTCCCGGCGCTCATGCTGGCCGTCTGGGTCGTCGGCGGGCTGCTGAGCCTGTTCGGCGCCGTGGCCTTCGCCGAGCTCGGCGCGGCCCTGCCCGAAGCGGGCGGCATATACATATATCTGCGGGAGGCCTACGGCCCGCTGATCTCCTTCCTGTTCGGCTGGACGCTCTTCCTCGTCATAGACTCCGGTTCCATCGCCACCCTGGCCGTGGCCTTCTCCTTCAACATGCTGCCCCGCTTCGTCGAGATGTCGCAGCTCGAGAAAAACCTCATCGCGGCGGCCTTCGTGGCCTTCCTCGGCGCCGTCAACTACGTCGGCGTCCGCTGGGGCTCGCGACTCCAAAACCTGCTCACTTACATCAAGACCGGCGCCATCGGGATCGTCGTGGCCGCCGTCTTCTTCTTCGCCAAGGTCAAGGGCCATCCGGCCAACTTCGTCCAGCCGGCGCCGGCCTCGTTCGACCTCGGCCTGCTGGGCGCCTTCGGCGTCGGTCTGGTGGCCTCGCTCTGGGCCTACAAGGGCTGGGAAGCGGCCACCTACAGCGCGGGCGAGGTCAAGGACCCCCGCCGCAACCTGCCCCTCGGCATCCTCATCGGCACCATGGCCGTCATCGCCATCTACGTCATCGCCAACCTGGCCTACCTTTACATCCTGCCGGTCGACAAGATCGCCTCCTCCGAGGGCCGGGTGGCCCTCGACGTCATGCAGGTCGTCAGCGGTCCCTTCGGGGCCTCGCTCATCGCCTTCCTCATCCTGTTCTCGATACTCGGGGCCGCCAACCAGAACATGCTCTGTTCGCCGAGGGTCTACTTCGCCATGGCCCGCGACAGGCTGTTCTTCAAGAAGATAGCCGAGTGCCATCCCAGGTTCCTCACCCCCCACGTCTCCATCATCGCCATCAGCGTTTGGAGCATCTTCCTGACGCTGACGGGGACGTTCAAGCAGCTCTTCACCTACGTCATCTTCGGCGAATGGATCTTCTTCGGCCTGACCGTGGCCGCGGTCATCGTTTTGAGGCGCAAGCGGCCGGACCTGGACAGGCCTTACAGGACTTGGGGTTATCCGGTGACGCCGGCGCTGTTCGTCCTGGCCGCGCTGTACGTGGCCTTCTCCTCCCTGCTCAGCGCCTTCCGCAACGCCATGTTCGGGCTCGGCATCATCTGCCTGGGCATCCCGGCCTACCTTTACTGGCGGCACCGTGACAGGAGGGCCGATGCCGTGTCCGGAGAAAGCGGCCGATGAAATACACCGTCTTCGGCATGACCTACGTGATCAGGCTCGACCCGGGCGAGGGCATCAAAGAGTCCCTGGCCTCTCTCTGTCAGCGTGACGGCATCGGCTTCGGCTGGTTCTCCGGCATAGGTTCGGTCGCCAGGGCCGAGGTCGGCTTCTACTCCGAGAGCAAAAAGGCCTATGAGATGAGGCCGATAGCCGGACCGCGCGAGGTCGTCTCCCTTCTCGGCAACGTCACCAGGGTCGACGGCCGGCCTTTCATCCATGCCCACGTCTCGCTCGCGGGGCCGGACCTGGCTGTCGTCGGCGGCCACCTCGGCGAAGCCGTTGTCGGGACTTCGTGCGAGATAGTCCTAACGCGCGTTAAGGATGTCATCGGGAGGAAGAAGGACCCGGAGACGGGGTTCGCGGGGCTCGACCTCAAGCCCTGATCACTGGGCGGGAGCGCCGTCCTCTACGACCACCCGGCCGGCCTTGATGACGTGCCGGACGTGGTTGGGCCCGAGGTGGTAGGCGAGAGAGATGTAATCCGGGACGTCGCAGAGGATGACGTCCATCTTCTTGCCCGGCTCCAGGCTGCCGATCTCCTTGTGGCGGCGGACGGCGAAAGCGGCGTTGGCCGTGCAGGCGTTTACCGCTTCCTCGACGCTCAGGCCGAGCTGGTAGACGCCGAGCTGGAGGACGAAAAGCATGGAGCTCACCATCGAGCTTCCCGGGTTGAAGTCCGTGGCCAGGGCCACGACCGCGCCCGCGTCCGCCAGCCTGCGCGCCGGAGCGTAGCCGCGGAGCCTCAAGGAAAACGACACGCCCGGCAGGAGCAGGGCCACGGTCTCGGAGGCCGCGAGCCTGGTGACGCCCGCGTCGCTGACGCTGATGAGGTGCTCGGCAGAGACGGCCCCGGCCTCCGCGGCCAGCTCGGCGCCGCCCAGCCCGGCGAATTCGTCGGCGTGGACCTTGAGGCCGAAGCCGGCCTTCTTGGCCGCCTGGAGCAGGCGCCTGGTCTCGTCCGGCGAGAAGACGCCGGCCTCGCAGAAGACGTCGAAGAACTCGGCCAGGTTCCGCCGCCGGACCTCGGGCATGACCTTTTCGATGACCAGTTTCAGGTAACCTTCGCGGTCCTCCCTGTATTCTGGCGGGACCTCGTGGGCGCCCATGTAGGTGGGTATGACGTCCACGGGATGCAGTCTTTGCGCCTCCCGGACCGCCTCGAGCTGCTTCAGCTCGTCCTCCAGGTTGAGCCCGTAGCCGCTCTTGGCCTCGACGGTCGTCGTCCCCGTCAGGAGCATCCTGTCGAGCCTCTCCAGGCAGAGGCCGACGAGCTCGTCCCTGGTCGCGGCCCTGGTGGCCTTGACCGTGCTCTGGATGCCCAGGCCGGCCTCAGCCAGCTGCCGGTAGGTCCAGCCCTCGAGCCTGAGCTTGAACTCGGCGGCCCGGTCGCCGGCGAACGGCAGATGGGTGTGGGCGTCCACGAACCCGGGCAAGGCCACCAGCCCGCGGCCGTCGACCCAGCGCGCGTCGGGCTCCGGCCGGACGCCGGCCTTGAAGCCTGCCTCGTCGCCGGCGAAGATGATGACGCCCCTCCGGCCGGCGACCCAGCCGTTATCAATGACGCCGACGTCTTTGAGGGCGGCCCCGCGCTTGGGCAGGCCGCCGGCGCAGGTCAGGACCTGGCCGCAGCCGGCGACGATGATGTCAGCGGATGTCATGCGGCGTCTTCCTGATCGACGCGTGCTTCGTTTTCCTGATGAAAGCCGGCGTCTCCAGGGAATCCCACTCCCTTTCGCCGAGCTCCGGCTCGGACACGGCCGCCGCCCGCTGATGCCGCGGCTCGAAGGCGTATGGCGGCGTTTCCGTGAAGACGGGGAAGGGCGGCGGGGTCTTGCGCTTGACCGGGGCCGGCGGCGCCTCTTCCTTGCCGACCGGGACCCTCTTGCCCTTGCCGTCGAAACCGGTGGCGATGACCGTCACCTTGACCGAGTCGCGCATGTTCTCGTCGATGACGGTGCCGAAGATGATGTTGGCGTTGGGGTCGGCCAGGCTGTGGATGAGCTGGGAGGCGCTGGAGACCTCGTGCAGGGTCATGTCCCGGCCGCCGGTGATATTGATGAGCACTCCGCCCGCGCCCTCGATCGAGGTGTCGACGAGCAGCGGGCTGGAGATGGCTTTCTGGGCCGCCTCGACCGCCCGGTTCTCGCCGGAGGCGATGCCCGTGCCCATGAAGGCCATGCCCATGCCCTTCATGATGGACCTGACGTCGGCGAAATCCAGGTTGATCAGCCCGGGCTTGGTGATCAGGTCGGAGATGCCCTGGGCCGCCTGCCTGAGGACGTCGTCGGCCATCCTGAAGGCGTCGACCATCGAGGTGTTGAGGTTGACGGTCTGGAGCAGGCGTTCGTTGGGGATGGCGATCACTGTGTCGACCGAGGACTTGAGTTCCTTCAGCCCCTCTTCGGCCTGCTTGGCCCGGACCTTGCCTTCGAAGTCGAACGGCAGGGTGACGATGGCGATGACCAGTATGTCCAGCTCCGTGGCCAGGTTGGCGACGATGGGTGTCGCGCCCGTGCCCGTGCCGCCCCCCAGCCCGGCC
>CAYWJT010000018.1:0-42003 GCA_964458655.1 uncultured Eubacteriales bacterium | reverse complement strand
GCGGCACCTATCATAGCCCATCGTGTCACCTATGTATCTGAACGAGCTCAGGCCGTTTTGGAGCCCGCGGACGGTCCACGGAGGAACGGACCGGGCCGGCGGTCAGGGCTACGCTCGGCCGGTGCCCACCACGGCTATCGTCTCGAAGAAATCGTTGCCCTTGTCGTCGACGATGATGAAGGCCGGGAAGTCCTTGACGGTGATCTTGAAGACCGCCTCCATGCCCAGCTCGGGATAGGCCACGACTTCCTGGCTGGTGATGCATTCCTTGGCCAGCCGCGCGGCCGGCCCGCCGATCGAGCCGAGGTAAAAGCCGCCGTATGTCTTGCAGGACTCGGTCACCTGCCTGGACCTGTTGCCCTTGGCCAGCATGACCAGCGAGGCGCCGCGCTTCTGGAAAACCGGGACGTAATCGTCCATCCGGCCGGCCGTGGTCGGCCCGAAGGAGCCCGCCGGAAAGCCGGGCGGAGTCTTGGCCGGCCCGGCGTAATAAATGATATGGTCCCTGAAATATGCCGGCAGGTCTTCGCCACGGTCGAGTCCTTCCTTCAGTCTGGCGTGCGCGATGTCCCGGGCGACGATGATCGGCCCGTTCAATGACAGCCTGGTGGCCACCGGATAGCGGCTGAGCTGCGCCCTCACCTCGTCCATGGGCCGGTTGAGGTCGACGCTCACCGCCGGAGCCGCGCTTTCGGCCGGTTCGGGAAGGTACCGGGCCGGGTCGGCTTCCAGACGCTCCAGGAAGATGCCGTCGCGCGTAATCCTGGCCTTGACGTTCCGGTCGGCGTTGCAGCTTACGCCCAAGCCGATGGGACAGGATGCGCCGTGCCTCGGCAGCCGGACGACCCGGACGTCGAGGCAGAAATGCTTGCCGCCGAAACCGGCGCCGAGGCCGAACTTGCGCGAAGCTTGAAGGAGCGCCTCTTCCAGCTCCAGGTCCCGAAAAGCCTGGCCGTAGGGGTTGCCTGTCGTCGGCAGGCTGTCCAGGTAGCGGGCGGAGGCCAGCTTGACGGTCTTCAGGACCAGCTCGGCCGATGTGCCGCCCACCACCACAGCCAGGTGATATGGGGGGCAGGCCGCCGTCCCGACGGCCCTCATCTTATCCGTCAGGAACTTCACCAGGGCGTCAGGCCTCAGCACGGCCTTGGTTTCCTGGAACAGATAGGTCTTGTTGGCCGAGCCGCCGCCCTTGGCGATGAACAGGAAGCGGTAGTCCCCGCCTTCAGCGGCCGATATGTCGATCTGCGCCGGCAGGTTCGTCCCCGTGTTCTTCTCGTCGTACATGGTCAGGGCGGCGTTCTGGGAGTAGCGGAAGTAATTCTTGGTATAGGCGTCGAATACCCCGCGGCTGAGCGCTTCCTCGTCCCGGCCGTCGGTAAAGACCAGATGGCCCTTCTTGGCGTTGATGACGGCCGTGCCGGTATCCTGGCACATGGGGAACACGCCCTCGGCCGAGATAACGGCGTTCTTGAGAAGCTCCAGAGCTACGTAGCGGTCGTTGGCCGAGCTTTCCGGGTCCTTGAGGATATCGGCAAGCTGCTTCAAGTGGGACGGCCGCAAGCGGAAGGCCACGTCGCGGAAGGCGCGCTCGGCTAGCAGGCTGAGGGCCTCGGGAGCGACCACCAATACCTCGCGTCCGTCCAACCTGGAGATCGATACATGATCTTTGCTTATTAGGTCGTATTCCGTCGCGTCCTCTCCCAAAGGGAACATGGCGGCATAATGAAAATCGGGCATTGTCTCTCCTCCTCGCGGGACCGGCCGGGATTCAAGACCCGGCCTTGCTCAGGCCGTATTCGTAGCCCTTCTCGAACGCCAGCAAGTTGAGCTCCTCCGTCCCCCTGGGCACCGAGGTCTCGACCGCCTTCCGCATGGCTTCCCGGGACACCAGGCCGGTGACCGCGGTGAAGAACCCGGCCATGACCATGTTCAGGACGACCTTGCGGCCAAGGCCTTCCGCGATGCGGGTGGCCGGGATGCCGAGGACCTTGACCGTCGGCGGGAGGCCTTTGGGGTCGACCAGCTCCTCTTCGATGATCATCATGCCGTGGGGGTCGAGCCTCGGCGCGAATTTCGCGAAGGCCTCTTGGCTCATGATGACCATGACAGTGGGATGCCGGACGTAGGGATTCAGGATGGCGCCCTCGGATATGACCACCTGGGAGCTGCAGGCGCTGCCCCTGGCCTCCGGGCCGAAGGATTGGGTCATGGTGGCGTTTTTGTTGTCGTAAAGCGAGGCCGCCTTGCCGATGACATAGCCGGTCAGTATCACGCCCTGACCGCCGAACCCGCCGATCCGTATCTCTGTTCGCGCCATCTTATCCCTCGTAAGGCTTGTAGCGGTCGCCAAGCCTCTCTTTGAAATGAGCGTTCATGCTCTCAAGATAGGTCGGCCGCTCTATGTCCACGAACTTGCCGACGATCACTCTTTCGTTGAGCTTGATATCCACTTCCTTGGTGCTGGCCCCGTTCAGGATCTCGCTGTTTTCGCAGTACCAGCGGAGCCGGTCCAGCCCGTCGCCGAACTTCTGTTGGCGTTCGAAGATGGTGGGACAGGGGGCCAGGATCTCGATGAACTTGAAGCCCGGCTTCTTCATGGCCTCGATCATGGCATTGGTCTGGTTGTATATGTGGAGGGAGGTCCAGCGGGCGACGTAGACCGCCCCGGCCGATTCCGCGAGGAAAGGCAGGTTGAACGGCTTTTCATAACTCCCGAAGGGAGTGGTGGACAGAATGGAACTTTCCGGCGTGGTCGGCGCCAGCTGCCCGCCGGTCATGGCGTAGTTGAAGTTGTTGATGCAGATGACCGTGATGTCGATGTTGCGGCGGGCGGCGTTGAGGAAATGGTTGCCGCCGATGGCGATTATGTCGCCGTCGCCGCTGAAAACGACGACATGCAGCTTCGGGTTGGCCAGCTTCAGGCCCGTGGCGAAGGGAATGGCCCGGCCGTGCGTGGTGTGGAAGGAGTCGACCTTGACATATCCGGCCACGCGGCCCGTGCAGCCTATCCCCGAGACGACCACGACCTGGTCGAGCGGGAACCCGCATTTCTCCAGGGCCTTGGCGAAGCAGTTCACGCTCACGCCTATGCCGCAGGTCGGGCACCAGATGTGCGGCATCCGGTCCATCCGCATGAAATCGTCCATGGGATGCTTCTCCGGGCTGGTCTGGCCGGGCGCGGGACTGAGGGATGCTTTTTCCAGTTCTTTCAGGACCGACACCGGTATGCCTCCATTATCTTCTCGGCTATATCCTCGACTCGATGGACGGCTCCGCCGCCATGGCCGGCGAGCAGGACGGGCGCCTTGCCCCGGGCGCAGCGGTCGACTTCATAGAATACTTGGCCGTAGTTCATCTCGGCCGTCACCAAAGCCTTGCCCGCTGAAGCGAGCTCGAAGATGCGCCTCTCGGGGAAGGGCCAGACCACGATCAACCGCAGCATGCCGGCCTTGACGCCCTCCTTGCGGGCGAGCTCCAGGGCGTCGATGGTCAGGCGGGAGGTGATGCCGTACGTGACTACGACCACATCGGCATCCTCGACCCCGAACTCTTCGTAGCGCCAGATCTTGGGAGCGTTGACCCGGATCTTGTCCACCAGCCGATGGACGAGCTGCTCCTGGGTCTCCGCGCTCATGTCCGGATAGCCCCTGAAATCATGGGTCAGCCCGGTGACGTGGACGCGGTAGCCGTCCCCGGCCTTGAACATGTCCGGGACCAGGTCCTCGCCGGGCTTGAACGGCAGGTATTCGCCGGGCGCAAGCTTGGTATAGCGCCGCGGAACGACCTCGATGCTGTCCGCGGGAGGGATGACCACCCTCTCCATCATGTGCCCGACGCTCTCGTCCATCATGAACATCACCGGCACCCGGTACTGCTCCGACAGGTTGAAGGCGTCGATCGTCAGGTCGAAGCATTCCTGCGGCGAGTTCGGCGATATGGCGATGATCTCATAATCGCCGTGCGAACCCCAGCGGGCCTGCATCATGTCGGCCTGGCCCGGCAGCGTCGGCAGCCCGGTGGAAGGCCCGCCGCGCTGGACGTCCACGAATACGCAAGGGGTCTCGGTCATGGCCGCCAGGCCGATATGCTCCATCATCAGCGAAAAGCCCGGCCCGCTCGTCACGGTCATGGCCTTCTTGCCGGCCCAGACCGCCCCCTGGATGGCGATCGAGGCCGCCAGCTCGTCCTCCATCTGGATGAAAAAAGCGCCCTCCACGAGAGGCGCCCGCCGGGCGAATCTCTCGACGACCTCCGTCGAAGGCGTTATGGGGTAGCCGGCCACGAAGCGGCAGCCGGCCGCCAGGGCGCCTTCACAGCAGGCGAAGTCACCGTCCATGAAGTGGGAGCCGGTGAGCACTCCTTTAGGGTCTGCTTTCATGGTTTTTCCCCGGTTGTCGGTTCATAGGTGTAGATGGCGAACTCCGGACAGACCATGCGGCAGAAGCCGCAGTTCACGCAGAGTTCGGGCTTGACCACCTCCGGCGGGTGATAGCCTTTGGAGTTGAACTTCGTCGATACGACCAGAACGTGGTGAGGGCAGTATTCGACGCAGAAGCCGCAGCCCTTGCAGCGTTCCTCCAGGATGATGATCTCGCCGTGCGGCGTCCTCGGCTTGGGCTGCCCGAACGGTTTTTCCCTTTGCCTTACAGGCATGTTTGAACCTCGTCCATGGATTATCTCAGCGTGCCGTGATACCTGGCCGTAAGCTGCTTCTTGCGCACCTCAGGGTTAGAATAGTCCGGCAGCAACATCGGCGCCACCCGGCTGTCGAACGTCACTCCCGCCTTTTCCAGTTCTTTATGATACGCCCGCACGTGGTCGAGGGAAGGCGCCCCTTTCAGGTCGGCGCCCTTGACATATTCCGCGGCCGCGCAGCCAGCGATCCGGCCGAAGACAAGCACGTCCAGCAGCGAGTTACCCATCAGGCGGTTCTCCCCGTGGATGCCGCCGCTGACCTCGCCCGCGGCGAACAGGCCGGGGACGCGCGTTTCCGTCCGGTTGTTTATCTCCAGCCCGCCGTTCTGGTAGTGCAGCGTCGGATAGACCAGCATCGGCTCCTTGCTGATGTCTATTCCGTATCGGTGGAAAAGTATCCACTTGCCCGGGAACTCCCTGCGGACCGCGCCTTCCCCTTTTAGGATGTCGATCATGGGCGAGTCCAGCCAGACCCCTAACTTGCCGGTCGGCGTCGGCACGCCCTTGCCCCGCTCCAGGCACTCGCGTATAAAAGCCGCCGCCTCGACGTCGCGCGGCTCACGCTCATAGACGAACTGCTCGCCGTCGATGTTGAGCACGTTGGCCCCCGCCCCCCTGAACTTCTCGGTTATCAGGAGCCCTTCGGCCTGTTCCGGAAAGACCGCGCCGGTCGGATGGTACTGGACGGTATGGAGGAATTTCACGGGAACGCCGGCCCTGTAGGCCATGACGAGGCCGTCACCGGTGGCTCCGTAATGGTTGGTGGTCATGAAGTCCTGGATGTGCAGGCGGCCCGACCCGCCGGTCGCCAGGATGACGGCCTTGGCCCGGACGATGATGTATTCCTCTGTCTCCAAGTTGTAGAGCAGGGCCCCGACGCAGGCCCCGTGTTCGTTAAGGATGAGCTCCACGGCCGGAGAGAACTCCAGGATCTTGACGTCGTCGGGGTGGTTCTTGACCTCGTCCCGCAGCGTCCGCATGATCTCGGCTCCGGTGATGTCGCCGGCGTAATGCATGCGCTTGCGGGAAGTGCCGCCGCCGTGCATGGCCATATAGGTGCCGTCCTCGTGCTTGGAGAACATCGTCCCGAGCTTTTCCAGCCAAGCCATGACCTTGGGCGCCTCCAGGACGAGCGTTTCGACGAGCTCCGGGTCGTTCTTGAAATGCCCGCCGCCCATGACGTCGAGATAATGATAGTAGGGCGAATCCTTCCAATTTTTGATGGCGGCCTGGATGCCGCCTTCGGCCATCATGGTGTTGGCGTCGCCGATGCGGAGCTTGGTGGCCATGATGACCCGGGCGCCGTTCTCCCTGGCCATGAGGGCGGCCGAAGAGCCGGCTCCACCGGCCCCTATGATCAGCACGTCGGTCTCATAGTCGACCCGGCTGAGGTCGACGGCGTCGGGGTCCACCCGGCTCCTGGCGTGGAGCAGGCTGACCATCTCCTTGGCTATCCGGTAGCCCTTGCTCGGGCCGACCAGGATCTCCGTCCGGCCCTCTTCTTTGAAGTCCGGGTGGTACTTGAGGATGGCCTCACGTTCCTGAAGGGACATGGCCGGGAATTCCGCTCCCGCCAGCTTCTTTTCGACCCGGGCGGGCCGCGTCCTTTCCACTCTCTTAATCAGTTCTTTCAATTCGGGGGTGTAAGGCATGGGTCATTCTCCCAGATAGGATTTGTCCTTGGGCGTCCAGGATACGTCGGCGATGTCGGGCTCTATCTCGAGTTCCTTGTAGAGCTTCTTGAGGCTGTCGACGCTCATCTTCTTCAGCTCGCGGAGGGCCTGGTCAAAGGCCTTCTTTTCAACCGCCCTGACCGCCTTCTCCAGGTGGCTATCCTTGGGCACCAGGTGACGGGCGTAAAGACGGCGGGCCAGGATGGCGACGTTGTACTGGACCTCCTCGGCCGGGCAGCGGGCCGAGCACAGCCCGCACATCACACAGTCGAAGGAAGACTCGGCCACGGCCCGGAGGTCGCCCTGGATCGCCTTCGAGACGTAGCCCAGGACGTCGATGTCCATGGGGCAGCTCCTGGTGCAGGTGCCGCAGCCGACGCACTTGAAGATCTCGGGATAAAGGGCGGCCAGGGTCGAACCTTCAGCCGGCAGTTTCTCGATATCATAGACGGCCTTGTTGCCCGGGAAGAACGGTATCTGGGTGATGTACATGTCCGGCTGGACGACGGTCTGGCAGGCCAGGCCGACCTCGATCCGGTAGGAATTCGGGAAACGGTAGACCGTGCCGCAGGCGCCGCAGATGCCGCCCCGGCAGCCGCAGCCGCGGATGAGCTGGTAACCGGCATATTCCAGGGCTTTCTGGATAGTCAGGGAAGCCGGCACTTCATAGCGTTTGCCCATGATGTAGATCGGCACCATGGGCTCGACGGCCGGTTTGCCGCCGGCCTGGGGTTTCTTGGGTTTTGCTTCTTTCTTATTCATCGCTGACCACCTCTTGAAAGAGCGCTTTTTCCTTGAAATTGAGCGGGCCCAGGGCCCGGATCTGCTCCGTGAATTCATTGACCGTCGCCGCGAACTTCTGCCCCTCCGCCGCCGAGATCCACTCCAGACGCAGCCGGGCGGGGTCGATGCCCAGGTCCCTGAGCATGACCTTGAAAAGGGTCACGCGGCGCAGGGTCTTGTAATTTCCCTCCACATAATGGCAGTCGCCCGGGTGACAGCCTCCGATGAGCACCCCGTCCGCGCCTTCCCTGAACGCGTAAAGGATGTGCTGGGGGTCGATGCGGCTCGAGCACATGATCCGAATATTCGTGGTCGTGGGAGCGTACTGTATGCGGGATGTCCCCGCCATATCGGCCGCGGCTGACGTGCACCACTTGCAGATAAAACACATGATTTGCGGTTCGAACATGGTCATTCCCTCAACATGGCTGTAAGCATGGAAAAGATCTGTTCATCCGTCTGGTTCCGCTGCTGGGCCGCCCCGCTCGGGCAGGCGGCCGCGCAGGCGCCGCAGCCCTCACAAAGAACTTCGTTGACGACCGCGACGTGGCGGACCGGGTCCAGGCTCCGGGCCGAATAGGGGCAGACCGTGATGCAGATGCCGCAGCCCGAACACAGCTCGTCGTTGACCGGCACGACCGTCGGCTCATGCAGGAGTTCCTTCTGGGCGAACAGGCCGCCCACTTTGGACGCGGCGGCCGAGGCCTGGGCCACGGCCTCGGGGATGTCCTTGGGGCCGTGGGCGCAGCCGGCCAGGTAGAAGCCGGCGTTGAGGCTCTCGACGGGCCGCAGCTTGGGATGGGCCTCGGACAGGAAGCCGTGGAGGTCGGTCGCGATGTTCAATTTCTTGAGCAGGTCCTCGACGCCTTCGGCCTTGACCATGGCCATGGCCAGGACGACCAGGTCGGCTTCGACCTCCACTTTCTTCCCGGTCAGGGTGTCGACGCCCCAGACGATGAGCTTGTCCCCTTCCTTGAAGATCTTGGAAACCTTGCCTCTGATATAGAGGACCTTCTCCTCCTCGACGGCCCTCTGGTAGAACTCGTCGAAAGCCTTGCCGCCGGTCCGGACGTCGATGTAGAACACCATGGCCTGGCCGTCGTGGACGCGGTGCTTGTAGAGCATGGCGTGCTTGGCCGTGTACATGCAGCAGATCTTCGAGCAATACGGGTTGTGTTTCTCCGTGTCGCGGGAGCCACAGCACTGGATGAAGACGACGGACTTGGGTATCTTGCCGTCGGAAGGCCTGCGGACGACCCCGCCCGTCGGGCCGGAGGCCGACAGGATGCGCTCGAACTCCAGCCCGCTGATGACGTCTTCGTACTTCTCGCCGCCGTACTCCTCCAGGGCTTGCATGGCATAGAGGTCGTAGCCCGTGGCCACGACGATGGCCCCGACCTCTTCCTCGAACACCTTCTCCTTCATGTCGTAATCGATGGCTTTCTTCTCGCAGACGTCCTTGCATTTGCCGCACCGGACGGGGTTGAGGCCGAGACAGTGCTCCGCGTCCAGGGTATAGGTCCCGGGCACGGCCTGCGGGAAGGGCATGTATATGGCTTTGCGGAAGGAAAGGCCCATGTTGAACTCGTCCGGCACGATCTGGGGGCAGACTTTCTCGCACTCCCCGCAAAGGTTACAGAGGTTCTCGTCGACGTACCTGGCCTTCTTCCTTATCCGGACCTTGAAGTTGCCGACATAACCGGAGATGGAATCCACCTCGTGGTAGGTCAGGAGCTTGATCCGGGGGTGGCGTGAGACATCGACCATCTTTGGGGTCAGGATGCACTGGGAGCAATCGAGCGTCGGGAAGGTCTCCGACAGCTGGATCATCTTGCCCCCGATGGAAGGGGCCTTCTCGACCAGCAGGACCTCATGGCCGTGATCGGCGATGTCCAGGGCGGCCTGCAGGCCGCTGATGCCTCCGCCGATGACCAGGGCCCTCCTGTTGACCGGGACCTTGATCGGTTCCAGGTTCTCGTTCAGCAGGGCCTTGGCCACGCTGGCCTTGACGATCTTTATGGCTTTCCTGGTGGCCTTCTCGATGTCGGAATGGACCCAGCTGTCCTGTTCCCGGACGTTGGCTATCTCGATCTGATAAGGGTTGAGGCCGGCCAGCCGGGCCGCTTCCTGGAAGGTCCTCTCATGCAGGGTGGGCGAACAGGCGGCGATGATGACTCCGTCCAGGTGCTTCTCTTTTATCTTATCTATGATCATCTGCTGGCCGGGGTCGGAACACATGTACATGTAATCAACGGACAGGGCCACGCCGGGATAGCCCTGGAGCTCCCGGGCGACCTTTTCGACGTCCACCACGCTGGCGATGTTGACGCCGCAGTGGCAGACGAACAGGCCGATGCGCTTCTCCTTCCCCTTCTTGGGCTTGACGGTCATGATCTAACCTCGGCAAAGGGATTTTCCTCAAAGACATCGCCGGCCGGAACGCGGTGCTCCCCGAGGCCGAGCAGGGACCTGTCGACCCCCAGGGCCCAGGCCAGCAGTTGGGTGAAGAAGACGACGGGCAGACCGGGGAAATCCGGGTGCGCTTCCCGAACGGCCTCCTGGCGGTGGTCCAGGTTGTAGAAACAGAGCGGGCAGGTCACGGCCAGGGCCCGGGCCCCGTTCAGCCGGGCGGACCGCAGGACCATGTAGGACGCTTCGGTGGCGGCGTCGGGAAGCGAAACGGAAAGATACGAGCCGCAGCACTCCTGTCTGAAGGGATAATCGACAGGGGCGCAGCCCACCGCTTGCAGGAAATCCTCGAACAGATGAGGTGCGTCGGGATTGTCGACGGCCAGGTCCTTTTGGGGGCGGAGGAGACGGCAGCCGTAATAGGGCGCAACGGCCAGCCCCCGGAGGTCCCTTTTCAAGGCGGACCGGATCTTCGCGTAGCCCAGCCTGTCGCGCAGGTACTCTAGCAAATGAAGGACCTGGACCTCGCCGTTATAGTCCCGGAAGCCGGTCGTCCTCTCTTTGGTCCAGGGCTCGATCTTGATGTCGTCATGCAGATAGGCGTTGACCCTCTTCCTTTTCAGCGGGTCTTCGATAACGGCCTTGTTGGCCCGCTTCAAGACGGCGAAGCAGAAGGAACAGGTCGTCACCAGGATATCCCCCCCTTCGTCCCTGACCTGCCGCAGGGTCCGGATGGGGGCGGCCAGGCCGACGATCTTTTCCTCTGTCAGGGGGTATTCGGCGCCGCAGCAGGTCCAGCCCTCTGGTTCGACCAACTCGACCCCGAACTTGTTCATGGCCTCCCGCGTGGTTATGTCCAGAGCGGTCGTCTTCTGCTTCAGCGTGCATCCCGGGTAGTAATGAAGCTTCATGGTCCTCGCCCCTATTTCGCGAATTTCCGGAAAACGGAGACCAACACCTGCTGGGGCAGGTCTTTGGCCGTTTCAGGCGGCACGTCGTTCGGTCCGAAAGCGTCTTTGCCCTTGGGGTCGAGAAGATAACGGACGGCCTCCATGACCCGGGCGATGTCGATGCCCTTGGGGCATCTCGACTGGCAGGTGAAACAGGAGGCGCACAGGAACAGCGTCCTGGAACGTAGGACCTCCTCGTCCAGCCCCATCTGGACGAGGCGGATGATCTGGTTCGGCAGCAGGTCCATCTCCGAGGCGACGGGGCATCCCGCGGAACACCGCCCGCACTGGTAGCAGGCGAAGACGTTCTCGCCCGAGAGCTCCTCGATCCTCTCGATGAACTTGAGCCGGTCGCGGCCGGATTTGAGCTTGACCCTCATGCTTGCTCCTTGCTTCGGGGCTCGTTCCCGCTCGGTAATAGATCATAAAATATTATGATTGCTTAAAGCGGGTCACTCCGGCTTCGCTGTTCCTGCCAACCTCCTTAAAGAACTTTCGATGACCTCTTTGACGTCCTTTCTTTCCCTCCGTCTGAGTAGGGCTTGCTGCAGAGCTCGGACGGCCTCGTCGTCCCCGATCTCGCCGAGCAGCCTGGCCGCCCTGAAGCGCGTCGTCCAGGACGGGCTCTTGAGGGCCTCGATCAGATGGCCGGCGGCGTCCCGGCCGAAATTCAGCAAAGCGACCTCGGCGCTCTCCCTGACGCTCCAGTGAGGGTCGGCCATGGCCTTGAGGAGCGGATTGATGCATCCCATGTCTTGATAGCGCCCCAGCAAACGGGCGCACTCGACCCTCACTTCCCTTGACGGGTCCCGCAGGCCGCGGCGGGCCGTAGTCAGGACCTCGGGCCGGCCCTGGCCTGCGGTCCTCAACATGCTGACGGCTTCCCTCCGGATGAAATCGCAGCGGTCCTTCAGGGCCATCCGGATGAGGTGACGGACGGCCTCCTGGCCGCCGAGCCGACCCAGGGCCCTGACGGCCTCGAAGCGGACGTTGTCCGAATCGTCCCGGAGCGAAGGCAGGATGCGTCGGACGATGGAGGCGTCGCCGACCTCCGCCAGGACCCTGAGCGCCGAAGAACGGCCCCAGGCCGCGCAACCGATCCGGAACAAGGCTTTGGAGGCGGCCTCCTGCACTTCCGGCGTCCCGGTATCAACCTGCTCCTTGAGGACGCCCACCGCCCGATGGTCCTCAAGCCCGCCCAGGGCGCTTACGGCCCGGACCTGGAGCTCAGGGTGCTCACTGTCGCAGGCGTCTTTTAGCAGCATTTTGATATCGGACGTGTTGTAGGTCAGGGTCGCCAGCAGCGGTTCGACCACCCGGCGCCCGAAACGCACCAAGGCCTCGAACGCGGACTGTCTGACCACGAAATAGCTGCTGCGCAGATGTTGTATCAGCGCCGGCACCGACTTGGGGTCGCCGATGAGGCCGAGGCACTTGAGAAAGGCCTTCAGGGCGAACTTATCCCTCTCCCGCATAAGGGCGCCGACCAGGGACGAAGTGGCCGCCTGGCCGAAACCGGCCAGCGCGGCGACCGCCTTATCCCGTACCACCTCGACGTTGTCCTGGACCATCTGGACCAACGGTTCTATGGCGACCGGGTCTTTGATAGCGCCGAGCGCTTCGACCGCGGCCGCCCTGACGTCGGCTTCCTCGTCCTCCAGTATCTCCAGCAGGAAAGGAACCGAATTCCTGGACTTCATCCGGCCCAGGACCCTGGCCGACTGGGCCCGGATCCGGTGCAGGGGATTGCGAAGAGCCTCATGGAGCAGGCAGACGCAAGGCGTCCCGCACGACGCCGCCATTTCCAAAAGGCCTTCCGCCGCCAGGCTGACGACCTCCTCGTTGTTCAAAGAGAACATGTAGACCAGGATCCTGGCCATCTTGAAGTCCTTGCGGGCTATGATGTCCCTGATCTTGGCCATCAGCTCGGTGATGGCGGCCGTGCGCACGATCCATTCCGGGTCCTCAGCGGCCCGAAGCAGATAGTCTATGACCCGGTGGTCCCCCAGGCGGCCGATGGCCGTCACCGCCGCCCAGCGGACCTGATGGTAGGGGGACTGGAGGATCTTGGGCTTGGTCAGCTCTTCAATGGCTTCCGTCCGGCCGTGCCTGCCCAGGGCGACGACGGCCGCGTGCTGGACGCTGGGATTGGGGTCGTCGAGCTTCTCGACCAGGACCGGATATATGGCCTTCTCTTTTCCGTAGCCCAGCTGCATGAGGGCCGCCCGGACCACGGAGGCGTCCTCGCTCTCCCTGACGACCCGGAGCAGTCTGGCCGCGGAATCGGTGGCCGGGTTCACTTCAAGTCCTCTCTATATATCCTTTGCAGTCTCCATCGATATTGAAAGACGTCACCTTGTATTCGCAATCGATGTTGGCCAGGGACTTGACGGCCGCCCGGAAGCAGCCGATCCGGGCGCAGGTCAGGTCGCGGACCGAAAAGCCCTGCTCGATGAGCGCCTGGCAGCTTTTCAGATAGACGCAGTCGTGGACCGTGATCTCCAGATGGTTGGGGTTGACCTCGGCCAGGTCGAAGAAGTTCGCGTCCCGGAACAGCCCGCCCGCGACCCCGATCTGGATGTAGCTTTCGAGCGCTTCCCGGATCGACCCGGCCTTCTTTATCTTGAAGCCGTATTCATCACCGAGGATGTGGAGATAATACTGGACGGAGTGCTCGTAAGCCCTGGAGCTGAAGACCGCCGGCCTGGTGCCGTGGAAGTCGCGGGCCGTCTCCTCGAGGGCGCTGAGCCAGGCCAGCGCCACCAGCCAGCCGGCCTCTTCCGGTTTTATTTTGTCGTTCATGATTTTTTCCCCTCTTTCGACCCTGCGCGGCCTCGGGCCTGCGGAACCGGGATAAGATGCAGCCTTTTCAGCTCGTTTATGACGTCGGCCTCATTGACCGCCCGGCCTATCTTTTCGGCCCATTTCTCGGCCAGGACGGCCGGCTTCGCGCGCCGGTCCCCGGCCCAGAGCAGGACCAGCTCCGCGACCTCTGCGGGCTCGAATTTCAAATCGAGCGCCAACTCCGGGCCGACGGGGGCGGCCGCCGGCTTCGTCCCGGCCTCGGACAGGATCCGCTGGGTGTCCCGCGCTATGGCCAGCTCCTCGTTGGTCGGCACGACCATGACCTTGACCCGGCCGGAGCTGATGACGGGTTCGTTGGCCTCGTTTTTGGCCTGGTCGATCGCAATGCCGAAATCTTCCAGCCCCTCGCAGGACAGCCGGCGCACCAAGCGCGAGTTCTCGCCTATGCCGCCGGTGAAAACCACGGCGTCCAGACGGCCGAGCTCGGCCATGTATGCCCCGATGAACTTCTTGACCGTGTGGCAGTAGATCTCCAGGGCCAGCTTATGGCGCTCGCTGCCTTGGGCAGCTTCCTGCTCAATCTCGCGCATGTCGTTGGAAGTTTCCGTCAGCCCCAGCATGCCGCTGTTCTTGTTCAGGATCGAATCGACCTCTTTCGGCCCAAGTTTCTCGCGTTCCATGATGTACGGAACGAGGGCCGGGTCGATGCTGCCGCAGCGCGTGCCCATGACCAGACCTTCCAGGGGGGTGAAACCCATGGAAGTGTCGACGGATTTGCCGCCGGCCACGGCCGTGATGCTGGCCCCGTTGCCCAGATGGCAGGTGATCATGTTGAGCTTCTCGATGGGCTTGCCGAGGATCTCGGCGGCCCGATGGGCGACGTAGCTGTGGGAAGTGCCGTGGAAGCCGTACCTGCGGATGCGCAGTTTCCGGTACAGCGCGTACGGCAATCCGTAGATGAAGGCCTTGGGCGGGATGGTCTGGTGAAAGGCGGTGTCGAAGACGGCCACCTGAGGCACCCCGGGCAGGAGCATTTCGCAGGCCTCGATGCCCTTGAGGTTGGCGGGGTTATGCAGGGGCGCGAACTGTATGCATTTCCGGATGGCGGCCTTGACGTCCTCTGTGACCAGGGCCGAGGCGGAAAAATCCTCCCCGCCGTGGACGACGCGGTGGCCGATCCCGTCGATCTCTTCCTTGCCCTTGATGACCCCGTGCTGGTGGCTGAGAAGCAGGTTCAGGACGGTCTCGATGGCCACGCTATGGTTGAGGATCTCGCGGATCTCGCGCATCCGGCCGCGGCCGGCCGGCTGGTAGTTGACGATGGCGTCGCTCGAGCCGATCTTCTCCACTATGCCCTTGGCCAGGACGGATTCCCCGTCCATGCGCATGAACTGGAACTTCACCGACGAGCTGCCGCTGTTCAAAACGAGAATTTTCATTGTCCCGGTCATCTCCTCAGTTCACGGACGACGTTCCCCTCATGGTCGAATATGCGCACGGAAATGGCGGCCTTGCCCAAAGCATGGGTGGCGCAGCCGAAGCAGGGGTCGTAGGCCCGGAAGGCCATCTCGACGACGTTCAACAGCCCCTCGCTCACGTGGCCGTTCTTGATGACCGCCTGGGCGGCCTTCTTGATGGACAGGTTGATCGCGGCGTTGTTGTTCGTGGTCCCGACGATCAGGTTGGCTTCCTGGACGAGGCCCTGCTTGTCGGTCCTGTAATGATGGTAGAGAGTGCCCCGGGGAGCCTCTACGACTCCGACGCCCTCGTTCGGGTCGCTCTTGGGGACGACCCGGTAGGCCGGACCCGTGATGTCCGGGTCGGAGGCCAGTTCCACCCATCTTTCGGCGGCGAAAAGCAGCTCGATCAAGCGCGCCCAGTGCGTCGCCAGGGTCTGGTGGACCGGCTTGCCGCCCAGCGTCTTGTACATCCGGTCGTGCTCTTCATTGGCCAGCGGCGTGGCCATGCCGTCGGACACATTCAGACGGGAAAGAGGCGTGGCCTTGTATATGCCGCTTTCCGGCCCGTCGATGAAGCCCTTCCAGCCGACCTTGCGGAGTATCGGGAACTTGAGATAGGACCATGTCTCGACCCGCTCGACCAGGTGGTCGAGGTAATCGGCCGGCTTGAACTTGACCAGTTCGCCGCCGTCCGGGCCGGTCACCCTGATATCGCCGTCGTAGAAGTTGACGTGATTGTGCTCGTCGACCAGCCCCATGTTGTAGGTCCGGTGCGTGAACCCGTCGCTCAGGATGAGGTCGACATATTCCCGGTTCCCCAGCACGATCTGGTTGAACAGGCCGATGGAGAACTTGCCGAATTCCACGGCGGCCCGGCCGGTTTCCAGGACCTTGTCCCTCTCTTCACGGTTCAGGCCCTTGCTCATCCCGCCGGGAACGGCGCCGATCGGGTGGACGGACTTGCCGCCCATCATCTTGATGAGCTCATGGCAGGCCCCCCGCATCTCGATGACCTTGCGGCCGATCTCGACGCCGACCTTGTGGATGACGCCCAGTATGTTGCGCTGGGCCGCCGGCGCGTCCGGCCCCATGATGAAGTCCGGACCGGCCAGGGCGTAAAAATGGGTGGCGTGGTCGGTGACGTAAAAGATGGAGTAGAGCAGCTCCCGCAGCAGCTTGGCCGTGCGGGGCAGCTCGACGTGGTAAACCGCGTCGCAGGTCTTGGCCGAGGCCATCAAGTGCGCCTCGGGGCAGACGCCGCAGATGCGGCTCGTGATGCGGGGCATCTCCTCGACCGGCCGGCCGACGCAGAATTTCTCGAAGCCCCGGAGCTCGGGGATCTGGAGATAGGCGTCCGCCACGTTGCCTGCGTCGTCGAGGAATATGGAGATCTTGCCGTGACCTTCCAGACGGGTTATGGGGTCGATGGTTATCGTTCTCATCTCAGCCGCCTCCCGGCAAGAGAGCCCGCCAGTCCGAATCGGTAGAATGTCCCCACGGGGTCGACGATCTGGTCCACGACGGCCTTGATCTCTTCAGGGTCGTTGCTGTCGATAATCGAGGCTATCGCCCCGGCCAGCTTGGACCCGGCGTCCTGGACGCCTTCAGCCGGCCCGTAGCAGCCCCGGCAGCCCAGGTTGACCTGGGGGCAGAGGGCGCCGCATCCCGCGTGGGTGGCCGGCCCGTTGCAGATTATCCCCTGTTCCAAGAGGCACTTGTCCGGGTCTATCTCGCGGGGGTCGATAAGGTGAGGACGACGGAAGGCCTTGACCCTCTTCTCTTCTTTTGTCCTCTTGCACTCGTCGCAGACCGTCTTGGGGTTCACGCCCACGAGCGACCCCTTGGCCGGCAGATTCCCCGTCAGGGCGGCTTCCGCGACCTTCCATATCTGCTCGGCCACGGGAGGGCACCCGGGCATGTAATAATCGACATCGACCACGTGACCGAGCGGTCTGAGGACCTCGAATACCTCAGGCAGCTTGAGAGTGCCGGCTGGCGTCGCCGTCTCCGTTTGAGGGACGGCGGCGTTGCCCGGCTCGACGGAAGGCGAGCGCCGGTAAACATAGTCGAAGATCTCTTCCCTGGTGGTAAGGTTGGCCAGCCCGGGGATGCAGCCCTCCACGGCGCAGGAACCGAACGCGACCAGGACCTTGGATTTCTCGCGCAGCAGCCTGGCGATATGGAGGTTCTCCTCGTTGCGGATGCCGCCGTTGAACAGCGTCACGTCGATCCCGCCCTCGGGCAGGGCCTCGATGTCCTTGTACTTGGTGTCCATTATGCAGGGGCAGAAGACGAGGTCCGCGGCGGCGTCGAAATCCAGGATCTTCTCCCGGATGTCGAGGAAGGCTATTTCGCAGCCACCGCAGCTTGCGCCCCAATAGACGGCGAACTTTGGCTTAGCCATTGACAGTCCTTTCCGTTGACGTTACGCAAGAGGCTCTCGGGAATCGAAAACGGGGATGAACGCCCGGGATGGCCGTTCCCGGTGCGCCGCCGGCTGCACTGCGGTATGTCGTCCTATCCCGGCTGCGCCGTTTATGAAGAACTATCATTGCCAAGCGCCATTCATAATAGAAGACGATTATTATAATTTTTTGAGGGGGCGTGTCAAGTAAGGTTTGACACCAAAGAAAGCCTTTGTTATAAAAGCCGATGTTTCGTTATCCCGAACATCTCGAGGAGGATAGGGAGAGGGAGACAGCTCGATGAAGATCCATGAATTCCAGGCCAAGCAGATCCTGGCGCGCTTCGGCGTCCGCGTGCCGCGCGGCGAGGTGGCTGCGACGCCGGCCGAGGCCAGGGCCGTCTCCGAACGCGTCGGCCCGCGGGTGGTCGTCAAGGCCCAGATCCATGCCGGCGGTCGCGGCAAGGGCGGAGGAGTAAAACTCGCGGCCACGCCGGCCGAGGCCGAAACCGTCGCCGCCGGCATGATCGGCATGCAGCTCGTCACGCACCAGACCGGACCGGCGGGCAAGAAGGTCAAGCGCGTGCTGGTCGAGGAGGCACTCGACATAGCCCGAGAGCTATATCTCGGCCTGGTCATCGACCGGAAACAGGAGTCGGTCGTCGCTATGGCCTCCACCGAGGGCGGCGTCGAAATAGAAAAGGTCGCGGCGGAAAAGCCGGAGCTGATATTCAAGGAATACGTGGACCCCGCGGTCGGTCTCCTCCCCTTCCAAGCCCGCCGCCTCTGCGCCAGGCTGGGACTGAAGGGGGAAGCCTTCAAGCAGGGCCCGAAGTTCATCACCGGACTCTACCGGGCCTTCGAAGGGACCGACGCCTCGCTGGCCGAGATAAACCCCCTCGTCGTGACGGCTCAGGGCGACGTGCTGGCCCTGGACGCCAAGATGAACTTCGACGACAACGCCCTCGCCCGGCGTCCGGACATTCTCGCCCTCAGGGATGTCGACGAGGAATCGCCGCTCGAGGTCCAGGCCTCGAATTACAACCTCAATTACATCAAGCTCGACGGGAACATCGGCTGCATGGTCAACGGCGCCGGTCTGGCCATGGCGACGATGGATATCATCAAATACGCCGGCGGCATGCCGGCCAACTTCCTCGACGTCGGCGGCGGCGTCACCGAGGAGGCCGTGACCCAGGCCTTCAAGATCCTCGTCTCCGACCCGGACGTCAAAGCCGCGCTGATAAACATCTTCGGCGGCATCGTGCGTTGCGACATGATCGCCAGCGGCGTCGTCAAGGCCGCCCGGGAGATGAAGGCCGCCATACCGGTGGTCATCAGGCTCGAAGGCACCAACGTCGAGCAGGGCAAAAGGATACTGGCGGAATCCGGCCTGCCCTTCAGTTCGGCCGACAGCATGAAAGAAGCCGCCGAGAAAGCGGTCGCGACGTTGAACAGGTAGGAGCGGAGGAGAGGTCATGAGCATTCTCATCGACGAGAGAACGCGCGTCGTGGTCCTGGGCATCACGGGCGGCGAAGGGACCTTCCATACCCAGAGGATGCAGGAATACGGGACGAACGTCGTGGCCGGCATGACGCCCGGCAAGGGCGGCACGCGTCACCTGGGGGTCCCGGTCTTCGACACCGTGCAGCAGGCCGTCGACTCGGAAGGGGCGGACGCGGCGGCCGTCTTCGTCCCGCCCCTGGCGGCGGCTGACGCCGTAATGGAGGCGGCCGACGCCGGAATCGGCCTCATCGTCTGCATTACCGAGGGCATTCCCACATTCGACATGCTGAAGGTCAAGACCTTTCTCAGGCGCAAGCCGGCCAGGCTCATCGGGCCCAATACTCCAGGCGTAATTTCCCCGGGCAAGGCCAAGATCGGCATCATGCCCGGGCATATCCACAGGCCCGGGACGATCGGCATCATCTCCCGTTCCGGCACCCTGACCTACGAAGCGGTCCAGCAGGTCAGCCGGGAAGGCTACGGGCAGTCCACCGCCGTCGGCATCGGAGGCGACCCGATCGTGGGCTTGAAGTACGTCGAGCTTCTCAAGCTGTTCCAAGAAGACCCCGGGACCGAGGCTGTGATAATCATCGGCGAGATCGGCGGCACGGCCGAGGACGAAGCGGCGGAATACATAAGAGCCTCATTCAAGAAGCCCGTGGTCGGCTTCATCGCCGGCCAGACCGCGCCGCCCGGACGGCGCATGGGCCACGCCGGGGCCATCATCGACGGGGGCAAAGGCACGGCCCAGCAGAAGATGGCGGCCCTCGAAGCGGCCGGCGTGCACGTGGCGGTCAGTCCGGCCGAGATCGGCGCTACCCTGAAAAAGGCCCTCTCCTGACCGGCGCCCGGAGCCATGACTTCCGGACGCGCGGCCGGCGCCAGGCCTTAGTCCAGGGAAGGACGACGGCAAGGCGCTTGTTTGCTTGCCCTTCGACCGAGAACAGGACCCTGGACCGCGGCGATCCTCCAAGGTATGCGGGCTGGAAAATGCCGTCAGGAATACTTGCCCATGATATAGTCGGAAAGCCTTTCGATGACGGTCCGCTGCTCCTCGATCAACGATTTGACGACGTCGCCGATCGATATCAAACCCGCCAGCCTGTCCCCTTCGAAGACAGGCAAGTGGCGGACCCTTTTTTCCGTCATCAGGGCCATGCACTCCTCGGCCGCGGCCGTGATCGGGACGCCGTAAACCGGAGAGGACATCACCTCTTTTACGGGCGTGTCGAACGACGTCCTGTCCATCAGGACCACCTTGCGGGCGTAATCCCTTTCCGAAAAGATCCCGACGGGCCGTCCGGCCTCGACCACGACCAGGGCTCCGACGTTCTTCTCCGCAAGCAGCCTAAGCGCCTCGAAGACCTTCGTTTCCGGACCGACGGTCCAGACTTCCCGCCCTTTGCGCCTCAGGATGGCAGCCACCGCGGATTCCTCGGCCGGCTCTTCGGTGAAGGTCCTGTACCTCGGATACAGGAATTCGTCGGCGCTGACGACCTTCTGCCGGCAGCGGGCGCAAGTCATCTTGATCTGGTCCTCGCGCCGCGGCCGCGACTTGGCTTTGGAGGCATCGACGTCGGTGAGCAGGGCCTGGGTCGCGAGCAGCAGGTTGGGATGGGCATAGGCCTTGGCCCCCAGGCGCTCCCTGACCCAGAGCAGATGGTCCCGGCAGCCGACGACCTCGCCGCAGCATTCGCAGACGACGAGATCCTTCTCCAAGGTCTCAAATACTTCGGGCGCGGCCAGGTCGCTGACCACGAGGGAGAACTCGGTTCCGTTCACGATGCCCTTCCCCGTGATGCACTTCTCCTGGCACTGGCCGCACTGCATGCAGGAGCCGTAATCGACGCGGAGCGTCCGCAGCTTCCGCTGCGGGTCGTCGACGACCTCGATGGCCCGGGAGGGGCAGACCTGCTCGCATGCCCCGCAGCCGACGCAGTAAGCCGCGTCGAACCGCGGCAGGCCGCGGTATGACGGGAACACGGCCGGGCCGGCTGGGTATTTCGAGGTGTACGGAGGAGAGAAAAAGGATGTCAGGGCTTCCCGAATCTCACGTATCTTGGGGAGTCGCATGGTCCTCCTCCTTGAGTTCGCTGTCGGCTTCGTAAAGGTCCGCGACGCTCTCCGGGGCCAAGGCGACCCGGCCGCGATGGGCGGCCCGGGCGATGGCATGGGCGGCGATGGGCGACGTCAGGAAGATGAAAGCGATGCCCAGGAGGACCTTGAAGCCGAAGCTCGTAAAGCCCTTCAGGATGAACACGCCGAAGAGCAGCCCCGCCGAGCCGAAGGTGACGCATTTGGTGGCGGCCTGGAGCCGGTCGTAGATGTCCGGCAGCCGGAGCAATCCCAGCACGCCCAGAAAGTCGAAGGCTATCCCTACGGTGATGAAAATCATGCCCGCGTAGTGCCTAATCATCGAGCCGCCTCCCTTCGAGCGCCTTGGCGAAAGCGAGCGACGCGACGAAACTCAACAGGGCCCAGATGAGGGCGATGTCCATGAAGAAGCCCTGGTTGTAAAAGAGGCCGATGAGGGCCAGCACGCCGACGATGAGGATGCCCAGGATGTCGACGGCGATTATCCGGTCCGCCGGGCTCGGTCCCCTGACCACCCTGTAGAGGACGAAGAGCGCGCTGAACAGGCTGACGTTTATGAGCCGGACCAGGAAAGGGGCCTTGAAGACGGCGAAATTGAGGTAAGCCAGGGCGCCGATGACGACCGCTCCCGCAAGCCAGCGCAGGATCTTCATTCGAAAACCTCCTTCAGGATGCGCTCGAACTTCCGGCCGATGGCTTTCGTGTTCTCCTCGACATCGGTCCCTCCGACCGTTATGCAATGGATGTAAAGCTCCCGCGTCCGGGGGTTGATGTCGACCGTGAACGTGCCGGGGGTCAGGGTGATGGAATTGGCCAGGATGGTGACGGCCGTTTCATTGGCCAGGTCGGTGCGGATCTTGACGATGCCCGGCCGGATCGGCCGCAACGGATGGAGGACGATCGAGGCGACATGGATGTTGGCCTTGACCATCTCCCAGAGGAACTTGACCAGGTAAAGCAAGGAGAAAAGGACCCGGCGCGGCAGACGATGCACTTTCGGGAAACCGGTCAGGAAACGGCCCGCGGCGAGGGAGACGACGGCGGCCGCGACGACGCCGGCCAGGACCTCCTGGGCCCCTCCGCCCGCGGTCAAAGCCAGCCAGACCAGGAACGCCAGGCCGAAGATCAGGAGACGACTCTGTGTCAAGGTGTTCATTGAGCTATCTCCCCAAAACCGTCAGAGAGTACCGCGTCTTGTCGATGATCACCCTGACCACGGGGTCGAGCGTGGACTCCCGGATGCCCGGTATGACCAGGACGCTCGTGGCCAGACAGAGCAAGGCCAGGACGATCATGGCCGCTTTCATCGCCCAATCGACCTTGCCGACGAGACGCTCGACGACGCGCTCCCCTCTCAGCCCGTACCGTTGGACTTTCATGAACGAGGCCAGGGTCAGGAGGCTGCCGACCACCGCCAGCAAGGCGAAAACCGGCCGGCCGGCCTGGACCGCGGCGATGATGATGAGGAGCTTGCTGAAAAACCCGTTGAAAGGCGGGATGCCCGATATGGAAAGCGACGCGACCATCGATGTCGCGGAGGTCACAGGCATCAGCCTCGCGGCGTTGCCCATCTGTCTCAGGTCGCGCGTGCCCAGGCCCGTTTCCAGGGCGCCCGCATTGTAGAAGAGAAGCGACTTGAAAAGGGCGTGATTGACCATGTGGAAGACGGCCCCGGCGATTCCCAGGGCAGTGCCCAGGCCCAGCCCGAGCAGGATGTAGCCGACCTGGCTGATGCTGTGATAGGCCAGCAGCCTCTTGAAGTCCCACTGGCCGACCGCGAGCAGGACGCCGAGGATGATCGAAACGGTCCCGAGAACGAGAAAGGTCTGGAGGAAAAGAGCCGGCGCTCCCATGACGTTGTATACGACCCGCACCAGAGCGTAGATCCCGAGGGTCTTTATCAGGACGCCGCTGAGCAGGGCCGATATGGGGGCCGGAGCCGAGGAATGAGCGTCCGGCAACCAGGCGTGAAAAGGCATGACCGCGGCCTTGAGGCCGAAGCCGGCCATTAGCAGGCCGCCCGTCCAGAGGCTGATGAAGGGGCTCTTCTCGGCCAGGCTCCGGGCGATGGCGGCCATGGTCAGGGAAGAAGTGCTGCCGTAGATGACGGCGATGGCGATGAGGATAAGCGAGGCCGAGACCGAGGCCATGGCCGCGTACTTGAAAGAGGCCTCGAACTCATGGGCCCGGCCGCCGAAGGCGACCAGGGCCAGGGCCGCCAGGAGGGCTATCTCCATGAAGACGAAAAGGTTGAAAATGTCTCCGGTCACGATAACCCCGTTCATGCCGGCCACAAGCAGCATGAACAGGGCGTAGTACCTTCCGTCCGGGCCGAGCTGACGGATGTAGTTCAGCGAAAAGACGGCCGAAGTCAGGGCGATGACGCTCACCATGACCAGCATAAACGCGCTGAAAGCGTCGAGAACCAGGCCGATCCCGAAGGGAAGGCTCCAGCCGCCTATCAGGTAGACCGCCGTCTCCCCGCGCAGTCTGAAAAAGGCCAGCAGGGAAAGGACGACCAGTGCGGCTGAGGATGCGACGGCGATCCAAGCCGCCCAGAGGTCCTTGTTCCGGCCGACGAGGAGGATGACGAAAGAGGCGAAAAGAGGGACGGCGATGAAATAGGGCGCGGTCATCCTCTGAGCCTCCTTATCTTGGAGATGTCGTAGGTTTTGTATTTCTGGTAGAGGCGGACCGCCAGCGCGGAAAGCAAGGCCGTCACTCCGAGCTCGATGACGATCGAGGTCAGGACCAGGGCCTGCGGCAGCGGGTCCACCATGGCGCGCGTCTGGACCCCCTTTTCCAGGATCGGGTAGGCCGCTTCACGGCGGTAACCGAGCAGCACCAGCATGAGGTTCCCGGCGTAGCCCATGACGCCCGAGGCCAGGATGATCTTGACCAGGTCGCGCTTGGTGAACAGGCCGTACAAGCCCACCAGGAACAAAGCGAAGCACATGGCGTAGAGCGTCATTCTTCGGCTCCTTCACCCGGCTCGAATTCGGCCAGGGCCAGGACGACAAGGAAGAGCGACAGCCCGACCTTGACGCCGATGATGAAGTTCAGGGGCAGGACCGTCCCCGAGCTCAGCAGAGAAAAGAGTTTCCCGCGAGGCAGGAAATTGTAAAGGAAGGTCCGGCCGGCAAGGAGCCCCACGAGGCCGAAGGCCAGGAAAAGCAGGGCGCTCGCGTAGTCGACCTTCCGGAGGGCCGGCACCTTGAGCCATTCCAGGACGAAGGCGCGGCCGCGCGCGAGAAGCACGCTCAGGAGCCCGAGGGCCAGGACCACGCCGCCGCCGAAGCCGCCGCCCGGGCTGAGGTGGCCGTGGAGGATGATGTAGAGACCATAAAGAAAAATGACCCAGACGATGAGCCTGTTCACGGTCTTGACGATGACCGTCATGCCTTTGCTGCCGTCCGTCATTCCGCACCCCCCTTTTTCCCGCGGCCGCGGGACCGGATGACCGTCAGCGCCCCCAGTATGGCCGTGAGCAGGACGGTGACCTCGCCCAGGGTGTCGTAGGCCCGATAATCCAGTATGACAGCCGCGACGATGTTGGCGGCGCCGACCTCGGAGGCCGCTTTCTCAAGATAACGGCCGGAAACGCTCAGGAGCGGCTCGCCGAACGGCGGCATCAGGCTGAAGACCTTGAGGCTGAGGAAGAACACCGCCGCCAAGCCCAGGAGGCTGAAGGCGACGATCAGGCGGTTGGCCCTGGCTGGCTCCAGCACGTGGACCTCTCTCCGGAGGAGCGCCCGCAGCAGGATGATCAGGGCGAAGATCTCGAACAGGAACTGGACGACCGCCAGGTCCGGCGCCTGGAGGAAAAGGAAAGCCAGCGAGACCGCCAGCCCGACGACCCCGATCGCCACGACCGAAGACAGGATGTCCTTCATCTCCAGCGCCGCGACCGAGCCGAGGATCATGAAACCTATGAGAAAGATCAGCCATGTCTCAACCGGCATGTATCCCTCCTTTGCGCTGCCCGCCGACCTGGTGCCGTCTGCCGGGATATGGTCTCCACATCGCTCACCGTATCAGGGCCAGGAAAAGGACGAGGCCGAACAGGATGAACAGCAGGTATGCCTGCAGCAGCCCCGGATGGAGCTTCTGCAGCAGATGGGAGAGGCCGAAGGTGCCCCTGGACCCGAGGTCGTAGACGTCGAACTTTCCGTCCTCGGCCAGCTGGTAGAAAGCCCGGAGCGGTTTCATCTCGACGATTTCCCTGTAAAATTCCGTCCCCACGGCGCGGAAATATTCCGAAGGCGTCTGGCCGCCCAGATAGACGTCGTCATAGCGCGTTTTTTTCACGACCAGGAAGACCAAGATGCCCAGTGCGGCCGCCGCGGCCAACAGAGCCAGGACCAGGCCGGGATCATAGAAGCCAAGGGTCGTCGCCGGCGCATATCCCGATTCGGCCGCGGCCGGCAGGACGAAAAAGCGCAGAGGGCCTTGCGCCGCCAGGAGGCCGAAACCGGCGCAGAGCGCGGTCAGAACGCCGGTGGCCAGCCACTGGTTGGCCGGCGCTTCCCGGACCCCTTTCAAGCGGTCGGGCCTCCGGCCCAGGAAAACCGCGTGCAGAAATTTCATGAAGCTGGCCAGGGTAAGAGCGCTCCCGAAGACGGCCAGGACCAGGCAGGCCAGAAGCCAGACGGCGTACCCGCGGGGCAGACCGGCCGCCTTCTCCAGCAAGCCCTGGTAGATCATCCACTTGGAATAGAAGCCGTTGAAGGGCGGGATCCCCGAAATGGACAAGGCCCCGACCAAGGCCATCACGAACGTCACCGGCATGTTCCGGGCCAGCCCGCCCAGGTCGTCAAGGTCATGGCTGCCGGCTCTCTTCTCCACGGAGCCGAGCGAAAGGAAAAGGTCGGACTTGTAGAGTGTGTGGTTTATCAAGTGGAAAAGCCCGCCCGCGAAAGCCAGGGCCGAGCCGCTGCCGACGCCCATGATCATGTAGCCCACCTGGCTCACGGCGTGATAGCCGAGGAGACGGCGGCCGCTGTGCTGGACCATGGCCATCATCACGGCCACGATGACGGTCAGCGCGCCGAGGGTCATGACGACCAGCCGCACGAAGGTGCCGACTTCGAAAACGCCGGCCATCATCCTGGCCAGGAGATAGACGCCCAGCAGCTTGTCCAGCGAGGCCGGCAACAAGGCCGCGCTTTCGACGGGCGCCTCTTCGCAGAAGTCCGGCACCCAGGTATGGAGGGGAAAGCCTCCGGCCTTGGCGAAAGCGGCGATGAGCAGGCAGACGAAAGCCGCCCAGGCGGCCGGGTCGTTCAAAGGGATCCCCGTATCGGTCAGCGACCAGCCGGCCTTCAAGGACATCAGGGCCAGCCCCAGGATGAGAAAGGCGTCGCTGCCGCCGACTATGATGAAGGTTTTTTTAGCCGCCGCCGGCGCGTTCGGACCGCGGCCGAGGAGAGCGAACCCGTAGAGCGCCAGACCGGAGAGTCCCCAGAAGACCAGGAACGCGACCGGGTTGGGGCAGAGCACGGTGGCGGCCGCGAAAGAGACCGCGGCCGGGTACAGGACCAGGAAACTCTTTTCGGTCCCGGGAGCGAGTCCCCTGAGACAGAAGACGAAGATGACGAAGCTCAGGACGAAAATGAAGGTCAGCGCGAGCAGGCTCAGCCTGTCCAGGGCCAGGACCGTCGTCCCCCAAAGCTCAAACGGCGCCGGAGGGAACCGATAGAAGCGGAGGGCCAGGAAAAGCCCGGCGGCCGTTCCCAGGAAGACGAGACACTTGCGCAGGACGACCGGCAGGAAGATGTTCAACGCGGCCACGGCCAATGGGACGGCCACGACCAGGAGAAGAGGATCAACCATGGAGCTCCCTCCTCAGGCGCTCGGTTTTCTCGCGGGAGAGCTTCAGCAGGTCGCAGGGACGCGGGTCGCCCTGTCTGTCGACGACGTGAACGGCCCGCTCCGTGCAGCAATAGCAGGGGTCGACCGAGGCCAGCGTGATCAGGGCGTCGGCGAGCGGAATGCCCCGGCAGGAGACCGCGCAGGTCGGGATGTTCATGTAGCTGGGCGCCCGGACCTTGTGCCGGACGGGGCGATTGCTGCCGTCTGTCCGGACGTAATGGAAGACCTCGCCCCGCGGGGCTTCATACCTGCCTATGCCCTCGCCGGCCGTGACTTCTTTGACGTCGTTGAGGATGGGACCGGGGACCTTCTTGAGCTTCTCCAGGCACTGACGGACTATCTTGACGGATTCGATCGTTTCCAGGACCCGGACGACGAGCTTGTCGTAGACATCGCCGTTTTGAAGGACGATGGTCTTGAAATCGACCAGCCCGTAGGCGTCCTTCGGCTCGTCCCGGCGCACGTCTATGTCCACTCCCGAGGCCCGGGCGGTGGGGCCGACGGCGCAGTATTCGACGGCCGCCTGGCGGCTGAGAACTCCCACGCCCCTGAGCCGCGTCCGGAGGACCGGGTCGTCGGCCGCGGCCGAAGCGAGCATCTCCATTTTGGCCTCGACCGGGCCCAGGATATCCATCAGCTTGGGTATCGCCTCCGGCGGGATGTCGCGGGCGACGCCGCCGACGCGCATCATGCCGTAATGATTGCGGTTGCCGGTGATGAGCTCGAACGCTTCCAGCACCGGCTCCCGGTATTTCCAGGCCCACATCCACAGGGTCTCGTAGCCGATGAAATGGCCGGCCAGCCCGAGCCAGAGCAAGTGGCTGTGGATCCGCTCCAGCTCGCCTATGATGGTCCGTATGTAGGCGGCCCGGGGCGGGATCTCGATATTGTCCACGTCCTCGACGGCGTGGACGAAAGCGATGGGGTGGGAAGTCGAACAGATGCCGCAGATGCGTTCGACAAGGAAGATGGACTGGGTGAAGGTCTTGCTCTCCGAAAGGAACTCGTGGCCGCGGTGCATGTAGCCGATATCGACCTCGACCTCGGTCACCGTTTCTCCGTCGACGTGGAGCCGGAAGTACTCCGCCTCCTCGAGGAGCGGATGGAAGGGCCCGACGGGGATTATCGTCTTGGTCATCTGGCCCTCCTCAGGCGCAGCGGCATGTCCGGCGGCTGGGGATGGTCCTTCGTCAGGAGCCGCTCGAGCCGGGGATGCCCCTCGAAAACGATGCCCAGCAGTTCGAACATCTCCCGCTCGATCCATTCGGCGCCCTTGACGACGGGAGTGATCGATGTGACCTTCGGCCGGGCTTTGTCGGTGACGACCACGCGCGGGCAGAAGTACCGCCCGCTGGCGTCGTGGGAGAAGTGATACAGGACCTCGAGGCCGCGGTAGGTCTCCATGGCCGTGGCCGTCGAGAGCCGGCAGCCCATGGTCAGGAAAAGGTAGCGGACGACATCGAGCAGGTTCTCGTCGGAGACGCCGAAATAGAGCCGCCCTTTCTTCTCGACCACCCGGTCTATCCGGCCGGCCATGTCCTTCAGGAACCTATCCTTTTCAGGCATTGAGCACCCCCATGAGCTTGACTATGGCGTCGATCATGGCCTCCGGCTTGGGCGGGCAGCCGGGGACGAAAACGTCGAAGGGGATGACCTCCTCCCGCCGCGGGGTCGCGTTGTAGCTGCCCTTGAAACAGCATCCCGAGGTCGGGCAGGTCCCGATGCCGACGACAAAAACCGGCTTGGGCGCCTGTTCGTAGATGCGACGCACCCGTGGCGCCACCTTTTGATTGATGATGCCCGTGACCAGAAGGACATCGGCATGCCTGACGGAGCCGACCAGCTTTATCCCGAAACGCTCGACATCGTAGCGCGGTGTTATCAGGTCCAGGATCTCGATATCGCAGTTGTTGCAGGGCGAGGCGCTGATGTGAAAGACCCAGAGCGACTTGGCCAGACGCTTGTTGTACCAGCCCATGGCTACACCCCCAGGACGGCCAGAATGACGGCGGCCAGCGCCAGCGGCGAGGCGACCTTCCAGAAGAAAGCGACGGCGGTGTCCGTGCGCAGACGGGGATTGGTGTTCTTGATGATGATCATCACGACAACGATCAACAGGTACTTCACGAGCGACCAGAGTATCCCCGGGCCTGACCAGCGGAAGCCTCCCAGGAAAAGGAGCACGAGGACAAACGGGAAAATGACGTACGTCATGAAGGAGCCCAGCTTCCAGAAGGCCAGCAACGGCCCGCTGTACTCCATGAACGGCCCCCCGACTATCTCCGTTTCGGCCTCCGGGATGTGGAACGGGGGGAGGGCCATCTTGGCCTGGACAGCTAGAAGGCCGACCAGAAAGGCCAGCCCGCCGGAAACCGAGCCGATGATCATGCCGTGCCCAGCTTGATGGTTCAGGATCTCGGTCAGCTTCAGCTGGTAGCCTGACCGGACGACGGGGACGAGACAGGCGAGGATGAAGGCCAGCTCATCGGCTAGAAGAAGCTTGACCTCCCGGCCGGCCCCGAGGCTGGAATAGACATTACCGGTGGCGGCCCCGCCCAGGACCACCGTCACCGAATAGAACATTAACAGATACATGACGACGAGGAGGTCGCCGGCGAACCCCTGACGGAAGAACAGGGCCGTGCCGACTATGGCGGAAACCAGGACCAGCGTGCTGCAGCCGGCCAGCGGCGCCGCGATGAACAGCCAGCGGACGCCGTCGCGGACGACGACCGTCTCCTTGCCCAGGAGCTTGAAGAAGTCGTTGAAGTTCTGCAGCGGCGGCGGGCCGACGCGGAACTGGAAGCGGGCCGAAACCTTTCGGTCCAGCCAGCCGGCGAGCAGCCCGAGAACGGCCGTGAACAGGAGGCCCGGAAAGACGAACAGCCGGAACAGGGACTGGCCGATCATGGCCGACCTTCCTTCCGGAGCCAGCTCGGCGTCCTGACGGCCAGGTTCTCGCCGACGAAAAAAAGGTTCTTCAGCGGCTCCTCGGCCGCGATATCCGTCATATTGAAGGCTCCCGGAGGAGCCGTCCGAGCGCAGAGGGGAATGTATCCCGGGTCATCCGCCAACTGGTTCAGGCAGAGGTCGCACTTGGCGGAGATATAGTTGATGACCTCGGGGAACAGCGTGCCGAAAGGGCAGGCCAGGGTGCAACTCTTGCAGCCCACGCAGCGCATGTTGTAGCGCTTCATGGTCCCGTTGGCCTGCCTTTCCAACGCCTCCTTGGGACAGGCGGCCACGCAGAAGGCCTCCTTGCATTGACGGCAGTAGGCGGCGAATTGGACTACCTCGAGGAGCGAAAAGGGGCCGGGGTTTTGTCTGTGGAACAGGTACTCGCACTGGATCCGCTCGGCTCCGGCGCCGGACTCGAGCAGCGCCTGGATATCGACCAGCAGTCTCTTCAGTCCCATATCCCCTCCTCGTTCTTGATGCTGGCGTAAGTGAAAACAGGGCCGTCCCTGCAGACATAGTACTTGCCCATCAGACAATGGCGGCATTGGCCGAAGCCGCAGTACATCTTCTTTTCCATGGACAGGTAGATCCGGTCCTCCCGGAAGCCCAGCTTGAGCAGGTCCCGGGTGCCGAACTTCATCATCGCCGGCGGCCCGCAGACGACGGCCGGGGTCTCTGCCGGGTCGACCTCCAGCTTCTTGAGCAGCACTGTCACCAACCCGACTTCCTCATCCCAGGATTCCCCGGGCGGGACCGCGTCGACGGCCCGGAAGAGCCTGACTTTGGGATGCTTGCGCCATTCCGGGAAAGCGTCCTTATAGATGCACTCGCCAGGCGTCTTGGCTCCCGCCAGGAAGGTGATGGTCCTGTACTTATCGGCCTCGTCGAGCAGCGTCAGGAAAAGCGAGCGCAGCGGCGCCAGGCCGCAGCCGCCGCCCAAGATGAGCAGGTCCTTGCCCGCGAATTCCTCCAGCGGATAGAACGAGCCGAACGGCCCGCGCAGGCCCACCCGGTCCCCGGGCGCGGCCTTATGGACATGCTCTGAGACGAAGCCGGCCTTCATCACGGTCACGTCCATGAAATCGGTGACGAAATGGGAGGAAGAAGGCGTGAAGGGCGCTTCCCCCACTCCCGGCAGGCTGAGCTCGATGAATTGGCCCGTCTTGAAGGGCAGCGGCCGCTCAGGCTTCAAACGCAGGGTCCTGATGATGGGCGACTCCTGGAAGACCTCGGTGATCACGGCCGGCATCGGTTCGAAAGGATTGGCGGGCATGTTCTCCTCCTTATCCGGCCTCCGCAGGCCGGGCCGGCCGACTTTCCATCAAGCGGCGGACCGCGCCTCGGAAATCTATGCCGCCGGGGCAGGCGTCGGTGCATCGGCCGCATCCAGTGCAGCCCAGGAGCCCGAACTGGTCCTTCATCAGGACGAGCTTGCAAAGATAGCGGTTGCGGAACCTTTCATGCATATGGGGCCTCGGCGAAGCTCCGCTGGCGACCCGGGCGTAGCCGTGCCACTGGCAGGAGTCGTAGCTGCGGACCTTGACGAACGGCCCCTGCTCGGTCTCGTCGTTCAGGATGAGGCAGTAGCAGGTCGGGCAGACATTGGTGCAGGCCCCGCAGCCCACGCATTCCCGCGATTCCTCCAGCCAGCCTTCTTTGGACGCCGACTTGAGCAATACGTAATCGCCGGACCGCTCGTAAGCGGCGTTGGCGGCCCGGACCCGGGCGAGCATATCCGAACGCCTGGCCTCAAGTCCTTCGAGGACCCTCGAGCCGGCCTCGGCCGCCGGGAGGCGGGAGCGGATCAAGTCCAACAGGGCCCGCCCTTTGGGCGTGAAGGCGGTCAGGAAATGGTGTTCGCCGACCTTGGCGGCGTTGGCGTCGGCGCCGCTCTCGACGAACGGCTTGCCGCCGGCCAGCGTGCAGTGACAACTCGGGCCGACCTCCGTGCAGTCAAAGCTCAGTATGGTGGCGTTCTCCCGCCAGAAACGGTAGGCGGGGTCGACGAAATCCTTGTTGACCAGGGCCGCGTCCAGCACCTGAAGCCCTTTGAGGTCGCAGGCCTTGACGCCGGCGACAAGGAAAGGCGAGGGCTTGAGGTCGAAGGGGGCCACTTTCTCTCTTGAGCGGTAGAAGAGGACCTTGACGGGGTCGGCGGATCGGTAACCGTCAAGAGAGAGCCGACGGCCGCCGCCCATAGGAGCGAGAAAGCTCTCCCGCGAATCCAGCGCGTCGGAAAGGACCGGCACGAATACTCTCCGGAAGCCGCCGATCTTTTCCTTACGGCAAGTTTCAAGGAAAGAAACGAGAAGGTCGGATCTGACCAGCATGATTACCCCCGTCCGGAACGATCCGCGGCAAGCTCGACCTGCATCCGCGAATCAACGCCGATGCCATCCCGCATGCACGGCATGGAGGCCACTATTTTCCCGCTATTTGCTGTCTCTTATATATCCGGGATTCCGCGGATGTCAAGCACAACCTGGTTCTGAACGACACCCGCGTTTCTGCGGCGGACTCGATTCGGGACGTGGTCCTGTCACGGCTCGTCCCCGTCCGTCCTCTCTCCGCCCTTCCCCCCGCGGGGAACCCCTTGCGCTGCGGGCATTGCGGGGACTGGAGCCGAGCCGTCCATCCCACCTTCCTGCGCACACCCTCAGAATCGAGGATGCTGTCCTGGTTCTATAACGCACAGGTGGACGACAGCCTGCTCGAAACGGGCGGGGATGGGCATCGACCGGGCGCGGCTTGGACGCTCTCGGAGCCTTGCCTCGGTTTTCTTCGAGGCGCCGCCGCGGCCCGGGGTCTCCGGCCATGGTCGATGAACGCGACGACACTCTCGCCCTTGGTCATGGAGCCGCGCAACGGGGCTCCGCTATGACCGTGGTCTTTATCGCCGGCAAGCCCCGCTCAGGGCCCGGCTTTGAGCCTTCTGACGACCTCCGCCCGATATGGACAGGACGGCTGGGCGCCCGGCCTGGTCACGGAAATCGACGCGGCCGCGTTGGCGAAGACGACCGCCTCCTCGACCTTTCGGCCCTCGGCCAGAGCCGCGGCCAGCGCGCCGTTGAAGACATCGCCGGCGGCCGTGGTGTCGACCGCCCGGGCGGGGAAGGCCGGGAAAAGCCTCGCGCCCGATCTCGTTACCAGCAGCGCGCCGCGCTTACCGAGGGTCACGATGACGTTGACACAGCCCCGTTCGAGAAGGGCCCGGCCGGCCGTCCGGGCGCTGCTTTCATCCGCTACGTCAATGCCGGTCAGCGCGGCGGCCTCGGTCTCGTTCGGGGTCGCCATGAAGAGCCGGCCGAAGACGCTTCCCGGCAGGTCCGAAGCCGGCGCCGGGTTGAGGATGACAGCGGCCCCGGCGGCTGCGGCTGTCTCTACAGCGCGGAGAAGGGTCTCCGGAGGTATCTCGAGCTGGATGAGCAGGAACCCTGCGGCCTCGATGATCTTCCGCGCGCGGTCGATGTCCGTCGGGGACAGCCTGGCGTTGGCGCCAGCCGCGACCGAGATGGCGTTCTCTCCCGACGGCGCGACGCTGATCAGGGCCACGCCCGTGGCCGTGCCGGGTGTGGCCCACAGGGCGGACGTGTCGATCTTCTCGCGGTTCAGGTTTCGTCTTATTTCCCGGCCGAACGAGTCCGCCCCTACGCGGCCCACGAAGGCCACCCGGCCCCCTGCCCTGGCGGCAGCCACGGCCTGGTTGGCGCCCTTGCCTCCGGCGGCAGTGTAGAACTCGCCGCCGAGCACGGTCTCGCCCGGACACGGCAATCTCGGCAGCCTGACGACCATGTCGAAGTTGGCGCTGCCGACGACGGCAATCATTTTCTTCGCGGCCATCCGGCACCTGTCTCCGATAAATCAGGACTCGGCTAATTCTATCCTCGACGAGCCGCGCGGGCAAGCCGTCCGGGCTGGTCGTGTGATAGCCAAGCAATAATGTCCCCCTTTGCTGCCGAGCTAAAATGTCCCCTCTTAGGAGGAGGGCATGAAGGGGTTCATCATCTTGAGCAGGCATGAGGCCCAGCGGGTTCAGGTTCCGGAGCAGAGCGTCCGCATTTTCCCTCTTCCGCCTGTTGACTTGCCTGAACCTGTGTTATACCTTGCCGGAGTGCCGATTTTCCGGCGGACTTCGCGAGGAGGTGGACCATGAACCGCACCCTGAGAGCGGTCATTTACGCCGCCATCGTGATCCTGGCGGTGTTCAACGCCTTCCTGTTCCTTCAATATTACAAACTCAAGCCCGAACCAGCGGACCTGGTCCTGCTCAACGGCCGGCTCGTGACGCTCGACCCCGACCGGCCCGAAGCCCGGGCTCTGGCGGCCAGAAACGGCCGTATCGTCCAGGTCGGCGGCGACAGGGAGATCAAGAGATTGGCCGGCAAGGGAACGACCGTGATCGACCTCAAAGGCGCTTTCACCATCCCCGGCCTCATCGAAAGCCACGGCCATTTCACCAGCCTGGGCGCTTCCAAGATGATCCTCGACCTCACATCCGCCCGGAGCTGGGACGAGATCGTGACCATGGTGGCCGAAGCGGTCTCCAAGGCCGCGCCCGGCGAGTGGATCCGCGGCCGCGGCTGGCACCAGGACAAGTGGGACCGGGCCCCCGAGCCCAACGTCAACGGCCTTCCCCTGCACGACGCCCTGAGCCGCGTTTCGCCGGACAACCCTGTCGTCCTGACCCACGCGAGCGGCCATTCCTGCCTGGCCAACGCCAGGGCCATGGAGCTTTCCGGGGTCACGGCCGCGACCCCGAACCCGCCGGGCGGCGAGATAGTCAGGGACGACAAGGGCCGGCCCATCGGCGCTTTCATCGAAACCGCCCAGGGCCTCCTGCGCGAACGAGGCGGGTACCAAACGCCACAAGACCGGGAAGAGCTCATCCGCAAGCAGGTCCTGCTGGCCGCCGAGGAATGCCTCCGACACGGCGTCACCACCTTCCATGACGCCGGGACCTCCTACGAGGTCATCGACGTCTACAAGCGGATGGCCGAGGAGGGCAGCCTGCCGGTCCGCCTCTACGCCATGCTCGGCGTTTCGAACGTCCAGCTCCAGAACCGCGGCGCGGCCTACCGTCTGATTAACTACGGCGACGCCCATCTCACGGTGCGCGCCGTCAAGCGGCTCATAGACGGAGCGCTCGGCTCCCGCGGCGCCTGGCTCCTCGAGCCTTACAGCGACCTGCCGACGTCGACGGGGCTCAACACCGAGCCGCTCGATTCGCTGCGGGCGACCGCGGCCTTCGCCTTCCAGAACGGCTTCCAGCTCGCCGTCCACGCGATAGGCGACCGGGGCGTGCGCGAGACCCTCAACGTCTACGAAGAGGCCTTCCGGGCCGACCCCCGCAAGCTCGACCTGCGCTGGAGGGTGGAGCACGCCCAGCACATCGACCCGGCCGACCTGCCCAGGTTCAAACAGCTCAACGTCATCGCCGCCATGCAGGGTATCCACTGCACCTCGGACGGGCCCTGGGTGTTCAAGCGGCTCGGACCGGAACGGGCGGAAAAGGGCGCATACGTCTGGCGCAAGCTTCTCGACCAGGGCGTCGTCATATCAAGCGGCACCGACGTGCCTGTCGAGGCCATCGACCCCATGGCCAACTTCCACGCGCTGGTGACCAGGAAAATGAGGGACGGCACGGCCTTCTTCCCGGAACAGAGGATGACCCGTGAGGAGGCGTTGCGGTCCTACACCATGAACGGAGCCTTCGCCGCCTTCGAGGAGGGCATCAAGGGCTCGCTCACCCCGGGCAAACTCGCGGACATCGCCTGCCTGTCCCGGGACTTGCTAACCTGCCCCGAGGACGACATCCCAGCGACCGAGGTCCTTTACACCATCGTGGGCGGGAAAGTCCTCTACCGCAAGCGGTAGGCGCTGATGCCGCGCGGCCACCGCGGAAGGGACCGACCGCGCGCCCGGCCCGGGCTTAAAAAGCGGCCAGGGCCTTGAGGGCCAGTTCGTACAGGTGGCGGTGAGCCTTGTTGCCGTTGGTCACTATGGCGACGCCGGTCCTGCGGTCGAGGTTGCCGGCGATGAAGGCGGTGTAGCCGCTGATGCTGCCGCTGTGGGCGATGATCGTCTCCCCGTCCTTCTTTGAGACCCACCAGGTCAGGCCGTAGCCGCTCGTCTCGTTGAGCCAGCCGCCGTTGATGGGCCCCGAGAACCTTTCGAACTGCTTCCTCATCATCTCGTTGAAGGCGGTTTCGCTCAGCAGGCGCCGCCCCCTGTAGACGCCGCGGTTCAGGACGCAGATCATCCACCTGGCCAAATCGATCGAGGTCCCGTAAACCACCCCGGCCGGCCAGACGTCGGCCTTGGCCCAGTCGACCGGCCTGAACACCCCCCGGCGCCTGACCGGCATGTAGGGTATGGCCAGCCTTTCGGCCATGTCGGGCCTCGGCTCGAAGGCGGTGTCGTTGAGCTCGACCGGGTCGAAGACGTAGCGCTTCATGTAATCCCGAAAAGGCAGGCCGGAGAACTTCTGTACCAGGTAGGCGACCAGCGTGTAGGCGATGTTGGAATAGACTACGCGTTGACCGGGCCGGCGCTCGAGCCGCAAGGCCTTGCCCAGGTATGCTTCGAGCGACGGCGGACCCTCGGCCGACCAGACCGGATAGCGGCCGAACTCCGTCGGCAGGCCTGAAGTGTGGGTCAGCAGGTGCCTGAAGGTCACCGGGAACCGGCGGTTCTCGCCGGTGATCTTGAACCCGTCGAGGTACGCGTTGACCGGGTCGTCCAGCTTGAACCTGCCTTTGTCGAACTGCTGGAGCAGGGCCATGGTCGACATCGTCTTGAAGGTCGAGCCGATGACATAGACCGTATCACAGGCGGCCGTTGTCTTGACCCTGATATTGGCCAGGCCGGCGGCCCGCGTCCAGACTATGCGGTCTCCCGAAACGAGCGCGATGGTCAGGGACGGTATGCGGCCGACGCGGAGCGCCTTTTCTATCTCCTGGTCCAAAGCGGCCGCGAACCGCGGGTCGTCCACGGGCGTGAACCGGCGCTGGGCGTAGGGGTCGGAAAAGAAGACAGGTCCCTGGATGGCGGCCTCGTCCGCGTCGTACTCGTCGCCGGCCTGTTCGAGGTCGGCGTATTCGCCGCTTCTTCCGCCGGAAGCTCCGTTCGGACCGAGCGAGGCGGCGCTTCCGGGACGGGGCCCCTGCCGGCCGGCCGGTCCCTTCCCGCCCCGGAACAGCGCCGGCAGCAAGACCGACGCGATGACGACGAAAATGAGGCCTATGAGCACAAGGTCCGAGCTGTGCAACTTAGGCCGGGAGCGTTTCTTCACGGCGGCCGTTCTTTTCATGCTCTCGGTCACAACGCTTTCACGGGAGCCCAGTATATCAGATTTATTCCCGTCCCGGAAAAAATGGCTCCCTGCGACTTGCGCCAACGGACCAGAAATGGTTTGACACGGGAGCGGCAATTGTTCTCTAATTAGGGACACAAGGGCAATGGGACGTCAATTTCAGCCAAGGAGGGACAAATGATAGGGTGGATCCTGTTCCTGGCCGTCCTGACCATCCTTTCCTACCTCACGGACGTCGGGGTCATCACCTTCTTCAACAACCTCAAAGTGCCGTTCTTCAACGCCTCGATCCTGAGCGTCCTGCTCCTTTTCTGCACGCTCGGCATTCTCATCAGGATGCTCTCCCGCAAGAAGAAAGGCGAAAAGGAGAAGCTCCTCCAGAAGATCAACGAACTCGAAAGGACGATCGGCCCGCGCTCCAGCCAGCCATAACCGGCGGCCCGGGAAAAGAAGGGAAAGCGCCGGGCGGGAGGTTTTTGACCGAAAAAGCAACCGGCCGCCTGCGGGCGCGTCGTTGTCGAAGATTCCTGCCCCGCTTTTCTTGACGGGTGCGGTCATCGTCGATTACTTAACGGATTATCGCCGGTCCGCGCGGGAACCGCCCCATGAGAAAAGCATGGATCACAGAACCGCTGAAGCATCCCCGATCCTGCGATAGCGCGCGGGACATGGGGAGGGGCATCGCGGCTTCAGTCCGCTTGCTTATTGATCCGCCCAAGTCCGCCACGCTATTCGTCAAAGAGCGGCGCGCCGGTTGACAAGCGCGGCCCGTTTAGGGGATAAATGTCTCAATGGCTGAAACTCAGTTCCAACCGGCACGGGTCCTGGCCGTAAGCTTCCTGGGAGCCATACTCGCGGGCGCGCTGCTGCTCTCATTGCCTTTCTCGACCACGGCCGGGCGCATCGACCCGGTCGACGCCCTGTTCACCTCGGCCTCGGCCGTCTGCGTCACCGGCCTGACGGTCAAGGACACTCCGAAGGATTTCACGGCCGCCGGCCAAGCCGTCATACTCGTCCTGATACAGCTCGGCGGCCTGGGCATCATGACCTTTTCGACGCTCATCCTCATAGCTGCCGGCCGCAAGATCTCCATCAGGGACAGGCTACTGATCCAGTCCGCGTTCCAACCCGGTATCCCTCAGGATTTCAGGTCCATGCTCAAGGGCATATTCGCCTTCACCTTCATCCTCGAAGCCTGCGGCGCCGCCGCCCTGCTGCCGGCCTTCCTGTCGAGCCACGGCGGTTTCCGGGCCGTCTGGCTTTCGGTCTTCCATTCGGTTTCGGCTTTCTGCAACGCCGGCTTCGCCCTCTTCAGCGACAACCTGGCCTCGTTCCGCGGCCGCTTCGACGTCAACCTGACGGTGATAACGCTCATCATCCTGGGCGGCCTGGGCTTCCCGGTCCTGAACGAGCTGCGGCTCGTGGCGCGCTCGCGTCTGGCCGGAAGGGAGTCGCGGACCTCGCTGCACCTCAAGCTCGTCCTGGCCGCGACCGGTATTCTCATACTGGCCGCCTTCGTCTTCATTTTCCTGTACGAATCCTCGAGGTCGCTGAGCGCCTTCAGCGGAAAGGAGCGTTTCCTGGCCTCGCTCTTCCAGGCGGTCACGCCCCGCACGGCCGGCTTCAACACGATCGACCTCAACCTGCTCGCGCCGGCCTCAATCCTGCTCATCATGCTGCTGATGTTCGTGGGCGCCTCGCCGGCCTCGACCGGCGGCGGAGTCAAGACCACGACGGCGGCGGTCCTCTTGCTCTACTTGCGGTCAAGGCTCGCCGGGCGAGATTCCACCGACGCTTTCAAGCGCTCCCTGACCGCGACGGCCGTGACCAACGCCCTGACCCTGGTCGCGCTGGCGCTGGCGGTCATCTTCCTGGCCTGGGCCGGCCTGCTCCTCGCCCAGCCGTCCCTGGGAATGAAAGAGGCGCTGTTCGAGGTCTACTCGGCCTTCGGGACCGTCGGCCTCTCGCTGGGCATAACCCCGCGGTTGACAACGGTCGGGAAGTGCATCATCATTTTAACCATGTTCGTCGGCCGGGTGGGCCCGCTCACCGTGCTCTACGCCCTGTCCAGCCCCGAACGGCTCCGGCGCTACCATTACGCCGAAGAGAACGTGCTCATCGGCTGACGGACTCGGACCCGGAGGAAGGAGCTCCCATGAAATTCGCTGTCATCGGCCTCGGCAGTTTCGGTTCCCAGATCGCCCGGAGCATCACCGGCTTCGGCCACGAAGTGACGGCCATCGACATCGACAGGGCCTGCATCGACAGGATAAAGTCCGACGTCACGGTCGCCGTCTGCATGAACTCGACAAGCAAAGAGGACCTGGTCTCCCTCGGCATCCAGGACATGGACGTGGTCGTGGTCAGCCTCGGTCCGGCCCTCGAGCCCTCCATACTCACCGTCCACTACCTGCACGAGCTCGGCGTCAAGCGCATCGTGGCCAAGGCCCTCAACGAAGACCATGCCGAGATCCTGGAATCGGTCGGGGCCACCGAGGTCGTCTACCCCGAGCGGGACATGGCCGTAAAGACGGCCATCAAGCTCGTTCACCCCAACGTCCTCGAATACCTCGAGGTGACGGCCGGCGTCTTCATCCAGGAGATAGCGCCGCCTGACTCGTTCATAGGCAAGTCGCTCAAGGAGCTCGACCTGATAAACAGGTACGGCATCCAAGTGGTCGCGGTGAGGGAGCTCGTCCCGGAACGCGTTACCTTCATCCCCAGGGCGGATTTCGTGATCAAGCCCAGCGACATCCTGATAATAATCGGGGAGGAAGCGAACCTCAGCCGGATAAACGGCTTTTGAGAGCGGTCCGCCGCGGCCTGCCGGGTCGGCTGAAGGAAGGCACGCCATGAGCGCGAAAAAAAATTTGGTATCGATCAGCCTCGTCCTTGTCGCCTGCGCCCTGGTTTCGGCCTGCGCCTCCGCGGGCAAGCCGTCCACGGAGGCCGCCGCGTCGCCGAGGGGGAAGGTCCCGGACGAGAAGAACCCCCAGTACCAGTATGAGAAGGGCCTGATCGCCCTCAATTACGGGCTGGTCGACGAGGCCGTCAAGTACGGCGAGGTCGCGGTCGGGCTCGACCCGGGCCATTACAAATCCTGGCTCCTCCTCGGCTCGGCCTTCTTTTCCAAGGGCGAGTTCGAGCGCTCCATCGAAGCCTATGAAAAAGCCGTCGCGCTCAAGCCCGGCGAGGCCGAGGCCCACAAGTACCTGGGACTGGCCCGGCTCGAGCTCAAGGATTACGGCCGGGCGGAAGCATCCCTGAAACAGGCGGCCGCGCTCCGCGAGGAAGCGGACACGCTTTTCCAGCTCGGCAAGGCCTGTCACCTGCAGGGCAAGAATGAGGAGGCCCTCGCCTACGCCGAGAGGTCGATCCGCAAGGAAGGCAAGAACCCCTTGGCTTACAACCTGAAGGGCGTCGTCCTCAACCAGTTGGGCCGCTACGCCGAGGCGGTCGGAGCGTTCAGCGCCGGGTTGGTCCTGGCGCCGGAAGACATCGCCCTGCAGGTGAACCTGGGCATAGCCTACATAAACGCCAACGAGCTCAAGAAGGGCGAGGAGATCCTGGAAAAGGTCCTGCCGAAGATCCAGGACGCGGCCCTCAGGGCCAGGGTCCAGAACTACCTGGATTCCATCAGGGAAGAGCGCTGAGCGGCAGACACTTCAGGCCTTTATCCGCGACTTCCTCAGATAGAGCATGCCGTCCTTGACATCAAGATCGATCTCTATGGTGACTTCCCTGGCCAGGGAGGGAAGCCGGGCCGGCCTTGCGTCGCATCTGATTATGTCGAAAGTGTCCTCCGCGACAAAAAAGTCCCCTGGAACAGGTCCGGCTGCCTCGCCCTGACCTCGGCTTTGACGACATAAACCCGTCTGCCCTCATAAGCGGAATCATCGAGCAGCTTGAACCGGTAGGCGCCGCACCGGGCTGACGGCCGGACCCGGCTGGACGGCCCTTCCAGACGCGACGTCCGAAGTCGCGGGGCTCAGGCCGCGCCGCCGGCGGTAAAGACCTCCCGGCGCAGGCAGGCGCGGTCGATCCTGGCCTCGACCGGGTTGACACCTATACCCGGTCCCTCGGGCACGCGGATGGTCCCGGGCCCGGCGAGCTCGATGAACGGGTCGATGATGTCCTCCCGGTAGTACCTGCGGCTTGCGCTCAGGTCGTTGGGATAGACGAAGCCGGGCAGGCTGGCCAGGTGCAGGTTGTGGGCGCGGCCGATGCCGCTTTCGAGCATGCCGCCGCACCAGACCGGCACACCGCACGCCCGACAGTGATCGTGGATGGCCAGCGCTTCGACGATGCCGCCGACCCGGCCGACCTTGATGTTGATGACCCTGCAGCTGCCCATCTCGACGGCGGCCCTGGCCGTGTCGAGCGACAGGATGCTCTCGTCGAGGCAGAGCGGCGTCTTCATGCGGGCCTGGAGCTTGGCGTGGTCCCAGAGGTCGTACGGCGGGAACGGCTGCTCGAGCATGAGCAGGTCGAAGGCGTCCAGCGCGGCCAGCGCGTCGGCGTCGGCGAGGGAGTAGGCGCCGTTGGCGTCGGCCTGGAGCATGATATCGGGGAAGCGTTCCCGGACCGCGGCGCAGGCGGCCGCGTCCCAGCCGGGCTTGATCTTGATCTTGACGCGCCTGTAGCCCTGGTCCAGGTAGCCGGCGACGCGCCCCACGAGCTCGGCCAGCGAATCCTCGATGCCGCAGCTTACCCCGGCCTCGATCTCCGTGCGGGTGCCGTTGTAGAGCCTGTAAAGCGGCAGCCCGGCTTTCTTCGCTTTCAGGTCCCAGAGGGCGAGTTCCAAGCCGGCCTTGGCCATCCGGTTGCCTCTGAAGACGCGGGCAGCACGGGCGAACGCCTCGGGCTCGACCACGGACTTCCGGAACAGGAGCGGGACGAGGAAATCCTTGAGTATGTGCCAGGCGGTCTCGGTGGTCTCCCCGCTGTAGAGCGGGGCTTCTTCGGCCACGCACTCCCCGTAACCGCGGAGGCCGCTCGCGCAAACCTCGTTGATGATGAAAGTGCGGGCATAAGCCCGGCCGAAGGACGTTTCGAAGAAATGCACGTAGGGCAGTCTGAGGA
>CAYWJT010000017.1:0-46596 GCA_964458655.1 uncultured Eubacteriales bacterium | reverse complement strand
GGCGGAGTCATATTTTTATGTCTCGAGTTCGCTGGTCGTGGAGGGTATCGGATGATGAAGAGAAATCCTCTGCTCAACATCAAGTCTCTCAAGGAACAGGTCTACGAATATCTCAGGGAGCAGTTGAGACGCGGCGAGATCCTGCCCGGCTCGGTCATCGACATGGAGGAGACCTCGCAGAAGCTCGGCGTGAGCAAGACGCCCCTGCGCGACGCCCTGCTCCAGCTCGAGATGGAGGATTTCGTCAGCATCCTGCCGCGGCGCAAGGTGGTGGTCAGGGACCTGACCGAGGAGGACATCCGGTGCTACTACGAGATAATCGGTGCTCTGGAGAGCATGGCCATGCTCCGGGCCGCCGCGAAGATGGGTCCGGCCGACATCGAACGCATGCAGAAGCTCAACGACGGCATGAAAAAGGCCATCCAGGCCGGGAACTTCGACCAGTACTACGCCCGCAACCTCGAGTTCCACAACACCTACCTGAACTTCTCGGGCAACCGGTACCTGATCAAGATCGTCAACAACCTCAAGAAACGGCTCTACGATTTCCCCCGGCCCAAGGGCTTCATCAAGGAGTGGGAGGAGTCGTCGGTCCAGGAGCATCAGCGGGTGGTCGACCTGCTCAGGGAGAAAAAGGGCCAGGCGGCGGCCGATTTCATCAGGGACGTGCACTGGTCCTTCCAGGTCCAGGAAAGATACATCCGGCGCTATTATCCCCAGGTCGGAAAGCCCGGGGATTGAGGCCGGCCCCTCAGAACTTGTAGCCGATTTTCCTCAGGAATTCCCGGCGGACCTTTATGTCCGCCTCGGTCTCGACGCCCTTCGAGGCCAGCCCGTCGATGACGCCCAGGATGCCGCGGCCCTGAGCGGTCAAGGCGACGACGACCTCGACGGGGTTGGCCGTGGCGCAGAAAATTCGGCAGACCTCGGGCACGGCCTTGACCGTGTTCAGGATGTTGACCGGGAAGCCGTCGGCCATGAAGATGATGAAGGCGTGGCCGGCGGACAGAGCCAGGGCGTTCTTCTTGGCCAGCTCGATCATGGCCTTGTCGTTGCCCGACCAGCGGACGAGCGCCGGCCCGGACGATTCGCAGAAAGCCAGGCCGAACCTCATCCGCGGCGCCGTCGAGACGATGGCCTCGTGGATGTCCTCGACGGTCTTGATGAAGTGCGACTGGCCCAGGATGAAATTGACGTCTTCGGGCTTCTCGATGCGGACGATGCTGATCTCCATTCGACCCTCCACTCGGATTATACCCCGTTTCGGTCGTTTTTGGACCATCCTGTTGAACCTTTTACTGTTTTTTCCCGTTTATATTATCTTGAAGAAAGAAATAGTATCCTGTTCTAGACCCGGGAGGAAGTCATGACGGCGGAAATCTCACGGACGCGGAAGTTGCTTGAAAGGGAGGCAGCCCTGACGCTATGCGTTCTCGCGCTCGCTCTGGGCTCCGCGCTGTCGGCTCAGAGCCTCGACCTCCCCTCAAAGAAATGGGGGATAAGCTTCGGCAACTCCAGGCATTTCACCGGCCTGCGTTTCAATTTCCGGGACAGCCGGGTCGAGCGGGTCTCGGGCGTGAACATCACGCTCTGGAGCCCGCGCAAGAACAACAAGGAAGCCGTCATCCGGGGCCTGTCGCTCGGGCTCATCCCGGGGGGCGGGGATGTCCGGGGCGTTCAGGTAGGTCTGCTCGGAGCCGCCGCGGAAGGCCGCCTGGTCGGGTTGAACGTCGGCGGCCTCGGCGCGGGGAGCGGTGAAGACCTTATCGGGGTCAACATCGGCGTCCTGGGCGCCGGCGCGGGTGAGAACGTCAAGGGTTTGAGCGCGGGTCTGCTCGGCATTGGAGCGGGGGAGAATATCGCGGGCATCGGCTTCGGCGGCCTTGGCGCAGGAGCGGGGAACGACGCCACCGGTCTGTTCTTCGGCGGTCTTGGCGTCGGCGCGGGCGAGGATATAACGGGGCTGGCGGCGGGCGGCCTGGGTGTCGGCGCCGGGGAGGACATCAGAGGCGTCGCCGTGGGCGGCTTGGGTGTCGGCGCGGGCGAAACGATTACAGGCCTGGTCCTGGCCGGGCTCGGGGCCGGCAGCGGCGAGCGGTTCACCGGCCTGGCGATCTGTGGGCTGGGAGCCGGCGCGCCGGTCATCAAAGGGCTCGTCATCAGCGGTATCGGCGCGGGCGGCCGCGAACTCGAGGGAGTCTTCCTCAGCGGGCTCATGGTCAGGGTCGAGAAAGGCGGCCGGCTCAGCGGCCTGGTCGCGAGCTCCTTCAACCATGTCCGCGGGACGCTCCGCGGCCTGAGCCTGGGCATCGTCAACTATGCCTGGACGGTAGAGAAGGGGTTTCAGGTCGGCCTCGTCAACATCGTCCGCGACAACCGCAGGGGCTTGCGCGTGCTGCCGGTCTTCAACACTGATTTCCGGTGAGGGGCGGCCGGCCGGGTTTGTTGTTCTCGCGCCGTCCATCCGGCTGCCTATTATCGCCCGCGACGGTCGCCGCGCGGCGGAGGTTTCGGGAAGCGCGGGCGTGGAAATGTCCCGGATAGGCCATGCGCGGACCCGTAACCAAACCGGAAAGAGAGAAACGGGCGGCGTCCGACCGCGGAGCGGGGCGCGCTCGGACGCCGGGCGGGCCATCGGGAACCGGACGCTTTACGGGAAAACCTTGATCAGCTCGGCTTGATACGGATGGCTCAAGGTCAGGCCGCCGTCACCAGGTTTCAGGTTCTCGAATGGGAACCCCTGCAGAGCGGCGACCTGCTCCGGCCGCTCCACGGCGAAATACCGCTTGAAATGTTCCAGGGCCTCGGCCCGCGAGCCGAACGACTCGCGGTAGACAAAACCGAGCCGGCGGACTTCATGCCTCCAGCCGAGCTCCTTGAGCACCTCGACGAGAAGCTCGACTCCCGGCCGCGGGACGTAGTCCAGGCCGTAGAGCAGCGGGTAGAGCCGCCTCAAATGCCTTTCCCAGACGCCGTGGCTGCTCGTCCAGAGAAGAAGGATCTCTCCCCGGCACACGGACCTCATCTTGGCCAGACAGCCGTCGATGCCGTTCATTAGCAGCGATAGGGAAGCGACGGCCGCGTCATAGGGGGGCGCGAGGTCGCGGGCGGCGTCTACCTCTTCCCAGCTCTTCGCCAGGCATTCTATCCGCAGTATGACGCCGGACGCGGCTGAGGCGGCTATCCTTTCCTTCAGAAAGGAGATCATGCCCAAGGCCGGGTCGACGGCGGTGACTTCAGCCCCCTGCCCGGCCAGCGGGACGGCCAGGACGCCGGGGCCGGAACCGATGTCGAGGATCTTCTTTCCAGGTTGGGGACGGAGCTCCGAAACCAGCAGCTCGATCCGCTCCCTCTGGAAGGCCCAGGCGTCTTCCCAGTAACGCCGGGCAGCATGCGCGGATTCCCAGGCGGAAAGGGGGCGTCGGCGCGCCAGCTCGAGGCATCGCCTCCAGGCCCGGATCTGCCGGTCCCACCTGTCCGCGGCCTTCTCCTCTCCGGCCCGGGCTTCGGCATAACGGCTCATCTTTCCACAGCCTCTGTCATCGGCTCGCTTCTCTTTGACCGATAAAGGCACTAACTAACTACAACTCGCCGGAAAATTCAAGACGGTTTCGTCATGGGGCGCGAGCGGACTTTGCGGCCGGCCCTCGTCGCGTTGTAATTGCCCTTCTCTTGCCATAGAATTAGGGAGGAACGCGGCGCACGGAGACGATGTCCGGATGGACGTATATTTTTACGAAGCTTTCGAAGAGGAAGCGCGGCTCTTACGCGAATTCCTGAAGGGCAGGGCCGACTTCGGCCTGACGGACGGGACCGTCCAGGAAAGCGGGCACGCCGCGCCGCCCGCCCGGCTGATCAGCGTCCGCACCCAGTCGGTCATCCCGCCGGCATGGCAGGACAGGCTCGACGGCGTCCTCAGCCGGACGACCGGCTTCGACAACCTCAAGGATTACGTCGCCGCCATAAAGGCGCCCGTGGTCTGCGGCTATCTCGAGGAATACGCCACCCGGGCCGTGGCCGAGCACGCCATCCTGCTGATGATGTCGCTGATGCGGCGGCTGCCGAAACAGCTCGCTCAGTTCGGCAGATTCAACCGCGACGGCCTGACCGGCGTCGAATGCGAGGGCAAGAACCTGCTCGTCGTGGGAGTCGGGCGGATCGGCGGCGAAGTGGTCAGGCTCGGCTCGGGGCTCGGCATGAAGGTGAAGGGCGTCGATATCGTCAGGCGGCATAAACATGTGGATTATGTGGAACGGGACGAGGGGCTGGCCTGGGCCGACGCCGTCGTCTGCGCCATGAACCTGACGCAGGAGAACCGCGGCTATTTTTCCTACAGCCTCCTGAAAAAGGCCCGGCCGGGCCTTATATTCATCAACATCGCCCGCGGCGAGCACGCGCCCCTCGGCGATATCCTACGCCTCATAGAGGAAGGGCATCTCGGCGGCGCCGGGCTGGACGTTTTCGAGGACGAGCCGGAGGTCGGCGCGGCCCTGCGGGCGGGAAGGCCGGAGGCCTCGGAAAAGGCACGGTCCGTGGCCGCCCTGCTCCGTCATGAGAACGTCATCCTGACGCCGCACAACGCTTTCAACACGGCCGAAGCCCTGCGGAGGAAGGTCCGTTTCAGCGTCGACGAGGTCCTGTACTTCCTGGAGCGCCGCGATTTTCACAACCGCGTGTAAAGGGAGCCTTTATATCAGAGGAGGTAGCCGTGAAAATCGAATATTTCCACGCTTCGAAATACGGCAACGGGGCCCTGGTGGCGGAGGAGTTCAGGAAGCTGATGGAGCGTAGGGGCGTCGCCGTCAACGTCCACCACGTCCGGGACGCGAAACCGAAAGAGATGCCGCCCGCCGACCTGTACCTGTTCAGCTCGCCGGGCCGCCTGGGCAAACCCATTGGACGGATGCGCCGCTTCCTGAAAAGGGCGAAGTTGCCCGCGGCGGCGAAGTATGCCCTCCTGACCACCGAAGGGGCGCCCCGGCCGGACAAGAAGACCGGCCGCGTCCCCACTGAAGAAGAACGGGCCCGGTGGCAGCGCGTCATACCGGTCATGACCGAGATCCTGCAGCGCAAGGGCCTGGTCAAGGTCGCCGAGGGCAAGGTTTTCGTGACCGGTCTCAAGGGGCCGCTCGAAGAGGGCTGGCAGAAGAAAGTCGAGGAGTTCGCCGCCCTGATCCCGGTCCTGCCCTGACGGCCGGCGCCCTGCAAGCGGAACGGAAATGAGGATTAGGTTCTTGTTATCGGCTCGCCGACCATTCAGATAAACGGGAGGGATGTTGAAAAGACCAGGTCTGCGGACCCGCCGCTTTTCGGGTGCCGGGTTTATGCGCACGAGGGAAGGCTCAGCGGCCTGCCTCCCAGGGCCATGATCATCGAGGCGCTGAGGCAGGCCAAAGAACGGCCCGGCCGCGGTGAAGCCAAAGGAGGCTCGAGATAAGCGATGTTTCGGGTGATGGACACGCCAAGGCGGCGGAGTCCTGCCGGCCTGGCTGGACCAGCCCTGCCTGCGCGTCATGCGAAGAATAAGCAGGCCTACCTTATGAAGGTGACGGCCCTCGCCGGGACCGGCGCGGAGCGCCGCACTTGCGCCGGGAGGAGAGCGCCTCGTCGATCCGCGGCAGGACCTCGCCCGCCGGGCCGCGGATAGAGATCGCCGCCAGATGGGTCAGCGGCGTCTCGGCCGTATTGACCTCGATGACCGGCGCGCCGCGCTCGGCGGCGGCAAGAGGCAGGGAAGCGGCCGGGTGGACGAGCGAGGAGGTCCCCACGACCAGCATGGCCTCGCAGGACGAGCCCGCCTCGAGGGCCCGCCTCAGGACGTCCCGGTCGAGCATCTCGCCGAACCAGACGATATGAGGGCGGAGCAGCGCGCCGCACCGGGGACAACGGGGAGGGATAGCGGACAGCGGGACTTCCCGGTTTTCCTCGACCGTCCCCTCGGCCGTACAGCGCGTTTTCCAGATGTTTCCGTGGAGTTCGACAAGCCGGCGCGAGCCGGCCAGGGGATGCAGACCGTCGACGTTTTGGGTGATGAGGCTGAAACCCGGGAAGACCTCCTCCCACCGCGCCAGGACGGCGTGGCCCGGATTCGGTCTGACGCCGGCGATTATGCCGCGTCTCCAATCGTACCATTCCCAGACGAGTTTCGGGTCGCGGGCAAAGGCGCCGGGGGTCGCCAGCTCCTCCGCGCGGAAGCGGCGCCACAGTCCGTCTTCGCCCCGGAAGGTCGGGACGCCCGACTCAGCCGAGATCCCGGAGCCGCTCAGGATCGTGAGACGGTCGAGGCCGGCCAGGAGGTCTGCAGCCTGTTCTACGAGTTCCTGGGTGGTCATGACGAAGGACTGCCCGCGCTCTCTGTATAGCAGCTTCTCCCCAAGATGTAAATCCCGCCGGTCCGGCCGAAGAAACCAAGGGCCCAGGGTCGCTTTCAACCAACCGGGAGGCGTCGCCCGAACGGCCGGGCTCGGACCGCCGCGAATCACAGCCCGGATCAGCCCTGGCGGCTCATGTATTGCTTTTCCCGACGCGAGGCGGGCACAATAGGGGCGGACGGCGCATGATCAAAGTCCTGTTCCGGTTCTACGAGGAACTCAACGATTACCTGCCTGAGGAGGCCAGGAAAAAAGACCTGTGCCTCGAGTTCGAGGGCCCGACGACGGTCGGGGAAGCGGTCGCGGCGCTGGGCGTTCCGGCCGGCGAAATCGACCTTGTCCTCGTCAACGGCCGGTCGGTCGGTCTCGACCATCGCCTGAGAGACGGCGCCCGAGTGAGCATCTATCCCATCTTCGAGCGGCTCGATATATCGGGCGTCACCAGGGTCCGGAAGGATCCCCTCATCAAGCACAGGCCGCCGAGGGAATGAGCGCGCGGCCCTCGCCCACGCGCCGGCCCGGTCTTCGCGCCGCGGTCGATTAAAGATGGCGAAAAGGCGAAGACGGGTGAGATCCTTTTCGGCCCGGACGACCGCTGCGGGGGCCGGCGAAACGCCTGGCACGGTTCAGGAGCTTCAATCGCTGAGTTCGATTTGAAACAGTGAAGCAGTTGGTTTAACATTATGCAGCCGTGGATAGCGTGAAATTGCATCCCCTGACCCTTTCCTTTCCTCGTTCTGATATAGAAGCAAACTTCTTGAAGAACTACCATGAAAAGAATCTTACCAGATTGAGGGTCTCCCTGGTCTTGGGCCTGATTCTTTATTCCCTATTCGCCGTGCTCGATTCCTTGAGCGTGGGGCCTCTCTGGCCCAGAATCTGGTTTATAAGATTCGCTCTGGTCGATCCCATCCTCATCATCGCGCTCGTTCTGACCTTTGTCATGAAAAAGGTCGTTGTCCGGCGCTATCAGCAGGTGGGCTCGTTCGTAATACTGGCGGCCGGCCTTGGAATTGTGGCGATGCTGGCCATGATTCCCGCGCCCGCCCAGTATCTTTATTCCCAGGGGCTGATGCTGGTCCTGATCTATAATTATGCCTTCATAGGGTTGAGATTCATTTATGCCAGTTTTAATTTTATTTTGATTATCATAAGCTTTGAAATCGTCAGCATCGGGATCAATCCGCTTCCTTCCTATGCCTTTATAAGCAACAATTTCTTCCTTATTTCCGGAAGTATCATCGGCATGGCGGTGGCGTATTATCTGGAAAAATTGAATAGGGAGAATTTCATTCACGGCGTTTCCTTGAGAAAAATCGCGGAAACCGACGCTCTGACCGGCGTTCTGAACCGGGGATTTTTCATGGAAGAGGCAAAAGAAAAACTGGCCCTGATGGCGGCGTTCGATGGACATCGCGCTTTCTGCCTGCTCGACCTGGACGGTTTTAAGGAGATTAACGACCGTCAGGGACACGTAGCCGGAGATGAGATCCTGAAGAATTTCGGCCGGGCGCTGACCAATAAAATGAGGTCCACGGATCTCATAGGCCGGGTGGGAGGGGATGAATTCGGATTTTTCTTTGAAGAGGTTAAGAACCTGTGGGATCTTTACAGCATCTTCGGCAAATTAAAAGACGAATTCTCCCGCATCAATCAGGCCGGAGAAAGGCCGGCGAGCTTTTCGGTGGGCTGCCTCTATCTCGGCCCTGAACCGGTTGAATTACTTTCGGCCTATTCCTTGGCCGACAAGGCGTTGCTTGGAGCCAAGCGGAGGAAGAATTCGATCCTGATCATAGACTCGCGTGAAAACGTCCTTCAGGAAAGAATCTTCAATTGAAAGACCTGTTTCTTATTATCCTGGACGCGAGGCTGCCCGGGATTGGCGCGTCGCAAAACGTCCCTATGCCCGGATGGTTTTCAGGGCTCCTGAAATGAACACCCCGCCAAGCAGGCTGTCGATGAGAGCATGGTGGGCGATAGAGGATTTGAACCTCTGACTTCTACCGTGTGAAGGTAGCACTCTGCCGCTGAGTTAATCGCCCACGGCCCTAATTTTAGTTAAAACCGGCCCTTTGTCAATTTCAGGGAGGCTCTTATTCCATCTCGTTGTGCAGGTTGTGGTCCAAATAGCCGAGCATGGCCCGGCGCGCCAGCCGGTCCAGCCCGAGAGACTGCAGCCGCCGCATCCAGGCCGGGATGCGGTCGTAGTGGGTTTTTTTGCCGAGCATCACTTCCAGGAGCATGAAGGTCTTCAGGCCGGGGCTCTTGGGCTTGGGGTCGACCATCACGTTGACGCAGGCCGGCTTGCCGGATCCCAACGCCCGCTCCAGCGCGGGCCGGAGCTGCTCCGCCCGCTCGACGAACTCTCCGTGTCCGCCCAGGGATTCCACCAGGCGCTCGTAGCGGACCACACCCAACTCATGTCCGCTTTTGCCCCGCTTGCCGAGGAATTCCACCTGCATGTCGCGCGTCATTCCCCAGCCGGCGTCGTTATGCACCACCACGATGGGAATGCCGTAGCGCGCGGCCGTCTCCATTTCCATGGCGCCGTAGCCGAGGGAGCCGTCACCCGTATGCAGGATGACCTGACGCTCGGGGAAAGCCCTCTTGAGCGCCAGGGCGTGAGGAACGCCGGCGCCGATGGCCTGCAGTTCCCCCATGCTTGACAGGATGATGCCGCCCGCCGGCCGGACCCGGGCGGCCGTCAACGCCCACAGGACGGAGTTGGCGCCGTCCAGCACCAGGCAGGAGTCGTCCGAACGGACGGAGTCAAGGCCGAGTACCAGGCTCAGAGGATGCATGGGTTGACGGGGGGAAGCGGCGATGCGTCGCAGGTCGGCCTCATATTTGTCGGCCGACACCCGCAGCCGGTCGCCCCAATTCTTATATGAAGGGAGAGAAAGCCGGAGGGAGTCGAAGGCACTCAGGCTGGCTTTGAGGTCCGCCGCGATACCCAGGTCGACGCGTCGACCGGCGTCGATTTCCTCGGGCTCGATATCGATTTGAGCGATCTTTTGCCGGCTGGAGATGAACGGCGGCTGGCCGAAGCCGAGGGAGAAGTTCAGTCGCGTGCCCAGGAGCAGGATGAGGTCCGCCTCAGTGATGGCTTCAATCGAAGGCCGGCTCACACCCAATCCACCCAAGCCGATGACGGCTTCCGGAGGGAACGGCATGGCCATGGCGGCATTGGTGAGAACGAGGGGCACGCCTGTCTTCAGGGCGAACTGTTCCAGCTCCGTCCGGGCGCCCGACCAGAGAACGCCGCTGCCCGCGACGGCCACCGGACGCTCGGCCTGCCCCAGCAGCGCCGCCAGCGCCCGGAGCGCCTCCGGTTCGGCGGCCGGTCTGAGCACGGCCGGCTTCTCCGGCGCCACGGCTTCTTCAGCGGCGACCCTTGTCTCCATGACGTCGTAAGGGATCTCCAGGTAGACCGGGCCCGGGCGTCCGCGCAGCGCCTGACGAAAGGCCGTCGCCAGGTATTCGGGGATTCTTCTTGCGTCATGACAGCAGCGCGCCCACTTGGTGAAAGGCTCCACCAACCCGATTTGGTCCATATCTTGAGGGAAGCCTTTGTCCCGTTTGGCGGGCGTGTTGGCCCCGGAGATCACCACGAGCGGCGTATTAGCGTAGCGAGCCTGGGCGATGCCCGTCAGGGCGTTTGTCAGCTCGGGGCCGCCGGCCAGCAGAGCTACGCCGGGCGCCAGGCCGGCGAGCGAAAGTGCCTGAGCCATGAAGACCGCCGACGCTTCATGGCGGGTCGAGACCAGGTCCAGGCCTTCATCGGGGCAGGCGTCGAAGGCCGAGAGGATCTGGTGCCCGGGCAGAGAGAAAAGATGCCTGACGCCGTAAGACTTGAGTGTGCGGACGAGCAATCCGCCGCCGTAAAGCTTCATTTCTTGCTCCTTTAGCGAGGCTTGGTCTCGTTCGCGGGAGGCGAGTCTTTGCTTCGCAGCCGTTAGGGAATTCGATGGCGCGGCGCTTGGGGCAGGTGACGCCGCGCTTTTCCGCTCTGCTTCCCCGTTCAACTCTTGCCGGGGAATATAAAAGACCTCAAGGAATAAGTCAAGGTTGTCCGGGTGCCTCTTTCGCGAGCCCGGGCGCGGACGGGACGCGGCCGTTCAGGGGCAGTTGCTTGACCGTTATGAAGAAATATGATATTCTGAATTCAGAATTATATTGAAAGGATTGATAGCCATGGAAGACGTCAAGCCCTATATGGCCGAGATCAAAGCGCGCGGACAGCTCACGATTCCCAAGAAGGTCCGCGAAAAGGGAAGTCTCTACGAGGGAGAAAGCGTTTCGATCATCCCTATCGGCGACTCCATTCTGGTCACTCCCAGGAGGCTCGGGCTCGATGAAGCGCGCCGGGAGATCCGCAAGATCATGAAGGCCTCGGGTGTTACGCTCAAGGCGCTGCTCGAAGGGCTCGAGGACGAAAGGGAAGCCCTCTTTGGGGAGACCTATGGAAAGAAAAAAGCATAGGCTCTTCCTGGATTCGAATGTCATACTTTCCGGGCTGTTCTCGGAAATGGGAGCGCCGCGCCTGATACTTGACATCCTTAGTTTGGACCTGCCGGTTCTGGCCGGCCTGACGGGGCGCTTCAATTTGACCGAGATCGAACGGAACCTACAAAAAAAGATGCCCGCCGCCCTTCCAGCCTATCGTCATTACTTGCCCTTGCTCCGGCTCGAGATCATACCGGTGCCGTCGCCGGAAGACCTCAAGGCCTTAAGCGGGGTGGCGGCGGATAAGGACCTGCCCGTTTTGGCTTCGGCGGTCAAGGGGGACGCGAATCATTTCATTACCGGCGACAAACGGCTAATTTCCCTCATCGCCAAGAAAGGCGGCTTGCCGTTTAGGACCGCCTCTCCGGCCGATTTCCTGGACATTGCACTGCCCGAGATCCTGGAAGGAGGGCGCCGGCGTTAAAGGGAAAGACTGTTCAGCTGTTTCGCGCGCGTTGATCCCTTCTTGAAATCGAAAAATCGGCTCCCTCAATCCAAGCGGCCGGACCTCCGTCGAAGCGATTTTGTCCGGGCCGCCCGGCGGATCATGCAGGCGGTGACAGGGCAGCGCATCAGGAAGGCGATGACCTTGTTCCTGAATCCGGGGATGCAGAGCACCTGGCCGCGGCGCAGGGCCCGAAGCGAGACGCGCACCACCCTTTCGGCCGGCATCCAGAGCACGCCGGGGATGGTGGACTTGTCGATGCCCGCCCGCTCGTGGAACTCGGTGTGGGTGAAGCCGGGGCAGAGTGCCTGCACCTTGACGCCCTTGCGCCGGAGCTCGTTGTGGAGGTTCTCGGAGAACATGACCAGGAAGGCCTTGGTGGAGCTGTACATGGCGCCGGAGAGCGGGGAAAAGGCCGCGATCGAAGCCACGTTGATGACCGCCCCTCGTCCCCTCGCGACCATGCCCGGCACGGCCGCCCGCGTCAGCAGGATGGGCGTGATCACGTGGACCTGGGCCATCTCCTCCGACTTCTTGAGCTCCTCGCGGGAGAAGCCGGCGCCGGCGCCAAAGCCGGCGTTGTTGATGAGCAGGTCGACCTTGCCGGAATCGGAGATCCGATCGGCCAGGCGCGCGGCCTCCCCGGGCCGGGCCAGGTCGGCCGGGAACACTTCCGCCGCTACGCCGTAAGACCGACGCAGCTCCGCGGCCAGCTCTTCCAGTTTCTCTTTTCTTCTCGCGACCAGGATGAGGTTGGACCCGGCCGCGGCCAGCTGCCGGGCGAATTCCGCGCCCAGTCCCGACGACGCGCCGGTGATCAAGGCCAGTTGGTACTTGGGTTCCGCCATTTTCCACTCCAAGCGCCAAGTTTACCCGAGCGGCCCGCCGCAGGCAATAGTAAAAACGGCGGACAGGCACCGGCCGGGCGTTTCGAATTGCATCCCGAAAACCGCAGCCCGTGCTTGCCCTGACGCCCGCGACCGAGCACGAGGCAATGTTGGGCGTCCCTGTGCCGCCCCCCTGTTCTGGGGCTCCGGGTCCAGGGCCGCTTGTCGCGAGGAGCGATTCAGGGGGAGCAATGGGCGCCGGGCCGCACGACGGAAAGCTTGGCGTGGCCGGTGCGAGTTTGACGCCTACGCCGGTCCACGGTCCCCCCATTAATCAGTTCAAGTCAACCAGACTATTCATCACGGAGTCCGCGCGCTGTTGACACGGGGGCCGTTTGATTCTATAAAATAGGCAATGGCCATAACCCGCTGCCCCTACTGCCATTCCCTGGTGGACGAGACGAGCAAGTACTGCCAGAACTGCGGCACCCAGCTTCTTTTTCCGGAAGACGAGGAAGTCGAGGAAGAGATCCCGGGCGAAAAGATCATCGAAGTGGAAGAAGAAGAAGAGGAAGAAGAACCCGGGACCGTGGAAATTGAGGAAGAGAAGCTCGAAGAGGCCGAGGACGAGGAAAAAGAGGCAGAGGAAGAAGAGGCCGAAGAAATAAACCTGATAGAAGAGATAGAGCGGCTCGAATCCGGCCGCGGGGCGGAAGTGGAATACGAACCGGCAAGCGCCGAGACGACCCAGGTGCTGGAGTCCGGCCCGGCGGCGGTCGAAATAGAGACTCAAGCGATCGAAGTTGAGGCTCCGGCGGTGGAAGCTGAGGCGGAGACCGTTGTCGAAAAGCCCGAAACGGGCGCGGTCTTCGAGACCGCTCAACCCGCTGAAACCGAAGAAGCTAAGGAAGAAAAGGAAGAGACGCGTCTTATGGCCGAACCGGAACTCGAGGCTGAAGCCGGGCCCTGGGAAGCGACCCCCTCTGCCGAGGCTCGCGGCGAGACCCCGGCCGAAGAGCCGGCCGCGGCCGAAACCGTTGCCGGCGGCCCTGAAGCGGGCGCCAAGCTGGGGACGTTCGACACCCGCGAACTCGAGGATATAGGCAAGACTGCGGACCTGGGCCGCATGCGTTTGGACAGGCTCTTCGACGAGATCATGGAGGACAGGGAGGAGCAGAGGAAAGCCGAGGAAGAGCCCGAAGAAAAGCCCAAGAAGTCGAGCGGCACCCTGCCGCCCTGGGCTGATGCCATGATCCGCGGCGGCGAGACACCCTCCGCGGGCGAGGCAGTCGGGGAACGGCGGAGCCCCGGCAGCGATGAGCGTTTCACGCCTTCGGCGCTGGCCGAGGAAGCCGAGCGCGAGCTCGAAGCCCGCTCCACGACTTACGGGGCCGAGAGGGAAGCCGCCGGGCCGGCCGGAAGGCGGCCGCGCTCCGACTCGACCATAGGCCTGCCGGAAAAGGTAACGCCCCTGAGCATCCCCTTCGAGACCGAGGAAGCCGAGGAGGAGGAAGCCGGCGAAGAAGGAAGCTTCCTGCCCGCGGAAGAGGCCTGGGAGGAAGAAGGGCTCGAAAAAGAGAAGGAGGCCGGGGCGCCCTGCGAGGCGGCCGAGACGACGGCTGCGGAGCGGCCGGCGGCGGCCCGCGACATCATCGAGAAGCCCATCGGAGTCGAGAAGGCCGAGGAAGCCCGGCCGTTCAGCTTCTCGACCTTCCTCAAGTCCCGGCTCTTCGACATCCTTTTCGTCGGCGTCTTCTGGCTCGTCGGCCTCTGGCTGGCGGCCCATTCCATGGGCGCGACCATCTTCGACCTGCTGGCGGTCACCTCCCGGCCCCTGCTCGTCTTCCTGGCCATCCTCGTCGCGGTCTACATGTTTTTGTTCAAGTTCTTCCTGGGCGAGACGCTGGGCGACAGGCTGTTCAGGGAGAGGGAATAGCCTGTCGCCGGCCTCCGCGCGCCCGGCTGGGCCCGCCGGCTCGGTTTCGGCGAAGGACCGAAGGACGGGCGTCGATTTCCCGTGGTTATCTTGGGCGCAAGCATGCGGGTTTTTCAGTCGACGACCGCCAACTCCGGCGCGGGCGGACTTCCGGCGGACGCGGCTGAGCCCGATATGATCGACAGCGGGAAGGATGGAAGCGTCGGTGACAGGGAGGCACCAGGTCGGGGAAACTCGTTTCGCCCGCCGGGAGGCCCCTGAACATCGAGGGTCGGCGACATCAGAGCACGCGGGCTGTTATTAGCATTGATATAGGAATAGTAGTAAATAACGGCGGCGCCGAAGGGGCGACAGGACGCAGAAGATCATGAAGACCGTGATAAGCGCCTCGCGCCGCACCGACCTCGCGGCCTTTTTCCCGGAATGGCTGGCCGGCGCGCTCAGGAGCCGCAGGGCCCGGGTCGTCGGCCCGGCGGGGGTCTTCGAAGCCGACCTTTCACCCGATTCGGTGCACACGCTTGTCCTCTGGTCCAAGGACTTCTCCAACGTCATCGAGAACGCCTTCGGCCTCAGGGAGCTTCTTGCCGCCTACCGCCAGCTCTACTTTCATTTCACCATAACGGGCCTCGGCGGCGGGCCGCTCGAGCCGGCGGCGCCCGCTCCGGCCGCGGCCCTGGCCGAGGTCGGGCCGCTCGTCAAGCTTGCCGGCGACCCGCGCCGCGTTTCCCTGCGCTTCGACCCGGTGGTTTTCTGGAAGGAAGGCGGCCGCGTCCGGAGCAACCTGGATTTCTTCCCGGTCCTGGCGGAAACCGCGGCCCGCTTCGGGGTCAGGGATATCAGGATGAGCTTCGCCCAGTGGTACGCCAAGGCCCGGCGCCGCGCGGCCCGGCGCGGCCTGGAGTTCGTCGACCCCGACGAGAAGGAAAAGAAAGAGATGGCCGCGGGACTCGCGGCCGAGGCGCGCGGTCTTGGCCTCGCGCTTCACGCCTGCAGCCAGTCATTCCTGACCTCGGTGGACGGGATAGCGCCCTCGGCGTGCATCGACGGCCGCCTGCTCGGAGGGCTTCACCCGGACGGCGAAGCGGCATCGGAGATCAAGGACAGGAGCCAGCGCCGGGACTGCCGCTGCACGCGTTCCGTCGACATCGGGAGCTACGCGCAGTCCTGCCCGCACGGCTGCGTCTACTGCTATGCCAATGCCCGGACCGGATGACGTGACGGAAAGGATGTCCGGAACCGCCAGCGCGGCTCACGCGTCCTGCGCGTCCCGCGCGCTCAGCCCGCCTCAGATCCCCAGGCTCAGCCGTTCGGCCAGGGCCGCCGGCAGCCCGGCCGACATGATCTTGTTGCGGGCCTCTTCGATGTCGTAGGGCACCCGGTAAAACTTCACCAGCCTGGCGTCTGAGTCGTAGACGGCGTAGGCCGCCTGCGGGTTGCGGTCGCGCGGCTGACCCACGGAACCGGGGTTGATCAGGTAGCGGGCCCCCTTTTCGAGCCTGACCTCGTTCGCGTCACCCTCGAGGAAGGTGCTCTCCACGGCCCCGTCCTTCTCGACGTAGACGAAGGGGAAGTGAGTGTGGCCGAAGAAGCAGACCTGGGTCTTGACGTAGGAGAAAGCCTCGGCGGCGTCGAATTCGCCGAAGATGTAATAGTCCTCGTCGAAGGGCGCGCCGTGGCAGATGGTGATCCGGTCATGGACGAACTCCGGGCCCTGCTTGAGGCGGAACAGGTAGTCTAAGTTTTTCCTGGTGATGTTGTTCTTGGTCCAGAAGATGGCCGAAGCCGCGATGGGGTTGAAGGTCTGAACGGAGTCGAGGCCGGCCACGGCCTTGTCGTGGTTGCCGCGGATGATGCTCAGGGGCTTGAGGGCCGTGAGCCTCTGGATGACCTCGTTGGGCGAGGCGCCGTAGCCGACCAGGTCGCCCAGGAAAATATAGTGGTCGACGCGCTTCTTCTGGACGGCCCTGAGGACGGCCTGGAAGGCCTCGAGGTTGCCGTGGATGTCGGTGAAGATCAGGTAGCGCATGTCTGCCCCCGCGTTCCTCTTGCTTCATGATAGAGCCGCTCGGCTTCGTACGAGCTGCGGACGAGCGGGCCGCCGGCCACGCCGGCAAAGCCGAGCTCGCGCGCCCGGCGGGCCAGCCGCTCGAATTCCTGCGGCGTGTAGTATCTCTCGACCGGCGGGTTGGCCGCGGTCGGGCGCAGGTACTGGCCGATCGTGATCAGGCCGCAGCCGGCCCCGAGCAGGTCCTCCATGGCCCGTTCGACGTCGGCCTCGCTCTCTCCCAGGCCGACCATCAGCCCGGACTTGGTCAGGGCGCTGGCCGCCGCGGCCCGTGCGAGGACGCGGAGCGAACGCCGATAATTCTCGGACGGACGGTTTATCCTCGGGTAGACCGAAAGGGCGGCTTCGAGGTTGTGGTTGAGGACGTCCGGGCCGGCCGCCAGCACGGTTTCGAGCGCGTCCGGGTCGCCCTGGAAATCGGGGATGAGGACCTCGACCAGGGTGCCGGGGCTTTTGGCCTTGACGGCCTTGATGGCCGCGGCGAAGTGGCCGGCGCCCCCGTCGGCGAGGTCGTCCCGGGTCACCGAGGTGACCACGACGTACCTCAGGCCCAGGGCGGCCGCGGCCTCGGCCAGGGACTCGGGCTCGGCCGGGTCGGGCGGCAGCGGCCGGCCCTTGGCCACGGCGCAGAAGCCGCAGTCGCGGGTGCAGACGTCGCCGAGGATGAGGAAGGTGGCCGTCCGGCGCTCCCAGCAGGCCCCGATGTTGGGGCAGCGGGCGCTCTGACAGATGGTATGGAGGCCCTTTTCCTTGAGGATGCCGGAAACATGGAAATAGTTCTCGCGGCCGGCGAGCCGGACTTTGAGCCAGTCTGGTTTGCGTGTGACGGAAACTCCCACTCGGATCGAAGACCTCTCTCGGCCCTGGACCGGTAGCCTTTGATTTTTCAGGGAAAAACGGACCCGCGGGGGGTGAAAGCTCAGTACTCTACGGAGCGCTCTCTCTTCAGGCGCCGCCGCATGCGCTTGCGGGCCTGAGCCTCTTTCATCCGCCGCCGCTCGCCCGGCTTGAAGTAAACCGAGTGCTTCTTGATCTCCTTGATGATGGCTTCCTGCTGGACCCTTCTTTTGAAGCGGCGCAGGGCGGAATCCAGAGATTCGCCTTCTTCAATTATGATAAAGGCCACTAACTTTCACCTCCCTTGCTGGGAAAGTCCTCGGATTTTATACAGGAAGAGGGCGGCAAAGTCAAGGAACGAACCGATTTGGGGATCAAAACACCGGCGCGATGTCGACCGGGATGTCCTTGAGCCCGGCCAGCAGGTTCTTTACCTCCTCGCTCAGTCCGGAGTAACGCCGCAGGAAGGCCCCGGCCTTGTCGTAGTCGCCGTCGCCTTCGATGATGAGCAGTTCGGCGGCCAGGCTCCGCACGGCCTCCCTGACCCTGTCCGGGTCGACCGAGAACCTGCGGCCCGCCTCGTCATAAACGAAAGCGCCCTTTTCCCTGAGATAGTTGAGCTGGACCAGGGTGCCCAGGCCGTGGGCCTCGTTGACGCCGAAGCGCACCGCCCTGAACATGCCGGCCAGGTAGGTGGCGTAGATCTCCTGCTCCCGGTCGGCCGGGATCCAGCCTTTCTCTATGAGCAGGGGCACCTGATAGACGCCGACGACGTCGGCCTTGGCCTCCTCGATGGCCGGCTGGAGGTCGCGCAGGGCCTTGTTGACCGTGGTCCGCGTGCCGTCGGCCAGGGTGATGTAGTTGAGGCCGAGGGCGTGGCAGATCTCGTGGAGCATGGTCTCGGTGAAATAGGCGAAGAAGGACACCTTGGCGGCGTCGCTCTCGCTCAGCGCCCTCCTGGCGATGGGCACCAGGCTCTTTTCGAACTTGGCCTGCATGACGTTCTTCAGGAAGACTTTTTTCGTGCCCTTCTGCTCGCGGACCTTCTCGTCGTTGGGCAGGACGAAGGCCGAAGTCTGGACCCCGGCCCGGGCGTCCCCGGCCGAGAACACCTCGTAGACAACGTGCAGAGGCGACTCCAGGCCGGCCACTTCCTGCGCCCGGTACTTTTCCTCCACCGGCAGGTTCTTCTGCATCTCGCCGATGAAGTCCAGGCAGCCCCTGACCTTGGCCATCTCCTCCTTGTCGTTGACATAGACGTAGCTCTCGTAGGCGGCCTTGAGCCCGAACAGACCGTCCTCGTAGACCTCGTAAGGCCCTATGACGATCTCGACCGCGCTCTTCTTGAGGTCGATCCAGAGGCAGTCGCTCTTATAGTAGTCGTTGGCGAGCAGGTCGTCCGCCCTGGCCCGCAGGTATTCCCTGAGCTCCGGCTCGTCCGTGATCTCGGCGGCCCGCCTGAGATGCCCGGCGACCTCCTCCAGGTCCTCCCTGTAGGCGACGTTGTAAGGGACGGCCTCGAGCCCGCCATCCTTGCGCCTTATTATCGTGTAGGGGCTCTCGAAGCTTTCCCTGAGCTCCGGCCGCTCCTTGAGATAGGCCTCGAACTCCTCGCGCGTCAGGTCCGGCGGGTAGAAGGCCGCGCCGGCCGGCTTGGCTTTCGTCCCGATGAACGGCCGGTTCTCGTCCAGCCTGTCCCAGGGCCCGAAGTTGATGAGGAGATAGCGCAGGAGGTCGCGGTCGCGCAGGTCCTCTGACCTTTCCAGCTCGGCCTTGAGCGCGAGGCCTGCCGGGGCCGACTGTTTCCAGTAGATGTCGTCGACCTTGCGGGCGGCCGCGATGAGCTCGCCGACGACGGCCCGCTCATTTTCCGTGAGCAGCGAGGGGTCGACCTTGATCGGCGTCGGGGCGTACTGAGCCAGCCGCGCTTTGATGTCGACCGCGGCCGCGACGGGCCTTTCGTCCACGGCTCCCTCCCCGGCTTTCCTGGGGCCTTTTATGACGAGATAGAGGATCGCGGCCAGCGCCACGAAGCAGACCAAGACAACGATGGTCATACTCGGTCCCTTGTTCACGTGCGTCTCCTCCCTGCCCGTTTTTCTTGAGTCCGCGGGCCTTTCGTGATGCTACCGGCCGGCCGCGGCCTCAGCCTGCCGCCCGCCGCCTTTACGGCTACCCGTGCCCCTTCTTCCATGGGGTCGACGAGCGGCACGCCTATGTCTTCCTGCCTGAGGACGAGCGGGACCTCGGTGCATCCGGCGACGATCGCCTGCGCTCCGGCCGCGACCAACTCGCGGGCGAGCCCGACGACCGTCTCGCGCGGCTCGCCTTCGGTCGCTCCCGCCTTTATCCCCTTTCTCCCGTAGATGGCGCGCATGAGGCGTTCCTGGCCCGGTTTACCGGGCGTTATCACGGCGATGCCGCGGCTTTCCAGCGCGTCGTGCAAAACACCGGCCGCGACCGTCCCCGACGTGGCCAGCAGGCCGATCTTTTTCACGGCCGGCCTCAGCCGGCTGACGCGCTCCGCAGCCGCCTCGACCAGGCTCAGCACGGGGACCGACGAGCGCCGCCTCAGCCTCTCGAGGTAGTAGTGCGCGGTGACGCACGGAATGACGATGAACTCGGCGCCGGCCCGTGCCAGGACCTCCGCTCCCTTCACCAGCCGCGGCAGGGGGCTCGGCCCGCCGCAGAGGACGGCCGCGGTGCGGTCCGGGACTCTGGGCTCGTTATTTACCACGACCGGCAGGTGCTCCTGGTCGCGGGCGGCCTTCGTGAGCCTGATGATCAGCCGGAAGAAATGGGCTGTCGCCTCCGGGCCCATGCCGCCGAGAATGCCGATCGTCTTCGGGCGCTTCATTTCCGGCCGCTTTCGCTTCCGCCGGGCTCTTTGCGACTTCCGAGGAACCGACCCAGCTCCTCGAGCGGCAGGGCCTCGGCCTTATGGCCGGCCCGGCCTTCCATGGCCTCGGCCTTGAACAAAGAGTTGAGTATGGCCTCCTCGGCTGCTTCGGCCGCTGCCTGGAAGAGCGGCGAAATATATTCGTCGCGGAGGAGCGTCACGGTCCGCAGGCGCTCCTGGCCGCCGGCGGCGGAGCGCAGACCGGCCGCGGTCGAAAAGGCTACGCAGTAGTCGCCGCTCGCGTTGGAATAATAGCCTCCCGTGCGCGGGATGCCGAGCAGGCCGCGCCCGGCCAGGCGCCTCAGGTTCCGGGCGTCGAGCGGCGCGTCGGTGGCGACGATGATCATGCAGGAGCCGTCACCGTCCGGCCGCTCCGTGACCGGGCCTGCTACGTGGCCGCCCTGGCCCTGCGCGGCCTGCTGCGTCCGCTCCTCGAGCATCTTGCCGACCGGAAGGCCGTTGATAGTCAGGACGCCGCCGAAGTTGGTCTGGACCAGAACGCCGACCGTCCAGCCGCCCCGCTCCCGCGGCAGGCGCCTCGAAGCCGTCCCGACGCCACCCTTGAACCCGAAGCAGGTCGTGCCCGTGCCCGCGCCGACCGCGCCCTCGGCCACCGGCCCGGACGCGGCCGCCCTAATGGCCTCGAGGACGTGTTCCTTCGTGACGTGCCGGCCCCTGATGTCGTTGAGCCAGCCGTCGTTGGTCTCTCCGACCACGGGGTTCACCGACTGAACTCCCTCGTTCCCGGGCAGGGAGAGCGTGTATTCGACGACCGCCGCGGCCGCCTCCGGGACGCTCAGGGTGTTGGTCAGGACGATGGGGGTCTCGAGCGTCCCGAGTTCATCGACCTGGGTGAAGCCGGTGAGCTTGCCGAAGCCGTTGGCCACGGCGATGCCGGCCGGCACCTTCTCCTGGAACAGGTTGCCGCCGTGCGGTAAGATGGCCGTGACCCCGGTCCTCACGTCAGGACCCTGGATGAGCGTGACCTGGCCGACCCTGACCCCGGCGACGTCGGTGATGGCGTTGAGCGGGCCGGGCTCGAGCACGCCCGTCTTCAGGCCGAACTCGCGCGCCCGGGGCCGTTCGGCCGTCGGCCTCGCGGCCGAAGCCGCCGCGCAGACCAAAAGCAAAAGCATGGCTGTCCTGCCGGTCATGGCCTTTCTCCAATTGCCCCAATGTTACAAAATAAGCCCGACTGAAAGCAAACTGCGGCTCGCGGAAGATGGAACGGCCGACCCGGCCGCGCCGGCGCGGGCAGCCTTCTTCAAGGCTGGCCCGGCCGAAGAACTCCTTCCGGGGAGAACGCCTTCCGGATGATCCGGCCGGCGCGATAAGCCGGTCTTGCTTGAGAGAAACCCGGGTTTCTGGTAATTTTTCCGGTTCGGGCGCATTATTTATCGGCGGTCGGATGGCCATGGGACGGTTTCTCCGGCGGTGCCGGGGAATTTGGCAGACCACCCGGAGCTTTCCCGGCCCCCGCGCCAAGGCACTGATGGAACAGAAACCTTACGACACCGCGCCGCTGCTTGACGCCGTCCCCTGGCTCGTCCACGGGTTCGGCCGGGCCGGCTTCGGCGAGGCGGACCTCGCCCGCGGCGAAAGGAGCGGCTTCCGGCCCGTGCTGCTCCGGCAGGTCCACTCCGACATCGTCCACGTGGTCGGGTCGGCGCCGGACGGCAGGCTGACCGGCGACGCCCTGGTCACCGGCGTCCCCGGCCTTCTGCTCGTGGTCAGGACGGCCGACTGTCTGCCGGTATTTCTCGTCGACGAGGCCAACCGGGCCGTGGCCGCGGTCCACTGCGGCTGGCGGGGGACGAAAGAAAAGGTGCTCGCGAGGGCCGTGGAAGTCATGAGCTCGACTTTCGGGAGCGACCCGGCCGGGCTCTTGGCGGCCTTCGGCCCGGCCATCGGCCGCGGCTGTTATGAAGTCGGTGCAGAGGTCACGGAGGCCTTCCTGAAGGCCGGTTTCCCGCCGGGTGTCTTTTCCGGTCGTCCCGGCCGTCCGGATAAGTTCCTGCTCGACCTCGTTGCGGCCAACCTGTTCCTCCTGCGCCTGGCCGGCCTCGGCGAAAGCCACGTTTACGTGACCGACGGCTGTTCCCACTGCCGCCATGACTTCTATTCCTACAGGCGGGACCCGCTGGAACGCCGCCGGCTGCACAATCTCATCGGCATTAGGCCCTGACCAAGCCCCGCTCGAGTTGCTTTTTGGTAAAGTTTTATTTATTCTTATGTGAATCCCGACGGACCCTCAGGAGCTAAGAATGGAAAAGACGATAGGCGACCTGGAGCTTACCGGCATCCCGGCCTTCAAGAAAGGCAAAGTCCGCAACGTCTTCGAGGTCGACGGCCGCCTGCTCGTCGTCGCCACGGACCGCATCTCGGCCTTCGACTGGGTCCTGCCCTCGCTCATCCCCTACAAGGGCAAGGTCTTGACGCAGCTTTCGGTCTTCTGGTTCGATTTCGTCCGGCTGGTCTGCCCCAACCACCTCGTCTCGGCGGACGTGAAAGTTTACCCGGCCGCGCTCCAGCCTTTCGCCGGTCTCCTGGAGAAGCGCTCGATGCTGGTCAAGAAGGCGGAGGTCATCCCGGTGGAATGCGTCGTCAGGGGCTACCTTTCCGGTTCGGGCTGGAAGGAATACCGGACGACGGGCAGGATAAGCGGCGTCAAGCTGCCCAAGGGGCTGAAAGAGTCCGAACGCCTGCCGGAGCCGATCTTTACGCCCTCGACCAAGGCCGAACACGGCCACGACGAGAACATAACTTTCAGGGAAGTCGAGAAGCTCATCGGTGCCGGACCGGCCAAACGGATAAAGAAGCTCAGCCTCGAGCTCTACCAGAAGGCCTCTCTCCACGCCGCTTCCAAGGGCATCATCATCGCCGACACCAAGTTCGAGTTCGGCCTGGCCGGCGGAGAGCTCATCCTGGTGGACGAGATATTCACGCCCGACTCCTCGCGCTTCTGGCCCATGGAAACCTACGAGCCGGGCCGGTCCCAGCCCAGCTTGGACAAGCAGTTCGTCCGCGACTACCTGGAGACGACGGGCTGGGACAAGAACTCGCCGCCGCCCGTCCTGCCTGAGGACATCGTCGCCAAGACCTCCGCCAAGTACCTGGAGATCTACCGGCTCCTCACCGATAAGCAAGACCTGCCATGAGCGACCTGGTCGACCTCCACATACACTCCGACCGCAGCTGCGACGGTGATTTTTCGCCGGCAGAGCTCGCGGCCATGGCCCGGAAGAAAGGCTACCGGGCGATCTCGATCGCCGACCACGACACCGTAGACGCCTATCCCGAGGCCGTCGCGGCGGGCGAAAAGGCGGGTGTCGAGGTCATCCCGAGCGTGGAGCTGACAACCCTTTTCAAGGGCCGTGAGTTCCATCTGCTCCTGCCCTTCGTCGACTGGACGAGCCCGACCATCCTCAAGATAATCGCGGAACAGAACGCGCGCCGGCTGGCCGAGGCCCGGCAGCGCGTCGACAAGATCCGCGGGCTCGGCTTCGACGTCACCTGGGAAGAGGTCGACGCCGGGTCGCACGGCGCGCCGCCGCTCGGCGTCAAGATCGCCCAGGTCATAGTCGACAAGCCGGAGAACCGGGCCAGGCTCGGCGGGATGGCCGGGGCCGGCAAGCTCGACCAGGCCCCTTACCTTTTCTACCGCGAGTATTTCGCCGAGAGCAAGCCGGCTTACGTGCCCAAGGATTTCATCGGGCTGAGGCAGGCGCTGGAGCTCGCGCCCGAGACCGGCGGCATCCCGGTGCTGGCCCACCCCGGGGCCTATTTCGAGATGGCCAACCGTCTGGACCTGGAGGAGCTGAAAGCGGCCGGCCTCATCGGGCTCGAGGTCTACACTTCCTATCACACGAAAAAGCAGGTCCAATATTACCTCGGCCTGGCGGAGGAACTGGGCCTCGTGCCGACGGCCGGCTCGGATTTCCACGGCCGCATCAAGCCGCACGTCAGGCTGGGCGACCTCAAGGAAGGGGGTTACTGGATGGTGGAAAAACTCAAGGAAAGGGCGGCCCGCAAACAATGAACTGGCTCGACATCACCCTCGTCGTCATCTTCTTCGTGGCGCTGGTCATGGGCATCGTCAGAGGGCTCGTGCGGCAGGTCATCGGCATCGTCGCCGTCATCGCCGGCCTGGTGCTGGCGGTCCTTTATTACCGCGGCGTCGGCCGGGCCCTGGACTCCTTCATCCACAACTCCCTGTTCTCCGAATTCCTCGGCTTCATCCTGCTGTTCGCGGCGGTCGCCGTGGCGGGCTCGGTCCTCGGCTACCTGCTGACCAAGGCCATGAAGGGGCCGCTCGCGCTCGTGAACCGGCTGAGCGGCGGGGCCTTCGGCTTCATCAAGGGCGTGCTGATCTGCGGCGTCCTGGTCTTCGCGCTGGCGACCTTCCAGGTCGGCCGGCCGGCCCTGGAGACGTCGCGGCTGGCGCCGGTCTGCTTTTCCATAACCAGGGCCGCGGTGAACCTGATCCCGAAAGAAGTCCGGGACAAGTTCGAGTCGTCATACAGGGAGATACGGAAAGGGGGAGGGGGACATGGAAAAAAAATATAGCGAGCTGAACATCCGCCAGAAGATGGAGATGCTCATAACCGAGATGGTCGAGAAGGAGATCGACCTGGATGACGCGCTCAGGGAGTTCGAGAAGTGTTTCTACGAAATAGCCCTGGCCAAATATGAGGGGAACAAGTCCCGCATGGCCAAGGCCATCGGCGTCCACCGCAACACCCTCCACAACAGGATGAAAACCCTCAAGGTGAAGCCCAAGAGGTGATTAGCAGTCTCAATTCGAGACTGCTAATTTCGGCCTTTTCCCCCTTGACAAACGGCCTTGTTTTTTGTATATTTTAGCACTCTGATAATCTGATTGCCAAATACTCAATTCAGGAGGTATCGTATGAAGGTGCAACCGCTTCATGACAGGGTTCTCCTCAGGAGGCTTGAGGAGCAGGAAGTCAAGAAAGGCGGGATCATCATCCCGGACACGGCCAAGGAAAAGCCTCAGGAAGCCGACGTCATCGAGGTCGGCAAAGGCCGGGTCAACGACGAGGGCAAGACGATCCCGCTCGCCGTCAAAAAGGGCGACCGCGTCCTGATCGGCAAGTACAGCGGGACCGAGGTCACCATCGACGGCGTCGAGCACGTGATCGTCCGCGAGGACGAGATCCTGGCGGTGCTCGAGAAGTAAGCAGGCAAGAGGAGGAACAATGGCAAAGCAGATCCTATTGGGTGACGAAGCAAGGCAGGAGATCCTCAAGGGCGTCAACATCCTGAGCAACGTCGTCAAGGCCACGCTCGGGCCGAGGGGCAAGAACGTCGTCCTCGAGAAGAAGTTCGGCTCGCCCACCAGCACCAAGGACGGCGTCACGGTGGCCAAGGAGATCGAGCTCAAGGATCCCTGGCAGAACATGGGCGCCCAGCTCGTCCGCGAGGTCGCGTCCAAGACCTCGGACGTCGCCGGCGACGGCACCACCACGGCCACGGTCCTGGCCCAGGCCATCTACGGCGAGGGCCTGCGCTTCGTGACGGCCGGCGGCAACCCGATGCTCATCAAGAAGGGCATCGACCAGGCCGTCGAAGCGGTCGTTTCCGAGCTCAAGAAGATGAGCCGCGACGTCAGCGGCGAGATGATCGCCCAGGTCGGCGCCATCTCCGCCAACAACGACGAGTCCATCGGCAAGATCATCGCCGAGGCCATGGAAAAGGTCGGCAAGGACGGCGTCATCACGGTCGAGGAGGCCAAGGGGCTCGAGACCACGATGGAGACGGTCGAGGGCATGCAGTTCGACCGCGGCTACCTCTCCCCCTATTTCATCACCGACCCCGACCGGATGGAGTGCATCCTCGAGAACCCGCTCATCCTTCTCCACGAGAAGAAGATAAGCAGCCTGCGGGAGTTCCTGCCCGTGCTCGAGAACGTGGCCAAGATGGGCCGGGCCCTGCTCGTCGTGGCCGAGGAGGTCGAGGGCGAGGCCCTGGCCACCCTGGTCGTCAACAAGCTCAAGGGCACGCTCATGTGCTGCGCCGTCAAGGCCCCCGGCTTCGGCGACCGGCGCAAGGCCATGCTCGAGGACATCGGCATCCTGACCGGCGGCAAGGTCATCACCGAGGACATCGGCGTCAAGCTCGAGAACGTCGGCCTTGACTGGCTCGGCGAGGCCAAGCGGGTGGTCGTCGACAAGGACAACACCACCATCGTCGAGGGCAAGGGCCGCACCTCCGACATCCAGGCCCGCATCAAGCAGATCCGTACCCAGATCGACGAGACGACCTCCGATTACGACCGGGAGAAGCTCCAGGAGCGGCTGGCCAAGATGGTCGGCGGCGTCGCGGTCATCAAGGTCGGCGCGGCCACCGAGACCGAGCTCAAGGAGAAGAAGGCCCGGGTCGAGGACGCCATGCACGCCACCAAGGCCGCGGTCGAGGAAGGCATCGTGCCCGGCGGCGGCGTCGCCCTGATCCGGTCCCAGAAGGCCCTGGAGAAGCTCAGCCTCGACGGCGACATGCAGATCGGCGTCAACATCGTCAAGAGGGCCATCGAGGAGCCGCTGCGCCAGATCGCCATCAACGCCGGACATGAAGGCTCCGTGGTCGTCGAGAAGGTCAAGGAAGCCAAGAACGACACCGGCTTCAACGCCCTGACCGAGAAGTACGAGGACATGATCAAAGCCGGCGTCATCGACCCGACCAAGGTCGTGCGCATCGCCCTGCAGAACGCGGCTTCCATCGCCGGCCTGCTGCTGACGACCGAAGGCCTGGTCTCGGAACTGCCCGAGGAAGAGAAGGGGCCCAAGTACCCGACTCCTCCGAGCGACATGTACTGAGACGGCCCCGGCCGGCTCTGAAACGAGTCTGAAGCCCCGGCGCCCGCAAGGGCCCGGGGCTTTCCTTTTCTTCCGCCCGCGTCTGAAAGAATTCTCCCTCAGGCTTCGCGACGGGCACAACCCCTGGCCCCCCGGGCCCCCGGGGACCAGTCCCGTCGGTCCCCCCGCCGCAAGCGGCGGGTCCCCCTCCGCTACCGGGGTCTTCGGGGTTATACCCATCGCCGCCTTTCGGGAATTCTTCCGGACGCGGGCATAAGAACTTTCGTGCTCTCCGGCCCTTTATGCTATATTGAGCCTGCTTTCGGGCCGTGACGCGCGGGGCGGCGGGTGAGGCCGCTCGCGTCCGGCCGCTTGGTCATGGAACGCCGTGCCTAAGAAGGTTCACTTCTACGTCCTGCGGGAAATAACGCCCGCCTTTTTCGTCTCGCTTCTCGTGATCAGCCTGGCCTTTCTTCTGGACGCGGCTTTCCGGCTGGCCCAGGTCAGCATCGAGCGCGGCGTCGGCGTCGGCAGTATGCTGCTCATCCTGGCGCTCAGCGTCCCTTCCGTGGTCGAGCTGTCCCTGCCCATGGCCTGCCTGGCCGGCGTCATGATCGGCCTGGCGCGTCTTTCGGTCGACAGCGAAGTCGCGGCCATGCAGTCGCTCGGCTACGACCCGCGGCGGCTGCTGGGGCCGCTTCTGGCCGCGGCCGCCTGCCTGTCCGCGCTTACCTTCCTGCTGGCGGCTTTCTGGGCGCCTCAGGCCAACGCCCGCGCCGGGCGGCTGCTGGTGGAAGCGGTCCTGTCCCGGGTCGAGCCCGGCATCAAGCCCATGCGCTTCAGCGAGGTCGTCCCCGGGACCGTCCTGTTCGCCCGGGAGGTCGGGGAGGGCGGCGAGCTCGGAGGGGTTTTCCTCCACGAGCAGAAAGCGGACGGCCGTCGGGAGGTCGTCGTCGCCCGCAGCGCCGCTGTCCGGGTCGACAGGACCGGACGCCGGGTCCGGTTCGAGTTAAGCGACGGCTCCGTCCTGCGCGGCGACCCGACAGAGCTCGACTCCTGCTCGCTGACCCGCTTTTCCCGCCTCGAGGAGAGCCTGGATATGCCCGCGGTCCTGACGCCCGACTCGGCTGGGGAAAAAGGGGCCAGAGAGATGACGCTCCCCGAGCTGATGAAGGCGGAAAGGAGCGTTTCGCTCGCGCTGGCGTCCCGTGCCGGCGGGGAAGGGGGGAACAGCCCGGAACGGAGCGGCCTCCTGCGGAAGCTGCGGTTCTACCGGCTCGAGTCCCACAAGAGGTTCGCCCTGCCGGCGCTCTGTTTCGTTTTTTGCCTGCTCGGACTCGGGCTGGGCCTTCTCGCGGGCCGGCGGGGCGGGCTGGCCGGGTTCGCGCTGAGCGTGGTCGTCATCGTCGCCCTCAACTTCGCGCTGATCATGGGCGAGAAATACGCCGTGGAAGGGCGGCTTCGCCCCGCGGCGGCGATGTGGGGCCCGGGCCTCGTGCTCGCCGGGCTGGCGGCGCTCCTGCTGCTGGTGTCCGGGCCGAACGGGCCGGCGGCCCGGCTTCGTTCCCGCGTGCGCCGCCGGCCGGCCGGAGCGGGATCCAGGACCTTAGGGACGGGCGGAAGACGGGCGAAGCCGGCCGCGTTAGGCGCGGTCGCCTTCCCGGCGGCGCTCGACCGTTACGTCATCCGGAAGTTCCTGACCGTCCTGGCCGTGGTCCTGCCCGGACTTCTGGCGGGCGCCGCGGCCGCAACCGCTTTCGCAACTCTGGGCGACGTCCTGGCGCGCGGCAGGCCGCTCGGCCTGCTTTTCGCTTATGTCTGGCACAGGACGCCGGGCCTGCTCTACTTCGTCCTGCCGCCGGCCGTCCTGGCCGCGGCTGTCATGGCGCTCGGCCTGCTGGCCCGTTTCAACGAGGTCACGGCCATGAAGGCCATCGGTATGAGCCTTTACCGGCTCGTCGCCCCGGTGTTGGCCGCGTCCGCGCTCTGCTGCGGGGTGGCTTATCTTTTCCAGGAGAACATCATCCCGGCCGCGGACGCCAGGGCTCAGGCGGTCCTGGACGTCGTGAACGATACGCAGCCGCGGGCCTCGAGACTGTCCGGCCGGCAGTGGCTGTATGTTCCGGGTTCGGAGACTATCGTCCGCTACGATTACTTCGATTCGAGGTCCCGGACGTTGCTGGGACTTTCGGCCTTCGAACTCGACCTGGCCGCGGGCGGGGTCTCAGGCCTGGGCTACGCGCCGCGGGCCGGGTTGGAAGGAACGAACGTGGCGCCGGAGAGGGGCCGCCGTCTGCGCTTCCCGCCGGACGAAAGCGGCGCCTTGGTGTGGGAAGGGACGGGCGAATGGAATCTCGAGGCCCCGGCCGGAGCTTTCGAGGATGTCCGGGAGCAGGCCGTCTTCATGAAGTACGGCCGGCTCAGGCGGCACATCGCCGAGGTCAGGAAAATGGGCCTGAAGCCGGCGGGGCTCGAGACCGACCTTCATTCTCGGACGGCCCTTCCCCTGGCCGGGCTGGTCATGGCGCTTCTTGCGGTTCCGGCCGCCTTCTCCATCGGGCGGAGAGGCGTGCTTGCCGGAGTCGTCGCGTCGGTCTTCCTGGCCGCGTTCTACTGGGCGGCCGTTCTCCTGCTGAGGAGGCTCGGCCACGCGGGCGTCCTGCCGCCGTTTCTGGCGGCCTGGGCCGCGGACATGTTCTTCGGGCTCGCGGGAGTGGTTCTTATTTCAAAGCTAAGAACGTAGCGCGGCGGCCGCCGGCCTACATCTTGTACTTGCCGAAATCCTCCGGCCTCAGCTTCTCCAGCCAGCCGAGCAGCTTTTCCGAGGATTCCAGGTCCTTCTCGAAGCGCAGGCCGTTGGCCTTGGTGACCACGGTCTCTTCGACGAAGATCGGCGCGCTCACGCGCAGGGCCAGGGCGATGGCGTCCGAGGGGCGGGAGTCGATGACCAGGGACTGGCCGCTCTGGCGGCAGTGTATCAGGGCGTAGAAGGTGTTGTTGCGGACGTCGTTGACGACAATCCTGTCGATAGTGACCCCGGCCTTCTCCAGGAAGCATTTCAGAAGGTCGTGGGTCATGGGCCGGGGCGTGTCGACGTTCTCGATGCTCAGGGCGATGGCGTTGGCCTCGAAAACGCCGATCCAGATGGGCAGGATCTGCTCGTTCTGGGGATTTTCCAGGACCACGATGGGCATCTTGGAGACGGGGTCGACCACCAGCCCCTTTACTTTCATCTCGATTTCCATCGTTCCTGCCCTTCTTTCCTAATATAGGTAGGGCGGCCGGGCTTGTCAAGGAAGCGAGGGCAGAACGGGAAGAACGGAAGAACGGGAAGAACGAGGGACAAAAGAACGGGGGACAGGCCCCTTCGGAGCCTGTCCCCCGTTCTTTCTTCCCGTTAAAAGAGCGAGAGCTGGGGGGTGCCGCTTTCGCTGACCGAGCCGCCGGCGAAAAGCTCGATCTTGCCGAACTCGCCGTCGTGACCGGGCTCGATCCTGACCTCGCCGCGCCTCATGCGTTCAATTCCCAGGCCGACCCTTTCCGGCGCGAAGCGGTCGATCTCCGAAGCGGGCACTTCGGTCAGGACCCGGAACTCGCTGCCGAACTCGCGGACGAGCTTGAAATAGACGTCCCAGACCGACTGGCATTCGGGCGTCTTGCCGAGCGCGTCGGCGATGACCTCGTTGAGCGGGATGAGGTAGCGGAACGGTATGCGGCCGGCCGGCGCCTCGCCCGGCGCGCGGTCGGCGAGCTCCTCGACCCGGTGCAGGACGCCTACCGTCAGCGGCTTGCCGCAGCGCGGGCAGAGGTTGTTCGTCTTGAGGCTTTCCCGCGGCGAGCAGACGACGCCGCACTTGCGATGGCCGTCGTAATGGTACTTGCCTTCCTCGGGGAAGAATTCGATGGTCTCGAGGAACCTGGCCGGGTCGCGGCTCTTGAGGGCGTCCACGAGGCCTCTGTAGCTGAATTCCGTCTCGAAGACGTTGGCCTCACGGCCGACCTTCGAGGGCGAGTGGGCGTCGGAGTTGGACACGAGGGCGAACCTGTCCAGGGCCGAGAGGCGCCAGTTCATGGCCGGGTCGGAGGACAGGCCTGTTTCCAGGGCGAAGATGAAAGGCGTCATCTCCTCGAAGCACTCCTCTATGGCGTCGAAGCCGGAGTTGGCCCCGAAAAGCGAGAACCACGGCGTCCAGATGTGCGAGGGCATGAGGACGATGCGCGGCGAGATCTCGGCCGCCATCCGGGCGAAGAGCCGCGCATCCAGGCCCAGGATGGGCCGGCCGTCGGAGCTGAGGTTGCCGACGCCCTGCAGCCGGCCGTTTATCTTCTCGACCGTCTCGAAGTCCGGCGCCAGGACCATAACATGGATCTTGCGGACCTTGCCGCCCTTGGAATAGATGAAGCTGAGCTCGGTCGAGAGGATGAAGGCCGTTTCCGCGGCCGGCCGCCTGAGCGCCCCGGCCAGGGCCGGCTCGGGCGGCTGGACGCCGTTCTTGAAGCGCAGGAAGCCGCTGCCGTCGGGCACGAGCTTTTCCTTCATCAGGAAGAGCCATTCGGGATGGGTGAAGTCGCCCGTGGCCAGCAGCGATATGCCCTTGACGCCCGCCCACCAGGCCAGCGAGTCCAGGACCATATCCTTCGACGTCGCTCTTGAGAACTTCGAATGTATGTGCAGGTCGGCTATGAATCTCATTTTGGGTTTTACAATCGCCAAGTCTATTCCAACACGGCGGTCTTTGCAAGCGGCCGGCGCCTTTGAGGCGCTCCTCATCGCGGAGCCGCGGCAGGGCATGGCCAAAAAAGCCGCAAATCGATATATAATGGAAAAGCCGCAGCGGTTGCTGGGCGGAAAGGAATCCACCGATGAGCAGGAAGAAGCGCAGGCGCAGGAGCGCGGGCCCGGCGCCGTCCGGACAGTCGACGGTCGCGACGGAGGTCACCGCGTCCGGTTCGAAGAAAGGCTCCCTCGCGTCGGCCGGCGCTCGGAAGAACAGGTCGATCATCATCGCCGTTCTCGCGGTCGCGCTGGCGGCGGTCCCGCTCCTGGTCGTCTTTTCCGGCAGGCTCTTCCGCGCCGGATCTCCCAGGCCGGCCGCGGACCTCAACGTCCTCCTGATCACGCTCGACACGACGCGCGCCGACCGTCTCGGCTGCTACGGCCACAAGCCGGCACGCACTCCCGCCCTGGACGCGCTGGCCGCACGGGGCGTCCGCTTCGAGAACGCCTACTGCGAGGTGCCTCTCACGCTTCCCTCGCACGCGACGATCCTGACCGGCCTCAACCCGTACCGCCACGGCGTCCACAACAACGGCAATTACGCCCTGTCGCCTGGGCATACTACGCTAGCCGAGGTCCTCAAGGCCCGGGGCTACGCCACGGCCGCCTTCGCGGCTTCCTTCTCGGTCGATTCGCGCTTCGGGCTGGACCAGGGCTTCGATGCCTACGACGACGTCTTCGAGCCGGCCGCGCCCTTCAAGCCGGTCAATTCCGAGCGCAGGGCCGACCGGGTGTTCGCCGCCTTCAAAGCCTGGTTCGAGAAGCATGCCGGCGGCCGCTTCTTCGCCTGGGTCCATTTCTACGACCCGCATTTCCCCTACGACCCGCCCGAGGAATACGCCCGCGAATTCCGGGCCGACCCGTACGACGGCGAAGTCGCCTTCATGGACAAGTATGTCGGCGAGCTCGTCCGGCTCCTGGAGAGCGAGGGTCTGCTCGACCGGACCCTGATCGTCGCGGCCGGCGACCACGGCGAGGCCTTCGGCGAGAAGGTCGAGGAGGGGCACGGCCTTTTCCTCTACGAGATGTCGCTCCGCGTCCCCTTTATCGTCAGCGGCCCGGGCCTGCCGCGCGGCCTCGCCGTTCCGGGCGAAATCGGCTTGGTCGACATCACGCCGACAGTCCTGGACCTTCTGGGGGTCAAGCCGGCTTCAGCCCTCGACGGCCGCAGCCTGGCCCCGGCGCTCCGCGGTAAAAAGGTGCCGCCCGCCGACATCTATCTTGAAACTTTCTATCCGCGCGAGAACTACGGCTGGTCGGAGCTGGTCGGCGTCCTTTCGAGAGGCTGGAAATACATCCAGGCCCCCAAGCCTGAGCTCTACGACCTCAGGAACGACCCCGCCGAGGAAAAGAACCTCGTCCGGTCGGAAGGCGGCCGGGCGGCCGACTTGAGGTCGCGGTTGGAAGCGATGCTAAAGCGGGCTGCCGGCGCGCCTTCAGGCAGCCGCGCGCTGACCGCGGCCGAGCAGGAGCGCCTCCGCTCGCTCGGCTATGTCCAGTTCGCCGGCGGTCGGGATTCCGGGGAGAGGCCGGACCCCAAGGACAGGCTGGAGGAGCTCAAGCTCTTCCAGGAGGCGGCCGGCCTAGAGCTGAGGGGGGATTTCGCCGGCGCCGAGCAGGCCTTCCTCAAGCTGCTGCCGTTCGCGCCCGACGTCGCCTCGAGCTACATCAACCTGGCCCGCGTCCAGGGCATGCAGAAGAAGTTCGAGGCCGCGGTCGCGACGCTCCAGAAAGGGCTGGAAGCCGTGCCCGGGTCGGACCTGCTCCTGTCCCGTCTCGGCCACACCTATCTTGTCATGGGCCGCGCCGCCGAGGCCTTGGAGGCGATGCAACAGGCTTTGGCCGTGAACCCCGCCAACTTCGACGCCCTAGTGGCCTCGGCCATGGTCTACGAGTCCTGGGGCCGGTTCGACGACGCCGTCGCTTCCCTGGAAAAGGCCCTGACGGTCGAGCCGGAAAACGAGTTCCTGCGCTTGAGTTACGCCGAGAACCTGGCCCGCGGCCACCGGCTCAAGGAAGCCGCCGAGGTCTACGCCGGGCTGGTCCGCGACTTCCCGGACAACTACTTCTACCTGCAGAACCTGGGCATCGCCCACAGCATCAGCGGGGAACACGACCTGGCCATCGCCGAGCTGGAAAAGGCCGTTTCGAAGCGGCCGGCGCCCAAGGCTTACCTGAACCTGGCCCTGTCTTACCGCGAGAAAGGCCGCCTTGGCGACGCCGCCCGGGCGCTCGAGTCCTACCTGGCCGACGCGCGCGGCGAGGACCCGGGGACCGTGGCCAAGGCGCGGTCGGAGCTGGCCCGGCTCAGGGAGCTTCTGAAGTAGGGGGCCGAAAAGCATTCATCTCGACGGCCGCTTTATTCCGTCCCGGAAAGGGACGCGGCGCGGCCGTTTTCTCGCGGACTGAGCCTGCCGGGTTGAACGCGATTTGATTTAACGACCCCGCGCACCTTCGGCCCAGTGCCGAACTTGGCCGTTCCGGATTCAGCGGAAACGGGGTGCCTATGACATGGGGCAGGCGGCGCGGAGGGGCATCCCATCTTTCGCGGCTTTGCTGCCGGCGGAGGAGCATTTTCGCGCCAACAAGTGCGGTCAGCGGACGAGGCGCGATATATCCGCGTGGAAAGTATGCTTCCACGACGCGCTTGCCGACGCCACGCCGGCACAGCCGTCCGTCAGTCGCGGCGCGAGCCGGCTTCGGCCGCCAGCTCCCGGCCCTTCCTGGCGTAGTCGAGCGACCGGGCGTCGTCGCCGAGGCGGTTGTAGAGGTCGGCCAGCAGGAAATAGGCCAGCGGCAAGTTGGCCCTGTCGGGCTTGAGCTCCAGGCCCTTGTTGACCAGGTCGACGGCCCTTTCCAGGTCCCGGCCCCGGTTGAGAAGGTTCCTGGCCAGGAAGAAGTAGCTCAGCGGGAACTCCGGGTTGGCCGCGACGGCCTTCTCCAGGGCCTCGAGCTCCTCGTCCGGCCGGCCCATGATCCGGTAGAGCCGGGCCAGGTTGTAGAGGGCCTTGTAGTTGCTGGGCGAGTCGGCGATTTCCTGCCGGTAGAGCTCCACCGCTTCGGCCGGCCGACCTTGCTTCTCCCTGAGCTGGGCCAGGTTGTAACGCACGTTGAGCAGTTTGGGGTTGAGGGCCATGGCGGCCTCGAGGTGCGCTTCGGCGCAGGCCGCGTCGTCCCGGGTCAGGCAGACGGCCGCCGCGGCGTTGTGGGCCGCGGCCGACTGCGGGTTCCTCTTGAGGCATTCATCGAAATAAGCCAGGGCCTGGTCCCATCTTTCGCGGTGGACGCTCAGGTTGCCGAGCAGATAGTAGAGCTGGGGGTCGTCGAAGCCTTTCTTCAGGTAATCGAGGACGAAGCGCTCGGCCTCCTCGGGCCGCCTCAGGCCCAGGTAGCAGTTGGCGATGTTGATGACGGTGAAGCTGTCGTCGGGCTTGAGCTCGAGCGAACGGCTGAAGGCGCCGACGGCCTCCTCGAACCGGCGGGCCTTGAAATAGACGTTGCCCAGGGCGAAGTGGGCGTCGCTTATGGTCGGGTCCTCCTCGACGATTTTCCTCAAGGCGGCGACGGCCTGGGCCTCGTCGTCGCCGAGGCCGGCCTCGCGGGCCTTCGAGATCTCGTTGAAGACGCCTATTTTCTCCTTGGGGTCGGCCAGCTTCCTGCCGGCGAGCTTCGACTGGTCGATGAAGGAACCGATGTAGCCGAGGGCGGCCAGCCGCTCGCGCGTATCCTCGTCGACCCGGCCTAAATCGGCCTCAAGGGCGTTGGCGCCGGCCAGCTTCTCGACCTCGGCCGCCCGGGCCGACATGCTCTCGAAGACCTTCCTCTCCAAGTAGACCAGGTTCCTCTCTTCGCCCGGGTCCCGGCTGAGGTCGTAGAGCTCCGGCACCGGCGCCAGGATGAGCTTGTAGCGGGCGTCCTGGAAGCTCCTGAGCTCCGACCAGCCGTAATGGAAGCGCGGGTAATAGGTTTCGGAGTAGGCCAGCCTGTCGTCCGTCCGCCCGCGGCCGAAGAACAGCGGCACGAGGCTCCGGCCCTGGACCTCGGCGGGCGCCGGCACGCCGGCCATGTCGCAGACGGTCGGCATCACGTCGGCGAGCGATACGACGTCGGCAGCCCTCCGGCCGCGGAGCTTCGCGAAAGGCGTCACGACGATGAGCGGCACGTGGAGCGCGGCCTGGTAGACGAAGAAACCGTGGGTGGTCTCGCCGTGCTCGCCCAGGCTCTCGCCGTGGTCGGAAGCGAAGATGAGGAAGAGATTCTCGGTGAGCCCCTCTCGTTCCAGGAAGTCCCAGAGACGTTGGAGCTGGCTGTCGGTGTAGGCGACCTCGCCGAGGTAGGGCCGGTCGCTGAAGCGGGTCTTGTAAGGTTCGGGCGGCGCGTAAGGAGTGTGCGGGTCGTAAAGATGGACCCAGGCGAAGAATTTCCCGGCCTTTTTCTTTTCCAGCCAGGCCAGGGCCTCGTCTATGGTCTCGTCGGCCCGCCGCTGGACCTCCCCTAGGGAGATCTTCTCGTAGCGGCCGAGGTCGAAGCGGTCGAAGTAGTAGTCGAACCCCTGGTTGAGGCCCCATTTGGAGTCCAGGACGTAGGCCGAGACGAAGGCCGCGGTCTCGTAGCCTTTGGCCTTGAAGGCCTCGGCCATGGTGACCAGGCTCGAAGGCACGACGAAGCCGCCGTTGTCGCGGACGCCGTGGTGGATGGGCAGGGTGCCGGTGAGGATGGTGACATGCGAGGGGAGGGTCAGCGGCGTCTGGGCGATACAGCGCTCGAACAGGACGCCTTTCGAGGCGAAAAGGTCCATGGCCGGCGTGATGTCGGGCGAGAAGCCGTAGCAGCCGAGGCGGTCGGCCCGGAGAGTGTCGACCGTGACGAGGATGACGTTGAAGCTCTTGCCGGCGCGCAGGCCGGCGAAGTCCGGCCGCCGGCAGGAGGCCGCGACGAGCGTGACGGCGGTCAGGGCTATGGGCAGGCACAGGCTCAGCGCCCGGATATGCTTTGTTTTACGCGTGCGGCGTCTCACGGCTCTATATTCTACCACACGGGTACGGCGGGCGCGACGGCTGCGAGGCGGGCCCGATCGGGCTCGCGACACTAAAGCGACCGTGAAGGCCGATCAACTGAATTAAAGAAATAGGGTGAATGAGTAAACTGTCCCCATATAAAAAAAGGGGCGGCGGGTTCGCCCCGCCGCCCCTCGGGAACTGACGCAGTCCCAGGGGAAGGCCCGCTTAGAAGATCAACCGGATGCCGACCCTGGCCTGTCTAGGCCGGACGATGCCGTAGAGCTGATGCCCGCTGGTGGATTCCCAGCCGCTCGAGAACCAGTCGTAGTTGTAGCGCGTGCCCCAGGAGGTGATGGTGTCGGCGTTGAACAGGTTGAAGATGTCGAGCATGAGGCCCAGCCGGTATTTCTGGGCGAAGGTGAAGATCTTCTCGAGCCTGAGGTCGAGGATGTTCTGGGTCGGGTAGTGGCTGGAGCCGCGCGGTTCGATGAAGAACGTGACGCGGCCCTGGTTGAGCCGGGACGACCGGTAGCGCGCGGTCCAGGCGTCGCCCGTGATGCTCCGGAAGTAAACGTTGAAGGCGACCTCGACCCAGGGGATCTGGTAGGTGCCCTGGATCTTGACCATGTGGGTCGGGTCGTAGGTCGAGTGGCCGTCGCCGTTTATCCAGAAGTTCGGGTCGTAGGTGGCGCCGCCGTAGCCGATGTCGTCGGCGAAGCCGTTGTCGATGGTCCCCATGGCCCGGCCGTAGGTGTAGGAAGCCAGCACCTGCCACCTGTTCGAGAAGCGCTTGTTGAACAGGAACTCGACGCCCTCGTACTTTCTGTAGGGTTGAGCGAGGATCCAGGGGTAGCCGTCGGCGTAGGCCTTGGCCAGGTTGGTGATCAAGTAGTCGTAGTCGCCAACAGTCTCACTCGTTCTCTGGTAGATGGTGTAGGGCCCGTGGTCGGGGACGTTGACCGTGTATGGCTCGTAATCAGCCGCCCGGTCGACCGGACCGATGATGTTCTTCCACTTGCGGTTGATGTAGCTGATGCCGAAGGAGGCGTCCTTGAACAGCTCCCGTTCCAGGCTGAAGGTGATCTGCTCCATGTAAGGGTGCTTGATGTCGGGGTCCATGCTGTAAAGCTGCTCGTGGACGACGCGCTCGAACTCCACCCATTCTTCGTAGTCGTAGTCGTAGTAATAGCTGACGTAATCGCTGTAGGCGGAGGCGGGGTTCATCCGGTCGTGGTAGCTCGATAGCATGGCTTCGGTGAACTGGCCATAATGGGCCTTGAAGATGGTGCTCTTGTCGCCCAGCAGGTCGAAGGTGAAGCCGATGCGGGGAGCGAGCCTGGAGTTGGTGTAGACGTTGCCCGGCACGCCCTTGACCTGGCCCCAGAACTGACTGAAGCGCAGGCCGGCGTTGATGTTGAGCCTCTTTGTGATCTGCCAGGAATCCTGGACGAAGGCCTCGATCCTGGTGTAGCGGGTGTTGGTGTCGTAGCCGGCGTACTGGTAAGCGAGATAGGGATAGCCGTAGTAGTCGTAGTACTGGATGTGGTCGCCGAGGTCCCCTCCGGTGCCCGTCATGCCGTAGCGGTTACGGACCGTGGAGCGCTCGAACTCGGCCCCGAACTTGAAGTCGTGCGAACCGGAGATGAAGTCTTCCACGTAGTGGGACAGGCTGGCGTTGGCCTGGAAGCGGGTCCGGTCGGCGTAGAAGAAGTAACCGGCGCTGTCGTAGCGGAAATTATCTCCCAGGTCGAAATGCATGTAGGTGTCAGGACCGGTCTCCGGGTCGAGGTAGTAATAGCCCCAGAAATAGGCGGCCTTGAGGTCGAAGAACGTTTTGGAGCCGAGGGTCTTGGTCAGGCTGAAGTTGCCGACGATCTCGGGGGATTTCTGGGTGACCGTGGCTTCCGGGGAGACGGTCGCGCCCGAATCGCGGTTTATGCCGTTATAGGTGTCGATCTGAATCGAGCCGACGACGTTAAGGCTGGGCGTCAGCTGCGACGACAGCTTGAGGAAGCTTCTCGGCTGCTTGTAGTCGACGGCCTCGGGGAAGCCGGTCGGGAAGTTGCGCGACCTGTAGTACTGGAGGCCGACGTAGAACCAGAGCTTGTCCTTGATGATGGGGCCGCCGAGATGGGCGTTGAGGTCGAACAGGGCGGTCAGCGGCGACGTTATCTCCGGGAAATCCTCGGCGTAGGCCTGGTTGTTGGATGTCGCCCAGATGCCCTTGAGGCCGAGGAACTTGTCGGTCTTCTTGCCCTGGAAGTTGAACTCGAAGTGGCCGGAGAAGTTGTTGCCGCCGGACTTGGTGACGATGTTGAAGATGACGCCGGTGAAGTTGCCGTATTCGGCCGGCAGGCCGACGCCCATGACCTTGGCTTCCTCGACGATATTGTGGTCGGAGAAGACCCAGGCCGAGCCGGCTTCCGGGTCGGCGACGTTGACGCCGTCCATGGTGTAGGCGATGCCGGTGTTCTGCGAGGCGCCGTAGGCGACGTTATTGGTGACGCCGGGCGCCAGGTTGACGATGTCGGCCGTGAACTGGTTGTAGGGTATGTTCCTCAGGATCTCGTTGGCCAGCGTGACCGAAGCCGTCTCGGTGGACTTGACGTCGACCGTCGGCGACTTGGCGATGACTGTCACTTCCTCTTCCACCGCAGCCGGCTTAAGCTGGATGTCGACCGTCAGGGTGGACGTCGTCGAAAGCCGGATGTTCTCGCGGACGACCGTGCCGAACCCCTGCAGCTCGGCCTTCACCTGGTAGACGCCGGGCGGAAGGGCCGGGAAGCGGAATTCGCCGTTGGCTTCCGTGACGAAGGTCCTGATGCCCATGATGGCCGGCCCGGAGAGCGTCACGTTGACGCCCGGCAGCGGGCTGCCCTGGTCGTCAGCGACCGTGCCGCGGATGGCGCCGGTTTCGCGCGACTGCGAGAACGCGAGCGGTGCGAGGAGGCACAGCACCATGGCTGTGATCAGGAATTTTTTCATTCAAACCTCCTTTCCTAAAACAATGGCCGTGATGGTTGGGCGAAAAGCCTTTTTCCCGTGTTCGTTATCGCCGCTCGACCACCTCCTTTTGCGTAAAAAATAAATCATTATATTTATTTCAATAAGCAAGAAAAGTGCCAAAATTCCTGGATGCTAACTCGTTAAAAATAAAGAAAATCTTTGCGGCCGGTCCGGTGCTTCGCTTCATTATTTTGGATTTTATGCATTTTTTTGGATAAATGCAAGGGAAAAATCGCGCCCTTCTCCCGGAGCCGCCGAGCGCGGCGCGGTCCCGCGGTCCATACCGGCTGGCGCCTGTTTTTGCGACTTCAGGGGGTAACGTACGTGTTTTTCTCGGCCGGCCGGTCCCGGTTTGAATAAACGGCCGCCGTGTGCTATCTTGGGAAAAGCCGACGCAGGTCCATAAATGCCGCTTGCACCGAGAGCCCCGAAACAGCTTGCACAAGCTCTTGTCTGCGCCCTCCTTTTTCTGCCCCTGCTCTCCGGCCGTCCCACGCTCCTCGGCCAGCAAAAGCTCCTGCCCGAGCACGCCCGCTTCCTGGAGGACGTCGCGCCCATCATGACCCGCGCGGAAAAGGACGTCTTCAACAAGCTGAGGACCCCGGCCGAGCGCGAGAAGTTCATCCGTTTCTTCTGGAGGGCGCGCGACCCCAAGCCCGACACCGCCGAGAACGAGTTCCAGAAGGAATACATGGAGAGGGTCAGGTTCGCCGACGAGAATTTCGGCCGCAGCTCCTTCAAGCGGGGCAGCCAGACCGACCGGGGCCTGTTCTATCTCATCCTAGGTCCGCCGCTCGAGCGACAGGTCTTCGCCGCCATGTCGCAAATACGGCCGATGGAGCTCTGGTTCTACAAAGGGGACACGGCGGCCGGCCTTCCGGATTATTTTTACCTCATCTTCTTCCAGCCCGAGGGCCAGGGCGACTACCGGCTCTACTATCCCGGCGTCGACACGCCCGCCAAACTGGTGGTGCCGCAGATGTACGGCGGGACGATGAACGTCTCGAGCGCCCTCGACGTCATCAAGAAGGTCAACTCCGAGCTGGGCCAGGCCGCCCAGAGCTACCTGCCCGGCGAGACGCCGTTCGGCACGGTGTCCATGACCTCCGATATCATCATAGCCGCGGTCAGGCAACTGCCGGAGAAGAAGTTCTCCGACGCCTACGCCAGGTCCTACCTCGCCTACAAGGATTACGTCGAGACCGATTACGTCGACAACTATTTGAACAGCGCCTGCCTGGTCAGGGTCTTCAGGACCAGGGGCCAGGCCTTCCTGCACTGGACGATAGAGCCCGAGAGGATGGATTTCGCCGCCGACGGGAACCAGATCTACGCCGGCTTCGAGCTCGTCCTGAGGCTTGAGGACGGGCAGGGCCGCGCCGTCTTCGAGAGGACCGAGGACGTCCCGGTGAGGCTTACGCCCGAGCAGTACAAGGCCAACGAGCGGCGGCGGTTCGCCTTCCAGGACCTGCTGCCCGTAATCCCCGGCGAATTCAGGGCCCTGTTCCTGCTCAAGAACAAGACCGCCAGGGAATTCTCGTCCTTCGAGACCAGGGTCAAGGTCCTAGGAGAAGGCCAGGCGTCCCTCAGCCAGCCGCTCCTGTTCCTTTACAGGGAGGAGAAGAAGACGGAACCCGCGGGGGGCGGCCTCAAGGCTTTCATGCTGGACGGAATCCAGCACGCTGTGGGGGCCCGCAACGAGTTCCCGCAGGGCGGCGAGCTCGGCGTGTACGTCCAGGCCTGGGGTCTCGACTCGGCCGCCGCCGCGGAGAATATAGAGTTCGAGGCCGAGATCTTCTCGGTCGACACGAGTCAGCCGGTCGGGAAGTTCGACCTGGCCGAAGTGCGCACCGAGGGCCCGGGCCGGGGCGGGCTTTCCGCTTCCGGCGTCATTCCGCTCGCCGGCTTCCAGCCCGGCTACTACCGGGTGGAGGTCGGCGCCGTGGTCAAAGGCGGGCCGGCCGTCCCGTCCGTGAAGGAGAACTTCATCATACTCGCCGCCCGGGTCCCGGTCGCGCCTTGGGCGCTGTCCCGCGTGCGCGGCGACTACCCGGGCCCGGAGCATCTCAAGATACTCGGCGGCCAGTATTTCCTCACCGGGGAGTATGAGAAGGCGCGTTCTTTGATGGAGAAAGTCGCTGAGGCCGGGAACGACCCGGCGGCTTCGCTCCTTTTAGCCAAATCTTATTTCGGGCTGGGCCGCTACCGGGAGGCCCTGAAAGAAGCGGCGCCGCTCTATGAAAAAACCGGGGACCGGGAAACGGGCAAGCTCCTGGCCCTGTGCCAGGCCGGGCTCAAGGACTGGGCGGCGGCCCTGCCTTACCTCGAAAAGCTCATGTCAGAAGCGACCGAGGTCCCGGTGCTCAACCTGGCGGCGGAATGCCACCTCAACCTCGGCCGGCCTGAAAAGGCCCTGCCGCTAGTCGCCAAGTCGCTCGAGCTTGCACCCGGGCAGGCGGAGGCCAAGGAGCTCGAGCAGAGGGTCCGAAAGGCCCTCGAGGGCAAAAAGCAGGACCGATAGCCCGGAGAGCGACCCGGCTGTCGGCGTTAAGGAGGCTGGAGATGAAGAGATTCATGTTTGCAGTCGCGTTGCTGGCGCTCGCTGCCGGCTTCCTGGCCGCACAATACCAGGGCAAGGTCGAAGTCAGGGTCGTCGACGAGTCCGGCAAGCCGCTGGAAAAGGCCGAGGTCAGCATCGTTTCCCAGAAAAGCGCGGCCATCCGCTACGAATATGCCACCGACAAGGAAGGCCGTTTCATCCAGGTGGGCCTGACGCCCGGCAACTACATGATCAACGTCAAGAAGGCCGGCTTCGCCCCGGTCTCCAAGGAGATCCGGGTCTCCATCGCCGGAGAAGATAAGTACGAGGTCACGCTCAGGACCGCGGAGGCCGCGGAACTGAAGAGCCTTTCGGCCGCCGACCGGCTCTTCCTCAAGGGCAACGGCCTCTATGCCGCGCAAAAATACGCCGAGGCCGCAGCGGCCTACGAAGAAGCCGTGGCCAACAGTCAGTCGAACTGGGCCTACTTCCTCAACTTGGGCCTGGCCTACAAGAAGTTGGACAAGCCGGCGGACGCAGAGCGGGCTTTCCGCAAGGCCGTCGAACTCAACGCCGAGAGCTTCAGCGCCAATAAGGAGCTCGGCGAGGTGCTGGCGAAGCTCGGCCGGCTGGACGAAGCTGGGCCCTTCTACGAAAAAGCGGCCGCGCTTAACCCGGAAGACCCGGACATACGCTACAACCTGGGGCTGCTCCTGAACGCGGGAGGAAACCCCGAGAGGGCTTTCGACGAGTTCACGAAAGCCGTCGAGCTGAGGCCGGATTTCGCGGAAGCCTATTATGAGATGGGCACCATACTGATCGGCCGTAACAAGGTGGCCGAGGCGGTCGCCAGCCTGGAAAAGTTCCTGAAGCTCGCCCCGGAACATGAAAGAGCGGCCATAGCCCGCCAGCTTCTGGAATACCTGAAAAAATAACCGGCATCCAAAATATTGGACGGGAATTCAATTACCTGGAGAACGAGCCGGTAAGACGTCCTACCTGAAATCCTAACTTATTGTATCTAAACGATTTTCTCTTCTGCCGCTTCTGGCACGTAACTTGCATAATGGAAAGGTGAAATTCTATATTTTTCGGCGTCTTGCCGCTGAAGGAGGTGATGCCCGGATTTAAGGGAAGGGATTTTCTTGGGCTAAGGCGGAGTGAATTTTTCACTCCAAGGAAAAGGATGGAATGAGAAACAAGGAGGAAAAAAGAGTGAGGAAAGCGTTAATCGCGCTGTGTGTCCTTATCCTCGCCGTTTCCGTCGCCGCCCAGCAGAGGACCGGTAACATCCTGGGCAAGATCGTCGACCCCGACGGCAACCCGCTGCCCGGCGTTTCCGTCACGCTGACGTCCCAGTACGGCGCGCCCATGACGACCGTGACCTCGGCGGAGGGCATGTTCCGCTTCCTGTCGCTCCCGCCCGGCAAAGAATACGGGCTGAAGATGGAGCTCACCGGGTTCAAGACCAGGGTCGAGACGGGCGTCATCGTCGAGGTCGGCGCCAACGCCAACCTGAGCTTCACGATGGAGCCCGGCGGCCTCGAGGAAGAGGTGACGGTAACGGCCGTAACCCCGGTCGTCGACGCCAAGAAGACGGCGGTCGGCACCAACGTCACGCAAGACATCCTGCAGGGCCTGCCCACGGCCCGCGACCCGTGGGTCATCCTGCAGATGGCGCCCTCGATCATCGTCGACCGTGAGAACGTCGGCGGCGCCGAGTCCGGCCAGCAGTCGAACTACGTCGCCCGCGGCTCCAACACCTACAACAACAACGTCTGGGCCATGGACGGCATCGTCATCACCGACCCGGCGGCCATCGGCGCTTCGCCCTCTTACTACGACTTCGACGCTTTCGAGGAGATGCAGATCACGGTCGGCGGCGCCGACGTCACCGTCCAGACCGGCGGCATCGCCCTGAACATGGTCACCCGCCGCGGCGGCAACAAGGTCAGCCTGGGCGGCCGTTTCTACTACATCGACTCGAAGTTCCAGGCACAGAACGCCGCCAAGGTCGCCGAGATCAAGGCCACGGAGAACCCCGGCAACCTGTCCAACCTGTTCCAGGGCATCAACCTCATCCGGAACAACAAGGACTACGGCTTCAACCTGGGCTTCCCCATCGTCAAGGACAAGGCCTGGGCCTGGTTCTCCTACGGCATCCAGGACATCAAGACGACCACGATCTACGGCACCAAGGACGACACCCTGCTCGAGAACTACGTCGGCAAGGTCAACCTCCAGATCATCCCCCAGAACCGCTTCGAGATCTTCTACCATTCCGGCAACAAGATTAAGGAGGGCCGTTCGACGAGCTCCTCCAACCCCGAGGGCCTGTACCAGCAGGGCCGCTATCATTTCGGCAGCCCGATCCTGAAGATCCAGGACGAGCACATGATCGGCAACGACATCTTCCTGTCGTTCAAGTTCGCCTATTCCGACGCCGGCTTCAGCCTGACCCCGATGACCGACCGGGACTTCAACGACGTCCCCATCTGGGACGTGACCGCCCAACGCTATTATGGCAGCCAATCCAGCCGCTACTACGTGGAACGGCCGGTCTACCAGTACAACTTCCTCGGCTCCTACTTCAAGGACAACCTGTTCGGCGCCTCCCACGAGTTCAAGGTCGGCTTCGAGTACTCCCAGCGCAAGCAGTACGTCGAGTCGGTCTGGTCCGGGAACCTCATGGTCACCAGGAACTATCGTTCTACCGATACCACCTGGGACCGCACCGGCGACCAAATCGCCGACCCGCCCATCGACAGCTGGGTCAAATACTTTGAGTTCTGGCGCGGCTATTACCGCGACCAGAGGCTCAAGGCCTGGAGCGGCTACGTCAGCGACACCATCACCTTCGGCCGCTTCAACGTCATCCTGGGCCTGCGCTACGACTTTCAGCAGCCCCACAACGCGCCGTTCAAATTGTATGCCATGGACGGCGGGTCGGCCTGGCAGACCATCGCCGCCCCTGAAGTTCAGACGGCCCTCGACACGCTCCTGCCCGGGCTGGAGCTGCCCGAGAGGTATGTCACGACCGTCGACGAGAACGGCAACCTGGCCCGCAGCAAGTACGCCTGGAAGGTCTTCTCGCCCAGGATCGGCTTCACCTGGGACGTCTTCGGCGACGGCAAGACCATCGCCAAGTTGAACCTGGCCCAGTACGGCGACTACATGGGCACCGGCTGGGCCGGCTGGGCCGATGTCGGCGGCACCGGCGGCTGGATGGACTTCTGGTGGTGGGATACGAGCCATGACAACGTGGTCCAGCTCAACGAGCTCTACTGGCTCTACCGCCGCAACCCCGGCTTTAACTACTCGCCCTACCGCGTCTTCGACGACGCCGGGAATTTCGTCGGCGACGGCGACAGCGATCCCTTCAGTGACGCCGCCAGCTACTTCTGGGGCAGCTACGACCCCTACAACCCGCAGACATACACCGAGCCTTACACCTCGACCCGCGACAACGTCGGCTCCTCCCGGACTTCGGAAGCCATGGTGACCCTGGAAAGGGAGATCATGACCGACTTCTCCGTGTCCCTGGTCGGCACCTACCGCAAGTACGACAAGTTCAACTGGACCATCAAGTACTGGGACGACGGCAGCGGGAACAGGGTCTACGCCGACCAGGACTACTATCCCTCCAGGGGTCTGCCTGAAGGCAGCTACTACAGGGACAACGGCGACGGCACGACCACGGTTTACATCCCCGACACCAAGGAAGCCCAGAACCACGAATGGTATTCCGCGAACGCCGCGTACCTGGTCTATTCCCCGTACTCCGAGCGCCAGCTCCGTCCCAACTACTACATGGACTACCTCGGCTTCGACATCATCTTCAACAAGAGGCTCTCCAACAAGTGGATGCTGAACGGCAACTTCACCTGGCAGTGGCAGGCCCAGCACTACGGCGACGGCAGCGTCATCGACCGGACCAATCTCTGGGCCTATGACGGCAAACCGCAGGCCGCTTACATCGGCGGCGCCTCCGGCAAGATCAACCAGTACACCTACTCCCGTTGGATGTTCAAGCTGGCCGGCCTCTACCAGCTGCCTTACGGCATCGACGTCTCCGGCACCTTCAACATGCGCGAAGGCTGGGTCCAGGACGAGTACTTCACGCTGATCGACTACCGCCTGCCCTCGACCGAGACCAGGAGCGCCACCCTGAGGATGGACTACTTCGGCAGCCAGCGCCTGCCCCTGTTCTACAACTTCTCGGTCCGCATCGAAAAGATGCTCAAGCTCGGCGACACCGGCCGCATCTACATCATGGCCGACATCTTCAACGTGCTGAACAAGATGATCGAGAACCGCCGCTACCAGAAGAACTGGGGCACGGTGCGGGTCTACGGCCAGACCGAAGACCCGACCCAAATCGACTGGACCAGGACCACGTTCACTCCAGAGGTGACCTACAACGCCCTGAATGAGATCCTCAACCCGAGGGTCACCAGGATCGGCGTCAGGTTCCAGTTCTAAGCACGCGTAGAAGCTGAAGCTCAAAGCCCCTCTCCCCGGCCGGGGAGAGGGGGCTTTTTTTTCCGCCGTTTCCGGGTCATTTCCCCGTCAG
>CAYWJT010000016.1:0-48571 GCA_964458655.1 uncultured Eubacteriales bacterium | reverse complement strand
CAGCGTGCCAAGTATCATAACGAGGTTAAACATGGACTTGACGCGAGTTGCAGTCCTAGCGCTGGCGGCGGCAGTTGCCGCTTCGTTCGCGCAAACACGCCCGGCTGAGACCGAAGCGGGGAGCAATGAGAAGGCGCTACGGTCACAGTCTGGGGCTCAGGCACAATTGCGGACCGACCTGATTCAGGCGGCGCGAACGGAAAAGGAAGGAAACCTGACGCCTTGGGCTCCGCCTAAAGCGGAGGGAGTAATTGTGAGAACTCAAAACAGTTTGCCATACCGGCTCCTCACCGGCGAAGCATATGGGTTCTCCCTGTCGTTCGGCAACATGGTGCCGGGATCAGGCTTTGCCATCGGACCAACGTATACGAAGCCGCTACAGGACGGCGAGCTCGTCCTTCGTATAGACGCGCGCGCTGCGATCAATCAGTCGTACGGCGGACGGCTGGAGGTCTCAGTGCCGCGACTGTTCAGCGGCCACGCGTTTGCTACATTCAGCACGCAGCGCCGCAACATCTCAGAAATGCCGTACTATGGCGCCGGACCGGAGTCGGACAAGACCGGACGCAGCAACTATCGCCTGGAGGAGACCATTCTCGAATTACGCCCCGGCGTCCGCGTCTTCAAGGGGCTGAGCCTGAGCGTCAACGGCCGCTACTCCAAGGTCCGCGACCAGCTTAACCTGGCCGCGGGCGAGGCCAGTCTCGAAGAGCTGCTCCTGCGGAGAAAGGAACTGCTTTCGGGTTACAGGTACAACCTTTCCGTGGGACTCAGCTATAGTTTCGGCTCGGTCTACAGCAGTGTCGTGAATCCCAGGTTCGGCAGCGGCGCCCGGTACGAGGACATGCGCTTCTAAGGGAGCATGGCGCGGACGAGGCGCTGTTGCAGCCGCCGCCCACGCCCGGGTGACGCTCAGGATGAGGGGCATGAGCCTCATCTTGGGCGGCCGGAGCGGGTCGGACTTCCGCCAGACGCCGAGCGAGCGGCCTTGCCGGTCGACGACGAAGAAAGCGTCCCGATGTCAGCTGATTTCCGCCCTGTTCCGGACGATCGTCACCTGACTTCAAAGGCGACGGATGTTTCCGCGGGTTGGGCCGCGCCTGGCACAGCGACCGTGAATGTCAGCGTATGGGAGCCGGCCGAAAGCTCGCCTGTCCCGAGCTCCAGGAGAAGCCTGACGACCTGGCCCTCACGGGCCTTCTGCAGTATAGAAACGGGCAGCGCCCGGCTTTCCCCGGTTGCGCCTCTCACGAGCGAAGCTCTCACCTCGAGCCCCTCATCGCCGCCCGCCGGGTGGTTCAGTCTCACGGCCGCGAACAGCCTCTGTGTCCCGGCCGAAACGACTCCGGCCGCGGCCGAAAAGGTCGCGCCGTCGTATCCGTAAATGGAGGCCAGGGTCGGCTCGCGCGCGGCGACGATCTCCAGGGCCCGGTTGTCGAGCACCAGCAGGACCGGCGGGTCGAGGAACGGCGCCGCCGGCAGCTCGCCGGGCACCCGGACGGCGGCCCGGCCTTTGGCGCTCATGCCGGTGTCCATGTTGCGTATGATCAAAACGCAACTATAGCTGCCCTGCTTCACCGGGACCAGGAAGGAAGTCAGGAAGGCCTCTTTCCCGCTCCTGTCATTCTCGCTGACGGCCACTTTGAATTTCTTGATGAAGACGAGTTCGCCGGCCGCGTTGAACAGGAGCAGGTAGGCCTCCGTCCTCCGGCCGAAGACGTCGACCATGTCGCCGCCGGACGAGCGGGCGAAAGTCAGGACCGCCGGCCAGCCTTTCTCGACCAGGTTAAGGCTGACCGCCGGCATCTCGACAGGGATCAACGGCCGCGGGTCGTCCGTCAGGCCCAACTCGATGAGATGGAGCAGCTTCTCGAAGCTCGTGTACTCTTTGAAGGGCTTGGGGCTGAAGTAGCCGCCCGGGGCGTAGACGTCGTAGCCCTTCTGCTTGACCCTGACCCTGACCTTGTGGAACTTGCCGTCCCAGCGCTCGTCGACCCTGTAGCCCAGCACGTAGAAAGAACGGGTCGAGTCGACGATCTCCGTCATGGCGCTGTCGGGGTCGACCGTCCGGGCGTAGAAGCGTCCGCCGGTCTGAGAGGCCATCTGCCGGAGGGAATCGGCGCCGTCCAGCTCCCGGACGCCCGGGTTCATCCCCTGGGCGCTGTCGACGTCGGTCTCCTTCTGGACGCGCGAGATGTCCACGGCGTAGACCGGACAGTTGGAGGCTTTCAGCTCCTTGAGCAGCTCGCTGAAGTCGCTCCTGAGGCCGGCGTCGGCCTGGGCCGCGTCGTAGTCGCTGAGCTGGGCGGCCAACTGTTCCGGCGTCGTCCATTCGCCCACGTAGGCGCCGCCCGTCCGGCCGAAGAGCACCTGCCGGGCTATGCCGGACGAAAAAAGGACGATATGCTTGTAACCCGGGACCGTCCGCAGCACCTTGGCCATGTTCTTGAGCGCGAGGAGGAAGAAGCGGGCCTGGTCGACATAGCCTTGCCGGCGGCCCGTGTCGAGCGCTTGTCCCGTCTGCAGCCGGGCCTGCTCGGCGAAGAACCTCTCTTCGGAAGTCGCCTCGCGCTGGTCGCTCTGGGCCTCCGCCAGCGCGTCGGTGTAATAGAAGTTGGCCAGGTTCTCGGCCCGGCCGGTCACGTTCTTGAGCCCGAAGGCGTCGATCATGCCGCGGACCTTGGCGTGGTCCGTGGTCAGGTACTCATGGACGGTGAGCCCGCGGAAGGCGGAATAGGTCATCAAGGTGACTTCGTCCGTCGGCAGGAGGGAGCTTTCCATGAACTTGAGACCGGCGCTCTTGGCCCTCAGGACGCCGCGGGCGTCGGTGAAGGCGAAGTCGAAAAAGAGGAAGAACTTGCGCTTCAGCGCCGGCGCCTCGGGCGGAGCGGAGGCCTGTTCCTCCGCCGCGAGATGCTTCTCGAAGTGGATAAGCGGCACGGGTTTGTTGTTGTCGAAGACCTCGAAATCGTCGGCGGTCAGGCCGCTGGCCGGCTTGCCGCTCTTGTCCGTGACATAGACCTGGACGAGCTTGACGGCCACCGTGACCTCGTGCTCGAGCTTGCCGGTCGCGTCCTTGCGGGCTTGGGCCCCGGCGTCCGCCCATGAAACGGCCAGCCAAACCGCCGTCAAAAAAAGGAACCCAAGGCTTTTTTTCATCACGATAACCCTCCTCAGGATATTTTTCCACCTGGCCGCGGGAATGTCAAACTTCGGCCGGCCCCATGGCGAAAAGCACGCGCGAAGGGGGGAACGGCCGGCCGGGATCATCCCCGACCCCGCCTCTGAAGCGAGTCCCGCCCGTTTTTTTATTAACAAGCCGGCCGAAAAATGCTAAAATGAGCCCGTAAGAGGAACCGTGAAATGCCCCGAACCCCCAACAGAACGACCAAAGGCATCCTGTTCTGGATATCAGCGGGCATCCTGCTGATACTCCTGTGGAGCCTGTTCCAGACCTCGCCGGCGGGCAAGAAGGAGCTGACCTTCTCGGAATTCATGACCGAGGTCGAACAGGGCAACGTCCAGGAGGTCACCATACAGGACAGCCAGGTCCGCGGCCGGCTCAAGGACGGCCAGAACTTCAAGACGGTGGCCCCGGCCGGTTACACCGAGTTCATCAAGATCCTCAGGGACAACAAGGTCGGCATCATCGTCAAGGACACTTCCCGCAGCCCGGTCTATTCGCTGCTGTTGAGCTGGTTCCCGCTTCTGCTCATCGTCGTTTTCTGGTTCTTCTTCATGAAGCAGATGCAGGCCGGCGGCAACAAGGCCATGTCCTTCGGCAAGAGCCGCGCCAAGCTCTTCTCGGCCCAGCAGAAGAAGCTGACCTTCAAGGACGTCGCCGGCGTCGAAGAGGCCGAGGAGGAACTGCAGGAAATTATCGAGTTCCTCAAGGAGCCGCGCAAGTTCCAGCGCCTCGGCGGCAAGATCCCCAAGGGCGTTCTGCTCGTGGGGCCGCCCGGCACGGGCAAGACGCTGCTCGCCAGGGCGGTCGCCGGCGAGGCCAACGTGCCCTTCTTCTCCATCAGCGGCTCCGACTTCGTCGAGATGTTCGTGGGCGTCGGCGCCTCGCGCGTCCGCGACCTTTTCGACCAGGGCAAGAAGCACGCCCCGTGCCTGATCTTCATAGACGAGATAGACGCGGTCGGGCGCCAGAGGGGCGCCGGCCTGGGCGGCGGCCACGACGAGCGCGAGCAGACCCTCAACCAGCTCCTCGTCGAGATGGACGGCTTCGACTCCAACGAGGGCATCATCGTCATCGCCGCCACCAACAGGCCCGACATCCTGGACACGGCCCTGCTCCGGCCGGGCCGCTTCGACCGCCGCATCGTCGTGCCCATGCCGGACGTCAAGGGCCGCGAGGACATCCTGCTCGTCCACACCCGCAGCGTCCCGCTAGCCGAGGACGCCGACCTTTCGGTCATAGCCCGCTCCACCCCCGGCTTCTCGGGCGCCGACCTGGCCAACCTGGTCAACGAAGCGGCCTTGGTCGCGGCCCGCAACGGCCAGGAGCGGGTGACCATGAAGGACCTGGAATACGCCAAGGACAAGGTCCTGATGGGCGTCGAGCGCAAGAGCATGATCATCAGCGAAGAAGAGAAGAAGAACACGGCCGTCCACGAGGCCGGGCACGCTCTGGTCGCGGCCATGATCCCAGAGGCCGACCCCATCCACAAGGTCACCATCATCCCGCGCGGCATGGCCCTCGGCCTCACCCAGCAACTGCCGCTCGACGACCGTTACACCTACACCAAGGATTACCTGGAGGCCCAGCTCTCCGTCCTGCTGGCAGGCCGGGCCGCCGAGATGGAGCTCCTCAACAAGGTCACGACCGGCGGCGCCAACGACTTCGAGAAGGCCACCGAGATCGCCCGCAAGATGGTCTGCCAGTGGGGCATGTCCGACCTCGGGCCCCTCACCTACGGCGAGCGCGACGACCTCATCTTCCTCGGCCGGGAGCTGGCCGCGCACAAGAACTTCAGCGAGAAGACCGCCGAGCTCATCGATGAAGAGGTCAAGAGGATCGTCGAGAAGAGCTTCGCCAGGGCCAAGAACATCATTTCCGCCAACAGGGACAAGCTCGGCCGCATCTCGGACATGCTGCTCGAGAAGGAGGTCCTGAGCTCGGACGAGATCAAGGCCGTGCTGGAGCCCCGGGCCGCTCAGGCCGGGCCCGGCGACGAAGGCGCGGCACGGGAAGCCGGGGTCGTCAACAGCGCCGGCGACGAACCGGAGTCCTTCTGAGGCCCATGAAGAGAGGAACGAGAGTCCTGGAAGCCCGCGGAAAGCGGTTCCTCCTCGGCTCCCGGACTTGGCTCATGGGCATCATCAACGTCACCCCCGATTCCTTCTCCGATGGAGGCCTGTTCCTGGACAGGGAGCGGGCGGTCCGCAGAGGCCTGGAGCTGGCAGCGGACGGCGCCGACATCATCGATGTGGGCGGCGAGAGCACCCGCCCCGGTTCCCTGCCGGTCACGGAAGAGGAGGAACTCGGCCGGGTCATCCCGGTCATAAGGGAGCTCAGGCCCCGGACCGGGGCCCTTATCTCGGTCGACACCAGCAAGGCCGCGGTGGCGGCGGCGGCCGTTGAAGCCGGCGCCGACATCATCAACGACGTCAGCGCCCTCAGGGCCGACCCGGCCATGGCCGGGGTCGTCGCCGCTTCCGGCGCGGGCCTGGTCATCATGCACATGAAGGGCACGCCGCGTACCATGCAGCTCAACCCCGAATACGACGACGTCCTCGCCGAGGTGCGCGATTTTCTGGAGGCCCGGATACGCGCGGCCGAAGCCGCCGGCATTCCCAGGGAAAGGGTCATCATCGACCCTGGCATCGGGTTCGGCAAGAACCTCGAGCACAACCTCGACCTCATCGCCCGTCAGGACCTGTTCCTGGAGATCGGCCGTCCCCTGCTCATGGGCATCTCCAGGAAATCCTTCCTCGGCAGGATCCTGGGACTGCCGCCGGAGGAAAGGCTGGAGGGCACGATAGCCGTCTCCGTCCTCTGCGTCCAGAAGGGAGCGGACATTCTCAGGGTCCATGACGTCAAACAGGTGGCCCGGGCCGTGAAGGTGGCCGAAGCCGTCCAGGAAGCCGGCCGGGATGCGACACCCGGTTCGCGGACCATGCCCGCCGAGAGGGGGACCGGACATGCCGGCTAGCGTCTGGAACCTCCTCAAGCACATCACGCCCCTCGACGTCGTCGACATCATCATCATCGCGGTCATCATCTATTCCGTGCTGCTGCTCATCAAGGACACGCGGGCCTATCAGGCGGCGCTCGGCATGGCCCTGATCGCCCTGCTCTACCTCCTGACCATCTACGGCCGGCTGAGCGTCTCCAGCCGGATCATCCGGGCCTTCATCAACTACGTCATAATCGCGGTCATCGTCCTTTTCCAGGGCGAGATCCGCATGTTCCTGGCCGGGCTGGGCTCGCGCACGATACGCAGCCCGCTTTTGCTCAGGCCCCTCGAGGAGAAGCTCGACGAGCTTTTCTTCGCCATCGACTACATGAGCCAGAAGAAGATCGGCGCGCTGATCGCCGTCGAGAAGGAGATATCGCTCCTGCCCTACACGGGCCGCGGGGTCAGGCTCGATGCCCTCATCTCCAAGGACCTGATCGTCGGCATCTTCTATCCGCATTCGCCGCTGCATGACGGCGCGGCCATCATCAGGGGCGACAAGGTCGCCTCCGCCGGCTGCCTGCTGCCCCTGCCGGCCGCTCACAAGCTGCCCGTCCAGTTCAAGACCCGGACGAGACACCTGGCCGCCATCGGCCTGTCCGAGGAGACCGACGCCGCAGTCATCGTCGTCTCCGAAGAGACCGGCCTCGTTTCGCTGGCGGTGAAGGGCAGCCTGGAGAACTTCGAGACCGGCGAGGCCATGAAAAAGCGCCTGATCGGCTACCTGAGAGAAAAATGAAAAGGTCGCTGAGGACGTTCGTGACGAAGAACTGGGGCCTGAAGATCGCGTCGCTTGTCCTGGCCCTGGTCATCTGGTTGCTCCTAATCCCCGAGGACAAGGTCTATTCGGACAAATCCCTGGTGGTGCCGCTCGAGTTGCGCAACATTCCGGTCGGCCTGGAGCTCGTCGAGAGGAACACCTCGACCGTCGAGGTGGCCATCCGCGGCCCGAACCGGCTGCTGAAGGAGGTCGGCGCCCAGAACATCAGGGCCGTCCTCGACCTCGAGAAAGCCACGGTCTATCAACAGGAGTTCCCTCTCAACCCGAACATGATCTCGGTGCCGAGCGGCGTGAAGCTGATCGCGGTCCGGCCGAACAAGGTCAACATCAAGCTCGAGCGGACCCGGGAGGAGACTCTCATGATAAAGCCGACCGTCCGCGGCCGGCCCGCCGACGGTTTCCGGCTGGACGGTGTCGAGGTCCAGCCGGCCAAGGTCCTGGTTTCGGGACCGGAAAGCCGCTTCCGGAGCAAGGATGTCGTGACGACGACGCCCATCGACATAACAGGACTCGACAAGCAGACGGTGTTCGACGTCGACATCATCCTGCCGCACCCGGAGCTGCGCCTGCTTTCGATATTCACGACCGTGCGCGTCACGGTCAAGATAGCCGAGGCCAAGCCCGGGGCCGCCGCGGCGAACTCTAAAGCCGGGAAAGGCTGAAACATCCCCGCCATGGACGAGAAGCTCTTCGGAACGGACGGGATACGAGCCGTCGCCGGCAGCTACCCGCTGGACAGGCCGACGGTCCGCGTGCTGGGCCGGGCCCTGGCGCGCCTCCTCAGCGCCTCGGGCCTGGAACCCAGGGTGCTGATGGGCCGGGACACTCGCGAGTCCGGCCAGTGGATTGAGCAGGCCTTCACCGCGGGCGTGCTGGCGGGCGGCGGCGAGGCTGTTTCAGCCGGGGTCATCCCGACCTCGGCGGTTTCCTTCCTGACGGGTAGGCACGGCTTCTCGGCCGGGGTCGTCTTTTCCGCCTCCCACAACCCGTTCCAGGACAACGGCATCAAGATCTTCTCCCCTGCCGGGACCAAGATCCCGGAAGAATGGGAGGCCTTCCTCGAGCGGGCGGTGCGCGAGGCCGGGCCGGAACGGGAAGAGAGAGAGTCGTCTTCAGGCAGCCATGACGGCGGCCTGGTCGAAGGCTATCTCGAGCACCTGAAATCGCGAGTCCGGATCCCGGCCGGCGGGAAACGTGGCAAAGTAGTCCTGGACTGCTCGAACGGCGCCGGTTCCAGCCTGGCTCCTCGGATCTACGAGGAGCTGGGTTTCGAAGTGGTGCCCATACACGCCTCGCCAGACGGCCGGAACATCAACTGCGGCTGCGGCTCGCTCCATCCGGAGAGCCTGGCGTGCAAGGTGGTCGAGACCGGCGCCGTCTTCGGGGCCGCCTTCGACGGCGACGCCGACCGGGCCGTCTGGGCCGACGAAACAGGACGCGTCCTGAACGGCGACCACACCCTGTTCGTCCAGTCGCTGTTCATGAAGGAGACAGGCAGGTTGCGTTCGGACCGGGTGGTGGCGACCACCATGAGCAACATGGGGCTGGAGGTCGCCCTCGAACGGGCCGGCCTGGCGCTCGTTAGGACCAGGGTGGGCGACAGGTACGTGCTGGAAGAGATGGTCAGGCTGGGCTGCAACCTGGGCGGCGAACAGTCGGGCCACACGATCTTCCTCGACGACCTCAACACCGGCGACGGCATCCTGACCTCGCTCAAGATGCTTGAAGCCATGGTCCATAAAGATAGCAGCCTCTCGGAGCTCGTCCGGGGCCTGGAGGAATTCCCGCAGGTCCTGGTCAACGTCCGGGTCGCGGCCAAGAGGCCCTTCGCCGACTTCCCCGAGATAGCGGCGGCCGCCGACAGCGTGCGCGGGCGGCTCGGGAACGAAGGCCGTCTCGACTTGCGCTACTCGGGCACGGAGCCGCTGGCCAGGATCATGGTCGAGGGCAGGGACGTCTCCGAGGTGAAGGCGATGGCGGCCGAACTGGCCGAGGTCATCAAACGGCATCTCGGCGCGCCGGAATGACACTGGGCATTTGCCGGAGGCAGCCATGAAACTGGCGGTCAACATCGATCATTTCGCCACTCTCAGGGAGGCCCGCCGGGCCTCGGAACCCGAACCGGTGCTGGCGGCCCTGCTGGCCGAGCAGGCCGGGGCTTCGGGAATCGTCTGCCATATCAGGAGCGACCGGCGGCACATCAAGGAACGCGACCTGCGCCTGCTTCGGGCCGCTGTCAAAACCAGGCTCAACGTGGAGATGGCGGCCACGGAAGAGATGAAGCGGATCGCGCTCGAGGTCCGGCCCGACCTGGTCTCGCTCGTCCCGGAAAGGCCGGAAGAGCTCACGACCGAGGGCGGCCTGAGCGTCATCCGGAACAGGCGGAGCCTTGAACCGATGATACAGGAGCTGTCCGCGGCCGGGATAATGGTCAGCATTTTCATCGACCCCGACGTCGACGAGATCGCGGCCGCGGCCGAGGCCGGCGCCGGCTTGGTCGAGGTCAACACCGGCTCCTACGCTGAGCTCGGGCCCGGTCCGGACAGGGACAGGGCCCTGGCGGCGGTGCGCGGGGCGGCCGAGTTCGCCCGCGGCCGCGGCCTGGAAGTCCACGCCGGCCACGGCCTGGATTACCGCAACGTGAAGCCGATAGTCGCGATATCACAGATCACCGAGCTTTCCATAGGCTTTTCGATCGTGGCCAGGGCTGCGATCGTCGGCATCGACCGGGCCGTTCGCGACATGCTGGCCCTGCTGGAGCCATGATGACGCGCGTGCCGGCGACAGAGATCCGCGTCGATATCGGCCGCCTGCGCCGTGACATCGAGGAGCTCGGCGGGATCGGCAGGACGGAAAACGGCGGGGTCAGCCGCCCCTCCTTCAGCCCGGCCGACCTCGAGGCCCGGCGCTGGCTGCGCGACAGGATCGAGTCCGCCGGGCTCGCCTACCGCCAGGACGGGGCCGGGAACCAGTTCGGACGGCTGGAAGGCCGGGGTCCGGTGGTCATGGCCGGCTCCCATATCGACACGGTCCTGAACGGCGGCATGTTCGACGGCAGCGCCGGGGTTTTGGCCGCCCTGGAATGCCTGAGAAGGATACGGGAAGAGGGCATTCCGGTCACGAGGCCGCTCGAGGTCGCTTCCTTTACCGACGAAGAAGGCAACCTCGTGGGCGACTTCCTGGGCAGCCGGGCGTTCACAGGACAGCTCAACGAAAGCCAGCTCCGGTTCGGCCGGACGGCTTCCGGGCTGACGCTGGCGGAGGTGCTGGCCGGGACCGGGTTATCGGTCGAGACGGTCCTCAAGGCCGCGGAAGAGAGGCCGCCGCTCGAAGCCTATCTCGAGCTCCATATCGAGCAGGGCTCGGTGCTCGAAACCGAGGAGAAATCGATAGGCGTCGTCGAGGCCATCGCGGGCAAAAGGTACCGCCGCTGCGCTTTTCACGGTCGGGCGGCGCACTCCGGCACGACGCCTTTAGAGCTCAGGCAGGATGCCTTCCTGGGCCTGGCCGACTTCGCCCTCAAGGCGACCAGGCACGCGGCTGCCGCGCACTACGGCAGCCTCGTTACGATCGGCCGGGTCGCCCTGCATCCGGGCGCGTTCAGCGTCGTCCCCGGCCGGGCCGATTTCACGCTCGACGTCCGCGGGACTTCGGCCGGCGAGCTGCAGGCGCTCGACGCCGAACTTGCGGCCTTGGCGGTGGAAGCGGCCGCGGTCCGCGGCCTGACCTTCAGCTCGGAGCTCGTCGATGCCACCGAGCCGGTCCGGGTGCCGGAAAGGCTGGCCGGCCTGCTCGAAGAGGAGTGCCGACGCCTCGGCCATGCCTGGATGAGGCTCACGAGCGGCGCCGGCCACGACGCCCAGATCATCGCGGCCTGCGCCGATGCCGGCATGATCTTCATCCCCTGCCTGGACGGGATAAGCCATTCCCCGGAAGAGCGCGCGGGCTGGGAGGACCTGGAAAAAGGGGCCGACCTGCTCCTTCAGGCCCTCATCCGGCTGGCCTCCTGAGCGGCGGCGACGCCGCTAGCCGCCCCGGAAAACAGCGCGGCGCGGCATCCGCCCCTGCAGGAAGCGAAGGCTGTCCTGTTTGTCCGAAGGGTTGACCCCATCAACGACGACCGTGCCGTCACAACCCGGAAGCCGTCCCCCCACGCTCGCCGGCCGGGTTCAGACATCGGAGACGTCGGGCTTGAACGAGCGCGCTTCTTTCTTCTTGGAACGCAGCCGTTTGTCGGCCAGCATCTTCTCCTTGGCCCTCTTCGACCTTTTCCTTTTCTGGCGCCGCAGCTTGGCCAGCCGCTGCTCTTCCTCGCTCCGCCTGCCCAGGACCATGGCCTCGACCTTGTCGGCCAGGATGCGGCGCGCTAGGAAACGGTTAAGCGCCTGGGAACGTTCCTGCTGGCACTTGACCTCGATGCCCGTGGGCAGATGCTTGAGGTAAACGCAGGTGGCCACCTTGTTGACGTTCTGGCCGCCGCGGCCGGCCGAGCGGACGAACTTCTCGACCAGGTCGGCCTCCTTGATGCCGAGCCGTTCCATCCTCTCCGCCAGGCCTTTTTCCTTCTCCGGGCTGACGTTGAACACGGACATCCGGCGCTCCTCCATGCTCATGATAAGGACGCGGCCCGCGGCTGTCAAAACTTTCCTCGTTGTTGACGACCTCGACCCGCTGGTCTAAACTTGGCCTCTTGCCCACGGACAAGGACACGGCCGGCCGTGATATATGGCCGGAGAGGAGAGGACGATGAGAAACCGCCTGAAAGCGCTTTTGATCCTGGCCGCGGCCCTGCCGGCCGCGCTGGCGCCGTGCTCGGGCCAGGATAGGCCGCTCACGGCGGCCGAGAGCTCGAACTACGAGGCGACCTCGAGCTACGCCGAGGTCATGGGATTCCTCGCGGCCCTGCAGAAGCTGAGCCCGTTCATCAGGGTCGAGTCGCTGGCCGTTTCGGCCGAGGGCCGGGATATCCCGCTGGCCGTGATCGGCCGGCCCCTGCCGCTCGCGCCGGCGGCGCTCAAGAACGACAAGCGCATCGTCGTCTATTTCCAGGCCAACATCCATGCCGGCGAGGTCGAGGGCAAGGAGGCGATGCTGATGCTGGCGCGGGACATACTGCTCGACCCCAAGCCGCCCTATCTCGGCAACATCGTTCTCCTCATCGCGCCCATCTTCAACCCCGACGGCAACGAGAAGGTCAGCCCGCAGAACAGACCGGGACAGCTCGGCCCGGCCCGGGGCGTCGGGGTCAGGCACAACGGCCAGAACCTGGACCTCAACCGCGACGCCATGAAGCTCGAGAGCCCCGAGCTCCAGGGCCTGGTCCGCAACGTCCTGACGCGCTGGGACCCCGTCCTGCTGCTGGACGCCCACACGACCGACGGCTCCTACCATGAGGAGCCGGTCACCTACTCCTGGCCGCTCTGCCCCAACGGCGACGCGGCCGTCATCGTCTACGCGCGCGACCGGATGCTGCCGGCCGTGAAAGAGTCCATGGAGAAGAAGTACGGCACCCTGGCCATCCCCTACGGCGACCCGATGGATTTCCGGGACATGGAGAAGGGCTGGCGCACCTTCGGCCATGAGCCGAGGTACGTCACGAACTATATCGGCCTGCGCAACCGCCTGTCCATCCTGGACGAGAACTACAACTACGCCGACTTCAAGACGCGGGTCTCGGGCTGCTACGCCCTGCTCAGGGCCGTCCTGGATTATTGCGACAGGCACGCCGAGGAGCTGGCGCGCCTTGTGGCCGAAGCCGACCGCCGCGCCGTCGAGCGCGGCCTGAACCCGGCCGCGGCGCCCGGTTTCGGTCTCGACATCGAGGTCAAGGATCTCCCCGGCAAGGTCACCGTGCGCGGCTACGAAATGGAGGTGTCCCAGCCGGAAGGCGCGCCGTTCCCCAGGGTCAAGAGGACGGACCGCAAGAGGACCTACGTCCTGCCCTATTTCGCCGATTTCGTCCCCAAGCGCACGGTCCGCTATCCCGTCGCCTACCTGATACCTCTGTTCGACGACACCATCCTCGACAAGCTTCTCGGTCACGGCCTGAGCGTGGAACGTCTGGCGGAGCCGGTCTCGCTCGCGGTCGAAGCCTTCAGGATAAAAGACCTTAAGGCCGGCGAAAGGCTCTTCCAGGGTCATCGCCTGAACAAGGTCAGCGGGGAGTACGCCGAGGAGACGAGGGAATTCCCGGCCGGGACGCTGGTGGTGAGGACGGCCCAGCCGCTGGGCGGCCTGGCCGCCTACCTGCTCGAGCCGGAGAGCGACGACGGCTTGCTCGTCTGGAACTTTTTCGACAGGCACATCGTCGGTCAGTGGGGCCGCGGCTACCAGACCTACCCGGTCTACAAGCTCCATGCGCCCGGCAACCTCGTGCTCAGACCGGCCCGCTGACTACTTCTTCTTCCTGCGGACCGAGATCAGGAACTTGCCGCAGTTCTCGCAGACGTAGATGTCGTTCGAGCCCTCGATGGCCGAGTACATCTGGGTCGAGATGTTGATGTTGCAGCCCTGGCAGACGCCGTCGACGGCCTCGGCCACCGCGAAGCCGTAGCGTTCCATCAGCCGGTCGAACCTGGACAGCAGGTCGCGGTCGAGCTCGTCGCGGATCATGGTCGCCTGCTTCTGGAGGTCCTTCTGGGCCTCTTTGGAGGCCCGGCGCGTCTTGATCTCGAGCTCCTGGAGCTTCTTGAGCAGCCCGGCCTGGCTCAGGACCTTCTCCTCGTGGACGAACTTGAACTCGATCTTGGACAGGATCTCGTAGAGCTCGGCCCGGTTGGCGGCCTCGAGGACGCGCCGCCTGTTGTCTGCCCTGACCAGGAAGCGGGCCAGGCCGGCGAACAGGTGGTTGAACAGGCCCGGGATGGAAGGGTTCCAGACGACCAGGATGATGAGGCGCACCTTCTCGCCGTCGTGGGCCTCGAAATCGATGCCCTTCTCCGAGCGGCCCACGGCCACGGCGATCTCCTTCTCCGTGTCCACGCGGGCATGCGGCAGGGCGACGCCCGAGCCGATGGCCGTGGAAACCAGGTTCTCGCGGTCGATGATGCGCGTCAGGACGAGCTTCTTGTTCTCGATGAGCTTTTGCTTGGCCAGGACATCGAGCAGCTCCTCGATGGCTTCGACCTTGTCCTTGCTCTTGAGCTCGAAGACGACCTGGGCGGGTTTGAGGAATTCGGCGAAGTATGTGGTTGATTTGCGGACTTGATTTTCCATTGACGGGAATATTAGCACATCGGCCGCGCGGAAACAAGCAGCCGCGTCGGGTCACGCAAAAGGTAGTCCAAGCCCTGGGAGCGGAATGGCCGTGGGAGGACGATGGACATGTCCGAAATTGAAAATGGATTTTACTTCACAGAAGAGAGCTATTTGAAGGCGACGGTCGCGTCGGCCGGCGCCTGCTTCCTCTTGAAAGGGCTCGACGGCCGGAAGGCGGGCGGTTCCTCCCGCTCGGAAAGGAGCCCGATGATCGTCCTGGCCCAGTCGATGATCTGCAGCGTCCCGCGCAGGTCCCAGTCCGCCTCTATCTCGTCGCTCACCTTGTGGTACCTGGTCCGCTGGTATTCCTCGAACTTCCTTTTCACGAAGTCCTTGTCCGGTCCCCGGGAGACGACGCCCTGGTGCAGCCAGACCGCCGGGATGCCGGCCCTGACGAAGCTGAACTGGTCGGAGCGGAAGAAGAAGCCCAGCTCCCGGTTCCTTTCCGGGATGTAGCGCAAGCCCATCTTCTCGGCCGCGGTCCGGCAGACGTCCTCGAGCTCGGAATGGTCGGCACCGACGGCGAAGACATCCTCGGTTTCCCCCCAGACGTTGGTCATCTCGAAGTTGATGTCGGCCAGGACGCTGTCCGCGGGAAAGGGCAGGTGCCTGGCGAAGTGGTCCGAACCGAGCAGGCCCTCCTCCTCGGCCGTGACGGCCGCGAAGCAAACGTCGTCCCTGAGGCTTTCGGGCCGCCTGACATAATACGAGGCCAGAGCCAGCATCGCGGCGCTCGCCGAGCAGTTGTCCACCGCTCCGTTGTAGACGCGGTCGCCGTCGGCCAGCGGGTCTGTCCCCAGATGGTCGTAGTGCGCCGAGACTATGATCATGCGGCCCCGGGCTTTTCTGTGGCCGGCCCTGACTATCCCGGCCAGGTTGGCGGCTTCGACCGTCCTGAACGACGGCTGCTGCCTGACGCTCACCGTCAGCCCGGTCGCAACCGGCGCGAAATCGGGGGCCTCGGCCCGGCGGAGCAGGGCCTGACGGTCCAGGCCGGCGGCCTTGAACATCTCTTCCGCGAGCGGCCCCGAGACCCAGCCTTCGAAGCCCAGCCGCGGCTCCCTGTCGGGGAGGAAGAAGCGCTCCTTGGTCCAGCCGTTGCGCACGACGTCCCAGCCGTAAGCGGCGCCCTTGGCGTCGTGGATGATGAGGACGCCGGCCGCGCCGAGCTCGTCGGCCTTCTCGAACTTATAGACCCAGCGGCCGTAATAGGTCATGTCCTCGCCGTCGAAGACGCCCCCGGGGAAATTGCCCGGCTCGTTTATCTCGCAGAGCAGGACCTTGCCTTTGAGGTCGGCCCCCTTGATGTCGTCCCAGCCGCGCTCCGGCGCCTGGATCATGTAGCCGCAATAGACCAGCTCGCCCGCGACCTCGGCCGGGCCGTCCTGCCGCCTGGTGCCGGCGACGAAATCCTGGAACAGGGCCGGCGTCAGGACCGCCGACTTCGAGCCCACTTTGAGGACGGCCTGGACGTCAGGCCGGACGCCCCGCAGGAGGAAGTTCTGCCTGTAGCTCGAGCCGAAAGCCGGTTCCAGGCCGAACGTCCGGAAAAAGTCCTCCTGATAGGCGGCTGCGAGTTCTATGCCACGGCTGCCGACCGCCCTGCCCTCCAGCAGGTCGTCGGAAAGATACCTGATGTGACGGAGGATCTCGTCGGTCGTGACCGGCTGCGGGCCGGACCCGCCGCCCCCGCAGGATACGCAGCTCAGCACGGCCGCCAGAAGGACGTAAACGAGAACGCTGAAACGACGCGATCGGGCCATGGGACCTCCTTGCTCTCCCGCGCGACGGGAGGCCCAGATGTTAGCACACCGCGGCCGCGGAGTTCAAAACGGCCTCCGGCTTGACTTGATTTTCAGGCTCAATCTAAAATGGCGACGGAACATCGGAGCGGAGGGGAAAGGCCGCGCCTGATCTTCCAAGGAGGGAAAAATGGCTCGAATCAAACGGCTGGTCTTCCTGCTCGCGGCGGTCGCCGCCTTGAGCGCAGCGGCCTTCGCCGAAGTCAACCTCAAGGCTATCGCTTACCCATCAGGCAGATCCGTCGATATCGGCTTCGCCAGGACCGCCGCGGCGCCGTCCAGGGCGTCCATACGGGCCATCGTTAGCTACGATAAAGGGAGGGCCTCGATAAACTTAAACTTCCAGAAGATGGAGCCGGCCGTCCTTTTCGGCGGCGACATCACGACCTACGTCCTCTGGGCGGTCACTGTCCAGGGCGAAGCGGACAACCTAGGCGAGGTGGTCGTCGAGACCAGGGACTGCTCGGGCAGCCAGACCTATTTTACGTCCAACAGGATCTTCGCCCTGATGGTCACGGCCGAACCTATCGCGGCCCGGACCAGGCCCAACGACGTCGTCATCTTCGTCTCCGGCGAGGTCGCCATGCCCAATGTTGTCGTGACGCCCTTCGCCTTTTCCAATTTCCAGGCGGACGCCCGGCCGGCCCTGGAAACCATCTCGGGCGTCCAGTACAGCGACGACACGCCGGTGGCCATCAAGCAGGCCCAGAAGGCCGTGGCCATGGCTGAAAAGATGAAGGCCGAAGAGGTCAACCCCAAGGCTGTCGCCGAGGCCAAGGCCGCGCTGGCCAAGGCCGTGACCCTGGCCAGACCGGGAGGCAACAGGAAGCAGGCGGCCGAGGTGGCGCGGGTGGCCCTGGCCCAGGCCTCGCGGGCGATAAAGGAAACGACGCAGGCCGCCGAGGCCAAGGCCGCAGCCGAAGCCGAGGCCAAGCGGCTGGCCGAAAAGGCCGCCCTGGAACAGCGCGCCGTCACGGCCGAGACGGAAGCGCAGCGCATCCAGCGCGAGCTCCAGGAGGTGGCCGCCCAGCGCGAAGCCCTGGCCAGGGAATCACGCGAGCTCGCCGGCGAGCGCGACCGGTTGGCCGCCGAACGGGACAGCATCGCGGCCGAGCTGCAGCGGATCGCAGCCGAGCGCGAGGCCCTGCGCAAAGAACGGGACGAGCTGGCCGGGATGCTCAAGGGGGCGCTCTCCACCGTGGCCGAGACCAACGAAACGGCCCGCGGCGTCATCGTCAGTCTGCCCGGCATCCTGTTCGACCTGAACCAGGCTACCCTGAAGCTCCCGTCCCAGCTCACGCTGGCCAAGCTGGCCGGCATCCTGATGGTCTTCTCCAACATGAACCTGAGCATCGAGGGCTACACCGATTCCTCGGGGTCGGACGAGCGCAACCTGGCCTTGTCCACCGAGCGGGCCAAGGCCGTCTATAACTTCCTCAGGAGCCAGGGTGTCGCCGAGAGCCGGATGAGCTACGTCGGCTACGGCCCGGCCAATCCCGTGGCGCCCAACGACACCGAAGCCAACCGGGCCAGGAACCGGCGCGTCGAGGTCGTGCTCACGCAGGCGGCCAAGTCGCCGTAAGCGCAAGCGATGGACGTCAGGGTCGGCACGTCGGGCTGGAGCTATCCCGGCTGGCGGCCAAGGTTCTACCCGGCCGGCCTTCCCTCCGGAGAATGGCTGGCCTATTACTCCGGCCGCTTCGACACCGTCGAGATCAACATGACGTTTTACCGCTTCCCCAAGCCGGCCGTCCTCAGGAGCTGGGTCGAGCACACGCCCGACGGTTTCGTCTTCAGCCTGAAGGCCAACCGGGAGATCACCCACCTCAAGCGGCTGAAGAAGGCCGGCCACGAGGTCGCCTTCTTCTACCGGCTGGCCGGGGCGCTCGGAGGCAAACTCGGCTGCGTCCTTTTCCAGCTGCCGCCGTCGCTCGCGCGCGACGACGTCCTGCTGAAGGAATTCCTCTCGGTTCTCTCGCCGGAGTTCCGCAACGTCATAGAGTTCCGCCACCCCAGCTGGTACGCAGAAGAGGTTTACGGCCTGCTCCGTTCCTACCGGACCTCCTGCTGCGTCGTGTCCTCGAGCAAGGTCCCGCCCGCCGTGGTCCTGACTTCGGCGACGGCCTATTTCCGCTTCCACGGCCTGACCGGCGGCTACCGGTATGAGTACTCGGAGACGGAGCTCGAGGAGTGGGCCAGTCGGATAAAGTCGCTGGCGGCCCCGGAAACCTTCGTCTATTTCAACAACGACTACCAGGCCCGGGCGGTGACGAACGCCATTCGGCTCAGGGAACTTCTGGCCAGATAAACGAAGGGACAGGAGCCGAACGGACACCGGGGGAAAACAGCATCCGCCCGTCAGGCGCCCGACCTGTTTGACCTTCGCGGCGCTCTGACATAAGATTAAGGAGTAACGTCCCTGACAAGGAGCCTGACATGGAAAGAACGGAAAGACGGCTGATCACGCTCTTAGCGGCGTTTATTATGATAGCCTGCGGCGCGGCCCTGAAGGCCGAGTGTCAGCAGGTCGCGGGCTACGAGGCCCCGGTGCTCATCACGTCCTGCGGACAGAGCCCGGGCCCGACCACGGTCAAGGTCCTTGTCCAGCGGCTGAAGATCGCCTACGACCTCGAGCCCCTGGCGACCGCTGAGACCCTGCAGACCAGGGCCAAGGCGGGTTCTCCGTACAAGACCATGATCGTGGTCATGGGCGCGAGCCTCAAAGGCATGGGCGCGGCCGGCATCTCCATCGACGACGAGGTAAGCCGCGTTTCCGCCCTGATCGCCGAAGCCCGCAAGCTGGGCGTCAGGGTCGTCGGCGCCCACGTCGAAGGCCTGAAAAGGCGGGCCCAGGGCGCCGCGGCCGGGGATACAACCGACGAGCAAAGCATCGACGCCGTGGCCCCGGCCTCCGACCTGCTTCTCGTCTACAAGGAAGGCAACTCCGACGGCCGCTTCTCGGCCATAGCCAAGGCCCGGAACATCCCGCTCATCGAATTCGAGAAGATGCTGGACCTGATGCCGGTCCTCGAAAAGCTCTTCTCCAAGTAGCCGGCCGCCGGCGCCCCCTCACTTCTTCCTGATCGCGACCAGGCCGAGTTTCTCGTAGGCCTGGAAGAGCTTTTCCACGTCCTCGAGCTTGAGAGGCTCGAACTCGGCCGAGACGGCGTCCCGGATCTCAAGTATCGACCGCCTTCCGTCGATGAAGGCCCGTATCTCGCCCTCCACGGACATGACGGCCGGCGCCGGCTGGTAGTTGAGCGCCTGCAGCTCGGCGCGCAGCTGCCAGATGCCCATCGTGGAGCGCAGCTTTTCCGTGGCCGCGGGGACGAGCCGGCTCAGCCTCAGCTCCGTTTCGCCGGCCTGGGGGACCGCGGGCTTCAGCCCGAGCGCCTTGAGCCGCCGGCCGTAAAGCGCCTCCACCTCGGCCAGCCAGGCCTGCTTGAAGCCGTCCAGGGCCTTGAAGCGCTGAACCAGGAGTCCGCTCCATTCGGACGAACTTCCCGCGAAAAAGCCGGCCGAGACCAGGGTTGCCTTCTCGCGCGCGACAGCCTGGTTGACGACGACCCTGGCTTCCCTTAGGGCCTCGTGGACCTTATCGGCGGCGGCGCCGAGGATGTAGCTCTCGGCTTTCTTCTTGTCGGCGGCCAGACGGGCCAGGCCGCGGCTCGAAACCTCGGCCGCGAACCTTTCCGCCTCGGCCGGACCGGCGTTGGCCAGCAGCGCGGCCAGCGCCGAAGACAGGACGACGGTCCTTTTGAACTGGGTCGGGTCGGACTTGTCGACGGTGTCCCGGTCGGTGTGATACCACTGGTCGGGCCAGACGTTGAAGAAGACCGCCGGGATGCCTTCCCTTATGAAGACGATGTGGTCGCTGCCGCCCTCATAGGGCTCCACCTGGTAATAGAACGGGTCGCGCGAGCCGGTCGGCGCCAGTATCGCGCCGGAGCGCCAGCCTGACTCCTGCGCCGCCTTCTGCGACTCCCCCATCCACTCGACCAGCGAAACGGCCACATCGTTCAGGTAACTCGGCAGCGAGCGCGGCGTCTGGTAGAGGCGGAACCAGCTCAGGTTCTTGACCAGGCCTTCCCCGACCATGTCCATGTTGACGCAGGCGAACATCCTTTTCCTGACCTCGGGATTGAGTTTTAGATAGGCGGCCGAGCCCGAGATCTCGGGCACGAACAGGAAGCGCACCGAGCGCTTCAGCGCCGGCAGCCGGCCCTCCGCGGTGAGCTTCTTAAGCACCCGGGCCGTTTCCAGTATGGCGGTGCAGCCAGAGGTGTTGTCGTTGGCGCCCTGCTTGGCGAAGCCCTCGAAAAGATGGGCCACGAAGACCAGCTCCTCCTCAGGCCGCTCGGCTCCGCGAAGCAGGCCCATGACCATCTGCTCCTTATAGCCCTCGACCTGCCGGGCCCTGACGAAGGCCCGGACCTCTATCCGGTCGCCGCGCTCCAGCCGGTCGCGGAGCTCTTGGCCGCGGCGCTCCGAGACCATGAAGGCGAACGTAGGCTTATCCTTTTCCCCGGTCCGGATCGAGTTCCAGCCCACCTGGTCGCGGTCGAACTCGGGATGGCTCGAGGACCAGGCCACGACGCCGGCGGCTCCGAGCTTTTCCACGGCCAGGCGCCGGGCGGGGTCGGGCGCTCCGTTGACCAGGACGACCTTCCCCTTGACGTCCCTGCCGGCATAGTGCTCTTCCCTGTTGCCGGGCCCGACGTAGACCAGCTCGGCCGTGACGTCGGCGCTGCTGCTGCCGGAAGCGAGGCAGGCTGGCACCTCTTTGAGGTCGGCGATCTTCTCTGGTTCCGGCTCGGTCAGCCAGAGTTCGGCTTCCTCGGCGTCCCAGGTGGATTTCGACGAAACCGGCAGGTCGATCACGGCTGCTTCGTCGAGGCCGTATTCCTTGAGGCGCTCGAGCAGGAAAGCCGTTTCGAAGTAGCCCTGACGGTATTCCTCCGGCTTGCGGTTGCGGTTGACCCCGGCCAGGTAGACCTCGTTCTGGAAGGCCAGCTCGCCCGAAGCCTCGCTGATTATGGCCCGCAGGAACGCCGGCGGCAAGGGCGTCCTGAAGCTTTCCTCTTGGGTTGCCGCCCCGCGGCCGGCGGCCGCTGTCAGCGTCGCGAAGCAGGCGATAAAGCAGCAGACCATCACGCTCGGCTTTCTTGTTCTCATATGCTGAGCTCCTTTTCAGCCATTAAGGCGGCCATTCTACGGCCAGGCAACCGGCCGAGTCAAACACAGGGGAAAACCGGGGACAGGTACCGACCAGCGGCGGTTGGTATATAGTCGGTACCTGTCCCCGGTTTTTCAGCCTGCACTTTTCGTCATAGAGCCAAAAAATTGTTGACAAAAGGCCCCGGCTGTAACATTTTTGTTACGCAAATGAAGGAGTTTCTCCAGGCGTGCCGGGGCGGATTGGCTGGCACGCTTCTTGCTTGATTCCTTTATGGAGGCCAAAATGAAAACCAGGATCATCGGCTTGGTTCTGACGCTGCTCCTTATCGGCGGCTGCCTGATCTATGTGCCGGAGCGTTATACATCCGGCCGGGCGCCGGCCAAGCCGGCTCCTCCGGCGGCCGATTATTACTCGTCCGGGCCCATGGACAGCGGGTATTTCTATGAATACCTCGCTCCATACGGCGTCTGGGTCTACATGCGACCCCACGGGTATGTCTGGGTGCCGCGCGACATAGGCCACGGTTGGAGGCCCTACACCAGAGGGCACTGGGTCTGGACATCATACGGCTGGACTTGGGTCTCGCTGGAGCGCTGGGGCTGGGCCGTCTATCATTACGGCCGCTGGGGCTGGGACCGCCGGCTGGGCTGGTTCTGGGTGCCTGACGTGATCTGGGCCCCGGCCTGGGTCGTCTGGCGTTGGGGCGACCTTTACATCGGTTGGGCGCCGGCGCCGCCCGGCCTGGAGTTCCGTCCCGGTTACGGCTTCGGCCGCCGGGACTATGTGGTCTCCGAGCACTACTGGGTCTTCGTCAGGGGGCGCAATTTCCTCGACAGGTCACTTTATAACTGGGTCCTCCCGCCCGAACGCAACATGACCGTGATCAACATGACCGTGCTCAACATCAACCTCAGGTATTCCGGCGACCGGATCGTCAACGAGGGCGTGCCCCTCGGTCATGTCCAGCGTCTGACCAACAAAGTGGTAGAAAGACACGCCCTTAAGGATTCCTCCCGGCCTGAGGAGGACCGCGTTCAGGGCAGGGAAGTGGTCGTTTACAGGCCGCAGATAAGCAGGAACGAATCGGCCCGGCCCAAAGACTTCGTGGACGAGGACAAGGTCGAGACAGCTCCGCCAACGGCCCCGGAAGGCCGTGTCATCAGAAGGAACGAGCTCGTCAGGACCGAGGATATAGAGCGATACCAGCGCCGGGAAGAACAACTCCTCGAAGAGAGCCATCAGGCTGAAATAAGGCAGGTGACGGGCGAGTTCCAGAACGAAAAGGCCAGGGCCAGGAGCGAGCAGGAAAAGCTCCAGGTCGAAAGCAAGCTCAAGGAGCGTCTGGCCGAGCTCAGGAAGGCCCACGAGGCCGAGAAAGCCGAACTGGCCAAGCGGCACAAGGAAGAAAAGAAAGACGAGACCCGGCCGTCCGGCGTCATCAAGAGGAGATAGTTCGCGTTCCCGGACCCGTTTCGCGCCGCGTCGTCATGGCCGCGGAGAGAAGGATCAACGCGCCGCCGGCGAGTGTCCTAAGCGACGGGTTTTCGCCGAGCAGGAACCAGGCCAACAGGATGCCGTAGACAGGCTCCAGCGTGGCGATTATCCCGGCCGTCAAAGCGCTGACCTTCTTGAGTCCGTCAATGAACAGGCTGTGGGCGAGCGCCGTGCAGAGCACGCCCAGCACGGCCAGGAGAATGACGTCTCTTGCCGAGAGCCTGACCATTCCCGCCGCGGCCGCAGGCGCCAGGAACAGGGCGGCGAAGGCGTCCTGGAGCAGCGCCACGTTCAGACTGGGCAGCCTGCGGGTCAAACCCCGGTTGAGCATGGTGAGCGCCGCGAAGCTCAGGCTCGAACCGAGACCCCACAGGAATCCCCTGAAGACCGAGTCCGAAAGACTGAAAACAGGCACGATCAGGTAGGCTCCGGCGAGACAGAGCAGGACGCAGAACATGGCCGAGGCTTCCATCCTGGACTTGAAGAACAGGGGCTCGAGGAAGAACAGGAATGCCGGGAAGGTCGAATAGGCCAGCAGGCCGACGGCCACGGTCGAGACCTGGATCGAGCGGAAAAAGGCGAACCAGTGCAGCCCGAGCACCGCGCCGCAGGCCGCCAACAGCATGATGTCGCCCGCCTTGCGGACCAGCCGCAAGCCCTTCTTCAACCACAGGATGAAGGCCAGCGCCAGAGAGGCGAAAAGAACGCGGCCCAGGACGATGACGGCCGGCGGCAGGCTGAGCCATTTGCCGAAAAGCCCGGCAAAACCGAAGAGCAGCACTGCGACATGGATCTCGGCGGCGCCGCGGAGGTTGCCTCGAGTTCGCTCCATCCCGTCTGGATTATACCCGACAAGACGGAATTGGGAAGGGCTTTTTTGAAAACGCCCCTTTTTATGTTAAGATAGAGCCTGTTTTTTGGAGCGAATCCCCCGGCCGAGGCCGACAAGAACCATATGTCCTACGAGATCTTCGCCAGAAAGTACAGGCCCAGGACCTTCGAGGAGGTCGTGGGTCAGCCGGCCGTGGTCCAGACCCTGCGCAACGCCCTCAAGTCCGGCCGCGTCGCCCAGGCCTACCTTTTTTCAGGCATGCGGGGGACCGGCAAGACGACCGTGGCCAGGATCCTGGCCAAGGCCCTGAACTGTAAGGAAGGGCCGACGCCCGTGCCCTGCAACGCCTGCGAATCGTGCCTGGCCATCAACGAGGGTCGGGCCGTAGACGTCATCGAGATCGACGGCGCTTCGAACCGCGGCATCGAGGACATCCGGTCGCTGCGGGAGGCCCTGAGGTACGGCCCTCTTTACTCCCGTCACAAGGTCGTCATCATCGACGAGGTCCATCAGATAACCAAGGAAGGCTTCAACGCCCTCCTCAAGACCCTGGAAGAGCCGCTGCCCGGGACGGTGTTCATCTTCGCGACCACCGAGTTCCACAAGGTCCTCAAGACCATCGTCTCCCGCTGCCAGCATTTCGAGTTCAAGAGGATCGGGCACGACGATATCGTGTCCTGCCTCCGCAGGATCGCAGAGGGGGAGGGGATAACCATTTCGCAGGCCGGACTGTCCCTTATCGCCCAGGCCGCCGACGGCAGCCTGCGCGACGCGCAGAGCCTGCTCGACCAGGCCGTGTCCTTCAGCGGCGAGAACATCCCTGACGATGACCTCAAGATACTCCTGGGCACGGTCAGCCTGGAGCTTTTGTTGGATTTCTCTTCCGCCGTGCTCGAGGAAAGGCCGGAGTCCGTTTTCCCGCTCATGGAAAGGGTCGTAGACGCAGGCTATGACCTGCGTTTCTTCTTTTCCCGTTTGGTGGAACATTTCAGGACGCTCCTGGTCGTCAAGACCGTCGAAAGCCCCGACCGGCTCGTGATACTAACGGAAAACGAGCTGGCGAAGTTGCGGGAACAGGCGGCCAAGGCCTCGGCCGATGACCTGCTGCGTTATCTGCTGGCGATGCACCAAGCTGAAGCCGGTTTGAGGTATTCGGCTTTGCCCAGGGTTTACCTGGAGACGTTCCTCATCAGGCTCTGCCGCTTCAAGAGGATAGTGCCCCTCGCCGACCTCATGGCCCGGCTGGAAAGGGTCGGCGGCATGCCCCCGGCAAAAGCTGAAGCGACGCGGCCGGCCGAGGCTCCTGCCCCCGATTCGGTCAGCGCGGAAAAGAAGGCCGCGCCCCTGTCAAGAGCGACGGCTCAAGCTCCTGACGTCCGGACCGCCGAAGCCGGCAAGGAAGCCGACGCAAAAACGGGAACCGGCGGACCTTCCAGCCCTCGCCAGATGAAGGAGGCGCCGGCTTCCCCGGCCAGGCTGTTCGACCAGGTTCTTGCCGACCTGTCCAGGGACAGGGCGGCTCTGGCGGCCCTGCTCAGGGAATACTCGACGGTAAGGCTTAAGGATGACCTGCTCGAAGTGTTGTTCGCGAGCGGCAAGGGCTTCCTGGTCAGCACCATTCAGCCCGAGAACATCCGGGCCGTCGAAAAGCTGGCCGCCGGGGTCTTCGGTCGTCCGCTGCGCATCAGTTTCGGCGAAGAAAAGCCGGCGGCCTTGGAACAGGCAAGGCCGGTCAAGTTGAGCGAGTCCGCCCTCAAGGACCCGGCCGTCAGGTATTTCATGGAAACTTTCCAGGCCCAGGTGCTGTCCGTGGACCCCGCCGGCCAGGCACGGGAAGCGGAGCCCGCGGGACCTGCGAAGCCGGGGGAGGGCGGCTCATGAAGAACATCATGGACATGCAGAAGATGCTCAAGGCCGCCCGGGAGATGCAGGAGCGCCTGGAAAAAGAGATGTTGGAGATGAGGGCCGAAGGTTCGAGCGGGGGAGGCATGGTCACCGTCACGGTCGACGGCCGCAAGAACGTGCTCGGCCTCAAGATCGACCCGGAGGTCGTCAACCGCGAGGACGTCGAGATGCTCCAGGACCTGGTCATGGCGGCCCTTAACGACGCCGCCAAGAAGGTCGACCAGGCGCTGGCCGAAAAGCTCGGCGGCCTGGGGGCGGGCCTGAAATTCCCGGGAGTGTTTTGATGTACGATTTCGCCCAGCCTCTCCATATCCTCATAGAACAGCTGCGCCGTGTGCCGGGCATCGGCGCCAAGACGGCACAGCGCATGGCCTTCCACTTCCTGGCCATGCCTGAAGAGGAAGTCGAGAAGCTGGCCGAGTCCATACGTCAGGTCAAGTCCGGCATCGTCACCTGCTCGAGATGCAACGCGATAACCGACGTGGACCCCTGTCGGCTGTGCACCGACCCCGGCCGCTCCGACGAACTCCTATGCGTGGTGGAAGAGCCTTTCAACATAGCCACCATCGAGAAGACCGGCGTCTTCAACGGCCGCTACCACGTCCTGCTGGGTGCGCTTTCCCCGCTCAAGGGCCGCGGACCGAACGAGCTGGGCCTGGACCGGCTCGTCGACCGGGTGGCCCGAGGCGGCTTCAAGGAGATAATCATCGCCACCAACCCGACGGTCGAAGGCGAGGCCACGGCCGTACTGCTTTTGAAATCCCTGGCCCGGTTCGGCGTCAAGATATCCAGGATAGCCATGGGCCTGCCGGTCGGGTCGGACATAGATTACGCCGACCAGGTCACCATGAAGAAGGCCCTGGAGGGCCGGACAGAGATGAAAGAATAAGCCAAAGGAGTCGTTCCATGAAGAAAAATTTCAAAGCCGTCGATGGGAACACCGCGGCCACCCATGTCGGCTACGCTTACTCGGAAGTGGCCGCGATCTACCCCATCACGCCCTCGTCCACGATGGGCGAGATGGCCGATGAGTGGGCGGCCAACGGACGCAAGAACATCTTCGGCCATCCTCTGGCGGTCGTAGAGCTGCAGTCGGAAGGAGGCGCTTCCGGCGCCGTCCACGGCAGCCTGACGGCCGGGGCCCTGACCACGACATTCACGGCCTCCCAGGGCCTGATGCTCATGCTGCCCAACATGCACAAGATTGCCGGCGAGATGCTGCCGACCGTGTTCTACGTTTCGGCCCGCTCCCTGGCCTGCCAGTCGCTGTCCATCTTCGGAGACCACTCGGACGTCATGGCGGCGCGCAACACCGGTTTCGCCCTGATGGCCGCCGGCTCGGTCCAGGAGGTCCAGGACCTGGCCATAGTCTCGCAGCTTGCGACCCTCAAGAGCCAGGTGCCCTTCCTGCATTTCTTCGACGGCTTCCGGACCTCGAGTGAGGTCCAGAAGATCGACCTGGTCCCCTACGAGGTGCTGGCCGAGCTGTTCGAACCGCGCTATCTCGAGGAATTCAGGAAGCGCGCCCTCAGCCCGGAACGGCCGATGGTCAAGGTCGGCGCCCAGAACCCCGATGTGTACTTCCAGGGCCGCGAAACGGTCAACAGGTTCTACGCCGCTACCCCGGGCATAGTCCAGGCATACATGGACAGGGTGGCGTCCGTCACCGGTCGCAACTACCACCTCTTCGATTACTTCGGCGCCCCCGACGCCGACAGGGTCATCGTCATGATGGGTTCCGGAGCCGAGACGGCCGAGGAGACCATCAATTACCTCAACCGTCACGGTTACAAAGTCGGCCTGGTCAAAGTGAGGCTTTACCGACCCTTTGACGCCGAAGCCCTGAACCGGGCGCTTCCGAAGACTACCAAGAAGGTCGCCGTGCTGGATCGGACCAAGGAACCGGGCTCGCTGGGCGAGCCGCTCTATCTTGACGTGGCCGTGGCCCTGTCCGGCAGGGAAGTCAAGGTCGTCGGCGGCCGCTACGGACTCTCGTCCAAGGAGTTCACTCCGGCCATGGTCAAGGCTGTCTACGACCATCTCGACGGCCCGTGCACCCACGGCTTCACCGTGGGCATCGAGGACGACGTCACGGGCACTTCGCTGCCTCTCGGGGAGGACATCGACACCGAGCCTGAGGGCACGGTCAGCGCCAAGTTCTGGGGCTACGGCTCCGACGGCACTGTCGGCGCCGCCAAGAACACCATCACCATCATCGCCGACAACACCGACCTTTACGGCCAAGGCTACTTCCAGTACGATTCCAAGAAGTCGGGCGGCGTCACGGTCTCGCACCTGCGCTTCGGCAAGAGTCCCATCCAGTCCGCCTATCTGGTCAACAAGCCGAGTTTCGTCGGGCTGCACAAGTCCTCGTACATCGGCCGCTATGACATCCTCAAGGGCATCAGGCCGGGCGGCGTGCTGCTCATCAACTCCATCTGGCCGGGCGAAAAGGTCTTCGAGAACCTTACCGAGGACATGCAGCGCACCATCATCGAGAAGAAGGTCAGGGTCTTCAACATAGACGCCCTGAAGCTGGCCCAGGAACTCGGCTTGGGGACGCGCATCAACACCATCATGCAGGCCTGCTTCTTCAAGGTCTCGGGCGTCCTGCCCGAAAAGGAGGCCATCGACCTGATCAAGGCCGCCATCAAGAAGACCTATCTCAAGAAGGGCATGGAAGTCGTCGAGAAGAACTGGCACGCGGTCGACCAGGCCGCCGCCAACCTCAAGTCGGTGCCGGTGCCCGAGAGGATTACGGTCTCGGCGCCCAAGCTCAAGCTCGTCCCCGACGATGCCGATGAATTCGCGAAGAGCGTCATCGAACCTGTCATGAGATTCGAAGGCGACAGCATCCCCGTCTCCAAGATGCCCTACGACGGGCAAGTGCCGAGCTCCACGACGAGGCTGGAAAAGAGGGGTGTGGCTCCCTTCGTGCCCTGCTGGATCCCGGAGAACTGCATCCAGTGCAACCAGTGCTCCTTCGTCTGCCCGCACGCCTCGATCCGGGCCAAGCAGATCGAGCCGGCCGCGTTGAAATCCGCGCCGGACGGTTTCACCACGATCAAGTCCAACACCAAGAACGCTCGCGACCTCCAGTACAGGGTGCAGGTCTACATCGACGACTGCCAGGGCTGCGGCAACTGCGTCGAGGAGTGCCTGGCCAAGAACAAGGCCCTCAGGATGATACCGATAGAGGAAGCCAGGGCGGCCGGAGAGGCTGTTAGGGAGAGATACTTTGAAACCCTGCCTTATAACGTGACCGAGGGCACCAGGGTCGACACCGTCAAAGGCAGCCAGCTGCTCAGGCCATATTTCGAGTTCAGCGGCGCCTGCGCCGGATGCGGCGAGACGCCTTACGTCAAGCTCGTGACCCAACTCTTCGGCGACAGGATGATCATCGCCAACGCCACCGGCTGCTCGTCCATCTACGGCGGGACTTTCCCCACCATCCCGTACTGCAAGGACGACAAGGGGAAAGGGCCGGTCTGGGCCAACTCGCTCTTCGAGGACAACGCCGAGTACGGCCTGGGCATGCGCCTGGCGGTCGATTTCAACAGGAATCAGCTTCTCGCCGCCGTCGACACGGCTCTGGCCGGTTCCGCCCCGGAAGCCGCCAAGTCCGCTCTGGCCAGGATGAAGGCCGCCTGGAACAAGGTCGACGAGGAAGCCCGCGCGGCGGCCGAGGCGGTCAAGAGGTTGCTGCCCGAGGCCATCGAGAAAAGCCAGGGGCCGGCCCGGCAAGCGCTTCTCAAGGTGAGCGAGCTCCAGGATTACCTGGTGGAAAAGAGCGTCTGGTGCATCGGCGGCGACGGCTGGGCCTACGACATCGGCTACGGCGGCCTGGACCACGTCATCGCCTCCGGCAAGAATGTCAACCTGCTCGTCCTCGACACCGAAGTATACTCCAACACCGGCGGCCAGGCTTCCAAGTCCACGCCGACCGGTTCGGTGGCCAAGTTCGCGGCTTCGGGCAAGAAGACGGCCAAGAAGGACCTGGGTGCCATGGCCATGACTTACGGATACGTCTACGTGGCGGCCGTGGCGATGGGCGCCAACGCCAACCAGTGCCTGAAGGCTTTCCTGGAAGCCGAGGCTTACCCGGGGCCGTCGCTGATAATCGCCTACTCGCCCTGCATCAACCACGGCATCGACATGAGCAAGTCGCAGAAGGAGGAGAAGCTGGCCGTGGAATCCGGCTACTGGATCCTCTACCGTTACAACCCGCTCCTGGCCAAGGAAGGCAAGAACCCGCTCATCCTGGACTCCAAGGAGCCGAAGCTCGACTACCAGACGTTCCTCAACAACGAGATACGCTACCGGACGCTGGCCCAGTCCCATCCCGAGATCGCCAAGGAGCTTTTCGCCAGAGCGGCGGAAGAAGCCAAGCAGCGCTGGCTGGCCTATAAGAAGATGGCTTCCTGACCTGTGCCGTCCGGCCCGAAGAAATGGCGATAAAAAAAACCCGGGGGCTGCTAGCCTCCGGGTTTTTTTTCGGCCCGGCCCAGGTCGTCGGCGAATGCGGCGGGAGATATCGGGGGAGGTCTCATAAGGGGCCCGCCCGGAAAGGGAAGCCCGCCGGGCGGTTCAACGCGACGGCTCGGCCGCGTCTTCAGAACCGATCCTGACCCGGACCGCCCTCCCCGGGTCGAGATAGAGCTTCAAGAAAGCGTTAAGTCGTTCGGCGTCCATGGCTTCAACAGCCGAGAGCAGTTTGCGCCCCGCGTCCGGACCCAAACCGAGATGGAACCAGAGGCCGGCGTGGAGGGCTCTGGCCTGCTTGGTCTCGGTCCGGCGCGCTAAGTTGGCGACAGCCTGGGTCCGGGAGGCCTCGAGCTCGTCTTCAGGCACCCCGTTACCATGGAGCTCCGTCAGGAGCTTTTCCAGGGCGGCCTGCGCCAGGGCAGCCTTGGGGCCGCTCGATCCCAGATAAACCTCGAGCAGCAGGGCTTCCTTCATCACGGCCAGCCTGGCATCGAGGTTATAGGCCAGGAGCTCTCGCGCTCGGAGCGGCCAGAGCCTGGAACCCGGCCCCTTGCCCAGTATCGTTTCGAGCAGCAGCCCGGCGGCGATACTGCCGATGTCGGGAGCCGGGAGCGCGAAGGCCATGGAGACCAAGGACCTCCCGGCGCCCCTCTCGACGCAGGCGTCGCCGAGCGGCGGAGAGGCCGCCGGGAGTGAAACCGTCGCCGACGGTCCGCCCGGCCGCAGCTTGCTCAGGGCCCCTTCCAGGGTCGGCTGCAGTTCGGCGAAGCTCAAGTCGCTCGAGACCGACAGGAACACGGCCTGCCTGTGGAAGCGCTCTTCATAAAAACGCGTTATTTCCCGCCGTCCCAGCCGCCTTAGGGATTCAGGACTGCCGTAGACCGAAGTCCCGTAACCGGCAGACCCGAAAAGACCGGCTGCCGCTGCGTTGTGGCCGAGCGCGACAAGGTCGTCCTGTTCCAGGCCGGCCAGAAGCTCCATCGAGCCCTTGATGTTCTGAATGCGGGTCGAGCTGAAGAGCGGCCTACCCATTACGGCGAACAAAGTTTGCATGGTCCTGGGCGCTTCGGACGAGAGGCAGACGGCCTCTACGACCGAGACGTCTTCCAGGACGGAAACGGAAACCCGTGAGGCCGAGCGCACGAAATAAGCGGCCTTGTCTTCATCCGGAATGTCCGTCGTCAGCCGCGTGACGAGGTACGTCAGGCCGTCCCAACCCTCCGGGACGGCGCGTCTTCCGCCTGGGATAAAGACGAGGACCACCGTCGTTTCCGACCGCCTGTCGTTTTGATAGAGGCAAGGTACGCTGTCAAGCAGCCTGTATTCCTTGACCTCATCGAACCAGGCGGCTGGGGCCGCGTCGGCGGACATCCTGGAAGGACCGGTTGATCCTCGCCATCCCGGCCGGCCCTGCGCGGGCGGAACCCCGCTTGTCGCGGACGGGATGAGAAACAGGCCGGCCGCGCAAATAAGGACGGAAAAAAAAGCGGCCTTTCTATTCATCTTTTCTCCGCGGACCGCGGCGCGGGCCGTCGCTTTTGCCCGGGCAGGGGATGGATGACCAGAGTGACGCTTCCCTGGCGGGAGAACCATTCGGCGGCCGCGCGTCGCAGGTCGCCCGACCTGATGGACCTTACGGCTTCCAGATAGGGCGGCGGCTCGGCCCGCCTATTGAGAAGAAGGAAGCGGGCCATGGACTCGGCCAGCCTGAGCCCTTCTTCTTCGGCCCTGAAGGCGGCCAGGGCCAGTCCGTTACTGGCCCCGCTCAGGAAATCGAAAGCCCCTGGGGCCGTCCCCGGAGGAAGGTCGTCGGGCGAGAAATTCTCGGAGCGGGCCTCTTTCTGCAGATAGGAGGCCATGTCCCTGGCGACTCTGGCCGCGCTTTTCTCATCCGTCCGGCAGTAGGCCACGGCCTCTCCGCCCAGAGCGTTCGGGAAGTAGAACATGTTCAGACCGGCCACACTGTGTCCGGACCGCTGGAGCGCCAGCAGCAGAAGCGGCGCCGGGCCTGAGCCCAGCGCCTCGCAGAGCACATCGAAGGCGAACTGCTGGGGCGAGTTGAAGTCGGGCGCGGGAACGGCCACGAAGACATGCGCGTCCTTTACGTCCAGGTATTCATGGATGACAGGATGCTCCTTGAAGGAGGGGACCAGGCTGTGTGCTGGCGGCTTGAACTCTTTCTCTGTTTTCAGGCGGCCGAACGCCTCCCTGGCGGCCTGCTCCATGACCTCAGCCTGCAGGCCTCCCACGGCCACGAGGACGCAGCGGGACGGCGTGAAATAGGCGCGATGGAAAGCAAGCAGGTCGTCACGGGTGATGCGCGCTATGTCCTCTTCTCGTCCGTGGACCGGCCGGCCGTAAGGATGGCCCTGGAAAAGCCGGACCGCCGCCAGCTCCAGGCCGAAGCGCAGAGGCTCTTCCCGGAGCCGGCTTATCTCTTCCAGGATGACTTCCTTCTCCCGCTCCAGTTCCTTTTCTTGGACATCAAAATCGAAAAGCAGTCCGGCCAGGGCGCTGACAGCCGCCGCCGCTCTCTCCGGCGGCGCGGACATCTCGAACAGAGAATAGTCGCGCCCCGTGAAGCCGTTGAAATAGATGCCCTGACTTCTCATCCCTGAAGCAAAGTCTTTCCCTCCAGGAAGGCCGGCCGAGCGGAAGAGAAGGACGTGCTCGAGAAGATGAAGGAGCCCGTTCCGGCCCTCGCTTTCATCCCTGGTGCCGGCCTCGACGGCCACGGCCAGGTTGAGGAGAGGGACTTCAGGCCGGGAATATAGGAAGACGCGCAAACCGTTGGCCAGGGTTATGGACTTCTGTTCGGGTGGAATCCCGACGGCGGCCGACGCGGATAGAAAGAGCCACACAAGTCCGGCGGCCGACAGGTTCCTTGTCCTGCGCGCGGGTCGAGCCAAGTTGCTTACCGTAAGACCAATTTAGCACATCGGCCGATAAAATTGCCAGGCCGGGGCCAGGCCCATGCCTGCGGCGGCGCAAACCCCGCCTCCCGGAAAGATAGTCGCGTCAATGCCGGAACTTGAGCTGACATCCGACCCGCTTGCAGCTGCCACGGGTCAAGCGGCGAAAGAGTCCTCTGGTCGGGGGTAATGAGGCGGTGTAGCCCGGGCCTCCGGCAGACCCAGGGGGACGATCCCAGCCGCCAAACACTTATTTGGCCGGCCGCGGCCTGCTGTGTTAGAATTGCTGAAAGGAGACCCGAGCATGAGGCCTGAAAGGAAGGCGCGCATCCTGGTCGTCGACGATGAAGAGAACATCCGCCGCTCCCTCAAGATGATCCTGGAATACGAGGGATACGGCTTCCTGGAAGCCTCGAACGGCGAGGAGGCTCTCGGCGTCCTGGAAGAGACTGTGGGCATCGACCTGGTCCTCCTTGACATCCGGCTCCCGGGGATGAGCGGCATCGACCTGCTGAACGCATTGAAAAAGCGGCCCTGGTCGCCCGAGGTGATCATGATCTCAGGCCAGGGAACGATCCAGGCGGCTGTCGAGGCGACCAAGGCCGGCGCCTTCGATTTCCTGGAGAAGCCGCTCCACCGGGAACGCGTGCTCCTTTCCATCAGGAACGCTCTGAAGCAGAACCGCCTCACGCGCGATTTCCTGGACCTCAAGAAAAAGGCCGAGAAGCGCTACGACCTCGTCGGCAACCACCCCTTGATGAAGGACCTCTGGAACGAGATCCTGAAGATCGCGCCGACCAACGCCACGGTGCTCATCCAGGGCGAGAGCGGCACGGGCAAGGAGCTCATCGCCCGGGCCGTCCACGCCCACAGCCTGCGGGCCTCCGAGCCCTTCGTGCAGGTCAACTGCGCCGCCATCCCGGAAGAACTCATCGAGAGCGAGCTTTTCGGCCACGAAAAGGGCGCCTTCACCGGCGCCACGGAAAGGAAGACGGGAAAGTTCGAACAGGCCGACCGGGGGACCATATTCCTGGACGAGGTCGCCGACATGAGCCTGAAGACCCAATCCAAAGTACTGAGGGTTCTGGAGGAAGGCGAGGTCCAGAAGGTCGGATCGAGCCGCATCGCGAAGGTCGACGTCAGGGTCATCGCGGCCACTAACAAGGACCTTAAGAAAGAAATGGAGGCCGGCCGCTTCCGGGAAGACCTGTTCTTCCGCCTGAACGTCGTGCCTCTCTTCTCGCCGCCCCTCCGCGAGCATGTCGAGGACATCCCTCTGCTAGTCGAATACTTCACTAGGACGTTGTCGGAAGAAAACAATTTCAGGCCCAAGAGGTTCTCCAAGGAGGCCGTGGAGGCCCTGACCCGTCACCACTGGAAAGGCAACGTCAGGGAGCTCAAGAACATGGTGGAGCGGGTGCTGATCATGACCGAGGGGGACACGATCGAGAGAAAGGACCTGCCGCTCGCCCTGGATACCGAAGGCGGTCCCAGGCTGCCGGTCGGGAAGGGCGTCGCGACGCTCAAGGATTTCCGCGAAGCCGCCGAACGGGAGTTCATCATCGCCAGGCTGGAGGCCAACAATTGGAATATCTCCAAGACGGCCAAGGACCTGGACACTCCGAGAAGCAACCTCTACAAAAAACTCAAGCAATACGGTATAAATATAACGGCCGGAGTGGGCGAGGCGGTTGCCGCTTCTCCCGAACAGGGAGAAGGGGAGGAAAGTCCGAACTCCACAGGGCGGGACGGTCGCTAACGGCGACTCCGGGTGACCGGAGGAAAGTGCCACAGAAAACACACCGCCCTCCGGGGCAGGCGCAGCCTTCCCGGGGAGTAAGGGTGAAATGGCGAGGTAAGAGCTCACCGCCCCGGCGGCGACGCCGGGGGCAGGGTAAACCCCGTCCGGAGCAAGGCCAAACAGGCCCCGCAGCGGGACGGCCCGTCCCTGGGGCAGGTAGGCCGCTCGACCTCCCGGGCAACCGGGAGGCTAGATAAATAACCGCCCCCGCTCGCGCGGGAACAGAATTCGGCTTACGTCCCACTCCGGCCGTCATTCTATACGATGAGGCGAGGAGACTCATGATCCTCTGGCTGGAGTTCGCGGCCGTCACCGGCCTGATCTTTTTCTCGGGCTCCCGACTCACCAGGTACGGCGACATTTTGGCCGAGAAGACGGGCCTGAGCCGTCTGTGGCTGGGGGTCGTGCTGATGGCGGCCGTGACCTCGTTGCCCGAGCTGGCCTCGGGCATGAGCGCCGTTCTCGTAGCCCGACTGCCGGACATTGCCACGGGCAGCATCCTGGGCAGTTCGGCCATCAACATATTTTTCCTCGGCGTCCTTGACGTACTCTCCAAGGAAATTCCGATAACTGCCCGGGCCCATCAAAGGAACATACTGTCCGCCGGCTTGTCCCTGGCGTTGATGGGAGTGGTCGCGGTCGGCCTGGCGGCGGGGGACGTCCTGCCGCCTCTCGGCTGGACCGGTCTTTACACGCCGGTCATCTTCCTGGGCTACTTCGCCTCGATGCGGACGGTCTTCCTCTTCGAGCAGCGGACCGCCTCCGAGCGTCCGAAGGACCCGCTGAGCGCTGACGAGAGCGCCTACTACGGGCGCTATTCTCTGTCGCGCTCGGTTTTCCTTTATTACCTGAACGCCGTACTGGTCGTCGGGGCCGCCGTCCTGCTGCCGGGACTGGCCGAACGCATTTCCGTCGCCACCGGGCTGGGTCGGACTTTCGTCGGCAATATCTTCGTGGCCATCTCGACTTCCCTGCCGGAGTTGACCGTCTGCGTGGCCGCCCTCAGGATAAACGCCGTGGACATGGCCTTCGGCAACATCTTCGGCAGCAACCTGTTCAACCTCTTCATCCTCGCCCTGGACGACATCTTCTATTTCCGCGGACCGCTGCTGGCCGCCTCGGAACGTCAGCATCTCATCCCGGCGTTGAGCGGCATGGCCATGACCGGCCTGGCCGTCGCCGGGCTGCTTTACAACTCTAGGCGTAAAAGGTTTTTCCTGGCCTGGGACTCTTCCCTGGTCGTGCTGTTCTACCTGACCAGCGTCCTTATTCTCTATCTCAGCGGTTGAAAAAAGGCGAGTTGACACCGGCCGCCGGCTGTCATATATAACCGGAAAAATCGACGCAGGTAAGACCGGCTATGAATACGGCCTCGGCCCTCTTTTCCTGGTGGAGGGAGGCGGAACCAAATGCCAGGCGGTCGTTTATCGCTGCGGCCCTGGGGTGGATGCTGGACGCCTTCGACGTCATGCTCTACGCCATGGTGCTCGCCGAGCTCATGGCCCATTTCAGCATGAGCAAGTCGACGGCCGGCCTGCTGGCGTCGCTGACGCTGGTCGCCTCGGCAGTGGGGGGATTTCTTTTCGGTCTTATCGCCGACAGGTTCGGACGCCGCCGGGCCCTCGTCTGGAGCATACTTGTTTATTCCGTCTTCACCGCCGCCTGTGGCCTTTCCAGGACCATCCTGATGCTGGCTGTGTTCCGGGTCTGCCTGGGTCTCGGCATGGGCGGCGAATGGGCGAGCGGGGCCGCTCTCGTGTCGGAGACCTGGCCGGCCGCTCATCGCGGCAAGGCCCTGGGCCTCGTCCAGAGTTCCTGGGCGGTCGGCTACGCCGCGGCCGCGGGGGTGGCGGCGCTGGTGCTGCCGAACTGGGGTTGGCGGGCAGTGTTCTTCGTAGGCGTGGTTCCTGCGTTGTTCGCCGTCTGGGTGCAGAAAAAGGTCCGGGAGCCCGAGATCTGGGAACGAAGCGCTTTGGCAGGCAAGGACCCGAAAAAAAGCAAAGCCGCGCCCCTGAGTGAGATATTCTCCGGCCCGCGGCTGAAGATAACGGTCCTCGTCACGCTGATGAACGCCGCCACCATGTTCGGCTGGTGGGGTCTCAACCTGTGGATCCCGGCTTATCTGACGTCGGCCTCAGGCCAGGGGGGAGCCGGCCTGGGCGTCAGGCTCATGTCGGGTTTCGTCATCTTCATGCAGGTCGGCATGTGGCTGGGATACGTGTCTTTCGGTTTCCTGAGCGACCGCTTCGGCCGCAAGCGCTCCTATGTTTTCTTCTTAGTGAGCGCCGCGCTCTCCGTGCTGCTCTACTCCCGGGCCACCACGCCCCTCCAGCTCTTCCTGCTCGGGCCGCTGGTGGCCTATTTCGGAACGGGCCACTTCAGCGGCTTCGGGGCCCTGACCGCGGAGCTCTACCCGACGTCCGTCCGGGCCACGGCCCAAGGCATAACATACAACGCGGGACGGATCGTGAGCGCCGTTTCTCCTTTTGTGGTCGGTTCGCTGGCCGCGGCCAGGGGCTTCAGCTTCGCCTTCCTGGTCGTAGGTTCGTCCTTCCTTGTAGCCGCCCTGTTTTGGACCGGCATCCCCGAGACCAGGGGCCGAGAGCTGACATAAAAAGCGCTGCGAAGCCTGTCTTGCGTTGACAAACGCCCCTGTTCTGTTATAATTAGGCTCGGTAACGCGGGGTAGAGCAGCCTGGTAGCTCGTCGGGCTCATAACCCGGAGGTCGGTGGTTCAAATCCACCCCCCGCTACCACCCCTGTTCAAAAGCCGTCGCGCTCTCGCCGGAACATCTGTGCGCCGCCCTGAGAGGCTCCGGCCGCCTGTAACGCGTGACGCAACCCATAACCACCCCGACGCAATCCTCCAGAGAAACGAGATGGCCGGGCGAAACGAACAAAGGCCGGCAGCCGGATTTCGTCCTGAGCACCGCGCCGACGGTTTCGTCATGGAAGACGAGACTCGACCAGGAACCCTTTTCCGAGCCGGGCGGGACGTATTCGCCCACGAGCCGCGACTTGGCGCAGCCGACAGCCGGAAGGCCCAGACGCACGCCCACGATCGCGGCCAGCCCGGCCCGGTCCGGGTGGGCGACGCCCTGCCCTTCGACGATGAGGAGGTCGGGAGGCCTGTCCAGCTCAAGGACGGCCGCGACGAGCGCCGGCCCTTCGCGCAGGGAAAGATAGCCCGGCACGTAGGGGAACCTGGTCGGCTCGCGCACGACCGCCTCTTCCACGGGTTCGAGCTCCGGGAAAGTGAAAAGGCAGGCCGCGGCGAAGGTGTGGCCTGCGGCGTAAGCCGCGTCCAGCCCCGCGACGAGACGCGGACGGCGTCCGAGCGGCCTGAGGCGCACCTCGGCGGCCAGCGAAAGAAGCAACTCCCTTGCCTCGCGGACCGATGACACCGCGCCTCCGCCGAGAACAGATGCGCGCCCCGTTAGTCTTGCGCGCCGGACCTTTCAGGCCGCGGTCTTGCCGGCTGAACGTCCCTGCCAGCAATAAGTGCAGAGCTTTTCCTTGGGCAACCCGATGGCGGCCACCATGTCATCCATGAGCTGGTATCGGAGCGACGTCAAGCCCAGACGCTTTTCGATGCGCTCCACCATGGCCTTGTACTCCGGGCTGTTCGGCCTGGTGTAGGCGAAAATGTCGGCCGGGCCGTCCGGTTCGAGCTCGCGGATGGCTCTCCTGGCGGCCAGGTCGAACTCGGACTTGGAACGCGAGAAATTGAGGAAGGGGCAGGCGAAGACCAGCGGCGGGCAGGCAGGCCGCATGTGGACTTCGAGCGCCCCATAATCGTAGAGCCTCCTTATGGTGTCCTTGAGCTGGGTGCCGCGGACGATTGAGTCCTCGCAGAACAGGAGCTTGCGGCCCCTGATTATCTCTTTGACGGGGATGAGCTTCATGCGGGCCACGAGGTCGCGCATCTCCTGCTCGGGCGGCATGAATGACCTGGCCCAGGTGGGCGTGTACTTGACGAACGGCCTGCGGAACGGCAGCCCGGCCTCGGCCGCGTAGCCTAGGCCGTGGCCGACGCCTGAGTCCGGAATGCCCGCCACGAGGTCGATCTCGGCGTGCTCCCGGCGGGCCAGCATGGCCCCGCACCTGTTGCGCGCCGCCTCGACGTTGACGCCTTCGTAGCTCGAGGCGGGATATCCGTAGTAGACCCACAGGAAGGCGCAGATCTGCATGCCCTCTTCTGCGGGCTTGACCGTCTCCACGCCGTCGGCCGTCATGAGCGCGACCTCCCCGGGGCCGAGGTCTTTCATCTCAGTGTAGCCCAGGTTGGGAAAGGCACAGGTTTCCTGGGTGGCGGCCCAGGCGCCCGGTTTGGACCCGAGTATGACCGGGGTCCGGCCCCAGCGGTCGCGCGCGACGTAAACGCCTTCCGCCGTCAGGATAGCCAGGGAACAGGACCCGTCGATAAGGCTCCACATGCCGGCTATGCCTTCGGCGAAGTTGTCGGCGCGGTTGATAAGGGCGGCCACGAGCTCGGTCATGTTCGGCTCCGCGCCGCTCATCTCGGCGAAATGCACGCGGTGCTCGCGCAGCGACTGTTCCAGCAGCTCGCCGGCGTTGCGGACGACCCCGACCGTGACGATGGCGTATGTGCCGAGGTGGGACCTGACCAGGACCGGCTGGTTGTCGGTGTCGCTTATGACCCCGATGCCGGCGCGGCCCCGCAGCCTGTTGATATCGGCCTCGAACTTGGACCGGAACAGGGCGTTCTCGATGCTGTGGATGCTGCGGTCGATGCCGCCCTCACCGAGCACGGCCAGGCCGCCCCGCTTGGTCCCGAGATGAGAATGGTAATCCGTCCCGTAGAAAAGGTCCTCGACGCAATCCGAACTCGAAGCCGCCGCAAAGAATCCGCCCATTTGAACCTCCACGGGAAACGTATCGCCGGGCGCGGTATCGCGGCCCGCGCCCGGACGGCAAGAAGATACCACAAGCCTCGCGACGAATAAAGGCCCGTTCGAATGTCCCGGCCGCAGGGCGGCCAGGGCGATAAGTCCGCCGAAGGCTCGTCCGGGACTGACGTTAGAGGTTTATGACCCCGCACGGCCGCCCGGATTCCAGACCGAAGCTTGAACGCCTGTCCCGTATCTGGTATACAGAGATATCCTTAAGTACGAAAGGAGGAACAGACGTGTTCAAAGCGGAGACATATATCGAGAGGCGCAAACAGCTCGCCAAGAAGGTTGGAAGCGGTCTCCTGGTCTTCCTCGGCAACGAGGAATGCCCCATGAACTACGCCGCCAACGCCTATCATTTCAGGCAGGACAGCACCTTCCTTTATTTCTTCGGGCTGGATTCGCCGGGCCTGGCCGCCGTCATGGACCTGGACGAAAACAGGACGGTCATCTTCGGAGACGACATCAGCCTCGAGGACGTGATCTGGATGGGCCACCTGCCCAAGCTCAAGGAGAGGGCGGCCGGAGTCGGCGTCAAAAGGACCGCGCCCAGGGCGGCTTTCGCCGAATATGTCAGGAAGGCCAGGGAGAGCGGGAGGACCGTCCACTTCCTTCCTCCTTACAGGCCCGGCAGCGCCGATGAGCTCGCAGCCGTCACCGCCATCCCCCAGCAACAGCTCAAGGTCAGGGCTTCCGAGGTCTTTATCCGGTCCGTGGTGGACCTGAGAATGGTCAAGAGCAGGGAAGAGGTCGCCGAGATAGAAGCGGCCCTGGATGTGACCTGGGACATGTACAGCCTGGCCTTCAGGTTCTGCCGGCGAGGACATTTCGAATACGAAGTGGCCGGCGCCATGGAAGCGGCCGCCCTGTGCCGCGGCGTGCGGCCGGCCTTCCCGCTCATCGTGACGGTGAACGGGCAGACCCTGCACAACCATGCCCACGATAACCTGCTCACGGCCGGCCGGTTGCTCGTCGCCGACGCCGGCGCCGAATCGGCCCGGCATTACGCCTCCGACATAACCAGGACCATCCCGGTCGGCGGCAGGTTCAGCCGCCGTCAGCGCGACATATATGAGATCGTATCGGCCGCCCAGGAAGCAGGCATCAGGACCATGAGGCCCGGGGTCACGTTCAAGGAGGCGCACCTCAAGGCCGCTGGCGTCATCGCCTCGGGCCTGAAGGACCTGGGCCTGATGAAGGGCGACCCGGCCGAGGCCGTCAACGCCGGCGCCCACGCGCTGTTCTTCCCGCACGGCCTGGGCCATAACATGGGCCTTGACGTCCATGATATGGAAAACCTGGGCGAGAACTACGTGGGTTATGACCGGACGGTAGAACGAAGCCAGCAGTTCGGTCTGGCCTACCTGAGGATGGCCAGAGAGCTCAAGCCCGGTTATGTGCTCACGGTCGAGCCCGGCATCTACTTCATCCCCGCCCTCTTCGAAAAATGGAGGAGCGAGGGGAAGTTCCGCGAGTTCATCGCCTACGACCGGGTCGAGAAATACCTCGATTTCGGCGGCGTCCGCATCGAGGACGACGTCCTGGTCACGGATAAGGGCCGCCGCGTGCTGGGCAAGCCCGTCCCCAAGAGAGTCGAGGAAGTCGAGAGCGTCTGCCGGGGCTGAGGAGGGCGCGGCGAAGCGGTTTTGGAAAATGTCCTTAAAGATAGCTCTCGTCCAGCAGCCGGCCGGCTCCGATAAAGCGGAGAACCTGGCCCGAGCCGAACAGGCTTACCTGGAAGCCGCCCGCGCCGGCGCCGGCCTCATTGCCTTCCCAGAGCTGGCCTTCACCAGGTTCTATCCCCAGGTCCCGGCCGGTCCGGACAAGGATGTCCTGGCCGAGCCGGTCCCGGGCCCGACCACCGACCTGTTCTGCAGACTGGCCGGGGAAACCGGAACGGTGGCCGTGATCAACCTGTTCGAAAGGGCCGGGGCGGCGACTTATGATTCATCGCCCGTCATAGACGGGAAAAAAGGGATAGTCGGCGTGACACGGATGGTCCACATCATGGAAGGCCCCGGTTTTCACGAGCAGGGTTACTACGCGCCCGGGGAAGGCCTTAACGTCGTGCACACGACGTCCGTGGGGAATATCGGCGTCGCCATATGCTACGACCGGCACTTCCCCGAGTACATGCGGGCGCTGCGCCTCATGGGGGCTGAACTGGTCGTCATCCCCCAAGCGGGCGTCGTCGGCGAATGGGCCGAAGGCATGTTCGAGGCCGAGGTCCGCGTCGCCGCCTTCCAGAACGGCTACTACGCCGCCCTGGTCAACCGGGTCGGCCGGGAAGAGCGGCTGGAGTTCTCCGGAGAAAGCTTCGTGGTCGACCCTGACGGAGCGGTCATAGCCCGGGCGCCGCGCGGCGCGCCGGTCGTCATCTACGCCGACCTGGACTTCAGCAGGAACGAATCCTGCCACGCGGCCCTGCATTTTCTGGTTGACCGCAGGCCGGACGTCTATCGGGCGTTGAAGTTGACCGGTTGACGCGACCGGACGGTCCGGATCAGTCCCGTCGTCCTGGTTGCGCATACAGACGAGAGGCAGTCATGAAGAGCTGGTACGTCGTCGCCGTCAAGCCCAGGAAAGAGGACCGCGTCGTGTCCCTCTTTTCCGAGGCCGGCTTCGAGGTCTACTGCCCCAGGTATGTAAAGGAGAAGAAGGTCCGGCCTTTCTTCCCGGGCTACCTTTTCCTCCTCTTCGATTTCCCCGGCCAGTACAGCCTGGTCAAATACACGCGCGGAGTCCGCAAGGTCATCGCCGACGAGCACGGTCCCATCCCCTTGCCGGACAGGACCATCCTCGAGATGAAGGCCAGGGAAATGGACGGCTTGATCGTCGTGGGCAAACACGGCGAGGAGCCCGCGGTCGGGGACGGCATCGAGGTCGTCGAAGGGCCGCTCCGGGGGCTGCGCGGCGTTTTCGTGAAGGAAATGTCGGACAGGGAGAGGGTGATGGTCCTGCTCGATTACATATCTTACCAGGGTTCTCTGCTCATCGAGAGAAGGAAGCTCAAGAAGACGGATAGGACCTGAACTAGCCGGCCAGGGTCACGCGCCCCGTCCCTTTTTCGTTCCCGGTCGCTTCCCTGACCCGTAGCCGCCGCCGCCCGGCGTTTCCAGGCGCAGGACATCGCCCGCTCGGACCGAGATGTTGACCTTGGAGCCGAGGAGCCTCCGGCGGCCGCGGGAGATGAGCCAGTTGCGTCCGGCCGCGCCCGGGCTTCCGCCGAGCAGGCCATATGGCGCGAAACGCCGTCTCTCCGAGATGATGGTCAGCCGGCAGGGCACTAGGAATTCGTATTCCCTGATGATGCCGTCGCCGCCGCGCCGCCGGCCCGAGCCTCCTGAACCCCTCCTCAGGGAGTAGCGCCTGATCTTTATCGGCAGATGGTTCTCCAGGGCCTCCACGGGCGTATTCAGGGAATTCGTCATGTGCGTGTGCACGCCGCTCAGACCGTCCCGGGACTGGCCGGCGCCCATTCCTCCGCCCACCGTTTCATAGTAAGCGAAAGTCTTGCGTCTCTGAGGGTCGAAGCCGCCGAAAGCGACGTTGTTCATGGTGCCCTGGCTTGCGGCCGGTATCCTTTCCGGAACGGCCTTTGACAGGGCGCCCAGCAAGCAGTCGACGATCCGTTGCGACGTCTCGACGTTGCCGCCCGCGCAGGCCGCCGGAAAAAGGGCGTTGACCACGGAGCCGGGTGGCGCGACGATCCTGACCGGCCTCATCAACCCGGTGTTGAAGGGGATGTCTTCCCTGATCAGGGAGCGAAAGACGTACATGACCGCTGAACAGGTCACGGCGAAGTTGGCGTTGACGCCGCCGGAGGTCTGGGCCGAGCTGGGGCTGAAGTCGACCGTGGCCTCATCCCCGGAAACGGTCAGGACGACTCCGATCTTGACCGGGCGGCCGCTCGTTCCGTCGTCGTCCAGGCGGTCGTGGAACTCGTAACGACCGTCCGGGATGGCCAGCAGGGTGTCGCGCAGGAACCGTTCGGTGTAATCCTGGATGATGACCGAATAGTCCCGGACCTTCCCGAGCCCGAACTTGGATACGGCCTCGAGCAGGCGCTTGACGCCGACCTCGTTGGCCGCCACCTGGGCCAGCAAGTCGCCCCGGCGCTCGTCCGGCGTCCGCACGTTGGAAAGCAAGAGTTCGAGGACCGGTTCGTTAAGCCGGCCGCGCGCTCGCAGCTTCAGCGGCGGTATGATCAGGCCCTCCTGGAAGAGTTCGGTGGCCAGCGGCATCGATCCCGGAGTCATGCCGCCGACATCGGCGTGATGGGCCCTGTTGGCCACGTAAAAAAGGGCCCGCCCGGACATGAACACCGGCGAGATGCAGGTGATGTCCGGAAGGTGCGTCCCGCCCCGATATGGGTCGTTGAGGATGACCAGGTCGCCGGGCTCGAAGGCGATGGAGCCGATCGCGGCCTGCACCGAAAGCGGCATGGCTCCCAGATGGACGGGGATGTGCGAGCCCTGGGCCAGGGTTTCGCCCTTCTCGTTGAAGACGGCGCAGGAGAAATCCTTGCGCTCCTTGATGTTCGGCGAAAGCGCCGTCCGGCCCAGCACGGCCGCCATCTCTTCGGAGATGGAAACGAAGACGTTCTTGAAAAGCTCGAGCTCGATAGGGTCGAAGGCCGCGCGCCTCATCTTTTTGCACCGCTCATGATGATGTTGTGGAAGCCGTCGATCCAGCCTCGGAAGCCCGCCGGGATGTACGTCGTCGATTCGGCGTCGACGACAAGCGCCGGACCGCGGAGCTCGTTCCCGGCCAGCAGTTTCAGACGGTCGAAGACCGGGGCCTTCATCCTCGCTCCCGCGGCGAACAGCTCCTGCCTGCCTATTTCGGCCCCGGCCGGGACGGCGCGCGGCCGGCTGAGCGGCTCCCGTTCCAACCTGACCTTGGGCGTGAGGCCGACGGCCTTGACCCTGATGTTGACGACCTCAACCGGCCGTCCGGGATGCTGGTAGGAATAGGTCTTCGCGTGGAGCCTGTGGAAGGCCGCAAGGTCCAGACGGCCCTTCCCGAAGGCTCGGCCGCACGGGACGTTTATTTCGTAGGACTGGCCGAGATAACGGCAATCCAGGGAGCGCTCGATCCTGATGTCATCCGGCCCGAAGCCGTCCTGACTCAGCTCACGGAAGGCGTGCGCCTCGAGCTCACGGAACGCCCTCTCCAGGGAAGCCGGGTCGAGCTGGGCGTCGGTCTTGAGCAGGGAGCGGACGTAATCCTTGACGGAGTCGGCCAGCAGGAGCCCGAAGGCCGAAAGGACGCCGGCGTTGCGCGGTACGATGACCGTTCTTACGCCCAGGTCGGCGGCCATCTCGGCGGCGTGCATGCCGCCGGCGCCGCCGAATGAGAACAGGGCGAACTCGCGCGGGTCATGGCCCCTTTCGACCGAAATGACCCGGATGGCCTTCTCCATGTTGGCGTTGGCGATGCTTATTATCCCCAGCGCGGTCTCCAGGACGGACTTGCCGATACGGCGGGCCAGTCCGTCCATCGCGGCCCGGCTCCTGGCCGGATCAATCTTCATCCGGCCGCCCAGGAAGTAGTCGGGGAAAATCCGACCCAGAAGGACGTTGGCGTCCGTCACGGTGGGCAGGTCGCCCCGGCCGTAGCAGGCCGGACCGGGCTCGGCCCCGGCGCTCCGCGGACCCACCCGCAGCGAGCCGCCGCTGTCGGCATAGGCGATCGAGCCGCCTCCGGCGCCCACTGAGTGTATGTCGATGACCGGGATGCGTATGGGGAAATCGCCGACCCTGGCCTCATTCGTCCTCTTGACCCGGCCCTCGACCAGAGACACGTCAGTCGAAGTGCCGCCCATGTCGAAGCTGATGATATTCCTGAACCCGGCGGCGGTCGCCACGTTCATGGCGCCGACGACACCTCCCGCCGGTCCGGACAAAGCGGTGCGGATGGGCTCGGCCATGGCCGTCTCGGCCGGGATGTGACCCTCGTTCGACTGCATGATGCGGAGCTCGGCCCGGCCGACCTTGCCGGCCAGGTCACGCAGGTACCTCCTCATGACCGGCATGAGGTAGGCGTTGACGGCCGTCACGGTCATGCGTTCGTATTCCCTGTGCTCGGCCAGGATGCGGCTGGACACCGAGGTCATCAGGCCGGCGGCTTCGAGCTCCCGGGCGGCGGCTTCCTCGTTGGCGGCGTTGGCGTAGGAATGGAGGAAACAGACGGCGACCGCTTCCACGCCCGCGCGGCTCAGACGGGGCAGAAGCCGGCGCACTTCCCCGGGCTCGAGCCTGCGCCCCATCCGGCCGCCGGCGAGAACCCTCTCCCGGAGCCCGAAGGCCAGCTCCCGCGGCAAAAGGAAGTGCCGGTCTTCCGGCTCCAGACTGTAAAGCTCGCGCCGCGTCTGGCGGCCGATGAAGATGACGTCCTCGAAACCAGCGGTGGCCAGGAGCGCGATCGGACCGCCCTTTTTCTCCAGCAGGGAGTTGGTGCCCACTGTCGTGCCGTGGACGACGAACGCGTCGTCAGCGGCGCCGAGCAAATCTCTTATGCCGGCGATTATCGCCAGGGACGGATTGGACGGGGTCGACGGGAGCTTACGGTTGAAAAGCCGGCCTTCCCGCCAGACGACTATATCGGTGAAAGTGCCTCCCGTGTCCACGCCTATCCTGAGGCGGGCGGGTTTCCGCTCTTTTTTCTCTCCGGGGATGCCGTCAGTCAAGCTTGCTTCCCGGCGGCTCATTTGCAGGTGGAGCAGGTCTTGGTCGAGCAGGTCTGGCAGCCCGAAGCCGAGGACTTAAGTCGGCTCACCCCGCCGCCTATCCCGAAGACGGAAACGAGCTTCTCGACGTCCTCGGAATCGCACTCCGGGCAGCGCAGCAGGGCTTCGGAGCCCGCCTGGACGAGCAGTTCGAAACGGCCTCCGCAACGACGGCAGCGGAACTCGAAAATGGGCATGGCGGCGCCTATGACCTCAGCAGAGCGACAGCCTCGATCTCTACCTTGACGTCCCTGGGCAGACGGGCCACCTGGACGGCGGCCCGGGCCGGGAAGGGGGCCTTGAAGAACTCGGCGTAGACGCCGTTCATCCGGGAAAAATCGTTCATGTCCTGGAGGAAGACCGTGGCCTTGACCACGTCGTCGAAAGTGCAGCCGGCCTGCTCCAGGACGGCGCCCAGATTCATGAGAACGCGCCGGGTCTGCTCCTCGATCGTGCCGGAAACCAGCTCGCCGCTCGCCGGGTCGATGGGGATCTGGCCCGAACAGAAAAGCAGTCCCGCAGCCGTCACGGCCTGGGAATAGGGCCCTATGGCTTTGGGCGCCTTATCCGTTTTTATCTCTTTCTTCATGGCGCTTCTCCTTTTTTCCCCGCAGGCGTTCATGAAGGGCAGGGCCCCGAGAGCGCCCAGGGAGGCGATGAAACTCCGTCTTTCCATTCTACGCCGAAGTCCCGCCGTCCGGAACGTCCCTCGGGCTCAGGCCAACTCGGTCAGGACCGAGCAGAGGAACCTCCAGAACTTCTCGACCGAGCCTATGTGCACCCGTTCGTCCGGCGAGTGAGGGTTCTTGATGGTCGGTCCGAGCGATATCATGTCCATTCCGGGATACTTCTTGCCGATGATGCCGCATTCCAGCCCGGCGTGGACGGCCACGACTTCGGGCTCGACCCCGAACATCCGGCCGTAGAGCTCCTTCATTTTCTTGAGGAGAGGCGACTCCAGGTTGGGCGTCCAGCCCGGATAGCCGTCCTTCAAAGCGGCTCTGGCTCCGGCCAGCTCGGCGACGGACCTGATGCCGAGGCGCGCGGCCTCCAGGGCCGAGCCCACGGAACTTCTCGTGTTGCAGACGACCTTGACGCTCCTCTCGGTCGTTTCCACGATGGCCAGGTTGGTCGAGGTCTCGACCAGCCCCTTTATTTCCTGATGCATGGCCAGGACCCCGTGAGGCAGGGCCAACAGAAGTTTGACCAGGGTCTCCTGCGACTCACGGGTCAGCGGGCATTCTTTTCTGTCCTTTAGAGCCTCGAAGGTCAGGACAGCCTCTTTCTCGACCGCCTTGTATTCGGCCTTGATGTTCTCGAACGACCTCCTGGCCCTGTTCTGGAGCGTCTTGGCCTGGGCCGGCTGGCAGGCGACGACGGCCCAGGCCTCCCTGGCGATGGCGTTGCGCTTGCTTCCGCCCGACAGGCTGACCAGCTCGAAACGCACGGAATTCTGGACCTCGGCCAATATGCGCGCCAGCAGCTTGATGGCGTTGCCCCGGCCCTGGTTTATGTCGATCCCTGAGTGGCCGCCGCGGAACCCCGTCAGACCGATCTTCCAGAGGCTTTTGGAAGCGTTCTTCTTCCTGGCAATCGGCAGTTCGAGCTCGGTGTCGGCGCCGCCGGCGCAGCCTATGGTGAAGGTGCCTTCGTCCTCGCTGTCGAGGTTGAGCAGCATGCTTCCCTCAAGCACGTTCCTGGCCAGGTTGTTGGCGCCGGTCAGGCCCGTCTCCTCGTCGACCGTAAAGAGGAATTCGAGCGGTCCGTGGACGAGAGCCTTGTCTTCCATCACGGCCAGGGAAGCGGCGACGCCGATGCCGTTGTCGGCCCCGAGCGTCGTGCCCTTGGCTTTGACCCATTCGCCGGCGACTTCAGCTTTGATGGCGTCCTTGGCGAAGTCGTGGACGGTATCGGCGTTCTTCTCGCCGACCATGTCGAGATGTCCCTGAAGGACGACGCCGGCGGCTTTTTCGCGCCCCGCGGCGGCGGGCTTGCGGACGACGACGTTGCCGGCCCTGTCCCGCTTGCTCTCCAAGCCGAGGCTCGAGGCGACCGATATGACATACTCGCCCAGGGCCTTTTCGTTGCCGGAACAGTGGGGGATGGCCAGGATCCTTTCAAAATGCTTCCAGAGAGACTCCGGTTTGAGATCTTTCAGTTCAGGGCTCATGTTTGGCACTCCATCAAGGTTCTTTTGACCGACCCATTATGCCACATATGACGCCCCGCGTTCAAGCTTTGTGGTCTCGTCCACTACATTAGTGACGCGCTTGGCTGGGGATGAGTTTTGAGCCA
>CAYWJT010000015.1:13748-49882 GCA_964458655.1 uncultured Eubacteriales bacterium | reverse complement strand
CGGCGGCTGCGCAACTCGCCTCCAGAGAGGCTCAGACATGCTCGCCGTGCCGTCCAGGTGCTGTTACAGGTACCAGGTACCATTTTCTTTCCCGTTTTCCCTCGGTTGACAGGGAAAGGCGAACCGTTGATAATCTCAGGAGGCGTTAATTCCTTTCCCGCTAGATTCTGAGCATGAGAAACCAGGACAGAGTACGGAACGGACAGGCCCGGGAGGTCCCGTGCCTGCTTTTCGACGAGCCCGGACCCCGGAACACGGAAAAGACCCTGGAGAGGGCCGCGGCCAGGGCCTCGGAACTCGGCATCAAGAACGTTGTCATCGCCACGACCTCAGGCAAAACGGCCCTCAAGGCCCTCGACTTCCTGCCGCCGGGCGCCATAGTCGCGGTTTCCCATTCGACCGGCTTTTCGGCGCCCAACATGCAGGAGCTCAGGCCGGAATACAGGAGGCGCCTGGAGGAGGCCGGGGCCAGGGTCCTGACCTGCCAGCACGCTTTCGGTGGAGTGGGGCGCGCCGTCCGCAAGAAGCTCGGCACCTACGAGCTCGAGGAGATCATAGCCTACTCGCTCCGCACTTTCGGGCAGGGGACCAAGGTGGCCATCGAGGTCAGCCTGATGGCCGCCGACGCCGGTCTCGTGCCGGTCGGCGAGCCGTGCGTAGCAGTGGGCGGGACCGAAACCGGCGCCGACACCGCTCTGGTCCTGAAGCCGGTCAACTCCCAATCCTTTTTCGACTTGCGGGTGATGGAGATCATCGCCAAACCGCGCTGAACCCGCGGAGGGGAACCATGCTCGTGCGCCTCAACAAACTCATCGCCCGGGCCGGTGTCTGCTCCCGGCGGGAAGCCGACAGGCTGATCGAGGAAGGCCGGGTGGCCGTCAACGGCCGGGTCGTCCAGGAGCTCGGCGCCAAGGTTGACGACGAGAAGGACAGGGTCGTCGTGGACGGCAGGCCCGTGAAGCCGGCGGCCCCGCATCCGGTGTATGTACTCTTGAACAAGCCCGAGGGATATGTGGTCACCGCGAAGGACCCGCTGGGCAGAAAGACCGTGATGGACCTGGTCCGCCTGCCGGGCGTCCGGCTCTTTCCCGTCGGCCGCCTGGACGCCGCGACCCGGGGAGCGCTTCTCCTGACGAACGACGGCGAGCTGGCCCTGAAGCTCAGCCACCCGCGCTACGGCGTACGTAAAGTCTACGATGTCCGGGTCAAGGGCGTGCCCGGGGAAAAAGAACTGGAACTTCTGCGGAAGGGCGTTTTCCTGGAGGGCCGGAGGACAGCGCCGGCCCGGATAGCCGTCGCCCGCGCTGGCCGGGCTTCGGCCCGGCTCCTGGTCGAGCTGCACGAAGGCCGCAAGCGGGAGGTCAGGAAGATGTTCGAGGCCCTGGGCTTTCCCGTCCAAAGCCTGGTCCGGACCGAGTTCGCCGGTTTGACCCTGGCCGGTCTCAAGCCGGGCGGCTGGCGCTTTCTCAAGCCTTGGGAGACGGCCCGACTGAAAAAGCTCGCCGCGGGCGATTGACGGCCGCCGCCCGCCGGCGGCTCAGCTCTCTTTTTCCTTCTCCTGGCCTTCGGCGAAGCTCTTCCAGCCCGTCGCCAAGCGCTTGAGCTCCCTGTCGACCAGAAAGTTCACGGTGCCTTCCTCGTAGCTTCCGTCCTCCCGACGGGCGCCGGCCTCGACGCCGGTCAGGATCTCGACCGCGTCGTCGATCGTGCGGATGGGGTAGACGTGGAATCGGCCTTCGGCCACGGCCGCGACCACGTCCGGCCGGAGCATGAGGTTCCTGACGTTCTGATGGGGGATGATCACGCCCTGGCGGCCCGTCAGGCCTTTGGCCCGGCAGACGTCGAAAAAGCCCTCGATCTTCTCGTTGACGCCGCCTATCGGCTGGACCTCCCCCTTCTGGTTCAGCGAGCCGGTCACGGCTACGTCCTGGCGGAGGGGCAGCCCGGACAGGCTCGAGATGATGGCGCAGGCCTCGGCCACAGTGGCGCTGTCGCCGTCGACGCCGCCGTAGGACTGCTCGAAGGCGAGCGAGGCCGAGAGAGCGAAGGGCTTGTCCTTGGCGTACTTCTCCCGGAGATATCCGGAGAGTATGAGCACGCCCTTGTTGTGCGTCGGCCCGCTCAGGTCGGCCTCCCGCTCGATGTTTATGACGCCCGCCCGGCCCATGGCCGTGCGGGCCGTTATGCGGGTCGGCTTGCCGAACATGAACTGGCCCATGTCATAGACGGAGAGGCCGTTGACCTGGCCGGTCACCGCTCCCTCCGTGTCGATCAGGATGGTGCCTTCCTCGATGAGCTCCTGGATCTTGTCCTCGACCAGGCTGACCCGCTCGAAGCGCTCCCGGACGGCCGCTTCCACGTCCTCCCTGCCGATCTCGAGCCGGCCGTTCTTTTTGGCGAGGTAGCTCGACTCCCTGATGACGTCGGCGATGATGTTGAACCTGGTGGAGATCTTGTTCTGCCTCCCCGCGACCCTGACCGCGTACTCGAACAGCGCCGCCAGGCCGTTGCGGTTCATCGGCAGCAGCTTGTCCTCGTCGGCTATCTTCTTGACGAAACGGACGTAGTCGCCCAGGGCCCGGCCGCTCTGCTCCATTTCCGAGTCGAACTCGGCCTTGATCTTGAAGATCTTCTTGAAGTCGTCGTCCATGGCGTAGAGGATGTTGTAGACGTATTCGTCGCCGATCATCACCACCTTGACGTCGCACTTGACCGGCTCCGGCTTCAGCCTCGAGCCGGAGAAGACGTAGAGCTGGAGATAGTTCTGGATCTCGAACTCCTGGTTGCGCAGGGTCCTTTTAAGGGTCGTCCAGACGCCCGGCTCGACCAGGGCGTCGAGGGCGTTGAGGACCAGGTAGCCGCCGTTGGCCTTGATGAAGGAGCCGGCCCTGATCCTGGTGAAATCCGTCACGCCGGCCGCGCCCGGGGCGAAGCTGTACTCGATGGAGCCGAACAGGTTGGCGTAGGTGGGGTTGGTCTCCAGAATGACCGGCGCCCCTTTCTGGTCGGAGTTGTCGACCAGGATGTTGACCTTGTAGTCCACGAACAGGTCCTCTTCGCGGGCCGGCTTTTCCTCCTTTTTCTGGTTCTTGAACAGGTCGATCTTCTTCATCAGGCTGGCCTCGACCTCGGCCAGGTAGAGCTCGATGCGGGGGTAGGGGAACCTGGCCTTGATGCGCTCGACCGCGTTCTTGATGAGCGGCGAGATCGAATCCCTGTCCCAGCCGTCGAGCAGCTCCTTGGTCTCCTCGTCGAGTTCCCGGAGCCGCTTGAAGACGTTCTCGAGCTCGGCCGAGAGCCGGTCGTATTTCGTCTTCAGTTCCGCCAGCGCCTCGCGCGGCATCTTCTTCTCCTTGACCAGGGCCTCGAGCTTGTTGAACGGCACCGGCTGGCCTTCGATGACCGGCACGAGGTCGGGCCTGGTGAAGGGGCCCATCTGGACCTGGACGACCGAGAATCCCTCTTCGGCCGCCTTGGACTCGAAGCCCTCCAGGGTCTCGCGCTGCTTTTTCTGCTGGGACTCGATGATCTCCTGGCGCCGGTCGGAGTAGTAGGAACTCCGCAGCAGCCCGGGTATGCTCGTCCTGAGCATGGCGATCAGCTTGTCCATGGACTCGCCGAAGATCTTGCCCTTGCCGGCCGGCAGCGTGATCAGGATGGGCTCGTCCGGGTACTTGAAGTTGTTGACGTAGAGTATGTCGTCGGGAGGCCGGCCGCTCTTGTCGAGCTTCTCGAGCAGCTGCTTGATGGTCGTCGTCCGGCCGGTCCCGATCATGCCGCTGATGAAGATGTTGTAGCCGCGGCTCTTGATCTCGAGGCCGGTCTCTATGGCCCGCAGGGCCCTTTCCTGCCCGATGATGACGTCGCAGGGCTGGACCTCGTCGCTCGACGCGAAGGGTATCATCTCAGGGGGGCAGGTCCAGCGCAGCTTCTCCGCGGGGAGCTCGGCAAAGCCGTTCTTGGTCTTGGTCATGTCCTCACCTCTGGGGCCGGGTTCTTTCGCCTGCCCAATAATTAGCACACTTTGCCCCGCCCCTCAAGACGCCGGGCCGCCCTGCTGTTCCAATTGCGGCCGACATTTGATAGAATAGGCCGGCCGGAGCGGCCTTAATAGTGACCGCAGGGAAAGATACACGACATAGAGCGGAGGGACGAGAATGAAAACTCTTCAGGGCAAGCTAAAGGCCAAGGGCTTCAAGATAGCCATCGTCGTCAGCAAGTTCAACAGCTTCCTGTCCGACCGGCTGCTTGAGGGAGCCCGCGAGGCCCTGGAAAAGACCGGGGCCGAGGAAGCCGACCTGACCGTCTACAAGGTCCCCGGTTCGTTCGAGGTGCCGCTGATGGCCAAGAAGGTGGCCGCCGCCCGGGCCGCCGACGGCATCCTCTGCATCGGGGCCCTGGTGCGCGGCGACACGCCCCACTTCGATTTCCTGAGCGCCGAGGTCGCCAAAGGCCTGGCCCAGGTGGCCATGGAGGAAGGCGTCCCGGTCTCCTTCGGCATCCTGACCGTGGACACCATCGAGCAGGGCATCGAACGGTCGGGCACCAAAGCCGGGAACAAAGGCTACGAAGCGGCCCTGGCCCTGGTCGAGATGCTCAACCTGGTCAAGGAATCCGGGCTCAAGTAGGGATAGGCAGGCCCGGCGGAAAAGCAGAGAGGTCCATTGTGGGCAGACGCAGGCGGGCCCGGGAGTGCGCCCTCCAGGTGCTTTTCGAGCTCGAGTTCAACGCGACGGACGACCCGACCTCCGTGCTGCGGGATTTCTGGGGCCATCGCAGGGCGCTCCCGGAAAGCCGCGAGTACGCCGACTGGCTGGTGCGGACGATATCCGAGCACAAGAAGGAAATCGATGATATGATACAGTCCGTTTCCAGGAACTGGCGCCTGGACCGGATGGGCGCCATAGACAGGAACATCCTGCGGATCGCGGCGGCCGAACTGCTCCACGAGCCGACCCTCACGCCGGCCATCGTCATCAACGAGGCCGTGGAGATCGCCAAGCGCTACGGCGGGGAGGAATCGGCCGATTTCGTGAACGGCGTCCTGGACGCCGTTAGCAAGAAGGTTTCCGCGAACCCGCGGAAAAAGGTTTAGACGAACATGAGCGAAGAGGAACCGAAAGCCGCCGGCGCCGTTGAGCCGGAAGAAGAAAGCGAATCCGACCAGCAGGCCGCCCGGCGGGAAAAGCTGGCCAGGCTGCGCCAGGCCGGCGTCAACGTCTTTCCCTACAAGGCTGCGGCGGAGCACGAGATCTTCGCGGTCGTGGCGGCCCACGGCGGGCTGAGCCGAGAGGAGCTCGAGGAGCACGGCCCGCGGGTGAGCGTCGCCGGCCGCGTCGTCTCCATCAGGAAGATGGGCCGGGCGACCTTCTTCCACCTCGCCGACGGCAGGTCGCGTCTGCAGGCCTACCTGCGCTCCGACGTCGCGGGCGAGAAGGCCTACGAGGTCTTCAAGCTCGTCGACATCGGCGACTTCCTGCTCGTCCGCGGGAAGCTGTTCAAGACCCGCACCGGCGAGCTGACCGTCCTCTGCGAGTCCTACGAGTTCCTGGCCAAGTGCCTCAAGCCTTTGCCGGAGAAATGGCATGGCCTGCAGGACGTCGAGATCCGCTACCGGAAACGCTACCTGGACCTCATCATGAACCAGGACGTCGGCCGCGTCTTCCGCCTGCGCAGTTCCATCATCGCCCACATCAGGCGCTTCTTCGACGCCCGGGGGTACGTCGAGGTCGAAACGCCGATGATGCATCCCGTCCCCGGAGGGGCCCTGGCCCGGCCGTTCAAGACCTACCACAACGCCCTGGGCATGGACCTTTTCCTGCGCATAGCCCCGGAGCTCTATCTCAAGAGGCTGATCGTCGGCGGGTTCGAGAAGGTTTACGAGATAAACAGGAGCTTCCGGAACGAGGGCGTGGACTCCCAGCACAACCCGGAGTTCACCATGCTCGAGTTCTACGAGGCCTACAAGGACTACCACGACATGATGGAGCTCACCGAGGAGCTCCTGACCGGACTGGCCCGGGAGCTTCACGGCGGCGAGGAGGTCCCGTACGGCGACGAGACCCTCTCTTTCCGCCGTCCTTACAAGAGGTTGAAGTTCATGGAGGCCCTGGTCTATTTCAGCGGCCTGGCTCCCAGCCGCTTCGACGACAGGAAGGGCATCATGGAGTTCGCGGCCGCGCTGGCGCCGGGCCGCCCGCCCTCGAGCTTCGGCAAAGCCCTGGACATAATCTTCGACAGGTTCGTCAAGGACAAGCTCGTCCAGCCGACCTTCATCATGGACCCGCCCAAAGAGATCTCACCGCTGGCCAAGGCCTCGCGGGAAAATCCCGAGGAGGCCGAGCGTTTCGAACTTTTCATCGCCGGCATGGAAGTGGCCAACGCCTTCTCCGAGCTGACCGACCCGGCCGAGCAGAAGGCCCGCTTCGAGGAGCAGGCCGCCGGCCGCGAGCTCGGCGACGAGGACTATCATTCGATCGACCTCGATTACATCGAGGCCCTGGAATACGGGCTGCCGCCGACGGGCGGCGAAGGCATAGGCATAGACAGGCTGACCATGGTTCTGGCCAACTGCAGGTCCATCCGCGAGGTCATCCTTTTCCCGCTGTTGAAACCCAAATGAGCTTCGAGCTGTTCGTCGCGAAAAGATATCTGACGGCCAGGCGCAAGCAGGCCTTCATCTCGGTCATCACCTCGGTCTCGATCCTGGGAATCAGCATCGGCGTGGCCGCCCTGGTCATCGCCATCGCCCTGATCACGGGCTTCCAGGAGGACGTCCAGCACAAGATCCTGGGGGCGACTTCGCATATCATGGCTTCCGACCTGTCGGGCGACGGCCTCAAGGATTACGTCGAGCTCGGCCGAGCCATAGCCGGCATAAAGGGGGTCGTCTCGGTCACGCCCGTCGTCTACAGCACCGTCCTCATCACCGGCTTTTCCGAGAGCTCCGGCGCCCTGCTCAAGGGCTTGGACCTGGAGGTCGAAAAACAGGTCGCGCCATGGCTGCGGAAGCTCGAGGCCGGGAACCTGCCCGGCGCCGGCGACGCCAGGGAAGGCCTCCTGCTGGGCCGGGAGATGGCCCACCGCATCGGCGCCAATGTCGGCGACCATGTCGACGTCGTGACGGCCGCCTCGACTCTTTCGCCCCTCGGCCTGCTGCCCAAGAGGAAGAGGTTCCTGGTCAGCGGCATCTTCAGCACCGGCCTTTACGAGTTCGACTCCTCGACGGCCGTCATCCCCCTCGCGACGGCCCAGAAGATGTTCGGGCTCGAAGGCAAGGTGAGTTACCTTCAGGTGCGGCTCGAGGATATCTTCAGCGCCGGCTCGGTAGCCGAAAAGATACGTAAGGTAATGCCGCCGGCCGTCTACGTGACCACCTGGATGGACCTCAACCGGTCGCTGTTCTCGGCTCTGAAGCTCGAGAAGAACATCATGTTCCTGACCATCACCTTGATCGTCATCGTGGCGGCCCTCAACATCATCGCCACGCTCATCCTGATGGTCATGGAGAAGACTCGCGACATAGGCATCCTGATGGCCCTGGGCGCGACCCCCGGGAGCATTAGGAGGATATTCTTCTTCCAAGGGGCCCTGATCGGCGTCTTGGGCACCGCCGCCGGCGTCGGGCTGGGGCTGGCCTGGTGCTGGCTGGCCAACAGGTTCGAGCTCATCAAGATACCCGTGGACATCTACCAGATCTCGCACGTGCCGTTCCGCCTGAACCTGCCGGACCTGGCCCTCATCGTCCTGTTGACGCTCGCCATCAGCTTCGTCTCGACCCTCTTCCCCTCGAGGCGGGCGGCCAAAGTCGACCCTGTGGTGGCGCTGAAATATGAGTGAGACGATCCTCAAAGCCGAAGGGCTGGGCAAGTGCTATCCCACCCCCAAGGGCCTGCTGCGCGTCTTCGAGGGCCTCGATTTCGAGCTGGAGAAGGGCGATATCGCGGCCGTCATGGGCGTTTCGGGCGTCGGCAAAACGACGCTCCTCAACCTGCTGGGCGGCCTGGACAGGCCGACCGAAGGCCGCGTCCTGCTCGAAGGCCGGGACATCTTCGACGGCGACGAGAACACGACGGCCGCCGTCCGTAACAGAAAGATAGGCTTCGTCTTCCAGCTCTTCCATCTGCTGCCGGAGTTCACGGCTCTGGAGAACGTAGCCATGCCACTTCTGATCCAGGGCCTGCCCAGGAAGAAGGCCCTGGATAGGGCCGCGCTGCTCCTCGAGGAAGTGGGCATGGCCGACCGGGGGGATTTCCGCCCGGGACAGCTCTCCGGCGGCGAGCAGCAGAGGGCGGCCGTGGCCAGGGCCCTGGTCAACGACCCGCTGCTCCTTTTGGCCGACGAGCCGACCGGGAACCTTGACTGGAGGACGGGCGAGACCATCTTCCGTCTGATCCTGGAGCTCCATGAGAGAAGAGGCCTGTCGTCGGTGATAGTCACGCACAACGAGAGGGTGGCGCGCTACTGCCGCAAGGCCTTCCTGATGGAGGCGGGCAGCCTGAAACGCGTCGACCCCCCCGAGCGTTAATCAGGTTATGGAGCCGGTCCAGGGAATCAGCACGGCGCCGGGCGGCCGGAGCGGGTCCGACCCGGGCTTTTGTAAAAAGCCGCCCGATATGGTATAAGGAATGGAATTATGAAGAAGTTTTTCGCCCTCCCCCTGCTCGGCCTGGCGCTCGTTCTCTCCCTGGCCGGCCAGGAGGTCGCCGAGAGGATCGAGATCCTCGGCAACGACCGGGTCTCGAGGGAGACCGTCCTCTACTACCTCTCGGTCAGGGAGGGCGACCGCTTCAGCGACGAGCAGCTCCAGAGGGATTTCCGGGTGCTCTGGTCCACCGGTTTCTTCTCCAACATCAAGATCGAGGACCTGCCAGGCACCCAGGGCAGGGTGATAAGGATCACGGTCGAGGAGAACCCCGTCATCAAGACGGTCACCTACAAAACTGGCAAGAGGGTCAAGCAGAACGACATCGTCAACAAGCTCAAGGAAAAGGACGAGAACATACTGGCCTATTCCTACTACACCCCCAGCCGGGTCCAGCGGGTCAAGCAGACCATCCAGGACCTGCTGGCCGAGAAAGGGCTGCTCGCGGCGAGCATAGAGACGGAAGTCAAAAAGGCCGGTCGGAACGAGGTCGAGCTGCTGGTCAGGGTCGACGAAGGCCCGAAGCTCAGGGTGGCCGACGTCGTCTTCGTGGGCGACACCCGGCTGCCGCCCAACTACCTGCGCTGGTCGATGAAGGACAATCGGCCGCATTCCCTGTTCAACTGGATAGCCGGCAAGGACGTCTACAAGCAGAACAAGCTCGGCGAGGACCTGGAGCGCATCAAGAAAAAGCTCCAGGAGAACGGCTACATGGAGGCCGTCGTCGAAGAGCCACGGATGGAACAGGTGGAGAAGCGGACCGTCCTTTTCAAGAAGCAGAAGATGGTGCGCCTCGTCGTCCCGGTCAAGACCGGCCACATCTACCGCACCGGCGAGGTCAAGATCGAGGGCAACAAAGCCTTCACCGCCAAGGGCCTCATGACCATGATCAGGCTCCAACCGGGCGAGGTCTACAGCACCAAGTACAGGGAAAAGAGCATCGAGGACATCGCCGAGCTCTACCGGAACTTCGGTTATCTCTATATCCAGGTCATGCCGGTCGAGAACCTGGACCCCAGGAAAAAGGTCGTCAACGTCGTTTTCCACGTCAGCGAGGGCGAGGTCGCCTACCTGCACCGCCTGGAGTTCCGGGGCAACACCTTCACCAAGGACAAGGTCATCAGGCGCGAGATGCTCCTCAGGGAAGGGGACAGGTTCAGTCTGGCCGCCTTCAAGAACAGCATCCTGAGGGTCAAGCAGCTCGGCCTGGTCGATATCGAGAAGGACCCGGACATCCTGCCCGACCCCGAGGACCCGACCAAGATCAACGTCAAGGTCAACGTCAAGGAGCTGCAGCGCAACAACATCCAGTTCACGGCCGGCTACAGCGGCTACGAAGGGACGTTCGTGGCCTTCAGCTATTCCACGGTCAATTTCCTGGGAGCTGGGGAGAGCCTCGAGCTGATGCTGCAGCAGGGGAAGCTCGTCAAGAACTACATGTTCAGCTTCACCGAGCCCTACGTTTTCGACAAGCCCATCACGGCCGGCTTCACGCTCTTCAACCGGCGCTATTCCTACCCCGGTCTTTACAACCAGAGGATGGTCGGCGGCAACCTCTTGCTCGGGGCGCGCGTCTTGGGCTACTGGCGCTCGAACCTGACCTACACCCTGCAGAAGGTCGAGGCCTGGCTGCCGGAAGGAAGCCCCTTGGACCCGAACTCGCCCAACTACGATCCCTACTACGGCTACATGTTCTACGGCTCGGGCAAGTATTACCAGAGCTCGCTGACACCGATGATCTATTATTCGACCGTCGACAGCCCTCTGACGCCGAGCCGCGGCACCATGGTCTCGGCCATGGTCAAGTACTCGGGCACGTTCCTGGGCGGCGACATCGACCTGGTCAAGCCGGAGTTCGAGTTCAGCCGATACCAGCCGTTCGTCCGGAACCACGTCCTCGGCTTCCACATCGCCTACCAGTTCATCAAGTCCATAAACAACTCGAAAGTGCCCTACTGGGAGAAGTTCTACCTGGGCGGGGAGCGCTCCCTCCGGGGCTATGATGTCTACACCATCGGGCCGCGCAGCTCCTCGGGCTCCATCCTGGGCGGGGACAAGGCACTGTATATGAACGCCGAATACATCATACCGGTCGGCGGGCCTCTCTACGGCATTTTCTTCTATGACGTCGGCAACGCCCTGGCCACGGGCCAGAAGTTCAGCCTCAGGAACATGTACTCGTCGGCCGGCTTCGAAGCCCGCATCTTCGTGCCCGCCCTGCGGGTGCCCTTCCGCCTGATCTTCTCCTACAACAACCGCAAGATCCTTGAGAGCGAGTCGAACTTCGCCTTCAGGTTTGCGGTCGGCACGACTTTTTAGTATCATCAAGCCCGACTACCGCTCGAAGGAGGCCGCAAGATGATCCCTGTCGAAAAGATAATGGAGTTCCTGCCGCATCGCTATCCCTTCCTGCTGGTCGACCGGGTCCTCGAGCTCGAGCCGGCCAAGTCCATCACCGCGGTCAAGAACGTCACCTGCAACGAGGCCTTTTTCCAGGGCCATTTCCCGGAAAAGAAGATCATGCCCGGCGTCCTGATCGTGGAAGCCATCGCGCAGGCCGGAGGCGTGCTGCTCTTCAATTCCATCGAGGACGCTGGCAGCAAGTTCGCGGTCCTGAGCAAGATAGAGGATTGCCGTTTCAAAAGGATGGTCACGCCGGGCGACCAGCTCCGGATCGAGGTCCAGTGGGTGCGCATGAAGGGCCCCGTCTGCCACATGAGCGGCAAGGCTCTGGTCGACGGCGAGGTTGCCGTGGAGGGCGAGATCTACGCCACCCTGCTGCAGAGGTCGGAAGTCCTGGCCAAAGGTTGAGCCGCCGGCCGCCGGGCCCGGTTCGGGAGGCAAGGCCCGGCCGGGGGGACATGCCTGAGCTTTTGTCTCGGCCGCCTGCTACTTGACCAGCGTGAAGAACGAATCCTCGAGGCCGGTGTTGTAGGTGATGTTAGAGATGGTTATCAAGACATACTCGGCCCCGTCCTGCAGGACCCGTATGGAATGGGCCGCCATGGTGTCGCCCACCTTCCTGTAATCCGAAAGATACGTTTCGGCCTCGACTTCGGCCCCGGCCTGGTTGACGGCCTTGGTGCGCTGCTTGTAGATGAGCCAGGTCTCGGGGTCCAGGTAGAAGGTGATGATGTGGCCGTCAGCGAGCCTCTGCTCCAGGACCACGTACTCTTTCCCCTCGACGGTTTCCCGCGGCTTCAGGGTGTAGGTTATGTTGCATTTTTTCGGGTTGAGCAGGCTGTCGTTGCCCATGGCCTGGCGGGCGAAGTCCCTGGTCAGGGACTCCGGCATTTCCTCCACGCCGCCCGTCTGGGGGTTGGTGAACCAGGCCTTCTGTCCGTCGAAGACCTGGGTTATGACGGTGCCCATGACCTCGATCTCCATGCGCAGCTTGTTGGGTTCCTTGAAGTACTGGGTCAGGCTGCCGTTCATGCCGAACTGGGCCAGCTCGACGGTACCCGTGGCCGTGGTGTCCTTGATCTTTTCCAGGGCCTTGCGGCCGCCCATGGCGCCGATCATCTTTTCCAAGACGTCCTGCGCCGACTGCGCGTAAGCTAGTTGGCAAAGCAACGTCAGGGCCAGTAGGGCCGAGAGCGTCACCGTAGCGAACTTTTTCATGGTTGCCTCCTGTTCCAAGCGTCTTTCTTATTATACGGGCATTCTATACCAAAGTTCAGCCCGGGCCAACCTCAATTCAGGTTGCGCACGGGCGGCGGGCTTGACGGTCTTGCCGAAAGCCTGCCGGCCTGTGATATAATCCCGGCCTGGGCGCTAAGGGAAATGCGTCGATTCCGGGGCGCAGAGTCAGGGGAGGTTTCAGGGCTCGGCCGGCCTCAGCCGGACCTTAGGTTCCAGTCTAAATCGGAGAGGGCACCATGGACAGGACGGGGGAATTGAAACGGGAAGGCGGCCCGGCGGCGTGCCTGATAGCCTGCGGCCATTTTGAAAAGGAGGTGGCCGCAGCCCTGGCCCGGCCGGATTTCCAGGGCCTTGAGACCAGGATCATCCACGTCGATTGCGACCTCGGGGAGGCCGAGTGGCCCGGCCTCGGCGAACTGATCGGCAGGCTGGGCCTGGAAGGTTTAAGGCCCCTTGTCATCGGCGGCCACTGTCTTTTCCGGGAAGAAAAAGCATACCAGGATGACGGCGGCGTCGGAATCGTCAGGAAGGGCCAGTGCCTGGAGTGGCTGGCCGACGAGCTGGTCCTGGACCGGCTTCAGTACAATCGGGAGCTGCCGGTCCTGCCCGGCTGGGTCAACGAGTGGGAATCCTTCATCGAACGCCGCTTTGCTGGGGACCGGAAGAAGGCCAGGGCCTTTTTCCGCGAACTCGGCGGCAGGATAGTACTCCTGGACACAGGGGTCTGGCCCGAGGCCGTGGAAAAGGTCCGGGCCTTGGCCAAGTTCGTCCAACTGCCCTACCAGGTCTTCCCTGTCGGGTTGTCCCTTTTCAGCCTGAATCTTTACCGGGCGCTACGGGAGATGAAGCCGGAGCGTCCTTCCGGCCGTCAGCCACAGGACGAAGAGGCCGCCGGAGGCAACCGCGTTACCCTTGCCCGGGTGGGCCTCTTCCTGGATTCTTTGACTCTCTGCCAGGGCGAGGAAGAGGTCATCATGAAAACCGTCGAGACGTTCAAGGATGTCTTCTCGCCGCGCCAGGTGGCTTTCTATCCCGAACAGGTCCTCCAGGGGTTGAAGAGGCAAGGCCGGGACTATCTCAACCAGGCCGTCTCCCAGGACACGGAGTATGTCTGGAACAAGGAGGCCGGCAGTCTGTTGCTCAGGCTGGGCACGAGCCGGGAGCTTAAAGGCGTCATCGAGATCTCCGGAGTCAGTCCCGAAGAGAGGGACGAAATCGTTCAGGACGCCCTGGTGCTGGCCAAGACCGCCTCCCACGCCCTCTGGGTGGAAAGCATCTTCAACGGCCTGCGGGAGGAGAAGGAGAAGGCCAGGCTGGCCGAGGAGGCGCGGGACGCGAGCGAAAGGCGGCTCAGCATGCTGTTCCGGGACGTGCCGATCGGCCTGTACAGAACGACGCCGGCGGGCGAGATCATAGACGTCAATCTTTCCCTCGCCCGGATGTTGGGTTACCCGGACGTCGAGTCCCTTAAGAAGGTCAGGACCACGGACCTGTATTTCAACCCTGCGGACCGTGAAACCTCGGTGTCACTGCTGGAGGCCGACGGGGTCATAACTGATTTTATGACCCAGCTCAAATGCCGGGACGGCAGTCTCATCTGGGTCAGGGACAACGCCAAGGCCGTCAAGGACGCCTCGGGCCGGGTCCTCTACTACGAGGGCATCATCGAGGACTTCACCAGGAAGAAGCAGGTGGAGGCTCAGTACTCCCGCAACGTGCAGGTCCAGTACTACCAGGCCGACGTTTCCAGGCGCCTGCTCAACCCGATATCGATAGACGAGATGTCGCGGGTCGTGCTGCAGCACTGCTGCAGGATATCATCCAGCGAAACGGGGCTGGTCGGCTACATCGCGGCCAAGACCGGCAAGCTCGTGCCCGCGGCCTGCACCCCCGACGTCGAGGATCTCCTGGCCGGCCACCCCGAGCGCCGGTCAGATTTTCACGAACACTCGGATTTTTTCCAGAACCTCAGCAAGACAAGGAAGCCGCTCCTCCTGCAGCCCCCGGAGACACAGAAGGTCTTCAAAGCGCTGCCCGACTGGCATTTCCGCGTCAGTCAGCTGATCGTCGCTCCCGTCGTCATGGAGGACAGCCTGGTCGGCCTGATCATGGTGGCCAATCCGTCAAAGATCTACGCCGAAGACGATGTCGATGCCCTGGACAGGCTGGCCGAGCTTTACGCCCTGGCCGTCTACAGGTCACGGACTGAAGCGCGGCTGCGGGAGCTTTCGCTCGTCGATGAACTGACCGGCCTGTACAACCGCCGCGGCTTTCTGACCCTGGCGGAGCAGCAGATAAAGATAGCCCGCCGGAACAAGAAAGAAATGCTGCTCTTTTACGCCGACTTGGACGATTTGAAAGCGGTGAACGACGGTTTCGGCCATCTGCAGGGCGACCAGGCCCTGTGCGACGCGGCCAAACTCCTCCGGGAGAGCTTCAGGGAATCCGACATAATCGCCCGCATCGGCGGCGACGAGTTCGCCGTGCTGGCGCTGGAAGTGCCCGACAGCCGGCCCGAGGCGCTGTCCCGGCGCTTCCAAAAAAAAGTCTCGGCCTGGAACGAAACCGGGGATCGCAAGTTCCGACTGTCGCTGAGCGTCGGCATCGTCATCTGCAACCCGGAGAGCCCGGCCACCTTGGAAGAGATGATCGAAACCGCGGACAGGTTGATGTACCAGGACAAGACGGCCAGAAAGTCCGCCCGGAACGGCGCCCGATAGCGGCCGCCCGATTGCTTCAGTCGTGTTTATCCGTCTTTGCCGGAGGCCGCCGGCCGGGCACGCATCAGGGTGATGACCACCCGGTCGCGGACCTCTTCTTCCACCCTGGCCCGCTCGAACCTCGCCTGGGTGAGGTACTTGAGATGCGCCCTGAGGAAGGCCAGGCCCTGACGGCAGAGGAAATCCAGCCAGTCGCCGACAGCCGTCTCATCCATGAGTTCGGGCGTCTGCTCGAGGAAGGTCGTCTGCGCCCTAGGCGTCATCAGGTTCTCCGCCGGGCCGCGGCGCTTGAGGAAGACGTTCAGCCCGTCATGGAGCTCGAGCGGGCTGACCTGTGGGGACCAGCGGCTCGCCCAGCGCAGGTAGCGGGCGTAGAAGGCGCGGTTCGATTCCCTGAGCCTTTCATCGGCCTGGAATTCCCTGATCATGAAACCGACGAGCTCGTCCGCGGCCGCCCGGTGCGCGTCGTAAACGGGCAGGCTAAGGGCCCGCGTGTAGGTGAACCAGCCTTTGGGGATCCAGTAATCCCGGAAGAGGTACGGCGTGTAGCCGGAGAACTGCTGGACCCATTCGTGCGAAGGGTAACCGTGGAGGTTGAGGAAGATATCGGGTCGCCACCTGTCGTAAAGGCCGGCCCTGACCGCGGCTTCCGGTATGAGCGGGTTGGCCGCCCCCGTCCCGGTCCCGATATCGACCCCGAGCGGGCTGTAGCGGCCGGCGTGCAGGCAGTGGAACGGCTCCGAGGCGTGAAGCTCGAAGGCCAGTTGGGCGCCGTCTGGGTTCTCCATCGGCTGGATGGCGACGTTGACCTTTTTCAGGGCTTCCCGGTAGGCCGGGTCGCGCGCCAGGAGCTCGGCCAGGAGGAGGGAGTAATTGGTCGAGGAAACCTCGTTGGCGTGTTGGCGGGCGGTGAGCTGGAGGGTGGGCTTGAGCACGGACAGGCGCGGGATGCTGACATACGGTCCGGCCGGCAGATAGAGCTCGAGCACGGGGATGTCGCGGCCTTCGTAAGAGCGGCCGGCGATGTAACGCCTTATGTTCGGCAGGCCGGCCAGCTTCTCGGTGAGCTCCAGACAGGCGGCGGGCGAAATGATCTCCCTGGTCGGGACGATTGGTTCAGTGCCGCCTGCCGGCGCTCGTCCGGCGGCGCGGACCGCCGGCGGGGGCGGCGGGTTCGCGGGGAGCGAGAACTCGACCTCGCGGGCCTGATGCCTCAGTTGTATCCTGACCTGCTTGAGGTCGGGCGCCGTGAACAGCCCCGGCAGGACGCCGCGGGCAGAAGCCTGCCGGAAAGAATCCAGGATCTCGACCGCGGCCAGGTAATCCGTCTCTTTCTCCCAGTCCGCTTCGAGCGACAGCTCTTCCACCCTTCGGGCCGGTCCGTTGTAAATAAGCGACGGGGCAGAGAGCGACTTCGGCTTGAGAGTCGGGAAAACGAGCTTCCGGGACGACTCGCGTCCGGACCCGGTCTTCCACTTGAGCCAAAGCTCGGGCGTCGCGGCCGGCCAGTCCTCCAGAGTGACCCGTACCCGGGGCCGTCCGCCCTCGGGCAAGGGATGGACCACCGGCAGGACGTTGCCCGGCGCGGACAACCTGGAAGTGTCCTCGGGCAGTTCCCTGTCCTCAGGGTCGAAGCGGGTTATCCCCCTGAGCAGGTCCAGCGTGTCGAAATAGATCTCGTCGTGGATGGACTCCAGGGAGCTGATGATCTCCTCGTCGAGACCAAGTTTGTAGTCCGGCTCGCTCGCCCAGAGCTCGACTTTGAGGCGCTTGAAATAGGGCTGTTTGGAAAAGGTCGGCTCGTCGCCCGTTTTTTTCATGATATGGGTCAGGACCTCGTTCAGCGCCTCCGCCTGATAAAAGAGCCAGACCTTCTCCAGGTCGGTGGCGATCAGCGCCTCTATCGGCGGCCGGTCGCCGGCCTCGATGCGCAGCCAGCCGGTCGCGGCCTCGACCTCGCCCCATTCGGGCAGGGCGGCCGCGAGCGGCGCCTTTTTGGTCCTGGGAGTGAAAGACGCCTCCAAGAGTGTGCGGCCCTTGCCGTCCAGGGCGAGGACTTCATAGGTCTGGCCGCCCGGCTCCTTGCTCTCGAACTCGACCCGCTCCACCGGCAGGCCCAGCTCGCGCGACAGGATCTCATCGACAGGATAGAGTTCAGCCAGCCAGCGTGACGGGTCGGGGGAAGAACGCCGCATGCGGCCGAGATCCGCGCCGGACCCGGCGAACCGTATCGATACGCTGCCGACGGGCAGGCCTTTGAGCAGCGGCAGGACCTTTTCCGTCAGCCAGAAAAATCCCTGCTTGTAGGCCGACACGACCTCGACCTCGGCTTCCCGGTATCCGGCCCGCCCCAGGCGGCTCTCAACTTCCGCCTTTAACTTTCGTCTGGCCTCGGGCGGTTCGCTCAGCCCGAGACTGACCCTTATTTTGCCGACGGAAGCCGGCGGCCCTAACTGAGGCAGCTTCTCTTCCAATAGCGCCAGGGTCTCGTCGGCTTCCCAGGGGAATTCCCTTTCCTTTTCAAAGACGAGCTTTCCGGACCTCATGTCCCGGACCTCGGTTTCGACCGCCGCGGCCGGGAATCTTTGCTTGAGCCGGTCTTCGAGTTCCCTTTTGAAGGCCGGGTTCGGCAAAGGCAGCACGGCCCTGGCCTCGACTCGCGTCACTTCGACGTCGGCCAGGCCGGCCGCGGCCCGCTCCAGGCCGTTTATGAAATATGCTTCCGCCGCTCCCCTCTCGCCCCGAAGGAAAGTTTCGAATTGGGCGGCCGCCTGTTTCAGCGAAGGACCGCCTTCGCCGTATTCCCGGAAATAGGGAAAGGTCCGCGCCACGTAGCCCAGGCCCGACTCCAGCCCGGCCCCGTCGGCTCCTGTTATGACCAGCGCGTTGGATTTGCCGAAAGCTTTGGGCACTACGCCGACAAAGCCCCACCCGGCCTCGAGGGCCGGAATCTTCAACTTGCCGGTCTTGATGAGGTCTCGGGTGAGGGCGTTGTCGCCGACGAGAATGGGCGAAGCGAGCGGCTTGCGCCGTTCTATCTCGCTGTCGAGGAAAACAAGAGGGAAGGCCGCTCCGGCCGTCGAAAGCGTCAGTCTCGAGGCCAAGTCGACCGCGGCCCGCGGGGCCCCGGCCGCGGGCACGATTATCACGGAATCGACCCGGTCGGCGAGGCCGTCCTTGTCGGCGTCGGAATAGAAGCCCTTGAGGGAATCGACCGAGGTCAGGTCGAAGTCCTTGCCGTCAGGCTCCCTGGCCGGGCTCTCTTTATAGGCGGCCGTAAGAAGCCGTCGCGGCGCGCCGACCCGGGGAAGCTCCAGGACCGACCGCGTCGCGCCGTCACGGAGCTCAAGGTCGAGCCGGCCGCAGGAAGCGTAGTTGAGCAGGTCCGTTCGCTCGCCCCGCCGATGGAGCTCCCGGAGGCGGGTCAGAGACTTCCGGGCCTTTTCGGCCTCACCGGCCTCTTTGAAACTGACCTCGACCAGCATGGACCTTATTTCGCCCTGCCCGGCCTTGAAGGCCTGCAGGCCGGCGGCGAAAGGAGGCGCGACCTGGAACTCGTACAGCGCCTGGCTTACGGCCGGGTCTTCGAGCCTGAGGCCGTCTTCGGTGAAAAGCCGGGCCAGGTCGTTCTCGACCGAAAGGAACGTGTCCCCGGTGTCGCGGCCCCAGACCTCCCAGAGATAGGGCCAGCGCAGGAAGAAGGCCCGGCCCGTCCGGAGAAGCGCCTCGTCCGAGCCGCCGATGCAGGCGACGCCCCGCCGGCCTTTGAGGCTGAACATGAAGACCAATCCCTGGTTGGCGGCCAGCGGCCCGCCCGGCACCGTCCTTTGCTTAAGGGCCTCCCGCGTCCATTTGAGGTTGTCGCCGATGAGGATGGGGAAGGGGAGGGCGGTGATGTCGCCGGCCTCGGATTCCCGGCGCACGAGGTCGAAGGAGACGGCCAGGCTTTCGAAGTTGAACCTGGCCGCGATGTCGGCGGCCAAGGCCAGCTCGTCGGCCGTCGGCCGGTCAGGGATGATGATGGTCACGGCCGGCTTTTCCGGCAGCCCGTCGCCGTCGAGGTCGAGCAGCGTCTTGCCGGCCGCGAAGACCTCGCCGAGGCCGCGGACCTGTCCGACTGCGGCCGGGGCGAGGACGATAAGGAACATCAGGGCAATTATGGCTTTTCTCCGGTTATACATGGCCGCCTCCTTGTCGAGCGTGACTCGCGACGGATTTTAACACATTAGAGCGGGGACAGGCACCCGGTTCTCCCCCTTTGTCCGCGTTCTTATCATAGAGCCTTCATCCCCTTGACAGGCGGCCGGCACATGTTCTTTATTGGGGGACGGGCACCGGCGGGCGCCTGTCCGCGGCGGCCGTAAGAGAGGAGGAACAAGATGACTCGAAACATAACGAGGCTCATGGCGGGCGCCGCCCTGCTTCTTATCCTGCGTCCGGCCTTGAGCGCCAGGGTCTACGAGGTAGCCTCGCCCCGGGGAAAGGTCAAGGTGGCGGTTTCGGTGGCCGACCGGGTTTTCTACATGGTGTTCGTGGCTGGACAGCGGGTGCTCAGCGCCTCGGCCGTTTCGATGACGATAGACGACGGCGTGGTGCTGGGCAAGGCCCCTCGTGTCGTCAGGGTCGAGCGCCGGAGCGTCGACGTTTCCATCGTGCCTCCGGTCAAGGAAAAACACGCCCCGATCCCGGACCGCTTCAACGAGATGACGCTGCGCTTCCGGGGCGGCTACAGGCTCATCTTCCGGGCTTATGACGACGCGGCGGCCTACCGCTTCTACGTCGAGAAGAAGGGACCGGTCAAGGTCAATGACGAGGAGGCCACCTTTTTCTTCTGCGGCGATGTCTCGGCCTGGATTCCCTTTACCAGGGGCACGCACACTTCTTTCGAGAGCAACTACACCTTACTGCCGGTAAAGGAAGTCGGGCCCGAACGCCTGGCTTTCGCGCCGGTGCTGGTCGATTTCCCGGGCCGGGCCAAAGTGGCGGTGAGCGAAGCCGATATCGACGATTACCCGGGCATGTTCCTGACCGGCAACGACGCCGGACTGCCCCTTCTCCGCGCCAAGTTCGCGCCTTACCCTCTGGAGGAACGTTTCCGCGGCAAGAGCAACCGTGCGCTCGAGGTGGCCAGGGCGGCCGATTACATCGCCATGACCCGCGGGCCCCGCGCCTTCCCCTGGCGCGTGCTGGCCGTGGCCGAAACTGACGGCGGGCTGATCGAGAACGATATAATCTACAGGCTCGGACCGGAACTGCGCCTCAAGGACACTTCCTGGATCAGGCCCGGCAAGGTGGCCTGGGACTGGTGGAACGACTTGAATATCTACGGCGTCGATTTCGCGGCGGGCGTCAACACGGCGACCTACAAGCACTACGTCGATTTCGCAGCCGAACACGGCCTGGAGTACATAATCCTGGACGAGGGCTGGTCGGCCCCGGACGACCTGCTCCGGATCAACCCCGACATCGACCTCCCCGAGCTCGTGTCATACGCCTCGAGCAAGGGAGTCGGCGTCATCCTCTGGTGCATCTGGGTCACGCTCGACAGGCAGATGGACCAGGCCCTGGACCGGTTCGCGGCCTGGGGCGTCAAGGGCATCAAGGTCGATTTCATGGACCGCGACGATCAGCGGGTGGTCGACTTTTACCGGCGCTGCGCCGAGGCCGCCGCCGCCCGCCGGCTGGTCGTCGATTTCCACGGGGCCTTCAAGCCCGACGGCCTGCGCCGGGCCTTCCCCAACATCCTGACCCGCGAGGGGGTGCTGGGTCTGGAGTACTCCAAGTGGAGCGCGAACGTCACGCCCGAGCACGACCTGCTCATCCCGTTCATAAGGATGCTGGCCGGCCCGATGGACTTCACCCCGGGCGCCATGCTCAACGCCCAGGAAAAGCAGTTCCACGCCGTTTTCAACCGGCCGATGAGCCAGGGCACGAGAGCCCATCAACTGGCCATGTACGTCGTCTATGAAAGCCCGCTCCAGATGCTCTGCGACTCGCCCTCCAACTACCGGCGAGAGCCGGACGCCATGGCCTTCCTGTCGAAAGTGCCTACGGTCTGGGACGAAACGAGGGTCCTGGATGCCCGGGTGGGGGATTACGTGGTCGTGGCCCGGCGCAACGGGAAGGAGTGGTACCTGGGCGCCATGACCGACTGGAGCCCGCGCCGGCTCGAGGTCAGACTGGATTTCCTCGAGGACCGGGCCTATGAGGCGGAGCTCTTCGCCGACGGGACAAACGCCGCGAGATATGCCGGGGACCTCAAAAGGGAAAAGACGCGGCTCGGAAAAGGCGACCGGCTGACGATCTCCATGGCGCCGGGCGGAGGCTGGGCGGCCAGGCTGGTCGTCGCGGATTAGTCGGCTCCCTCTGGTCGGCTGGAGCCGGCGACTCTCTCCAGGAGCCCTCGAGCCGACGCGACTGCCGAGGCCGCGGTCGACTCTTATGTTCAAGCCCATCAGGCAGCGGAGTCGCGGCGGGCGTCTCTGCGCGTACTTCAGTCAAGCGCCTTCGCCGCGAAAAGGCAGGAGGGCCTTGCCTGCGCCGATGGCCCCATGACGCGCGTCATCGGCCGTCCCTCGCGGGCTCCAGTTGCTTGGAAATAAAACGCTTCTCCCGGTCGCCGTTATGCCGCGCGATCCGTGGGAGCGCCTGAAAGGAAAGGGGGCGTGAAGGCACGCCCCCGCTGGGTCTGCTTCCGCGTGTTTCGTCTATTTGTCGGCGTAGGCGAACACGGTCAGGTAGCCCAGCCTCGTGACCTTGGCCAGCAGGTCTCCCGAGGCTTTCTCCACGCTGTCGCTCGTCTGGTGGTAATCAGGGTGCATGGCGGTCATGTAATAGACGTAGGGCACCTTGACCGCGGCGAAAGACGAATGGTCCGAGCCGCCGCCGCCGACGCCGACCTCGGCCTCACGCATGAAGAGGTCCAAGCCGACGTACTTGTTCATCTCCTTCTGGAGTTCGTAGAAGCCCGTGCCCTTGGTCAGGTTGACGGTCACGAACTCCGGGGCGCGGATCTTCTTGACCAGGTCTTCGGTGCCCGGGACGGTCAGCTGGCGGGCGTACCTCGAGATCGTCTGCTGGTCGAAGGCCCGGCTGATCATGTCGTAGTTGAGGTAGCCGACCGTCTTGGCGATGGGGAAGGTCGGGTTCTGGGTGTAGTAGCGGCTGCCGAGCAGGCCTTCCTCCTCGCCGGTCCAGAGGCAGAAGACGACCGTCCTCTTGGGCTTGACCGGGTTCACGGCCATGGCCCGGGCTATGAACATGACGCCTACGGAGCCGGAGCCGTTGTCGTCCGAGCCGTTGAAGATGTAATCCTGCCAGCGGCCGACATGGTCGAAGTGGCCGCCGACGACGAAGACCTCGTCCTTGAGCTTGGGGTCGGAGCCCTCGATGTAGCCTATGATGTTCATCGTCCGGACCAGGCCGACCTTGGCCGTGGACTCGATGGCCACCCTTACCCCGGCCAGGTCGGAAGAGGCCGGCCTGTAGGTCGATTCGATCCTCTTCTTCAGGTCGTCGATGGTCTGTCCCGTGGCCCCCAGGATGGTGTTGGCGATCTCGCGGGTGATGTTTATGGTCGGGGCCGCGCTTTCGAACTCCGACGGAGCGGCGCCAGGTATGGTCAGTCTCCGCCGCGGCCTGTTGATGATGGGCCGGTCATCGGAAGGCTGCCTGACCGCCGAGAGCGCGTTGTAAACGTCCGAATCCTTGCCGGTGTTCTGGACGACCAGGATGGCCGACGGCCCGAGCTTGGCGATCTCGGCCAGCTTGTTGAAGCGGCCGCCGCCGGCCTGGCGGACGAACGCCGGCGGCATGGGCATGGCCGGCCCGGCCGGGAAATACTTGTCCTTGAGCTCCTTCTTCTGCTGGAAGGGCGACTTGGGGTCGTCCTTGCCCGGCGCTTCGCTCAGCACCAGGACGATCTTGCCCTTGACGTTCAGGCCCTTGAGCTCGTCCCAGCCTATCGAAGGCTCCTTGATGCCGTAGCCGATGAAAACCACCGGCCCGCTCAGGTTCATGGTCGAGCTCCCCATGTTCATGAAATCCACCCCGGCCTCGAAGGTCTTGACCCCGAGCGTCTCGCCCTTCTTGACCTCCACGGTCAGGGAGCTGCGCACGTCGGTGATCTCTTTGAGCGAGAATTCCTGCAGGTAGGACCTTTCCGGCGGCGCGGCAGGAGCGGCCTGTTCGGCCCTCATGGACCTGCCCATGGCCATTCGAGGCTGGTCGCCGCCCGGCTTGATGCCCCAGAGCTTGAAGAGCGAAACGGCGTAATCCGCGGCCATGGCGTAGCCGCGGGTGCCGGTCTCCCGGCCTTCCATCCAGTCCGAGGAAACGTAGGCGAGGACGGCCAGCATATCCTTGGCCGTGATGGCCTCGAAGCCGGCCTTATATTTCTCGGGCACGGGCTGGGTCGATTGGACCAGGTCCAGCGCCCGCTGGACCTCTTCGGGCTTCATCTGCTGCTGTTGAGGCGCCTGGGCCTGGACAGCGGCGGTCAGCAAAAGCAGGAGCACGACATACAAGAAACGTTTTTTCATGAACACCTCCATGTGTTTGCGGCGCAAGTAAGATTTATAGTCCTTGAAGCGGCGGAAGGCAAGAGCCGGGTTCTCATGTTCTCAGTTTGTTTAGACGGCGTCCTGGCTGGATTCTTCCATCCGCGTGACGCTCGAATGCCGGCAAAGCGCCGGCTCCGTCATATACTAATACTAAGTACTAAAAGACAAACCGAAGCGACCGCTAAGCGACGGGGACGCGGGGAGATATTGTCCTTTCGTCGGCCTCAGAAAGGGTCGGAGAACATCTGGGCCGGAAGGCGCCCGTTTCCAGCCGGGAACAGCTTCAGCGTTACGGTTCCTTCAATATATTGTATATAAACCGGCAAGGCCACTAGATGTAGATTTTTTCCTTGACTTTTGCTGTCCGGTCAGCTACAATGCTACTCAAGGAACCATTCCAGCGGGAGCCCCATGAGTCCGAAACAACTGAAATACTTTGCCATAGCCTTTCTGGCCCTTTTCTTCTTAGCGGGCATCCCGGTGGAGTTCGGCAACGAGGGCAGTTTCTTTCACGGCTACATGGTCAAGAAGCCGGTGATCAGCATCGGCATCGGGGTCAACCTCAAGCAGGTCGAGATCCGGGCCTCTTCGGGCATGAAGATCTATGAGGTCAACTCCCTCTACAAGCTCCTGGCCGACGACACGAACGAAGCGTTGGTCAAGGGCAGCGGCGAGAAGCTCTCGGAGAAGTTCCTGGTATTCGTGGGCTACGCCAAGGACCGCCGGGAAGCCGAACGCCTGGCCGCCGACCTCAAGTTCCGGGTCTCGGGCCGCGTTTATGTGGAAGAAGAGGAAGGCGGCGGCGCGGCCGGCAGCTTCGCCGTCAAGCTCGGCGATTTCCTGACCCGGGGCGAGGCCCTGGCCAAGGTCGAAGAGCTCCGCCGGGCCGGGCTCAAGGAAGCCTGGATCGTCCGCGAAGACATCCCCGAATTCGGCGCCAACCCCTTCTGGCTCCTGAACGACGGCAAGCTGCATTCCCTGCCCACGGAATCAACGCTCTATTTCATCCCGGCCAACCCCCAGAGCTTTCTTGCGGCCGGCGACCGCAGCTATCGCGGGTTCTTCATACTGAAGAGCAGCCGCCGGGGGCTGACCCTGGTCAACGTCCTCAACCTCGAGGACTACCTGAAGAGCGTCGTGCCCGGGGAGATGTCGCCGCTCGAGTTCGGCTCCTTGGAGGCCCTCAAGGCCCAGGCGGTGGCGGCCCGCACCTATGCCCTCAAGAACATGGGCCAGTTCCAGAGCTCGGGCTACGACCTCCTGCATACGCCCAGGTCCCAGCTCTATCTCGGCATGAAAGCCGAGCACCCGCTGACCACGAAAGCGGTCGAGGAGACGAGCGGCGAGGTCATTGTCTACAAGGGCGAGCTCATCAACGCCCTTTATACCAGCACCTGCGGCGGACGGACCGAGGACGTCGAGAATGTCTTCTCCGGGACGCCGTTGCCGTATTTGAAAAGCGTCGAATGCGCCTACGAGCGACAGCCCGAATATCAGCTCAGGGCCGACCCCTCGCTGGGGCCCTCGAGCGCGGCCGCGAACGGCCTGAGCTACGAGGCCGCCTTCCTGATCAGCCTGGGGGTCATCCCGGTCGGCGTGGGCGCCGTCGATTTCGGGGCCGAATGCCCGCCGGCGGAAGCGGCCGAATGGGTCCATAACACGGCTGCGCTGCTGGGCGTCAGGGAGGCGCGGCCGCCGCAATTCAATGAAACGGCACGTCTCGATTTTCCCGCTCTGGCCGGCATGATCATCAGGGCCTTCGGCTGGGAGGAGAGAGCCGGGCGTTTGGTCTTCCCTTCGGAGGTCGAGTTCCTCACCAGGCGTCTGGGCCGGACCGAGGCCGGGGATAAGAATATTTTCGCGCATTGTCTCCAGGCCGGCCTTTTCCCGGCATTCGCTTTCGCCGAGGACGCTTACCGGCCGGTCACGAGGGGCGAGGTCGCCTTTGCCCTGGCCAAGGTCCTCAACGCCGAACGGGATTTCTTCCAGAAAGCGACGTTCCTTTCGTTCAAGAAAGACCTGGTCAGGCTCGATGACGGGAGCGCGATCCGCGAGGTCAAGCTCTCGCACCGGCTGTTCCTGGTCAGCGACATCGACGGCCGGAAGTATTTCACGGACCGCCTGACCCTGCTCGGCGGGGAAAAGGTCCGCTGGCTGGAGCGGGAGGGCCTGGTCGCCATGCTCGAGGTGCTGGCGCCGGTCGTCTCGGATTCGCTGGACCGCTCCTCGCGCTTGAACCGCTGGCAGGTCATCAAGACCAGGGAGGAGCTCGAGGCCCGGCTGAACCAGTATTACCAGCTCGGCGCCCTCGTGGATATGGCCGTGAAAAGGACCGGAGCCTCCGGCCGTGTCGTGGAGCTTGAGATACGTGGCGCGGACGGCAGCGTCAGCGTCGACGGCTTCCAGGTCAGGACCGTGCTCGGGCTGCGCGACACGCTCTTCGTTATAGACAGGGCCTACGATGAGAACGGCCGCGTCGCACGCTTCGTTTTCACCGGCCGCGGCTGGGGCCACGGGGTCGGCCTGTGCCAGGTGGGCGCCTACGGCATGGCGCTGGCCGGAGCGCCCTATCGCGAGATACTGCAGAAGTATTACCGCGGGATAAAGGTCGAGAAGCTGGCCGGATAGCCGGCGCCCCGCTCCCTGGAAAAAAACTCTCCCTGTGCTATCATTGTGACACGGTCCCGGCCGGGACCGGAAAAAAGGAGCAGGAGCGAATCAAATGGCGGTCGCCAGAGCGTTGAACAAGAAGAAGGACGAAGCCCGGGAGTACCAGACGAAGCATTCCGGTGTTTTCTTCAAGGTCGACCGGCTCCTGTTCGAGGGCCGGTCCGATTTCCAGACCGTCGAGGTCATCCGCAACAGGGATTACGGGCGGGTCCTTTTCCTTGACGGCCTGGTCCAGACCACGGAGCGCGACGAATTCTACTACCACGAGATGCTCGTCCATCCGGCCCTGGCCTGCCACAGAGCGCCCGAAAACGTCCTTATCATCGGCGGCGGCGACGGCGGCGCGCTGCGCGAGGTCCTCAAGCACCCGGTGAAAAGAGTGCGCATGGTCGAGATAGACGCCCTGGTGGTCGAGGCCTGCCGCCGGCATTTTCCCTGGCTGAAAGAGGCCCTGCGGGACCCGCGGGCCGGTATCACGATCCGAGACGGCGACGCTTTCATCAGGGAGACGAAAGAGAAGTTCGACGCCGTCATCGTCGACTCCTCGGACCCGGTGGGACCCTCGGCCGTCCTGCACGCCAGAAGTTTCTACGCGGCGCTGAAAAAAGTGCTGGCGCCCGGCGGCGTCATCGCCGGCCAGGCCGGCTCGCTCATGCTCCATGTCGAGCAGCACGGCCTCAAGAATTCCTTCATCCGGCGGCTTTTCCGCAAGGCCTTTTTCTACCTGGGACCGGTGCCGACCTATCCCATGGGCATGTGGTGCTACAATTTCCTTTCCGACGACATAGACCCGCTGGCTGTGCATAGATTGCGCATACCCGACGGCCTGAAGTACTACAACAAGGATGTCCACCGGGCGGCTTTCGCCCAGCCGAATTTCCTGCGCGCGGCCTTGAGGTCCGGCCGGAAATAGCGCCGGGCCGGTTCAGTCCCTTTTGTAATTCAGCCGACCGGCCGCGTGCCTCTCGCGCAGGACCGCGATCATGTCCGCGGTCATGCGGCCGAGGTCATAGTCTGGCCGCCAGCCCCATTCGTTTCTGGCGGCCGAGTCGTCTATGGTCGCCGGCCAGGAGTCGGCGATGGCCTGCCTGAAGTCCGGCGCGTAACGGCAGGTGAAGGACGGGATGTGTTTCCGTATCTCCAGGGCCAGCTCGGCCGGAGTGAAACTGAAGGCGGCGACGTTGAAATTCGAATGATGCTCGAGCCGGGCGAAGTCGGCCTCCATCAGGTCCATGGTGCACTTAAGGCAATCCGGCATGTACATCATGGGCAGTCTGGTGTCGGCCTTGAGGAAGCAGGTGTAGCCGCCGTAAGCCACGGCTTCATAAAATATGGCCACGGCGTAATCGGTCGTGCCGCCGCCGGGCAAGGTCTGATGGCTGATGATGCCCGGGTAGCGGCAGCCGCGGACGTCGAGGCCGTATTTCCCGACGTAGTAGTCGCAGAGCAGTTCGCCGGAGACTTTGGTCAGGCCGTACATGGTCCGCGGGTCCAGGACCGTATCCTGAGGTGTGTCGAAGCGCGGCGTCCTAGGGCCGAAGACGGCGATGGAGCTGGGCGAGAAGAGGCGTCCGATGCCGAGTTCGCGCGAGGCCTCGAGCACGTTGTATAAGCCGTTGATGTTCACGTCCCAGGCCCGCTGGGGGTCCCTTTCGCCGCTCGCTGACAGGATGGCGGCCATGTGATAAACGACCTTGACGCCGTATTTCTTTATGACGGCCGCCAGGGCCTGCCTGTCCCTGACATCGAGGGTCTCGAACGGCCCGGAACCGAAGAGGGGCTCTCCGGCCGGGACGACGTCGGAAGCGACCACCGTTTCGGCGCCGTATCTTTGCCTCAGGGCGGCCGTGAGCTCGCTGCCGATCTGGCCGGCCGCGCCTGTGATCAGGATGCGTTCTTTACTCGCGGTCATGTCTTTCTTCGTCCGTCCGGGATTAAAACAGCGCTAATTTAGCACAGCGCCACCTTCAAGGCAAACGGAACCCCGGCGCTCTTGAGTTTTGCCGGCGGTTCAGGTAAATTCTCCGTGGACCGGCGGCCGGAACATTCGAAAGGAGAGCCGATATATGACGCTTGTTCTTAATGGAAAAGGGCTGACCATAGAGAAGGTCGTGCAGGTGGCGCGGGGAGGCGAGAAGGTCGCGCTTTCCGAAGATGCCCGGGCCCGGATAGAGAAATGCCGCGGCCTGCTCGAGGAAAAGATCTCGAAGCGCGAGATCATGTACGGCGTGAACACCGGCATCGGCGAGCTGGCCAACGTGGTCCTGACCCAGGACCAGGTCGAGCAGTACCAGAGATATCTCGTTTACAGCCACGCCGCGGGCTACGGCAAGCCCCTGCCGGAGGAGGTGGTCAGGGCGGCGATGCTCAGCCGCGTCAACTGCCACTGCCACGGCAACTCCGGCCTGCGGCTGGTCGTGACCGAACGGTTGGTCGAGATGCTGAACAGGGGGGTGACGCCGGTCATGTGCGAGAAGGGCTCGGTGGGCGCCTGCGGCGACCTCTCGCCCATGGCCCAGATGGCCCTGGCGGTGATGGGTGAGGGCGAGGCCTTCTTCCAGGGCGAGAAGCTGCCCGCGGCCGAAGCTCTGCGCCGGGCCGGCCTGGAGCCGCTCGTGCTTCACGCCCGCGACGGCCTGGCCATGATCAACGGCTCCAACGTCATCACCGGCCTCGGCTCGCTCGAGCTCTACGACGCCCACCGGTTCATCAAGCAATCGGAGATCGCGGCCGCCGTGACCCTGGAGGTCCTCAACGCCAACATGAAGGCCTACGACGAGAGGCTGCACAAGGCCAGGGGCTACCCAGGCGCGGTGGAGTCGGCCGATAACGTGCGCCGCCTGGTCGAGGGCAGCGAGCTTCTGGCCCAGCCCGGCAAGAAGGTTCAGGACGCCTACAGCCTGCGCAGCACGCCGCAGGTGACGGGCGCGGCCCGAGACGTCCTGAAATGGGCCAGGTACATGTTCGAGATCGAGCTCAACGGCGTCGCCGACAACCCCCTCTTCTTTCCCGAGGAGGAGCTGGTCCTGACCGGCGCCAACTTCCAGGGCGTGCCGATGGCCTTCGCGCTGGAAACGCTGGGCACGGCCGTGACCACGGTCTGCGTGCTTTCGGAAAGGCGTCTCAACCGCCTGATGAACCCGCACCTGAGCGTCGGGCTGCCGGCCTTCCTGACCAAGGGGGCGGGCATGTTCTCCGGCCTGATGCTGTCCCAGTACACCGCCGGCGCCCTGGTGTGCGAGAACAGGGTCCTGTCGCACCCGGCCGCGACCGGCTCGATACCCGCGGCAGCCGACCAGGAGGACTTCGTCAGCATGGGCATGACCACGGCCCTGAAGACGAGTCAGATCCTCGACAACGCCCAGGCGGTCCTGGCCATCGAGTTCATGGCCGGCGCCCAGGCCCTCGATTTCCGCAGGCCCCTGAAGCCTGGCAAAGGCGCGGAAGCGGCCTACCGCGTGGTCCGGAAGTATGTCGCCCGTCTGGAGGAGGACCGGCCGCTCTTTGATGACATAAACAAGCTGTCCGAGGTTGTCGCCTCGGGCGAGATCCTGGACGCGGTCGAGAGCGCCGTCGGCGAGCTGAAGTAGCGAAGGGGCCCGGCGTCCCGCCCGCGGGAGGGACTGGAAGGAGAGGATGAGCTTTCGCATCGCCCTCGTCACCGGAGCCGCCAGGGGCATAGGCCGAGAGATAGCGCTGCGGCTGGCCCGGGAGGCGTCCGGAGTCGCCGTCCATTACCACAGGGACCAGGCCGAGGCCGAACTCGTCGCCGGCCGCATCAGGGAGACAGGCAAGCTGGCCGCCGTCTTCAAGGCCGACCTGGGCAAGAGGTCGCAGGCGGCCGGCCTGGTCAAAAGGGTCGAGGACAAGTTCGGCCGTCTGGACATCCTGGTCAACAACGTGGGCCCTTTCAAGCCCAAGCCCTGGGATAAACTCGACCTGGCCGACTGGGAATGGGCCCTCAAGAGCAACCTGGTCGGCGCCTATTTCTGCATCAAAGCCGCCCTGCCGGGCATGCGCGAGCGGAAATGGGGAAGGGTCGTCAACATCGGCTACAGCCGGGTGGAGCAGCAGACGTCCTTCCCTACGATCCTGCCTTACGCCGCGGCCAAGTCCGGGCTGCTCCTGCTCACCCGGACAGCCGCCGTTTCCGAGGCGCCTAACGGTATCACGGTCAACATGGTCTCGCCCGGGCTGATCAAAGGCGGCCAGATGCCCCGGGTCAAGGAGATCGACGAATCCCGGCTGGGCAGCTACTCCGACGTCGCCGAAGCCGTGGCCTACCTGGCCTCGGACGCGGCCGCCGCCGTCTCCGGCACGAACATCATCGTCGCCGGGACCTGGAAGATGTGAGGGGCCGCCCGCGCCGCGGCCGCGTTTGGGGGATGCGGTATAATATCCTTTGGGGGCAGCCATGACAAAGACGCGAATAGCCATCATGCTCGCCGCGGCGGCGGTCCTCTCGGCCGCGCTCGTTTCCGGCCAGCAGATACGCTACGAATCCAAGGTCGTCAACATCGAGATACCCGTCCGGGTCTTCGCCGGGGACCGGTTCGTCGACACCCTGACCATCAAGGACTTCGAGGTGCTCGACAACGGCGCGGCCCAGCGCCTGGAAGCGGTCTACCTGGTCAGGAAGACCAACATCGAGCGCCGCGAAGAGGCCAGGAAATTCTTCCCGGCCACGAAAAGGCATTTCTATTTCATCTTCGAGATGGGCAACTACGACCCGAAGATCGAGAAGGCGGTCGACTATTTCGTGCGCGAGGTCCTCACCCCCGGTGACGAGTTGGTCATCGTGACCCCGCTCAAGACCTACAAGATGCGCGGGGAAATGGCCATCGCCCCGGAACGAGGCAAGGTCGTGCGCGACCTGGTCGGGCTGCTGCGCCGCGACATCCAGATGGGCAACGCCGAATACCGCGACCTCCTCGAGGACCTGACGGCCCTGGCCCAGTCGCTCCAGGCTTCGGTTTCCGTGAGCGAGCAGATCGTGCCTGACCTGCTGACCAGGTCGGACCCTCTCTCGGCGTCGGGCGCCCTTTACAGCACGGCCGGTTCGTTCGAGGAGAAGCTGCAACGCTACGTCGATTACCTGGGCCGGCTCGAGACGCTCCGGGCGGTCGACCGCTCCAAGCTGGCCGGCTTAGCCGAGTACCTGCGCTCCCAGGAGGGCCGCAAGGACGTCTTCCTGTTCTACCAGCGCGAGTTCCTGCCGAAGATCGACCCCAAGATCATGAACATCTACATGAGCATCTTCAACGACCGTCCCGACATCGTCCAGAACCTGACCGGCGTCTTCGACTTCTACCGCCGCGACACCCAGTTCGACGTCTCCGGCCTGAAAAAGGCCTATTCCAACGCCTCGGCGGCCGTCCATTTCCTGTTCGTGTCCACGCCGGCGGACCGGGTTCCCGGCATCGTCATGGAGGAGCAGTCGGAGGACATCTTCGCCCCGTTCCGGGAGATGAGCCTGGCGACCGGAGGGTTCTCGACTTCTTCCTCTAACATCGAGTTCGGGATGAAAGAGGCCGTGGCGGCCTCCGAGAACTATTACCTTATCTACTACACGCCCAGGGATTATGTCGCCGACGGCTCTTTCCATTCCCTTCAGGTCAGGGTGAAGCAGGGTGGCTATCGGGTCACTCACAGGTCGGGCTACATCGCCGACTGAGCGGCGAACGCCGTTCCGTTCCCGCGAGGGATTCGCAAAGCCTCTTCGTCGCAGGCCGGCCCGCGCCCGTCCGGGGCCGTCCCTAATCGATCCGCACGAGTTCTATCCTGACCTTCCTCGACTTCCCGTCACGCTCGACCGTCAGGGTGACCGTGTCACCGACCCGGTAGTCGTCCAGGGCGTTGAACAGGTCGTCATAGGAACCGATCGGCTTCGAGTCTATGCCGGTGATGACGTCGCTTATATAAAGGCGACCCGCCCGGTCGCGGCCCAGACCCCGCAGGCCGAGTTCGTAGGCCCTGCTTTCCCGGGGAACATCCAGGATGACGGCCCCCTTTATGCCGGCCCTCTTGGCGTATTCGTCGCGCAGGAAGGAGACGCCGATGCCCGGCCGCGTCACCCGGCCGTAGCGGATGATCTGGGGCACGATCTTCCTGATGGTGTCGACCGGAACGGCGAAGCCCAGCCCGCTCGAAGCGCCGGAGGGGCTGACGATCATCGTGTTCATGCCGATGAGCTCCCCGGACGAGTTGAGCAGCGGGCCGCCGGAGTTGCCGGGGTTGATGGAAGCGTCGGTCTGGATCATGTCTCGGATTGTCACCCCGGCCGCTCCCGGCATGCTCCGGCCCAGGGCGCTGACGATGCCCGTGGTCACGGTGTGGTCGAAACCGAAGGGGTTGCCGATGGCGATGACCTTCTGGCCCACCTCCAGGTTGACTGAGGCGCCGGGTCTGACCGGCGTGAGGTCCGGGACGCTCTCGACGAGCCTGAGCACGGCGATGTCCTTGGCCGGCTCCCGGCCGACGAGCCGGGCCTCGACCTGCCTCTGGTTGGGCAGGCTGACCATGAACTTGTCCCCGTCCTCGATGACGTGGAAGTTGGTGACGATGTGGCCGCGGTCGTCCCAGACGAAGCCGGAGCCCGTGCCCCTGGCCACTGGTTGGTCGGAATAGAAGAAGAAATCGCGCACGTACTGCAGGTTGGTGATGAAGACGACCGAGTTCTTAACCTTCTTGACGACCTCGACGGTGTTCCGCTCGTCGTCGGTGAGCTGGCCCGCGGCCGCTGAGGCCGGGGCCGGCCGGGCCGCGAGCGCCGCAAGAAGGACGAAGACCGGCAATGCGACGCGCCTGGACATGGCTGGCTCCTTTCGCTTTTGTCGCCTTCATTCTATAACTTGAGGCCGGCCGGGGGAAGGGGCCGCTTTTTTGGTGAACGGCCGGGAAAGTGGTATGATTTCAAGGTCGAATCCATGCGTGAAGAGAAGACCATGAACCTTCAACTGACCAAGGCAGAGCTCAAGAACTTGATCAAGCTCGCCTATCTCGGCAACTGGATGGCCAACAGCTGGCGGCTGTCCGACAAGATAGAGGAGCTGGATGAGATGGAGGCCCGCCTCCTGGACCTGGCTGCCGCCAACGGCCTGACCGACCTCGTGGACCAGTTCGAAGAGGAAGGGAAGACGATCGCCGTGCCCACCGAGGAGCTCGAAGAGGAGCTCGAGGAGATGATCGATTTCTACGACGACAACACCTTCTGGGACCAGCTCATCCACAGGATGGCCGTCCGCGATTATGCCCGGAAATACGGCGAGGACGCCGTGGAGGACCTCTACACCACCGAGGGCATGGAGAACGAGAAGCCGTTCATCGAGAAGTACGAGAAGGAATTCTACGAGAACGGGCTCGACCGCCTAGAGCTCCGCCGCGATAACTGAGCCGGCCGCCGTCCGTTCCGGGCGCTCCGGCCGTTAACCGCATTCGTCATAGAGCCTTTTCCCCTCTTGACAAACGCCGTATCGCGCGCTATCTTAAAAATGGTGAACAAAATGGTAAACAGAATCAGGCGTGCGCTCACTCCCAGGCAGGCCCGGGTCCTCCAGGCCTTGGAAGACTTCATCCTCGACCGGGGCTGCGCCCCCACGATCAGGGAGCTGGGGTCGGCCCTGGGGATCGCCAGCCCCTCGGCCGTGCTCAAGCATCTCAGGAGCCTCGAGAGGAAGGGCTACATCGAGCGCCGGCCGGAAGGGGCGCGGCTGCCGGCCGCCGGCTCAGGGTCGAGCCAGGTCCTCGTGCCCGTGGCCGGCCTCGTGCCCGCCGGCGGGCCCCGGGAAGCCTTCGAGGTTTCCTCCGAGGCCATGGAGGTGCCGGCCTGGATGCTGGGCAGACGGCGCGGCAACATCTTCTGCGTCCGGGTGGACGGCAAGAGCATGATCGACGCCTACATCGACGACGGCGACCACGTCCTCCTCGAGCGGACCGCCAACGCCAGCTCCGGGGAGATGGTCCTGGCCATGCTCGCCGACGGCTCGGTGACCCTGAAGCGGCTGCGTCTTGAAGGCGGCCGCGTCCTGCTCGTGCCGGAGAACCCGGCCTACCAGCCGCTCGAGGCGGCCGACGTCAGGATCCTCGGCCGCGTCATAGGCGTCTTGCGGAAATACTGACTGGGAGACGGCGGCCGGCCGCGGCCGCCGTCATGCGGGGAGCCGGGAATGACCGCCACGGGTCGCTACGTCGTTCATGTCGATATCGATGCTTTCTTCGCCGCGGTGGAGACCCTGCTCGACCCCGGCCTCAAGGGCAAACCGGTCATCGTCGGCGGGCTGGCCCACGAGCGGGGCGTGGCCGCCACCTGCTCCTACGAGGCTCGCAAATACGGCGTCCATTCCGGCATGCCGCTCCGCCGCTGCCGCGAGCTCTGCCCCGAGGCCGTCTTCGTCCGCGGCAACCACCACGTCTACCAGGCCTTTTCCGAGCGCTTCTTCCGCGTGCTGCGCGATTTCACGCCCGATGTCGAAGAAGCCTCGTTGGACGAGGCCTACCTCGAGTTCACCCGTTGCGGCCGCCTTTACCCGTCGTTCCGGGAGGCGGCTCTGGCCCTCAAGAGCCGGGTGGAGGGCGAGCTCGGCCTCACGGTCTCGGTCGGAGCGGCCGCCAACAAAATACTGGCCAAGCTGGCCACCCGGCGGGCCAAGCCGGCCGGTTTTTTCGAGATCGAGCCCGGACGGGAACAGGAGTATCTCGGAGGCCTGGGCATCGAGGCCCTGCCCGGGATCGGACCCAAGGCCCAGGTAATCCTGCGCCTGATGAACGTCCAGACCTTGGCCGATCTGTGGCGGCTCAGCCGGGCCGCCCTGCGCTCGCTCTTCGGCGAGGCCGGTGAGGAGATCTATTTCCAGTCGCGAGGCCTGGACTTCCGTCCGCTCGCCGGCGCCGGCCGTCCCGGTTCCCTTTCCCGGGAAACGACCTTTTTCGAGGACCTCTGGGACGAAAAGCTGCTGCTGGCCCATCTGGCCTACCTGTGCGACCGGCTGGCGTCGGCCCTGCGCGAGGAGGAGCTTTACGCCCACGTCATCGAGGTCAAGGTCCGCTACTCGGATTTCCGGACCGAGGCCCGGCGCCGCCTCGTGCTGGCGCCGCTTCAGGACATGGAGCGCGTCTACGGCATCGCCCGGGAGCTCTTCCTGGAGCTGTTCACGGGTTCGAGGCTGGCCCTGCGCCTGGTCGGGGTGAAGGCCTCCGAGCTGGTGCGGTCGAGGCCGCTCGCTCTTTTCGAGCCTTATTCCGGCCGGCCGGAGAAGCTCGGCCGGGCCGTCGACAGCGTCCGGGAGAAGTACGGGTTCGGTTCGGTGCTCACGCTGCGCGAGAGGCTGCTCGACGACGTCTACTCCTTCGACCCACGGCGCGGCTACGTCCTGAAGACGGCCTCGCTCATCAAGTGAGGGCAGGGGCCGCATGTTCATTCCGCTGCGCCTCCATTCCGTTTACAGCCGCGGCCTGGGCGGCCTCACCCTGCAGGAAGCCGCCGGCTGGCTCGCCGGCAAGCGCCTGCCGGCCGCGGCCCTCGCCGATGTCGGCAATCTCTACGGCTGGGCCGGCTGGAAGAGGACGGCCGGCGCCGCCGGCCTGAAGCCGCTTTTCGGCTGCGAGCTCGAGGTCGAAGGCCTGCGGGTCGTCTTTCTGGTCAAGGACCGGGAAGGCTACTGGAACCTGATGGAGACCTTCAACACGCGGCGGGTCCGCTCGGGCCGCGGCCTCGTCGGCATTCTCGTGCCGGAGCCCGCGGGCGGGCCGGGCCTCAGGGCCGCCGGTCCGGGAGGGAACGGCTCCGGCCAAGAGAGAGCCGCCGGCGCCGGACCCCGCCGCGGCCTGGAGCAGGCGGCGGCCGAGCTGGCGTCCTGTTTCGAGCCCGGAGACCTTTACCTCGGGGTCGATTTCTCGAAC
>CAYWJT010000015.1:0-13738 GCA_964458655.1 uncultured Eubacteriales bacterium | reverse complement strand
AACTTCAAGACCGCGCTCGGCCTGCGCGACCGGGCCTCGCCGGCCTACAGCCCGGCGGCGGCCGCCCTGCCGCCGGTCTGGGCCGGCCCGTTGAAGTACGTTTCCAGCCCGGAGCGGCTCATCCTCCTGCGGGCCATCTCGAACAAGACCCCTTACCCGGTGGAACGGGGCCGGCTGTCCTCGAAGCTGGTTCTGTTCGGCCCGGAACAGGGGCCCCTGGCCGTCCGCCGTTTCGGCGCTCCGGCGGCCGAGGCCCTGAAGCGCACCTTCGAAGCGGCCGAGAAATGCTCGTTCGCTTTCACCGGTATCGTGCCCGGACTTCCGGACGACATCTTCCCCCGCGGCCTGCGCCGGGTCGTCATGGAGAAGCTGGGCGCGATGAAGGACCTGGACCGGGCGGCGCGCGAACGGGCCCTCCGGGAGCTGGAGGCCGTGGAGCGCTCCGGGTTCGGGCCTTACTTCCTGCTCGTCCACGATATCGTCGCCTTCGCCCGCGGCCGCGGCATCATGCACAACCTGCGCGGCTCCGGCGCCTCGTCCTTCCTGGCCTACCTGCTCGGCATCGCCGCCGTCAACCCGCTCGAGTTCGACCTCTACTTCGAGCGTTTCCTCAACCCCGGCCGTCCCGAGCCGCCGGACATCGACCTGGACTTCGACTCTCGGCGCCGGGACGAGGTTCTGGCCTACGTCCTCGAGACTTACGGCTCAGGCCGGACCGGCGCGGCTTTCGTCTGCAGCCTGAAGGACTTCCGCGCCCGGAGCGCCCTTTACGAAACGCTCCGGGCCTTCGGCATGCCCCCGGAGGAAGCCCGCGGGCACGCCAAGCGCGTCCCGTTCTTCGCCGAGCCGGCCGGCCTGAGGCGCGGCACTCCGGCCGCGGGCTGCCTCGAGGCCTGGAAGCTGGCCTCGGAGCTGCAGGGCGTCTTCCACGAGGTCTCGCTCCACGTCGGCGGCGTCATCCTGACGCCCGGGCCGCGGGAGCGCTTCCTGCCGCTGGAGCGGTCGGCCAAGGGCCTGTGCATGACCCATTACGACCGGGACGCGGTCGAGGACCTCAAGCTCATCAAGCTCGACCTGCTCTCGGTCCGGGGGCTGGCGGCGGTCTCGGAAACCCGGCAAAGGCTTAGGCTCGAGGCCATCCCGGCCGGGGACAGGCGCGTTTACGCCGCGCTCGGCGCCGGCCGGACCATCGGCTGCTTCCAGGTGGAAAGCCCGGCCATGAGGAACCTGCTCGGGCGGATGAAGCCGGCCGATATCCACGAGCTCACCCAGGCCCTGGCGCTCGTCCGGCCCGGCCCGACCGAAAGCGGCATGAAGGAGCTTCTGCTCGCGGGCCGGGACGGCGGCCGGCCGCGGCGCGGAAGGCCGGCGGAGCCGGACGCCTGCCTGAGGCGGATCCTGCCCGAGACCGGCGGCATACTCCTCTACGAGGAGCAGGTCATGCAGGTCGCGGAACGGGCGGCCGGCCTGCCGCCGGAGGAAGGCGACCTGCTGCGCCGGGCCCTGAAGAAGCGCGGCGCCGGCGCCGCGCCTCTGCGCGAGAAGTTCTTCCGGGGCGCCCGGGCCCGGGGCTACGCGGATGAGGACATCGAGCGGCTGTGGCGGACCATGGAAAGGTTCTCCTCCTACTCCTTCAACAAGGCCCACAGCGCTTCCTACGCTCACGTGGCCTACCAGGCGGTCTACCTGCGCGTGCACCACCCGGTCGAGTATTTCGCGGCCGTGCTCAACGCCGGCGGCGGCTACTACGGTTTGCCGGAGTATGTGGCCGAGGCCCGGCGCGGCGGCATCCGCATCCTGGCGCCGGACGTCAACCGCAGCTTGGAAGGGTTCGAGGTGGAGCCGGCCGCCGGCGGCAAGGCCATCCGGGTCGGCTTCTCTTCCATTAAAGGCCTCACCCGACGGACCATCGACAGGATAGTGGAGGAGCGCCGCGACGGACCTTACGGATCGGTCGAGGACTTCCTGGCCAGGGTCAAGCCGGCCCGGGCCGACCTCCTGGCCCTCATCAAGGCCGGCGCCCTGGACGCGCTGGAACCGAGGCGCGCGAGGCAGGTCCTGCGCTATTTCCAAGGCCTGGAACGGATGGACGCCGTCGCGGATATCTCAGACAGGGAAAAGAAGAAGCAGGTTTACGAGGCGCTCGGCTTCCTGCCCGGCGGCGACGAGCTCGAGCTGTTCGAGGGCCGCAGGCCGGAGCTGCGGATAAGGGACCTGGGGCGGTGCGCCGGGACGCTGGTCGAGCTCGTCGTCCGGGTCGTCGACATCAGGCCGGTCGGAGGCTGCAGCCGCTTCTTCGAGCCTGGCGGCGGCCGAGCCGGGAGGAAAACGCCCGGGGAGGGGGCGCGGTATTTCTACCTCTTCGAGGACGAGACCGGGCTCGTGGAGGGCGTCGGCGAGGCCCGCTGCGCGACTTACGGCGAGCCCCCGGTCTGCTTCCTGAGGGGAGAGGTGCGCCGGGACGGGACCGGCGCCCCCCGCGTCGTGAACTGCAGCTTCCTCAGGTCGTTCTGAACGTGCCGGCCGCCGACGGCTGCCTCACTTCCGCTTGTCCGGGTAAGGCGGATGGCGGGGGAGTTCCACGGGGCTCTTCTTGATGAGCTCCTGGAGGTGCTTCACCGCGGCCTCGAGCTGCGGGTCGCGGCCGAGGAAGACGGCGTGGGGCGGGTTGTCCACGACTATATCGGGCTCGACGCCGTGCCCTTCGATGAGCCACTCTCCCTCAGGCCCGTAGACGCCGGTTTCGGCGGCCGAGGCCAGGCCGCGGTCCACGAGCACGTTGCTCGAGCTCAGCCAAATTTCGCCGCCCCAGGTGCGCACGCCTATGACTTTGCCCAGACCGAGCCGGCGGAAACCTTCCGTGAACGCCTCGCCGTCCGAGGCCGTGAACTCGTCGCAGAGCACGACCATGTGGCCGCGGAAGGCGTACTGCATGTTCCAGTAGGGACTGCCCACCCGCGGCTGCCAGAAGAACCAGGCCCGTCGCAGGAGCTTCTCCAGTATCCAGGAGTCGATGTTGCCGCCGCGGTTGTGCCGGACATCGATGATCAATCCCTTGCGGTTGAAGACCGGGTAGAAGTTCTTGACCCATTCGGTGTAGTTGTCCCCGCCCATGGCCCGGAGATGGACGTAGCCGATTTCCCCGGCCCCGGCTTTCTCGACCTCGAGCCGCCTGGTGTACTCCCATTCCGCGTACCTGAGGTCGGCCTCAGCGGCCTGGCTGATGGGGTAGACGATCTCCTTGAAGGCGGCCCCGCCTCCGGCCGGACTGACCTCTACCAGCACCTGCGCGCCGGCCGTGTTGCGTAGCAGGAGCGAGGGGTGCGTGACGGAGAGCAGCGGCACCCCGTTCACGGCCGTGATGACGTCGCCTTCCCTGACCTTGAGCCCGGGCTTCAAGAGCGGCGAGCGTCTCTCGGGGTACTCGGGGTCGGCCCTGAAGATGTGCTCGATCCTGAAGCCGCCGGCGGCCTCGTCGCGGACGAGCCGGGCGCCGAGCGAGCCCGGCAGGACGTTATCGGGCGGCTGTCTCAGGTCGCCGCCGCGGACGAAGGTGTGGAGCGCCGAAAGCTCGCCGACCAGGTGGGCGATGAGGTCGTTGAGCTCGGCCCGGTCGCTGACCCGGTCGAGGAAGGCGAGATGCCTCTTGAGCAACCCCTCGTAATCCACGTTGTGCAGGTTGCGGTCGTAGAAGTAATCGCGTTCCATGCGCCAGGCGTCGACCAGCATCTGGCGCCATTCCTCCCGCGGGTCGAGCGAGAAGGTCCAGCGCGAAAGGTCGACCGCTTTCTCCGCGAGCGCCTGCGGGGGAGTGACGGCGGCGTCTATCACGTATATGTCGCGCTCCTTCAGGACCAGCAGTTTCTTCCCGTCGGCGGAAAGCTCGAAGCCCCGGACATCGTCGACCAGGGTCTTGGCCTCGACGCCCTTGTTCTTGGCCTCGACGGCCTTGAGTTTGGGTCGGCCCGCGGCCCGCGACTCGCGGTCTATGAAGAAGAGGGCCTGTTCGCCGACCGCCAGGTCGGAGTAGACCCCGGCCGGAAGCGGCACCTCATAGACCCTATCCTCCAGGCCCCGGAACTCGATCGTGACGACCGGCGCGGGTTTGGCCGTCCGCTGTCCGGAAGGCTCGGCCGCTTCGGCTCCCGGCTTGGCCTTCTCCGCTCCTGTCTCCTTCGCCGGCTCGAGCAGCTCGTTGGCCGGCGTGAATGGGAACATGCCCTTGCCGCTCAGGTCCAACGCGTAGATCTTGGTCGTCTTGTCGAAATAGGGTTCGGGCTGGCGGGGTCCCCAAGGGCTCCCGACCACGCTCCGGAAATAGCGGTCGGAGAGGAAGTACAGCCATTTCCCGTCCGGCGACCAGGCCGGGTTGTAGGAGTCGACGCGGTCGGAGGTGACCGCCGCGACCTGCCCCGAAACCACGTTGAGCACCATGACCCGCTGGAACATGTTCGCGGCCGCGGCCGTGAAAGCCAGGTAACGGCTGTCCGGCGACCAGGCCAGGTCCTCGAACATGCCGTTTGGCGAAACCGCCGCCAGGGTCGATTTTTTGGTCGAGAGGTCCCAGAGCCAGAGCTGGTTGTCCTTGTCGGCGAAGGCCAGCATCTTGCCGTCCGGGGAGGGCAGGCCGTCGAACCGGATGACCTTGGCGCCCGAGGTTAGCCGCTCGGGCTTGCCGACGCCGTTCGCCGGGAAGCGCTGGAATTCCCATTCGCCGCTCTCGTCGGAAAGGACCATCAGGCTGGCGCCGTCGGGGAAAAAGCGGGCAGCCCGGCTGCGGACGCCCTCCTTGGGGCCGACGCGCACGATTCGGCCGTCGCCCGCGGGAAAGACGAAGACCTTGCCCCGCGAGACCAGGGCGACCCGGTCGCCGGAGGGAGAAATATGCGCCGATGTCATGTATTCGAGCGGAGCCTTGACCCACCGTTCCCGCATCTGGTCGAAGTCCGAAGGCAGGCTGATGCCGACTTTCGCGTCCCGGCGCTCGGCGATGTTGTAGACATGGATGTCGGCCACTAGCTGGTAGGCGACGCGGCCGTCGGCGAGGGAAGGCGAGCTCGCGTCGTAGCCCTTGTGGAAGGTGAGCTGTTCCAAGCGGGAGCCGTCCGGGTCCATGGCCCACAGGTTCATGGTGCCGTCGCGGTCGCTCAGGAAATAGACCCGGCCCTGCCAGAACATCGGGTCCTTGCTCGTGCCGGGATAGTCGGCCGTCAGAGGCACGGCCTCGGCCGCGCCCGTTTCGAACTTCCAGATGTTCTGGACGGTGCCTCCCTGGTATCTTTTCGTGTAGCTTCCCTGAAAGGGCAGGCGGGTGAAGAACAGGGTCCGCTCATCGGGGGTGAAGACGCCCGCGGCGGCCTGGGCCAGCGGCACCAGGGTCTCCTCGTTCGTCGCCGGGTCGATGAGCGAAAGCTGAGTGTTGGGCAGCGTCGAGTGTTTCTGGGTGGCGCAGATTATCCGGCCCCCGGGCGTCCAGCCGACGACCTGGACGGTCTGCCCGTGGAAGGTGCGCCTGACCGGGAGGCCGCCGGCGAGCGGCATGGTATAGACCTCCGTGGGGCCTTCGTACTGGGCGGAAAAGGCGACAGTCCGGCCGTCCGGCGATATCGCCGGGCTGGTCTCGAGGCCGGCGTGGGTCGTAAGACGCCGGGCCGGGCCGCCGGCGACCGGCACAGACCACAGGTCCCCCTCTGAAACGAAGACCAGGGTGTCGCCGTGGATGGCCGGAAAACGGTAATAGCCGTCGCGGCCGTCGGCCAGGCCCGACCCCGCGGCGGCGAGGAACGCAAGCGCGAAGACGGCGAAAAAGGCAGAAAGACGGAATCGTCTGAGACGGCTCATGAGGCCTCCTTGGTTCTATAAGGTCTATCGGCCGCAGTAGTAGCGGACCATGCGTTCGATGGCTTTCTGGCAGACGACGCAGAACTCGTTCTTGGGGCTCGAGATCATGATGCAATACATCATCGGCCGGTAGAGGCCCTTGGAGGCGTAGCCGGCGCCTTCGAAAACGCCGACCTTGTCGGCGAGATGGCTGTAGCGCTTCCTGACCTCCTCCAGCCTGCGTTCGACGTCCTTGATTTTCTTGTCGTAGCCGGATTGTATGGCGTCGAGCCTGGACTTGCCGGCCCCGGCTTGCCTGGCCTGCTCCAACTCTTTGCGCCTGGCCTCGAACAGGGAGCGGCGCTCGGCCTGCAGGGCTTCCGTTTCTTCCTTGCCGTATTCGGTCGGCACGGAAATCCCGGGGCTGAGATGCTCCTGCCATTTGACGTGTGCGGGGTCGAGCAGGGCGGTGATGTTGGGCTCGAGCGGCTCGACGCCCTTGGGATAGAAATCGTTGTAGGAAACCTCGGAGGCGTAGTACTCGTCGGCCAGGCCGGCGAAGGAGTGACCGAGCTCGTGGATGAAGACCTGTTTGCTCGAGGCGTGGTCGACCGTGGTCACGCAGTAGTCGTTGTATATGCCTCCGCCGCCGTAGCGGCCGCTGTTGACCAGGACGACGATGGCGTCATAGGGCGCTTGACCCGCCATCTCGCGCAGCCGGTGGCCCTCCTCGATGAGCATGTAGCGGTCGAGGTCGAAGGCGTTGAACGAGGCGTTGAGCACGGTCTTGCGGAAGCGGCCCTGGCGCGGCTCGTCCATGGCCCTCTCCGGAGACGGCCTGAAGACGCCGCGGATGTTGAACGAGCCCTTCAGGCTCTTGTAGGGCTCGAAATCGAACAGGTAGCCGGCGAAGCGCTCGGCGTCGGCCCGGAACTTGTCCCTGTCCTCGGCCGTGTAGCCCTCGGCGACGAACACCAGGTCGGCCTTTTCTTTCGCCGGTCCGTTCACCAGGACGTCGAAGACAAGGTCGCCGGCCGCCGGGCTCTCCCGGATGATGTGATAGTCGGCCGGATCGATGGTCTCGGTGAAGATGGGATGCGGCAGGTTCCGCCTGTCGCGCGACTCGATGACGAAGATGAAGGGCCTGAGGGGGCAGGGGACGCGGACCGAGCGTTTGAACACCCGTTTGACGCCCTCGATGGCCGGGGAGGTCGTCCGGTATTCGCCGATCATGGCGTCGAAGCCCCGGGAATAGATCAACCTGTTGGAAGCGACGTCGTAGAGGCGGACTCGGTAGCGGCCGTTCTCGAACGGCTCGATCAGTCCCGCCGGGCTCTCCGGCCATTCGCCTTCGAGATAGACGTGGTCCAGGATGACGGCTTCTTCCTTGGCGTCGCCGACCTGGAACAGGTCGAAGCGCAGGCCGCGGTCGGCGAAATGGTCGCCGAACCTCAGCTCCTGCCCGGCGGGAACCGGAGATGCGAAGCCCGTGAGCGCGGCCATGATAAGAAAGGCCAGAGTGGTTTTTCGCATGACGTCTCCTTTTCCGGCCCGGGCCGTGGCCCGGGCGTCAGATGACGATCTCCTTCGGTATCTCCCTCAGGTTGAAGTTCGAGGCCATGCTGCGGCAGTAGGCCCCGGCGTTGAGGACGGCCAGGACATCGCCCGGCCGCGGCACCGGCAGCAGCCGGTCGACGCCGAAGACGTCGCCGGTCTCGCAGAGGTTGCCGGCCACGGTCAGCCGCTTCCTGGGCGTGCCCTCGACCCGGCTGGCGTTGACGATCTCGTGGTAGGCCTGCCCGTAGATGACCGGACGGGGCACCGTGTTGTAGGTGCCGCCGCTCACGCAGGCCAAAAGGTTGCCGAAGCTTTGCTTCAAGTATTCGACCCGCAGGAGCAGGACGCCGGCGTCGGCCGCCAGGAACTTGCCCGGCTCCAGGCCGATGAAAGCCGGCGCGAGGCCGGCCTCGCGGCAGGCGGCCGCTATGTCCCTGACGTAGCGGTCCACCGGGAAGGGGCGGTCGACGCGGCGGTAGCGGGGACTGAAGCCGCCGCCGAAGTCTATGAATTCTATGGGAATACCACGTTTTACGAGCGCGGCGGCCATGGCGGCCATGGCCCGGACCGCCCGGCGGGCGACGGCGTAGTCCCTGAGCGTCCAGCCCGAACCGATGTGCTGATGCAGGCCGGCCGGCAGGAAACCCAGTTCGCGGGCCCTGCGGAAGAGCGCCGGGAGCTTCTTGCCCTCGACGCCGAATTTCACCGGCGTCCCGTCGGTGGAGCGGCCGCCGGCAGTGACGGCCCTGGCGTCGAAGCCCAGGCCCAAGCCCGGGTTCCAGCGCACGGACACGCGGAATCTCCGGCCCTGGAAGCGCCGGACCTTCAGGCGGGCCATGCGCTCGAGCTGGGCCTCGGCGTCGATGTTTATGATCAGGCCCTCGACGGCCATGACTTGCTCCAGGTCTTGTTCGCTCAGGCTGGTGCCCGTGAAAAGTATCCTTTCCGGCGGGAAGCCGTTCTCCAGGGCCAGCCTGACCTCCCCGGGCGAAACGGCGTCTATCGACGCTCCGAGGCGCTTGAGCAGCCGGAGCAGGGCGGGGTTGGGGTTGGCTTTCACGGCGTAGAAAACGCGTCCCGGCCAGGGGCTGTGCTCCCGGAAGGCGCTCTCGACCTTCCGGTAGTTCGCTTCGAGACGGGCCCGGCCGTAAACGAAGAGCGGCGCGCCGTGCGCCGCAGCCAGACGGTCGGCGCTCTGGCCGCCCAGAACGAGCTTGTCGGAGCGCACCGAAACGAACTCGTTGGCCCACCAGGGGTTCATCGCTTGTCTTCCTTTCCCTCGCGGAACAGGGCCATCTGTCCAGCCTTTATCCTGTCGACGATGTCGCCGAGGACCGGGTACTTTTGGAGCAGCGCGTCGGGGACGACGACCTTCTCGCCGCTGAGCATGTTCTTGATCTGGAGGGCGTTGGCCAGGGCCTGCCCCCGGTAGTGGTTGTTGGTGATGACGTAGACACGGCCGCTCTGACGGCCGAGGTTGCGGATGCGTTCGACCCATTCCTCGAGCTCGTCGGCCGAATAGAGGTAATCGTAGCGGTCATCACGGCCGGCGTCCTCCCTGAACCAGTCCTTGTAGTTGCGGCCGTGGAGCCTGACATAGGCGATGTCCGGGCTGGTGCTTGTGTCCGAGGGTTTGATGGAGTTCTTGAAGAGCGGCTGGTCGATATTGCAGAAGGCCGTCCGGTTCTCTCGGAGAAGCCCGTAGAAGGAAGGCTCGTCCCAGCTCGCGTGCCTGACCTCGACGGCCTTGGGATAGGCGGCGAACGTCCGCAGCAGGCGGCCGAGGTATTCCAGGTTGGCCGGCGTGTTCATGAAGGACCAGGGGAACTGGATGAGCAGGGCGGCCAGCCGACCGTGGAGCTCGAGCAGGTCGAGGCTTGGCCGGAAGTCGTCGACGTCCCGGCCGCTGAACTCGCGGCGGCCGTGGGTGAAGGCCTGGTGCAGCTTGACGCTCAGCAGGAAGCGCGGCCAGCCGCTGAGCTTCCTGACCCAGGACAGCGCGAGCGCCGCCGAAGCCGGCCGGTAGAAGGTGCTGTTGACCTCGACGATGTCGATGAGACCGGCGAGGAAGACGAGCGGGTGGAAGCCGCGCGGCCTGGGCTGCGGATAGACAACGCCTTCCCAGTCCTCGTAGCTCCAGCCGGCGGTGCCGATGTAGATGTCGGGCATCAGGGACATATTTTATGGCAATCTGCCCGGGAATCCAACCGTCCGCTGTTGACATTGAACCGTCAAGGCGGTATCGTTGCGGTGGCTTGCAAGCCATGCAGGAAGAGAAGCCCGATTTCTTAAGGAAGATACGCGAGGCCGCGGCCCTCATCCGGGACCGTGTCCTGCACACGCCGCTCGAGCCCTCGGACGTCCTGGCCCGTCTCACCGGCGGGAAGGTCTTCGTCAAGTGGGAGAGCGAGCAGATCACGGGCTCGTTCAAGATCCGGGGCGCTTTCCACAAGATGAGCCGCCTGAGTGGGGAAGAAAGGCGTTTGGGCATAGTTTCAGCGTCGACCGGCAACCACGGCCAGGCCCTGAGCTACGCCGCCCGGGCCGAGAACATCAAGCTCCATCTTTTCCTGCCCGAAACAGCGGCCCTGGAGAAACGCCGTAAGATCGAGGCCTACGGCGTCATCCCCGAGGTCAAGGGCGCAAGCTGCGAAAAGAGCGAGGCCATCGCCCGGGAACACGCCTCCAGGACCGGACAGGTCTATGTGTCGCCGTATAACGACTGGGATGTCATCTTCGGCGCCGGCACGGTCGGGCTGGAGATCTTCGAGGACATGCCCGACGTCGAGGACGTGGTCGTTCCCGTCGGCGGCGGAGGCCTCATCAGCGGCATCGCCGGCTACCTGAAAGCGGTCAGGCCCGGGGTGCGCTTGATCGGCGTCGAGCCGGAGAACTCGGCTTTCATGGCCGCCTCGGTCGCCGCCGGCCGCGTCGTGGAGATCGAGGAGAAGGAGACCGTCGCGGACGCGGTCGCCGGCGGGATCGAGCCCTGGTCGGTGACCTTCCCGGTCTGCCGGGATTACGTCGACCGCTTCATCACGGTCCCCGAGAACGCCATCATCCAGGCCATGGCCCTGGTCTATCGTGAACACGGCAAGGCCATCGAGGGCGCCGGCGCCCTGCCCGTGGCGGCCTTCCTTTACTACCCCTGGCTGTTCAGGAACCGCAGGGCGGTCGCGGTCGTGAGCGGCGGGAACATCAACAAGGAACGCTTCGAGCTGATGATCGATTCGGTCGAGCCGTTTCCCGAGCCCGACCCCTGGAACATGTGAGCGGCGCTTCGCGGCGGTATCCGCTGCCTACGATCCTGTCGGCGGACCTCAGGCTCTTCGCGCGCGGCTCTTCGCCTCTCTTGCCAAAACGATGACGCCGACCTTGCCTGAGGCCGTCTCGGCCGTCCTTATGGCTTCGCCCGTAAAACGAACGGCCAGCCTGCAGGCTTCCCGCGGGCCCAGACCGCGGGCCAGGGCGGCCAGGGCCGCCGAGGCAAGGCAGCAACCGGTGCCGTGGACCTTTTTCCCCAGCCTGGGTTTCTCGAACAAGGTGAACCCGGTGCCGTCGAAAAGCACGTCGGTGGCCGCGCCCCTGAGATGACCGCCCTTCACCAGACAGGCCATGCCCGTCCGGCCGTGGATGCGGCGGGCTGCTTCCTTCATGTCCGCCAGGTCGCGCACTCGCTTCCCGGCCAGCAGGCCGGCTTCTTCCAGGTTGGGCGTGATGAGCTCAGCCCGTCCGGCGACCTCATCCAGGAACCCGGCGGCGCCCTTCATGTCGATGAGAGGCGCGCCTGAACTGGACCTGAACACCGGGTCTATGACGCGGGGAACGCCTTTCGAGCGCTCCAGGATGAGGCAGGCGGCGTGCAGGTTCGCGAGCGAGCCGGCCATGCCCAGCTTCAGGCCGGCCGGCCTCGTCTCCCCCCTGAGCGTCTCGAACTGCCGCAGCACGAGATCCGGCGCAAGAGGAACGGCGGCCACGACGCGGGAGGCGTTCTGGACGGTCAGCGCGGTCAGAATGCCGCAGCCGCGGAAGCCCAGGGCCTCGAAGACCCTGACGTCGAGCAGCACGCCCGCGCCGCCTGAAGGGTCATAGCCGGCGATGGAAAAGAGCGTCTTGCGACGTCCCGGTGCTGTCATGGGTCTTCTTACGTCTCCCAATTCTACCACAAAGGGCCTGTCCGCGGCTCCATTTAGGAAAGCGCGGACAAGTCCGCTTTGCTCTGGCCCTCGCAGTCACCTGCGGCTTTCTTCGTAAGTACCTCCCTGTCTTGACCGTCCGGCCGCGGCTCGTGCAATATATAAGGCAGGCCGGCCATGGAGAAAAAGAACGACCGAGGGGCTTCAAGGCGCGTCCACGTGCTCATCTCCGGGCGGGTGCAGGGCGTCGGCTACAGGTACTTCGCCGAGCGATGCGCCAACGAGCTCGGCCTGACGGGCTGGATAAGGAACCTCCATGACGGCCGGGTGGAGGTCGTCGCCGAAGGCCCGGGACCGAAGCTCGATGAGTTCCTGGGACGCCTGAGGACGGGCCCGAGACTGGCTGTCGTTGAGGATTTCAAGGCCGTCTGGCAGGAGTTCACCGGCGAGTTCGGCGATTTCCGGGTCACTTTTCCGGGCTGGTGGAAGTGAGCCGGGCCTTTTCCAGGAACCGGCTCCGGCAGGCCTCGGAGCAGAAGTAATACTCCCGCCCGTCCTTGACCTCGCGCAGGGCCTCGTCCCTGGGGATGTACATGTTGCAGACCTCGTCCTTGACCATGGTCTTCAAGGCCTTCGGCTTTTCCTCGTTCTTCGGCTGCGTCCTGAAGAACGAAAGGAAAGCCCGGACAATGAAGGCCACGACGTAGGCCAGGATGAAGACGAGTATCAGCCGGATGAAGGTCATCTCAGGCCTCGACCAGCAGCGAAGCCCAGGTCAGCCCGCCGCCGAAGGCCAGCAGGATGACCAGGTCGCCTCTCTTTAAGCGGCCTTCTTCCTGCGCTTCGGCCAGGGCCATCAGCACCGAGGCCGACGAACAGTTGCCGCGGCGCTCGACGTTGACGTAGAACCTCTCGACCGGCACCCCGAGCTTCCTGGCCGGCAATTCGAAGACCCTGGCGTTCGCCTGGTGGCAGACGAACAGGGCGATGTCTTCCGGTTTGATGTTCAACCCCAGGCCGCGGTTGGCGTTATGGATGGTCTTGAGTATCAACTCGGGAATTATCTTCAGGACGTATTTCTGGACCTCATGGCCGGAGAGGTAGATCCGCTGCGGGACAGGGCTTTCGTGGAACCTCGTGTCGTGGCCGAAGCTGTAGGTGGTTTCCGCGCCCCATGGGTCGCTGCCGGTTTCGGCCCAGATGATGCCCCTGGAGGCCTCGCTCCGCTCGAGGACGAGGGCGCCGGCGCCGTCGCCGAAAAGGTCGGAGTTGGTATCCGTGAAATCCATCATCCGGCTCATCACCTCGGCGCCGACGGCCAGGCCGTAAGCCTTTTTGTTCTCAGGGGAAAGGAGCGTCTTCCTGACGATGTCGGCGGCGTAAAGTCCGCTCGTGCAGGCCCCAAGGACGTCATAGGCCGGGATGCGCAGCTTCTCCCGGGTCTTGTGCTCGGTCCATTCCCCGGCCGCGACCTTGTTCTTCAGGACCTTGTTCAGGACCAGGCAAGCCGTGGACGGGAAGAGCGCTTCCGGGGTCGAGCTGCCGACGATTATGATGCCGATATCCTCCCAGCCGACGCCTGCCGCCTTGAGGGCTTTCTCTGCGGCGCAAAGCGCCAGGTCGGAAGTGTTCACCTCCGGCGAGACCCAGTGGCGCTGCCTGATGCCGACCAGGTTCTCGATCAGCCCGGGCGTCAGTTCGTCGGCGGTCCAGGGACGGTCGCTGCCCGGCTTAAGGGCGCCGTGGCCGAGCAGCAGGTCGATGACGTCCTGGTTGGTCACTATCCTGCCGGGCAGGTCGACGCCCGGCAGGCATTTCCCGATTCCGGCTATCCGAACGTTCATCGGCCGGCCTCCCTTGTCCGTCGTCTGGCTTGAGCTGGCATTTTCATCCGATAATTCAGGAGATTATTATAGGTTTCGGCGTTTTTGTCAAATAAGCCCGGTGCCAAGGCCGGGTTGGTCGGCCCGTATGACACTGAGATAATTGCGCGCGATCTGCAATGCCAGATTGACCTGCCGCTGCTTCGGCATCTCCCCAAAGACCTTCTATCGCTGGAAGAACCGGTTCGACCCTCATGAACCGACGACCCCACCCCTTACCGATATTATCGGCGATGGAAACGCGACTCCAGGCAGAAAGTATTGCCCATGTAGTGAACCAGTTAAAGTCCTGAGCTCGTTCAGATACATAGGTGACACGATGGGCTATGATAGGTGCCGCCA
>CAYWJT010000014.1:0-51397 GCA_964458655.1 uncultured Eubacteriales bacterium | reverse complement strand
CTCGCCTCCAGAGAGGCTCAGACATGCTCGCCGTGCCGTTCCGGCATGCCCTCGCCCTCTCGCCTCGAAGGCTGACCCTCCGCCAAGTCGCCATCGCCATCCCCGTCTTGCCCTGGGGGAATAAGGAGCGGCTCGGCTCCCTGCTCCGGGTCCGGGCGCCTTCTCGGCTCGAGCGCTCGGCGGCTGCGAGAGAATAAGAGAACGGGTGACAGGTACCTGACTTCGTCAGTTACTAGTCCCCCGGATCGCCGCGTCAGCGGTGTCGCAGGCAGCAGGCTGCGTTTTCCCGATAACTCCTAGATCACCGCTGAGGGCGGAGGCGGCTCGTCGGCCGCTCCGGCGTTCTTGAGCGGCACTTTGACGAGATAGAGCCCGATCAGCACGAGCACGATGAGCCCGCCGATGTAACGGTCGATGCCGGCGAAATAGGAAGCGCCTTTGAAGACCTGTGGTATGTCGAACTTGATGATGTTCTGCAGGTAGAAGAACTTCCAGGCGGCCCGGAGCAAACCGGTCAGCCCCTCGCCCGCGATAAGGCCGGCCGCGATGAGTATGCCGACGTTCTCCGTCCTGGCCTTCTGGGCCGGGTTGAGGTTCCTCTTCGCCGCCGCGCGGTCCACGATGCCCTTTATCACTCCGCCGCAGAATATGGCGAACGTCGTCTCGAGCGGCAGGTACATGCCCACGGCCACCAGCATCGGCGAACGCACCTGGACCAGGATGAGGGCGAAGCCCATGAACATGCCGACGATGACCAGGGGCCAGGCCATCTCGCCGCCGACGATGCCCTGGGAGAGGGCGGCCATAAGTCCGGCCTGAGGCGCCGGCAGGTCCCTGCTGCCGAAGGTGAAGGCGCCGTGCAGGAGCATCAGCGGGAAGTAGAGGACGAGCGACGCGACCAGGACCCCGATCATGTCGCCGACCTGCATTTTCCAGGGCGTGCCCCCCAGTATGTGCCCGACCTTGAGGTCCTGGAGCATCTCGCCGGCCACGGCCGAAGACACGCAGACCACGGCCGCTATGCCCAGAACCGCCGCGACGCCGCTTATGCCCGTGGCCCCGATGAGGACCATCAGCAGGGCCGCGATGATCAGGGTCGAAAGAGTAAGGCCCGAGATGGGGTTGTTGGAGCTCCCGATGGTGCCGACCAGGTTGCCGGAGACCGCGGCGAAGAAGAAGCCCGCGACGGCCATGACGACGGCCGCCAGGACGGCCGGTCCCCAGGCGCCCGCGAACACTTTATAGACGAAGACCATCATGACGACGGCCGCCAGAAGTCCGGCCAGGACGACCTTTATGTTGAGGTCCTTCTCGATCCTGGAAACCGTCTGGGCCTGTCCGGCGGCCTTCCTGACGTCGCCGACCGAACGCTTGATGCCGGCGCCGAGGTTCTTGCGCATCCTGTAGAGCGTGTAGCCGGCGCCGACGAGCATGCCGCCGACGGCTATCGGCCGTATGATGAACTTCCAGACGCTGACCATCATGTCGGGCCAGGCCACCTGGGCCATGTTCGCTTCCGGCCCGTAGAACCTGGTCACCAGCTCCGGGCCGAGGAAATACATCAGAAGAGGGGCGAACAGGCCCCAGGCCAGCACGCCGCCGGCGAAGTTGAGCGAGGCCAGCCTGGGCCCGATTATGTAGCCGACGCCGATATAGGCGGGGAATATGCCGGGCCCGGCGACCGAGACGACGCCGCCCGTTCCGACGGCCGGGGCCGATTTTTCAGCGCCCAGTCTGACGATGCTGGAGCCGATCTTGCCCACCTTGATGATGAATTCCTTGGAGGCGGCGTAGAGGTCGATGACGCCGAGGGCGTAGATCGCGGCGCCCGCGCCCATGGCCGTGAACAGGTGCCTGGCCCCGGCGCTGGCCTTCTGCCCGGCCTTGTGGATCTCGGCGGCCGCGATGGATTCGGGGAAGACCAGGTCGGGGTCGGTGACCATGACCCGGCGCAGGAAAGTGACGAAAAGTATGCCCAGGAAGCCGCCCACGAACATCAGGGCCGTGGATTTTATGTAGGCATCCAGGGTGTTGAACTTCAGCCAGGCCCCCGAGATGAGAAAGGCGGGAATGGTGAAGATGGCGCCGGCCGCGACCGACTCGCCGATGGAGCCCACGGTCCGGGCGAAGTTCTCCTCCAGGATGGAGCCGCGCATGATCTTGAGCAGGGCCATGCCTATGACGGCCGCCGGGTAGGTGGCGGCGATGGTCATGCCCGCCCTGAGGCCGAGGTAGGCGTTGGCCGCGCCCAGTATGACGGTCATGATCAGGCCCAGGATGAGAGCCCTGGCGGTGAACTCGCGCTGGTCGGTCTTTTCAGGGACGAATGGCTGATGGTTCATCGTTCGCTCCTTTGTCGGATTTGGTAAATGTATATGTGAAGAGAGAAGACAAAGTCAAGCAGCGGGGCCGGATTTGCTTCCCCGGTCCTTTTGTGTTAAATAGTCCCGTGGAATTCTTGTATGAAAAGAGCTGGCTGAGATGGACATTATCAAGTGGGTCAAAGACAGGCTTTTTTGCGACCTGGCCATCGACCTGGGCACGGCCAACACCCTGATTTACCTCAAAGGCAAAGGCATAGTCGTCCAGGAGCCGTCGATCGTCGTCATCAACAAGCTGACGGGCAAGGTCGAGGCCGTCGGCGCCAAGGCCAAGGAGATGCTGGGCAAGACGCCCAACAACGTGGTGGCCATCAAGCCCATGCGCGACGGCGTCATCGCCGATTTCGAAGTGGCCGAGAAGATGCTGGACTATTTCATCAAGAAGGCCATGAACAACCGCAGCTTCATCCTCCGGCCCAGGATCATCATAGGCATCCCGACCGGCGTCACCCAGGTGGAGCGCCGGGCCGTCAAGGATGTCGCCCTGCGGGCCAGGGCCTCGGAAGTCTATCTGGTCGAACAGCCCGTAGCCTCGGCCATCGGCGCGGACCTGCCCATTTCGGAGCCGACCGGCAACATGGTGGTCGATATCGGCGGCGGCACGACCGACATCGCCGTCATCTCCCTGAACGGCATCGTCTTCAACCACTCCATCCGGACGGCCGGAAACGAGATGGACGAGGCCATAATCCAGTACCTGAAGAAGAAATACAACCTGCTGGTCGGCGAGCGGACCGCCGAGCTGGTCAAGATGCAGATCGGTTCGGCCTACCCGCTGGACGAACCGCTGACCATGGAGATCAAGGGCCGGGACCTGAGGGAGGGGATCCCGCGCACGATCGTGGTCGACGACCAGGAGATAAGGGAAGCCATCGAGGAAGTCGTGACCGCGATAATCAGCGCCATACGCATCGCCCTGGAAAGGACGCCGCCGGAGCTTTCCGCGGACATCATCGACCGCGGCATCATCCTGACCGGCGGGGGCGCGCTGCTCAAGAACCTCGACAAGAGGGTCAGGGAGGAGACGCAGCTTCCGGTCTTCCTGACCGAGGACCCCTTGACCACCGTCGTCCTCGGCGCCGGCAAGATGCTTGACGACGTGGAGCTCGTCAAGAAGATCGCTCTGCCCTGAGCCGTCGCCGGCGCCCGGGCCGCGGGGACCGCGGAGACAGGATGCCTTACAGGGAGAAGAGAAGAGAGCTCGCGATTGCCGCGCTCCTGGTCGCGTTCAATCTGGTCCTTATCTCCATCCAAGTGCCCAAGGGCGGGAAGAAGACGCTTTTCGAGCAGGCCGTTTTCGCGGTCTATTCGCCGGTCCAGAAGCTCGCGGCCGCGGTCGTCGCTGGCGTTTCGGACGCCTGGGAAGGTTTTTTCGGGCTGAGGGCGGCGCGGCGCGAGAATTTCGAGCTCAAGAAGGAGCTTTTCTTCAGGGCCCAGGAGAACCGCTTCCTTGAGGAACGGCTGCGCTATTTCCAGGCCGAGTCCGCCCTCAAGGCCAACCTCAAGGACTTCAAAGACAGGCTGATCACCGCCCGGGTGGTCGGTTCCGACCCGTCCAACATCTACCAGACCGTGGTCATCGACAAAGGCTCGGACCACGGCGTCCGCAAGCACATGAACGTCTGCGACAAGTTCGGCAACCTGGTCGGCAAGGTCATCGACCCGGTCGGCCGGCAGGAAGCCATGGTCCAACTCATCACCGACAAGGACAGCAACGTCAGCGTCATCTCCGAGGAGAACCGGCTGGTGGGTCTTTTCGCCGGCCGGTCGGCCTACCTCGGCGAGCTGAAGTTCGTGCTGGCGACCAGCCCCAAGGGCACGGAAGGAGAACAGCTCCTGACGACCGGCTTCGACGGCATTTTCCAGCCGGGGCTCAGGGTCGGCCGCATCCTCAAGGTTTCCCCCGACGTCGACGCGCCGATTTTCCAAAAAATAATAGTTCAGCCGAATTTCCGTTTCAACGAGCTGGACGCCGTGGCCGTGCTGCCGTCGGTCTCCTCAGGCGGTGTGAGATGAGGTCCAGTCCGGTCACCGACATCGGCTTGGTCATCCTGGCCGCCTCGGCCGCGTTCGTCTTCTACTCCCTGCTGGGAGGCTCGGCGCCTTACGTCCTTTACGTGTTCAACGCCTTTTCCATCATCGTCGTCGTCTTCGCGATCAAGCGCGGCGCGGTCTTCGGAGGCGTGCTGGGCACGGTCTGCGGCCTGCTCCAGGACTCGTTCTCGTTCGGCGTGTTCGGGGTGGCCGGCCTGACCAAGACGCTGCTCGGCCTGCTGGCCGGCTACGTCTCCGCCGAGGTCGATGTCACTTCTCCGCGGCGCAGCGGCCTCTTCATTCTTGTCATCTCCTTCCTGGAGGTCATGCTCTGGATGGCCCTGGTCGGCCTGGTGCGGGGGCAAAGGCTCAACCTCCAGGACGGGCTTCTGCTGCTGCAGCCGTTCGCGACGGCCTTCCTGGCCGGACTCGCCCTCTGGCTGGAGAGGCTGGCACGCTCCCGCGGGTTCTGAGGCGGCGCATGTTTTCAGAGGAAAGGATATACGAGGACCTGTCGACGGTCAGGAAGAGAGCCGCCGTCGCTTTCAGGGTCATCCTGGTGGTCATCTTCCTCGTCCTGACTTATTACTGGAAGCTCCAGATCTTGAACTACAAGAAATATTACTCCCTGGCCGAGAATAACCGGACGCGGGTGAGAGCGGTCAGCGCGCCTCGCGGCATCATCAAGGACAGGAACGGGGTAATCCTGGCCGACAACCGGCCTTCCTTCAAGGTCCTGCTGCTGCGCGAGAACGTCAAGGACCCCGGTGTCGTCTACGAGAAACTGGCCGGGCTGCTCCGGGTGGACGGCGCGCAGCTCAAGACCAGGGCGGAAAAGTACGCCGGCATCCCGGTCTACGAGCCCGTGGTCATCATGGACGGCCTGTCGCTCGCGGACGTGGCGCCGGTCGAGAGCCGGCGGCTCGACCTGCCCGAGGTCGTCGTCGATTTCGAGCCCCAGCGCTACTATCCGCGAGGCTCGCTGGCCGCCCACGTGCTTGGCTACCTCCAGGAGCGGACGCCCGACGATGATAAGACCGGACAGGCGCCCAAGCCCAGACCCGGGGAGCTCGGCGGCAAGACCGGCATCGAGAGGGAGTTCGACCCCGTGCTGACCGGCCGGGACGGAAGCTTCGTGGAAATCGTCGACAGCCGCGGCAAGAGCATGGGTGAACTGCGCCGGGAAGCCCCCACGCCCGGCCGGGAGCTTGTCCTCAGCCTCGATGCCGAACTCCAGTCCCGGGCCGAGGCCCTGCTCGGCGACCGGGAGGGTGTTGTCGTGGTCCTCGACCCGCGGAGCGGCGAGGTCCTGACCATGGCCAACTCCCCGAGCTACGACCCCAACAAGTTCATCACCCGATTCACGCCTTCCGAGTGGCTGGCCCTGATGGCCGACCCATCGTCGCCGCTCGAGAACAGGGCGATCCGCGGTCTTTACGCGCCGGGCTCGATCTTCAAGGTGGTCATGGCCCTGGCCGGCCTGGACAGCGGCCTGATTGATGAGAACACGACGGTCTACTGCAGCGGCTCGACGGTCATCTACGGCGTGCCTTTCGCCTGCTGGTTCAATCCCGGGCACGGCTCGATGAACCTGCCCGAAGCTATCAGGAATTCCTGCAACATCTATTTCTATGACCTGGGCCGGAAGCTGGGCATCGAAAAGATAGCGGAAGCCGCCAGGCGGGTCGGCCTGGGGTCGAGCACGGGCATCGAACTGCCGGGCGAAAAGAGCGGCCTTGTCCCGGACCCGGCCTGGAAGAAGCAGGCCCGGGGCGAGCCCTGGTATCCCGGCGAGACCATCCCTGTCTCGATCGGGCAGGGAAGCCTGCTCGTGACGCCGCTTCAAGTCGCTGCCCTGACGGCCCGGGTCGCGAACCGCGGCCGGCCGGTGCGGCCCCGGCTGGTCCTGTCGGGCCGGTCGGAGGATCCTGCCCCGGAGCCGGAAGCGACGGCCTTTGCCCGGGCGGAATTCGAGAAGGTCGTGGAAGGCATGTGGCGTTCGGTGAACCGCTCGGGGACCGGCGCGGCGGCCTTCGTCGAAGGCTTCGATGTCTGCGGCAAGACCGGCTCGACCCAGGTGTTGAGCCGCGAGAACCTGGCCAGGATGAAGCAGCTCGGCCGGGAGGTCAAGACCCATTCCTGGTTCTCGGGCTTCGCCCCCCGGGACGATCCGCGGGTGGTCGTGACCGTGCTCGTGGAATTCGGCGGCGGCGGCGGGGCTACGGCCGCGCCGCTCGCCGGGCAGCTGTTCAGCCTCTTTCTGGAAAAGGAGCGCAGGGGCAAGGACAAATGATCGACCGCCGCTTGTTCAACGAGATCGACTGGCTGCTCGTCGGCCTGCTGGTCGTCGTCTGCCTGATCGGCGTGGTTTTCATATACGGCTCTTCTCATTTCCTGCCCGGAAACTATTACTTGAAGCAGCTCGTCTGGATGACCGCAGGCCTGCTCGTGATGGCCCTGATAGCTTCGGTGGATTACAAGTTCCTGCTGGCCTACTCTCCCGTTTTTTATGTGCTGACCGTGGCGGTCTTGGCCGGTCTTCTGGCCTGGGCCGGTCTCGTGGCCGGCACGAAGAGCTGGTTCAGGACGGGCCTTTTCCAGGTCCAACCTTCGGAGGCGGCCAAGGTCGTCATGATACTCGTGCTGGCCAGGATCTTCGCCGGGCACAGGGAACGTTTCGTGCCTTCGCGGCTGGTGCTTCTCACCCTCGCCGTGGCCTTCGTCCCGCTGGCGCTGATCACTCTGCAGCCGGACCTGGGCACGGCCCTGACATTCCTGCCCCTGGTCGGCGGGGCCCTCATCTTGGCCGGCCTGAAAAAGAAGACCGTCGCCATGTTCCTGGTCACGAGCGTATTGGTGGGCGTGGGCGGCTGGAACCTCGTCCTGCGCGACTACCAGAAAAAGAGGGTGGTCATGCTGCTCAACCCGCACCAGGACGCCCGCGGCGCCGGCTACCAGGTCATCCAGTCCCGGATCGCGGTGGGCTCGGGCGGCTTTGTGGGGAAGGGCTTCATGAAAGGTTCCCAGAGCCAGCTGCGCTTCCTGCCGGCCCGGCACACCGACTTCATCTTCTCGGTGATCGGCGAGGAGTTCGGCTTCGCCGGCGTCCTCCTCATAGTGGTCCTTTACGTCCTCATCCTGGGCCGCATCTTCTTGGCCGTGCCGAAGGCGCGCGACCGGGCCGGCGTCTATATCGTTTTCCTGGCCGGGATGCTCATAGGCTTCCAGTTCCTGATAAACATCATGATGGTCGTCGGCCTTTTTCCGGTGACCGGCGTGACTCTGCCCTTCCTGAGCTACGGCGGCTCTTCCCTGATAAGCAGCTTCGCTGCCTGCGGCCTGGTGATCAACGTCGGGATGAGAAGACTGGCCAATGTTTGAACCGGGCGCCTGGGAAAGCATCCTGGCCGGTGTCGAGAAACCGGCCCGCTACGTTGGCGGGGAGTGGAACGAAGTCCGCAAGGACCCTGCCTCCGTGGACGTCAGGGTCGCCCTGGCCTTTCCTGATGTCTACGAGATCGGCATGTCATACCTGGGCCAGAAGATCCTGTATTCGGTCCTGAACGGCGACCCCCGGACCGCGGCCGAGCGGGTTTTCGCGCCCTGGTCGGACCTGGAGGCGGCCCTTCTCAGGGCCGGCCGGCCGCTGGTTTCGCTCGAGAACGGCATCCCCCTGAGAGATTTCGATATCATCGGTTTTTCGCTCCTCTACGAGCTGAATTATTCCAACATACTGACCATGCTCTCCCTCGGAGGCGTGCCACTCCGCGCCAGCGACAGGAAGCCGGGCGACCCGCTCGTCATCGCCGGCGGCCCGGCCGTTTTCAACCCCGAACCGACGGCGGACATCTTCGACTTCTTGGTCGTCGGGGACGGAGAGGAGGCCTTCCCGCGGATCGTGGAAACCTACCGCGACCTGAAAGGCGCGGCCCGTGATCGGGCCTCCATGCTCGAGGCATTCAGCCGGCTCCCGGGGGTCTATGTCCCGTCGCTTTACGAGCTGAGGGAAGACCGGGCGAGCGGGCTTCTCCATCCGGCGCCGGCCCGGGAAGGGACGCCGGCGGTCGTCAACAAGTGCCTGGTGAGCGATTTCAGGCGCTCGCACTTCCCGGAGAAAATAGTCGTCCCCGGCATGAGGGTCGTTTTCGACCGCGTCGCCGTCGAGGCCGCCCGCGGCTGTCCCCAGGCCTGCCGCTTCTGCCAGGCTCGGAGCGTCTATTTTCCCCACAGGGCCAAGGATCCCGGGTTCCTGCTGAAGACGATGTGCGCCGGCCTCAAGTCCACCGGCTACGAGGACGCGTCCCTCTCGGCGCTCTCGATAGGGGATTACCCCGGGCTCGAGGACGTCGTCCGGACGTTCATGAAGGCCGCCGAAAGCGGCAAGATCTCGCTTTCCCTATCGTCGCTGAGGCCGGGCATGCTGTCCCGGGACATCGTGGAGAGCCTGCTAAGGGTCCGCAAGACGGGCTTCACCCTGGTCCCGGAAGCGGGCACGGAGCGACTGCGGGCCGTTATCAACAAGGACCTGACCGACGCCGAGATCCGGGAGGCGCTCCTCGCGGCCTTCCGGGGAGGCTGGAAGCTCCTCAAGCTCTATTTCATGATCGGCCTTCCGACCGAGTTGGACGAGGACCTCGAGGGCATAGTCGAACTGGTCGGCCGCTGCCTGGCGCTGGGGCGGGAGGTGATGGGCTCGCCTCCGCGCCTCAATATCAGCCTGTCGTCTTTCATCCCCAAGCCCCACACGCCCTTCCAGTGGCTGGCCATGGAAGAAGCGGGGAGGCTCGTCGAGAAACAGAGGTTCGTGCGGAACGCCCTGCGCAGGCACCGCTCGGTCGAGCTCAAAGAGCATTCGGTCGAAAGCTCCGTCCTGGAGGCGGTGTTCTCGCGCGGGGACAGGCGGCTGGGAGGCGTCCTGCTCAGGGCCTGGGAGAAAGGGGCCAGGTTCGACGGGTGGGCTGGGAGCCTCAAGAACGATGTCTGGAAGGAGGCCTTCGCCGAGCGCGGGGTCGATCCCGCCGCTTATCTGGGCGCCATCCCGGTCGAGGCCGTCCTGCCCTGGGATCATATTGATACAGGCCTCAGGAAGTCGCATCTGCTGGACGAGCTTCAGGCCGCGCTCTGCGGCCGTAGGACACCCGGTTGCGGCCGGCGGGACTGCGCGCTCTGCCGCGGCTGCTCCGACCCGTCTTGGAAGGGCGTACGGCCGGAAAGACTGGAAACCGGCGATCTGGAGCTGTCCGTGACGGAAGAGCCGGCCGGCGGGCGTTCGGAGCGGCTCATTCGCTACCGCGCCTTCTACGCCAAGCAGGGCAAGGCCCGCTTCCTTTCGCATATCGACCTCGTCCATGTCATCCAGAGGGGTTTCCGCCGGGCCGGGATAGTCGTAAAGACCACCGAGGGTTTCCACCCCAAGTCCGATTTCGTCTACGGGCCGGCCTTGCCCCTGGGCATGGCCGGCTTGCATGAGGTGCTCGAGTTCAGGTCCTATTACAGGATAGGCGAGGACGAGTTCCTGGAGCGGGTCAACCGCTCGCTCCCGGGCGGCCTCAGATTCAAGCGGCTGGAAGCTCTCGCGCCGGAAGCGGGTTCTTTGAGCTCGGAGCTGGAAGGGCTCGTCTATTCCTTCAGCCCGGAAGACATCGGGGCCGGCATGAAAACAGCGGAAGAAACGGCGGAAACGCTGAAGGAGTTCCTGGCACGGGAACCCGCGCTTGCCGGGATCAGGGTGGAGGTGAGGGACGGCCGGGTGCTGATGGAGTTCCCCGCCCAGGTGCGCAGGGGAAGCAGGCCGCAGGACATCATCGCCGAGGCCTTTGGGGCGGAGAACGCCTCTTTTCTGCTGCGGCGCGACGCCGTCCTGCTCAAAGCCGACGTCGGGAGATAGGCCGGGGTTTCCGGTCCGCCTCTCGCGGGGCGGCGTCTGGAAGCATCATCAATTCCGTCGCAGCGCGGGGGGCGAGGGGAGGAGGCACGGTTCCAGTCCCCGTGACGCCCGAGTGGGAAGGGGTCGCCGGTCAAGCCCGGCACGCAAACATGGATGCCGCCGCGCCGCCAGGGGATTTGACAGCGGCGCCGCCTTCCGCTAAACTTGCGCAAACTTCAACTAGGACGGCCCGCCGGGCCCCGAGGAGGCGACATGATCGATTTCACCCTGACCGAGGACCAACTGGCGCTTCAGCAGATGGCGCATGATTTCGCCGAAAAGGAGATGAGGCCCAAGGCCGCCGAGTACGACCGCGGCCACGACTTCCCGGAGGAGGTCATGAAGAAGGCCTTTGCGGCCGGCTTCCTGAACTGCACCGTGCCGACCGAGTACGGCGGGGGAGGGCTCGGCGACCTGGACACGGTCATCGTCAGCGAGGAACTGGCCTGGGGCTGCGCGGGCATGTACACGACCATGATGGCCAATTCCCTGGCTTTCACGCCCATTCTCCTGTTCGGCAGCGAGGAACAGAAGCAGCGGTTCCTCAGCCCGTTCGCGCGCGAGATGGCCTTCGCCTCCTACTGCCTGACGGAAAGAGAGGCCGGCTCGGACACTTCAGCCATCAGGACAACGGCCAGGAAGGTCGGCTCGGAATACGTCATCAACGGCTCCAAGTGCTTCATCACCAACGGCGGCGTGGCCAGGCTCTACGTGGTGTTCGCCAACTCGGCGCCCGAGAAGGGGGCCCGCGGCCTGAGCGTCTTCGTCGTGCCCCGAGAAACGCCGGGCATAACCGTTGGCAAGGTCGAGGACAAGATGGGCCACCGGGCCTCGAACACGGCCGAGCTCTTCTTCGAGGACGTGCGCGTGCCGGCCGAGAACCTGCTCGGCCGGGAAGGCTTGGGCTTCCTGGCGGCCATGAAGACCTTCGACAAAACGCGGGCGGCCGTGGGCGCGGCCGGGGTGGGCGTGGCCCGGGCGGCCCTGGAATACGCAGTGGAATACGCCAAGACGCGTGTGCAGTTCGGCAAGCCCATCGCCACCTTCCAGGCCACGGCCTTCAAGCTGGCCGAGATGGCCACGGAGGTCGAGGCCGCCCGGCTGCTAGTCTGGCGGGCGGCCTGGCTCATCGACCAGGGCCGGCCGAGCGGCCAGTATTCGGCCATGGCCAAGTGCTACGGCTCCGACGTCGCCATGAAGGCCTCGCTCGAGGCCCTGCAGATCTTCGGCGGCTACGGCTACATGAAGGACTATCCCGTGGAGAAGCTCGTCCGGGACGCCAAGCTGCTCCAGATCTACGAAGGCACGAACGAGATCCAGCGTCTGGTCATCTCCAGGGAGGTCGTCGGCCCCATCAAAGGCTCAAGATAGGTCCGCGGCGCGGAGAAAGTCGCCGTTTCCTGACGGCTGCATTCCCTATAATATCTATCGTATTTATAGAAATGATAGGGAACCTCGAAAAGAAAATATCAGCCCTTCCAGCGAGGTCATGACCGCCGCGCTGGCTTGAAGCGGAGAACTCGGGTCCTTCGTTCCCAGCAGTCCGGGTCGGCCGGCCGGGCGCCTCTTCGCGGTCAGAGATGGACGCTTTCCCCAGGGCACCGATATCGTGAGTTTCGGTTGCGGGCGCGCGGGCAGGCCCAGCCAAATGAAAAGGGCGGCCGCCTTTCGGCAGCCGCCCTTGGGATCCTTTACGCGAAAGGGCGTTTTCCGGCCGCCCGGCCTATTCCTCGATGTATTCCGGGATGAGGGCGAGCGTCTCGACACCGGCCCCGCGGGCCACGTCGATGACCTCCATGACCTTGCTGAAGGGCAGCTTGGCCATGGCGCGGATGAACAGGGTCTTGTCCTGGCGCGTGGAATAGAGCCTGCGGAGCTCTTCCATCAGGCTGCGCATCTCGTAGTTCATGTTGTTGATCTCGACCACGTCGGCGCTCTTCAGGGTCAGGACGATGAGGCCGGTCGGCTGGCCTCCGGACGAGTCGGACTGCGTCTCGGGCAGCTTGACGTCGATGCCTTTCTGGACGATGGGGGTGATGACCATGAAAATGATCAGCAGGACCAGCAGGACATCGCACAAAGGAACGACATTGGGTTCAGCTTTCGCCATTCAAGTCCTCCTAGAGGAAACTCGCAGGGTGATATTCTAAATCAACGCCCCGGAGTTGTCAATCGCTTTTCTTTCCGGGTCAGGCCGGCGCGGCCGGCTCCTTTGCCCTCGGCGCCGGCGGCGGCGGTTCCCGTCCGGGTCCGCCGCGGAAAACGCGGACGCCGCCCAGAGCCCGCCGGTTTTTGACAGCGGCGCCGGAGGGTGGTATAAAATCCTGCTCCGCTGGAGGCAGAGGATGAACGTCCTGTTCGTTCTGGCGCTGGCCGCAGCCGCTTTCCTCGCGGCCGGACGCTTCTATTCGAAGAAGCTGGCCGCGAACCTCGGCCTCGACCCGGCCAACCCCACGCCGGCGGTCAGCAAGTGCGACGGCCGCGACTATGTGCCGACCAAGACTTATGTCGTCTTCGCCCACCATTTCTCGGCCATCGCCGGGGCCGGACCGGTCCTGGGCCCGACCATGGCCGTCCTTTACGGCTTCGTGCCGGCCTGGTTGTGGGTAGTCCTCGGCGGCGTCTTCATCGGGGCCGTCCACGATTTCTCGACGCTGTTCGTCTCGATGCGCGAGGGCGGCCGCTCGATGGCCGAGGTCGCTCGCAAGACGCTGGGCCGCAGGGGCTTCAACCTCTTCATCGGCTTCACGCTGGTCATGATCGTCCTGGTCACGTCGTCCTTCCTGAGCGCCACGGCCATCTCCCTGACCTCCCTCTGGCCGCTGGCCAAGATCGGCCTGACGGAGGGACAGACTTTCCTGAAGACCATTGTCAGGGACGGCCAGGTCCTGGGCAAGATCGGCGGCATCGCCTCCATGTCCGTGGTGATCATCACCCTGCTATCTCCGGCGCTGGGTTGGCTCATATATAAGAAAGGCCTGCGGGCCGGGTTCGCTTACCCTCTGGCCCTGGCCGTATGCGTCGGATCGGTTGTCGCCGGCATCCACTACCCGGTCATGCTCAGCCCCGCCGTCTGGATGGTCATCATATCGGTCTACGTCTTCATCGCGGCCGGCGTGCCGGTCTGGCTCGTCCTCCAGCCGCGCGACTTCATCAACGTCCAGATCCTCTACGGAGGCATCGGCCTGATGTTCCTGAGCCTGGTGAGCGGCGGCCTGCGCGGCTTGAGCGTCTCGGCCCCGAACCTGAACTTGAAGGAGGGCGCCCTCCATCTCGGCCTCATCTGGCCGATGATGTTCATAACCATAGCCTGCGGCGCCATTTCCGGATTCCACGCCCTGGTCGCCGGCGGCACGACCGGCAAGCAGCTGGCCAGGGAGGAGGACTCGCGGAAAGTCGGCTACAACTCCATGCTGCTCGAGTCGCTCCTGGCCGTCTGCGTCCTGCTGGCCATAGGCTCGTCGCTGGGCTTTGCGGACTACAAGTCGGTCGTCTGGCCGGTCGACCCCGGCGTCAGGTCCAACCCCATCCTGGGCTTCTCACTCGCGGCCGGCCGTCTCTTCCACACGGGCCTGGGCATACCCGTCGCTTTGGGCACGGTCTTCGGCATCCTGATGGTCGAGGGCTTCGTGGTCACGACCCTGGACGCAGCCGTGCGCCTGAACCGGTACCTGTTCGAAGAGCTCTGGAACATAATCTTCAAGCGGGTGCCGCGGCTCTTCCGCCATTACTGGTTCAACTCCGGCCTGGCCGTCCTGATCATGTGGGTCCTGGCCTATTCCAACGCCTTCAGCACCCTCTGGCCCATATTCGGCACCGCCAACCAGCTCCTGGCCGCCATGAGCCTGTTCACCGTCTCGGCCTGGCTGCTCCTGAGAAAAAGGAAGACTCGCTACACCATGATCCCGGCGGTGTTCATGATCCTGACAACCGTGGCGGCCCTGGTCCTGCTGCTCGGCCAGTACTTGAGGAGCCGGAACTACTTGCTGGCGGCGGCCGACATACTTCTGCTTCTGCTTTCAGCCGGGGTGGTCGCGCTCTCGGTCAGGACCTTCGCCGGCCGGGGCGGCAAGGACGAAGCGCAGAGAGCCTGAGGCAGGAGCGCGGGATGGCCGGGGATAGGCGCGGCCGGGCGCTATTTCAGGGTGGCCAGGGCCTTCTTGTTATTGCTCGTATGGAATATGAGCAGGGTGTTGCCGTCGCCGGCGCTGGTGCCGTAGGCGTATTTTATGTCGATGACCGCGTTTCCGAGCAGGAAGCCGATCTCCGCGCCGGCGCCTATCCTGTCGGTGACCACGACGGCTATGACCTTCCTGGACCTGACCTTATAGCCCAGGGACCGCAGCGCCTTTTCGGCTTTTTTCGGGTCGGAAGCGACGAGGCGAAAATGCCCTTCCTCACCCTCGCTGTAGACGGAAAGGGCCCTGACGTTTATGGCGGCGTTGGCCAGGGTCCCGAGCACGCGGGCGAAGATGCCCGGCTCGTTGGGCGTCGTCACATGCAGTTCGGTCTCTTCCTTGACAGCTTTCACGGTTTTTTCTCCTGAGCAGTGCGGTATTATACCAGAAAATTCCTTGCAATAATAATTCAATTTGCGATATTTTTCCCGTCTGTTCGGGCAGTGCCTCGTTGAAGGAGCAGTCCATGCGTCTCGCCGTCATAGATAACGCGCTCGACCATGAGATCTACCGTCCGGTCGAGCACTGGGCCTCTTTTCTCGGGAAAACCAGGTTCCAGGGTTTCGAGGCCCCGAAAAACGAGTTCCCGGACCCGACCGACTTCACCCACATCATACTCACCGGCTCGGAGGCTTCGATCGTCGAGCGGGCCGGCTGGGCGGAGGAGGAAGCGCGCCTGGTCAGGGCGGCGGCCGTTCCAGGCGGCCCGGCCATTTTGGGCAGCTGCTGGGGGCATCAACTGCTGGCCTATGCCCTGGCCGGTCCGGGACATATCAGGCGCAGGCCCGGGCCGGAAATAGGCTGGGTGCCGATCAGGGTGAGGACCGAAGACGTCCTTTTGGGCGAGCCGGGCGTGTTTTACGCTTTTTCCATCCATTTCGACGAGGTCTTCGACCCGCCCGAGGGGCTCTTTGACGTCCTGGCCGACAGCGACGACTGCGCCGTCCAGGCAGTCCGGGTACGCGGCGGGAACATCTGGGGCATTCAGTTCCATCCGGAGATCGACCCTGAAACGGCCGTGCGCTTCCTGCGTGACCTGGTCCAGGCCGGCTTCAGGGGCAGGGAAGAGATGCTCCGGGCGCTCGCGTGCCCAACCAGGGATGACGGGACCATAAGGAGGATCGTCGACAGATTCCTGTCCGCCGCCTGAAAGCCGTCTCGGCGCGTGTCGCGTTTTCGCTTGACTTTCAGGGTAACATATTGTAAAAAATGGAAAAAGAACTTATCCGCTAGGAGGACTTGATGAACAAACGTATTATTATGCCTTTGTTCGCCGTCGTGCTTATCGTCCTGTTGGTCGCCGCGCCCGGCTTCTCCCAGACCAAAAAGCTCAAGAACATAGGCCTATACACCTTCGTCAAGGTCCGAGGCGGGGTTCCCACGGCCGAAGTCATGAAAACCCTCTTCGAGAAGTACGCCGCCGACATCAAGACCGGCTTCGACCTGGCCGGCTACCCCGAGGTCTACGAGCCGTTCATGGAGCAGCTCAAGACCGCCGAGTTCAAGGACACGAAGCTGGCCGTCGGCGAGAAGTTCATGTGGATGATGTTCCGCTCCGAGGGACAGGTCAAGGTCACCAAGGACCTGGAGTGGGCCGGCAAGGCCCCCCTCGAAGTCTTCGCCTTTTCGGTGAAGAAGGACCTCAAGCTTTACCACATCATCATCCCCAAGCCCTGCGGCAACATCGCTCTTTATAGTATCGAGGAGCTGCCTCCGCCCATCCCGCCGGCCGTCTGCAGCCTGGTCGTCGTGCCTGAGAGGGCCAACATCAACGACCCGGTCACGGTCGACATGAGCGGCACCCAAGGCGCCAGGAGCATGAAGGTCGACGTTTTCGACGCCCAGGGCAACAGGGTCGCCTCCAAGGACCTGACCCCCGATTCGCCCCGCTGGCAGACCAAGTTCGACAAGTCCGGCGAGTACACCTTCAAGGGCAGCGCCGTCAACCCCGAAGGCAAGGCCTCGACCAACCCCTGTGAGTCCAAGACCTACATCAATTTCCCGCCCATCTGCAAGTTGACGATGAGCTGCATGCCCTGCGAGAACTACGTCGGCAGGCCCATCACCTTCGACGCCTCCGGCTCCTCCGACCCTGACGGCCAGGTCGCCAAGGTCGTCTTCGAGCTGCTGGACGCCTCGGGCAACGTCATCGACACCTGCGTGACCACTAGGAAGCCCTGGATGTGGGAGAAGGTCGTCACCAAAGCCGGCACCTACACCATCAACGTCACGGTCTACGACAACGACGGCGCCAGGTCCTCGCCGTCCGACCCCTGCCGCTTCACCTTCGAGGTCACCCAGAAGATGTTCTATTGGACGGTCGACGGCGACGCCTTCCTCTACAAGGGCAGCTACACTCTGTATCCCATGCTGCGGGGAGGCATTTTCTACTGGCTGAACCCGGATAACTGGAGCTTCACGCTGAGCGCCGGCGCGGGCATCCCCGTCAAGGGCGACCCCTGGAAGTTCGTCTTCCTGGCCGACGCCCTACTCAACGGCCATTACAAGAAATCCTTCCTGGGCCTGGGCCTCGGCTACAGCACGAAAGCTTACAGCATGCTGGTCGAGGACGAGGGCGAGATCCAGGGCAAGTCCGGCCTGGATATCGTCAGCCGCGTCGGCTTCGAGGTTTTCAATAACTGGAACAGCCGCGGCCACATCATCCTCGAGCTGCGGGCGCCCCTCGGCCGGTCCTTCGAGAACTTCCACAAGTTCGGGGTCGGCTTCAGGTGGATGTTCTAGGTTAAGCGCGTTATCGCTCTGAAACGGCGCCGGACGCCTCGGGCGTCCGGCGCTTTTTTTCAGGCTTTCACGGGGTCCCTGGCTTCTACATCCGGACCCGCGGCGGAATTCAATCCCCGAACCCACTTGGGATTGGGGCCGTATCGGTCCCCTCGAGCGGCCGGTCCATCTTCTCTGCGGGAGGTCTTTAGGGCATACGCTTTTCACGGACTCTCCGGAGATCCGAGGGAAATGCGGACCGAATCGGTCGAACTGTCACTGCCTTGATACAAGCGCGCGAAGCAGGAGCGGACCCCGAGCGAGCCGGGTCGTGCCAGTGCGATGCAAGCGGAGCTTCAGGCCCCGATATTCGTTGATCGCTCATAGACGGCTGAGCCGACGGCGCGGCCGGGCACTTTGCGTGTCGCGGGATCCAGAGAGCGCGACCGGGCCCGGCGAAAGCGGCGCGCCGCAGGTTGCTCCCGCGGGAAGGCGCCGACGGCAGAGCAGGCTGTCAGCGTGGGCGAGAAAAGCGGGTGGACCAGGACGAAAACGGCCGCCGGAGCTCAGTCGCTGAGCTTGCCGAGCTTGGCCATCTCTTCGGAATAGTACTTCCGATAGAGGATCTCCCACTCCCGGCTGCCTTCCTCGATAGACTTTTTCTGCGACTGGATCTTCTCTATGGCCTTGCGGTCGAGTTCCTCGTAGAGAAGGAGCTCTTCCTCTATCGAGCGGACGATCGAGAGGCGGACTTCCCTGGGGTCGTCGAGCAGGTCGATCTGTTCGTCGCTTTCCAGGATCTTGACGATCTGCTTGGACAGGTAATTTATCTTTTCACGCGACAGCCGGCTGCTCATAGGACTATGCCTTTCTCCTTGGCCAGCTTGGTCTTTATCATGCGGAAGAGCGTCTGGTACTCGATATTCTCCCGGCGTATCTTTTCCATGTGCTTGCTGAGGATCTCCCGGACCTCCTGGTCGAGGCGGTCCTCCTGCTGGAATTCCTCGTATATGAAATTGGTTATCCTGTCGACCAGCCTGGCCCTGTCCTCGATCACGATCTTCTCTTCCTTGACGAGGTTGCGCACGATCATGGACGCCAGGTGTTCGATTTGATTCCTTGCCAGCCTCATAATCCCCTTAAAATACCTCACTTCCCGCCAAAATTCAAGCCGCCGGGGAAAACTGATGGAAGGCCTGGACCGAATGATGACCGCCCCTTGTCGTCACATCGCTTCGGTCATCCCGGCCGGCCGGTGGTTCTTGAAACCGGCAGGAGGAATAATCGTCCACATTTTTCTTCATGAGAACGGACATGCCCCGCCTGAAGGCCGCCCGGGGCCGGCAGCAGAGGAGGCGGACCGACGGAGCCGGGGGTAGCCTGTCCGTGGGCCGGCGACCCCGGCCCTCACGTAGGCAGCCGCCCCTGCGGGATTCGTCCTTTCGGGGATGCTCGAGGCGGCAGGCCGGTTGGTCCCGTCACCGGGCCTGCGCCCGCAGGACACAAAGGAGCGGCCTGATTTCGAGGCCGGGCCCGTAATACCTGCCCAGCCCGGCGAAGCGGCCGTCGGGCGCGAAAAGCTTGACCGTCACTCCTTCCGGTCCCGGGGAAACCAGGGGGCCGGCGCCGAGCGATGAGGACGCGGCCGGCGCCTTTCGCCCGAAAAGCTCAATGTGTTCGGGCCGCAGGGGCGCTCCGTTGGCCAGCCTGTTCAGAGCCTCCGACCTTATCACCAGTTCCGGCATGGACGGCAGGGCGGCCTCCATCGGGACGAGGAGCGAGACTATCGTTCCCTCCCGCGCCGCCGCCTCCAGGACGTCAAGCGTAACGGCGTCTGAGACTTTGAAGCGGCCCACCGCGGTCCGCCGGAGCGAGGCCAGATGGGCGCCGCAGCCGAGCGTCCGACCCAGGTCATGGGCCAGGGACCTGATGTAGGTGCCCGAGGAGCAGACCGCCTCGAAATCGACGTGCGGCGGCTCATACGCGAGCAGGTCGAATTTCCGGACCACGACCCTTACAGGTTTCAGGGTAACCTGCCGGCGGGCCCGGGCCAGCTTGTAGGCCGGGCGTCCGGCGACCTTCTTGGCCGAGAAGGGCGGAGGCGCCTGCTCGATCTCCCCGATAAAACTCTGCATCGCGGCGGCCACGCGCTCTTTTTCCGGGAGCACCGCCGCCGGCGGTCCGTCCGGCGACCCGGAAGCGTCATAGGTATCGGTGCTGAAGCCCAGCTTGATCCTGCCGCGGTAGGTCTTATCGAGGCCGGAGATAAACGGGAATAGGCGGGTCGCCCCGCCCGCCGCCACCACGAGCACACCGGTCGCGTCAGGGTCGAGTGTCCCGCCGTGGCCCACCTGTTTTATGCCGAGGGCTTTCCTGACGGTCCGGACTACATCGTGGGAGGTGCAGCCGCCGGGCTTGTCGATTATCAAGAAACCGTTCATTTTCCCGAGCGAGGGCCGCTCCCGGCTGCCTGGAGCGGGACCGTTGCTACGCGGGGTTCCCGCCGTCCTGCTTTTTCAGCAGCTCTTCGACCATGGCCGGGACATCCCTGATGAGCTCATCATAGGGGCCTTGCACGGTGAACCCGCTGGCGTGCACGTGGCCGCCGCCGCCGAAACGCTCGGCGATGAGCGCGGCGTTGGCGCTTCCCTTGGAGCGCATGCTGACCCGGAACGTCTCCGGCGCCATCTCCTTGAAGAACAATACCAACCGGACGCCCCGGATCGACCTGGCCAGGGAAGTCACGTCCTCGAGGTCGACTTCTTTCAGGTTCAAGCTCTCCAGGTCGGCCTTGAAAAGGCTGATGACGGCGATATCGCGGCGTTCGTTGAAGGTCAGGCGCGAAAGAATGCGGCCCGTCAATATCATCTTCTCGGCCGGCACGTTGCCGAAAAGCTTCTCCGAGACCCGGACGGGGTCGGCGCCGGCCCGGACCAGGGCGGCACACGTTTCCAGGGCCCGGTCGGTGGTGTTGGAGAACTGGAAGCCGCCGGTATCCGAGGCGATGGCGCAGTAGAGGTGTTCGGCGATCTCCGGGGTCGGCGGCACGCCCAGGTCCAGGCCGAGACGGTGGACCATTTCGCCCACGGCCGGGGCCTCCGGGTCTATCCAGTTGAGGTCGGCGTAGGGGGTGTTGGAGTAGTGATGGTCGATGTTGACCTTGAATACCGCTCCCAGGTTCTCCTGGCCGGAGCGACTGACGTCGGCGCATTCGAGCAGGATGACCGTGTCGAACCCGGACGGGTCGATCTGGCCGATCCTGACCCAGGCCGCTTCCGGGAACTGAGAGAAGGGGATGGGCGTATTGTCCGCGTTGATTAGGCTGACCTCGAGGCCGAGCTTCTCGCCCATCAGCTTCAGCGCGAAGGCCGTGCAGAGGGAGTCGCCGTCCGGCCTCTGGTGCGAGGTCACGGCGACCCGGCGCGCGCCGCGCAGTCTTGCGGCTATTCTGCGACGCACTTCGTCGGCGGTCATTTCTTCCTCGTTCCCTCCAGGATCCGGTCGATCCTGTCCTGGAATTCCGGGGTCCGGTCCAGGACGAAAATTAGCTCGGGATTATACTTCAACCTCACTCTCGAGGCAAGGGCCTTGCGGATCGAGCCTTTCCTCCTTTCCAGCCTTTCCAGGAAGCCGGCCTCGTCCGCCGACCCGAGCAGGCTCAACCGCACCTCGGCAGACTGGAGGTCGGCGCTGACCTCGACTCCGGTCACGGTTATGAAACCGGAGACGTCGTCCTGGAATTCCCGGATGAGTATGGGGCTGAGCTCCGCCTGTATGAGCTCCGCGACGCGGCGGGCCCTGAAGCCTGTCCGGCCTTCAGACAAAGCGCATCTCCTGCCAGACGACCTCGGCCCCGGCCAGGTTGCCGGCCTCTTCCAGCACCTTGCGCAGGGTCTCTTCGACGATGAAGGCCTGGCTGTTGACCGCCGCCACGGCCAGGCGCGACCTCTGCCACTTGTCCTGATGATCGACCTCGGCCAGAGCGACGTTGAAGCGCTCCCGGACCCGGTCCTTGAAGCCGTGCAGGATGCGGCGCTTGTCCTTGATGGAACGCGTGTAGGGGAAATGGAAGTCTATCGTCAGGACGCCTACGACCATTTTGCCATCCCCGAGGGAGTCGGCGCGGGCCGGGGTCAGACCGGCCTGACCTTCTCCCTGACGAAGGCCTCGATTATGTCCCCGGGCTCGAACTCCTGGAACCTGTCCAGGCCGATGCCGCATTCGTATTCTTTCCTGACCTCGGCGACGTTCTCCTTGAGGTGCTTGAGCGATGATATGCGGCCTTCGAAGACGGGCTTGCCGTTCCTGAGCACCCGGGCTTCGGCGTTGCGGACTATCTTGCCGTCCTGGACGAAGCAGCCGGCTATGGCGCCGACCCTGGGTATCTGGAAGACGCGCCTCACTTCGGCCCGGCCGAGGTAGGTCTCCTTGATGACAGGCTCGAGCAGCCCGAGCACGGCCTTCTTTATGTCGTCGGTGAGCTGGTAGATGACCCGGTAGTCGCGGACCTCCACGCCTTCCGCCTTGGCCAGGTCGAGGACGTTGGGCTGGGGTTTGACGTTGTAGGCGATGACGATGGCCTTGGAGGCCGAGGCCAGCAGAACGTCGGCCTCGGTCACGGTGCCCGTCGCGGAGTGGATGACGTTTATCTTGACCTTCTCGGTCTCGAGCTTGGGCAGGAGGTCGCTCAGGACCTCGACCGAGCCCTGGACGTCGGCCTTGACGATGAGGTTGAGTTGGCGGCTCTCGCCGCCTTCGATCTTCTTGAACAGGTCCTCGAGAGAGAGCTTGGCCTCGGGCCGGGCGGCCGGCCGGGCCAGCTTCGATTTCCTGAACTCGACCACGCGCCGGGCCGACTCCGCGTCGTCCGTCACCTGGAAGACGTCGCCGGCGACGGGGACCTCGCTGAAGCCCATGACCTCGACGGGCACGCCGGGACCGGCGCTCTTGACCGGCCTGCCGATCTCATCGAACAGGGCCCTGACCTTTCCGTGGGTCAGGCCCGAAACGAAGGCCTGGCCGGTCTGGAGCGTGCCCTGCTGGATGAGCACGGTCGCCAGCGGCCCCTTCTTGGAGTCGAGGCGGGCCTCCAGGACCACGCCCTGGGCCGGGACCAAGGGATTGGCTTTGAGCTCCAGGATGTCGCCGAGAAGAAGGATCATTTCCATGAGCTCGCCGACGTTCTTCTTCTCCTTGGCCGAGACCTCGACGCAGATGGTCTTGCCGCCCCATTCCTCGATGAGCAGCCCTTCTTTGGAAAGCTGCTGCTTGACGCGGTCGGGATTGGCCTCCGGCTTGTCGATCTTGTTCAGGGCCACGATGATGGGGATCTCCGCGGCCTTGGCGTGGCTGATGGCTTCCTTGGTCTGGGGCATGACGCCGTCGTCGGCGGCCACGACCAGGACGACGATGTCGGTGACCTTGGCCCCGCGGGCCCTGAGGCGGGTGAAGGCCTCGTGACCGGGCGTGTCGATGAAAGTCACCGGCCGGCCTTTGACCTTGACTTGGTAGGCGCCTATGTGCTGGGTGATGCCGCCGAATTCCTTGTCTACCAGGTTCGAGGAGCGGACGGCGTCGAGCAGCGTCGTTTTGCCGTGATCCACGTGACCCATGATGGTGACGACCGGCGGCCGAGCGACCAGCGCCTCCGGCCGGCTGCGGGCCAGCCTCCGGGTCGCTTCCTCGACCGGCAGCAGCTCGACCTCGCGTTCGGTCGCTTCGGCCAGGACCTGGGCGATCCTTTCGTCAACGAAGTCGTCGAGGTCGGCGATGATGCCCTTGGACTCGAGCAGGCCGAGGAGCTCTTTCTGCTTGAGTCTGAGGAGTTCGGCCGCCTGCCCGAGGGTCGTGCCCTCGCGCAGCTCGAGCTTGTGCTTCGGCTGGGGCTCCTTGGCAGGTTGCGGCGCCTTGACTGGGGCCTGCGCCTTGGGCGCTGGCCCCTTGGCTGCCGGGGGCTTGGCAGGCGCGGCCGCTTTAGGTGGCTGTGCCTTGGCCGGCGCGGTCGTTTTGGGCGCGGACGGCTTGGCGGCCTCCGGCGCCTTGGCTGCCGGGGGCTTCGGCGCCGGCGCTTTGGGGGCCGCCGCCGCGGTCGCTTTCTTGGACGTTTCCGGTTTCTTGCTTACGGTTGTCATGGGCCTATTCTTGCTTTATGGTGATTTTCCAGCCGACGAGTCGGGACGCCAGCTTGACGTTGATGCCTTTCTTGCCGATGGCCAGGGAAAGCTGGTCGGCGGGAACTATGGCTTCAAGGACCTTTTCGTTCTTGTCGGCCAGGACCAGTTTCTCCACCCTGGCGGGGCTGAGCGCCGCCCGGGCGAAAACCGCCGGGTCGGCCGACCAGTTGACGATGTCTATCTTCTCGCCGCGGAGCTCGTTGCTGATGGCCGAGATGCGGTTGCCGCGGACGCCGATGCAGGCGCCGATGGGGTCGACCGCCCGGTCGTGGCTCAACACGGCGACCTTGGCCCTCTCTCCCGGCTGCCGGACCACGGCCTTGACCTCGATTGTGCCTGCGGCGATCTCCGGGATCTCCACCTCGAGCAGCTTCTCCAGAAAGCGGGGGCTCGTCCTTGACACGATGACCTGAGGGCCCTTGGCCGCGCGCATCACCTGGAGCACCACGCCTCTGACCATGTCGCCGCGCCGGAATTCCTCACCGGGCAGGGTTTCCCTGAGCGGCAGGGATATCTCGTACTTGTTGGCCTCGAGGATGAGGCAGTCGTCCTCCAGGCGCCTGAAGATGCCGGCCGCTATCTCGCCGACGCGGTCTGCGAACTCGTCATAGACCTTCTGCTGTTCGGCGTCCCTGACCTTTTGCAGGATGACCTGCTTGGCAGCCTGAGCGGCGATGCGGCCCAGGGTTTCGGACGGCAGGTCGATGACGACCTTCTCTCCCGGCTGGGCGTCGGGACGGACCTTCCTGGCTTCCTCGAGGGATATCTCCTCGGCCGGGTCGCCGGGATTCTCGGATACGGTCTTTTCCGCGAAGACGCGCAGCTCCCCCTTTTCGGGCTTGAAATCGATCTGGATCTTCTCTCTGTTGGGGAAGAACCTCGACGCGGCCACGCGCAGCGATTCCTCTATGGCCCTGACGATGAGGCGGGGCTCGACGTCGCGCTCTTTGCTGAGCTGCAGGATCGTATTCCAGACGTTGACTTTCATACAGTCCTTTAAGGTCCCTTCCGAAACCGTGCAATGAACGCCAATTATATCCGAAAAAAGGCAAAAGGGCAATCGAACGCGCTCAGGCGACGGCCCGACCGTGCAGGCTGTAGGGTCCGCAGCCCGTGACCAGGACCCGGACAAAGGAGCCGCTGCGGTCTTCGGGGCAGTCGAAGTTGACGACTTGGCCTCCCTCGCTCCGGCCGGAAAAGCGGCCCGCCCCGCGCGGGCTCGGGCCGCCGCACAGCACTTCTATCTCGCGGCCGACGAAGGAACGGTGGAAGTCGAGCTGGATGCCCTTCTGCAGTTCCTGGAGCTCGACCAGGCGCCGGCGTTTCACCTCCAGGGGCACGTCGTCCTCGAGACGGGACGCGGCTGAATACGGCCTGGGGGAGTAGCGGAAAGAGAAGATGGCGGCGAAGCGCACCCGCTCCAACACGTCGCAGGTCGCCCTGAAATCGGCCTCGGTCTCGCCGGGGAAACCGACGATTATGTCCGTCGAAAAGAGCATCTCCGGGACCGACTCCCGTATCCTCGAAACGAGTTCCAGGTATTCTTCCCGAGAGTAGCCCCGATTCATCCGCCTCAGGACCTCGGTCGAGCCCGACTGGAGCGGCAGATGGACCTGGCGGCAGACCTTCCGGTTCCTTTTGACGGCCGCGATCAACCCCTGCTTGAAATCCCGCGGATGGGAGGTTATGAAGCGGAGCCATTTCAGACCCGGGACCGGCTCCAGGGCGTCGATGAGCTCCGGCAGGCCGCGGCCGCTCACCGGGTCGCGGTAAGAGTTGACGTTCTGGCCGAGGAGCTGGATTTCCCGGACGCCGTTTTCGGTCAGGGCATTGACCTCGTCCAGGATATTCTTGAACGGCCTGGACCTTTCCCGTCCCCGGCTGAATGGCACGACGCAGTAGCTGCAGAAGTTGTCGCAGCCTTCCATTATGGACACATAAGCGCTGGCCGTGTTCTTTTTCGGCGGCGCCTGCGGGCCGATCTCACGCCAGGCGGAGCCGAAGCCGGTCCGGACGCACGGGCCGGCTTCGGCCTCGAGCAGAGCGCTTACCAAGACCGGGTACTCGCCCGGACCCATGACGAGGTCTATGTGGGGATTGCGGGCCAGGAGCCGTTCCCTGTAGACCTGGGCCACACAGCCGAGTACCCCGATAAGGGCACGCCGCCGCGCCTTCAGTCCGGCGAGCCGGCCGAGATACGAGAACAGCTTTTCCTCGGACTTCTTCCTGACGGCGCAGGTGTTGACCAGGAGGATGTCGGCGGCCTCAGGCTCGACCGTCCGGGACGCGCCGGCGCTCTCGAGAAGCCCGGCGATGTGCCGGGAGTCGTTCTCGTTCATCTGGCAGCCGAAGGTGTGGATGAAGAACCTGCGGCCCTCGAGTTCCCTGGGCATGGGCATATTATACATGAAGGGGAGCCCGCCGGCCGCGTGGCGCGGCGTCAGCGGCGCTCGACCATCTGGCGGGCGGTCTCGAGGGCCGCTTCGCTGACTCGGCTCCCGGAAATGAGCCTGGCGATCTCCTGCACTCTCTCCCCCTGCGTCAGCTTCTTGACGGACGTGAAGGTCCGGTCCTTGGAGACGCTCTTCTCCACATGGTAGTGGCTGGAGGCGGCCGAGGCTATCTGCGGCAGGTGTGTGATGCAGAGGACTTGGTGCCTGGAACTCAGGCTGCGTATCCTTTCGGCCACGGCGTCGGCCGTCTTGCCGCCGATGCCGGAGTCGATCTCGTCGAAAATGAGGGTCTTCGGCGACTCCCTGGACTTTCCGGCCGACTTCAGCGCCAGCATGATGCGCGACAGCTCGCCGCCCGAGGCCACCTTGCGCAGTGGCTTCAGCTCCTCGCCAGGGTTGGCCGATATCAGGAACTCGACCTCCTCGGTGCCGTGGCCGCGTATGGTTTCCGGCTTGTCGAGCGACGGCGCGACGCTCTCCACCTTGACCTGGAAGCTCGCCTTCTTCATGCCCAAGAGGACGATCTCCTTTTCAATCGTGCGTTCGAGCTTCCGGGCCGCCCGGCGCCGCTCGGCCGCCAGCCTGCCGGCGGCCTCGACATACTCCCCGAACTTCCTTTCGAGGAGGCCTTCGAGCTCCAGGAGTCGCTCTGAACTGTTCTCGAGGGCCTGCTTTTCGCGGCGGAGCTCATCCACACGGGCCAGGATCGCTTCCACCGTGCTCCCGTGCTTGCGCTTGAGCTTTTCGATCAGGCTCAACCTCTCCTCGACCGCCTCCGGGTCGGCCGGTTCGCCGACGGCGGCGTCCTTGAAACCGGTGAGGGAATGCGCGGCTTCTTGGACCAGGCTGGTCGCGTCCTCCAGGCCGGGCAGGAATTCGGCGAAGGACCTGTCGAAAGCGGCCAACTCTTCCAGGACCGTTTTCAGGCGAGAGAGGTTGGGGAGGAGGGAGTCGTCCTGCAGGTAGGCGATCTCCAGGCCGCGGTCCACGAGCGTCGCGATCTTGCCGGCGTTCTTGATTATCTCCCGCTCGCGGAGAAGCTCCTCGTCCTCTCCGGGCTTGAGGCCGGCGTTCTCGATCTCGCGGATCTGGAAGGAGACGAAGTCCAGCCTCTGCTCCCGCTCGGCCTCCCTGGCCCGGAGCCCGGCCTTCTCCTGGATGAGGCCGCGGACTTCGTGGGCCAGGGCTTCGGTACCCTTCAAGAGGCTCTGGTCATCCAGGAGGTCGTCGAGGAAGCGGCGGTGGCTTTCGGTCTGGAGCAGGAAGACGTGGTCGTTCTGGCCGTAGATGTCGATCAATCCGGCGCCGAGCTCCTTCAGGCGCCGGGCCGGCACCAGGACGCCGTTTATGTAGGCTCGGCCGCCGCCCTGTTCCTGGATGTAGCGCTGCACGAATATCCCTCCGTCCTCGTCGCGGGGGATGTCGCCGAGCTCGACCGCGGCCGCGGAAGCGTCGAAGACGGCTTCCACCAGGGCTTCCCTGGCCCCTGTCCGGATGAGGTCGGCCGAGCCCTTCTCGCCCAGGATGAGGCGGATGGCGTCGATGATTATGGATTTGCCGGCGCCGGTCTCGCCGGTCAGGACGCAGAAGCCGGGCTCGAAGGCGACCTCCAGGTCCTCTATGGTGGCCAGATGCCTGACCTTCAGGGACCTGATCATGGCCGGATGTTCTTTATCTTAGAATGTAGGGCACCAGGGCCTTGGACATGTTGATGCGGCCGTAGCCGATGTAGTCGTCCTTGCCCCTATGCTGAGCCGAGTTGACGTCGTCAGCCGTGAATCGGATGAGGTTCATCAAGTCCCGCGCGGCCATCCAGGGTTTGGCGCTGAGCACCAGGGCGGCGAAGCCGGCCACGTGCGGCGCGGAGGCGGACGTCCCGGAGCCGAAGCCGTAAGGCACATAACCCGGCTCGGCCATCCACTGGGGTATGCAGCTTAGTATCAGGACGCCGGGCGCGGCGACGTCGACTTGGGGCCCCGTGTTGGAGAAATCGGCCACGAGGTCGTCGTAATCGGTGGCGCCGACGGCCAGGACGTAGTTGTCGTAGGCCGCCGGGTAGGCGACCGGTCCGTATTCGTTGCCGGCCGCGGCCGCCACGATGACATTGTGCTCGAAGGCGTACCGGCAGGCGGCCTCCAGGGAAGAGTCGGCCTCTTCGCCGCCGAGGCTCAGGTTAAGGACCTTGGCCCCGTTGTCGACGGCCCAGATGATGCCCTCGATGAGGGTGTCGTAATAGCCGTTGCCCTCGGCGTCGAGCACCTTCACCGGAAGTATCTTCGCGTTCCAGGCCACGCCGGCAATGCCCTGGTTGTTGTTGGTCTCGGCGGCGGCTATGCCGGCGACGAAGGTGCCGTGCCAGAAATCGTCTGAGGCGTCGGAATCGTCGTTGATGAAATCATATCCGCTCGAGACGTACTTGTTCCTGAGCTCGATATGGGTCATGTCGATGCCGGAGTCGAGCACGCCTATGACCACCGTGTCCTTGCCTTTCGTGATGTCCCAGGCTTCCCTGGCCTTGATGTCCGCGCCGGCCGTGGTCCTCGGCTGTATCTCCGGGCTGATGTCCAGGACGATGCCTCTGTTGTAGAGGTTGTACTGGTAGGGCATGAAATAGGGGTCGTTGGGCGTCGTGGCGAAAGCCCTGACCCTGTAGACAGGCTCGGCGTACTCGACATCGGGGTTGGAGCGAAGCAGGAACAGCGTTTCCTCCACGGTCATGCCCTGGGGCACCTGGACCCTGTAGACCTCGATCCTCGGTATCATGCGGACGCTGGGGAAATTGTAGGTCCGGATCATGACGTCCCTGGACTGGGCGGTGACGCCCGGCTTGAACTTGACCAGCACCCGGTCCTGGGCGTATTTCGGACCCTGGAAAGAGGGCGGCCTGACCGCCATGACCTTGTCGGGCAGGCGGCGCTGGACCAGCCTTTCCCTGACCGGGACGCGGCGGGACGTGTTTATTTTCTGGCTTTTCTGGGCCGCCGCGCCGTCGAATGCCAGCAAGCCGAACACGACCGCGACCGAGGCCGCGGCCAGCCATTTTCTCCATTTTCCGTTGTTGATGATCACGGCATCCTCCAGTCGTCAAAAATCGTAGAAGAAGGAAAGCGACGCCAGGCTGTCGACGCCTCCTCGGTAGGGCCTGAAGCCCGCTTCGCCGTGGATGGTGAGCCGCGGCGAGACCCTGAAGTCGGCGCCGACGCGACCTTCGATGAAGCTCTTGCCCTTCAGCGTGCTCTTCTGGGCGCCGATGAGCTCGCCGCTTTCGCCGATCTTCTCGCTCATCTTGTACTGTCCGACGAAATAGGTGCCGGCGACGGAGATCCAGGGGCTGAAGCGGCCGAAGTAGTTGTAGACGAACCGCGGGCCCAGGGCGCCTTCGACCCAGAAATTGCTGCCGCTCGAGCTGCCGGGCACGGCCAGTTCCGTAATCTGCCAGGTCTTCTTGAACCCTAGGGAAGATCTGACGCGGGCGCTGACGTCGAGCTGGAACTCGTCCATCCGGGATAGGACCTTGAGCCCCGAGACCCCGACGAAAAGCCCTGGCTGGAGCCCCGCCTGGTACTCGACCGAAACGGGCAGTTCGCTGAACGTCAGGCCGTTGAAACTCGCGAGCGACAGTCCGGCGCAGACCGAAAGATTCCAGCCGCCGGCGAAATAAACGTCCTCGCCGACGCCGACCAGGAAGGCTCTGAGCGTGGTGTTGACCGGTTCTTCGCCGCCCGAGCTGAAGGTCCTGGTCAGGTAATCGAACCGCAGCCCGGTCTGATAGAGTGGCAGGGTCTTTTCTTCGTCGGCCGCGGCCGGCAGGGCCATGGCCAGCGTCAGGGCCAGGACGAGCAGTGCGGCGGGCGTGAAGCGTTTGGTTTTTGCGGGCATCATTCTCCCTCCATTATAGACGAATGCTTCAGGACTTTTTTTCCGGGGTCCGTGACTTGACCTGTTCTATTTCCTTCAGCCTGGCCTGGGCCTTCTTGACCATCTTGCTTTTCGGGAAGTCCGACACGACCTTGAGGAAGAAAGGCGAGGCCTCGTCGTATTGCCGCATGAGGAACTGGCAGTCTCCGACATAGAAATAAAGCTCGTCCATCCTCTGGAAATCAGGGAAGGTCGCCATGACTTCCTTGAGCCGGTCGAGCGCGGCGCGCACGGCTTTCTGGTTGTAGTACTGCACGGCGATGGTGAAGTTGTGCTCGGCCAGGCGCCGCTCGCAGTCCTTGATCTTCTCCTCGGCCGCCTTGGCCTGCTCGCTGGCCGGGTAGTTGGCGACGACTTTCCGGAATTCCTCCAGGGCCTGGAGCGTTTTGGTCTGGTCCCGGCCAGGCTTGAGGGCCTTCTTGTAGAAAGTCATGCCGATCTGGTACTGGCAGTAAGCGGTCGAGGGGCTGTAGGGATAGGAACGGATGAATTCCCGGTATTCGGCCGCCGCCAGCATCATGTTGCTCTCGTCGCCTTTCCTGAAATAGGCGTCCGCGATGAGAAGTTTGGCCCGCTGGGCGTAGAAGCTCTTGGGGAAAGCGTCGATGAGCTGACGCAGGAAGAGCAGCCCTTTGTCCATGTCCTTCTTGATGGCCGACTCGCCGAGCTTGTAGAGGGCCTCGTCGGACGAGGCCACTTCGGGGGCGATCGCCGGGGCCTTCTTCTTGCCGCAGGCCGCGCCGCCTGCGATAGAAAGTGCCAGGAGAGCCGCCAGCGCGAGGCGGCCGAACTTGTGGTCGTGTCTCATCTTGCGTTCCCTTCCGCAGCCGCTGCGATCCGCTTGAATTCCCTGACGGCCGCCGCCGGGTCGTCGGCCTCGAAGACCGCCGATCCGGCCACGGCTATGTCGAGCCCGTCCCGGAACAGGTCCCCGACGTTGTCGAGCTTGATGCCGCCGTCCATCTCGATGGCTATGGGCTTTGCGGCCCGGTCCAGCATGGCCCTGAGCCTGCGGACCTTGTCCCGCGACGAGGGGATGAAGCTCTGGCCTCCCCAGCCGGGGTTGACCGACATGAGCAGGACGAAGTCGAGGTCGTCGAACGCTTCCTCGAGAACGCCTATGGGCGTCGCGGGGTTGAGGGCGGCGCCGGCCCGCCGGCCGAGCTCGCGGATGCAGGACAGATGCCGCTGGAGATGGTGGGTGGCCTCGACGTGGATGGAGATCCAGTCCGCGCCCGCCTCGGCGAAAAGCGGGATGAAGCGCTCCGGCTCCTCGACCATGAGATGGACGTCGAGCGGCAGGCGGGTCAGCTTCCTGACCGAAGCCACGAGCGCCGGGCCGAGGGTGATGTTGGGCACGAAATGGCCGTCCATGACGTCCACGTGGATGAGGTCGGCGCCGGCCGAGTCGGCCAGCCTGACGGCCTCGGCGATGCGGGCGAAATCGGCCGAGAGTATCGAGGGTGCCACCAGCTTTCTCATCAGCGACTGACCTCCAGCGAGATGCGGCTGCGCTTCTGGACGCGGTAGCCGAAAGGCGGCTCCTGGCCGACCACGACGCCCGAAGGCATGCCGGGGTAATATACGTACTGGATGTCGGCGACCTGGAAGCCGAGCTCTTTCAGCCGGGCGGCGACCCGGTCGGCGCGGCCGTAGATGAGGTCGGGCATGACATAGCGGCTCTCCTGTCCGCCCTGGCTGACCAGCAGGCCGACGGCCGAGCCTCGCTCCACCGAAACCTCGGGAGAGGGCTTTTGGGCGATGACCCTGCCGGCCGGCAAATGCGGCGTGTGGACCTGGGTCATGAAGCCGCGGCTCAAGCCGGCCTCGCGCAGCAGGGAAACGACGTTCTCGAGGCTCTTGCCGACCAGGTCGGGCACCTGGACGTTGCGGCTGCCGGAGCTGGTCAGGACGCGGACGACCTTGGTAACCCGGAGCCTGGTACCCGGCGCCGGGTCCTGCGAGATCACGGCCCCTTTCTCGAAGGCGTCGCTGAATTCAGAGCCGAGGTGGGAAAGGGAGAGGTCTTTCCTGGCCAGCACAGCCCTGGCTTCGGCGAGCGTCTTGCCCGTGAGGTCCGGGACGGTGACGGCTTCGCCTTTCAGGATGACTTGAGAAGAGATGATGGCGCCCGCGAAGAACAGGTTGAAAAAAAGGAGCAAGGACAGAGCCGTTCGGAAGAGGAATCTTCTCATGATGTCTTACGGAGTCCGCATGCGACGTTTCGCCGATATTATTACCATAGTTCAGGAACCAAGTAAATCGGAACGCCGTTGCCTTCTGGGACATCCGGGCGGTTCGGGCGCGGCCGGCCCGGGTCGCTGAGTCGGCAGCCGCAAGGGCGCGTCGGCATTCGGTGGCGGGCCCGGCATAGGGCCCGGCGGCGTCGCGCGATGCTCCGCCACCAAGTTTCGGTCGCGTTCGCCTGCGGAAGGTTCGCTCGGCTTCGCTGTCCGCGCGGCCAGCGTTTTCCTCGCGGCCTGGCGGCGATAAGGGTTGCCGGGGACGGCCGGCGGGCATATAATTGGGCCGTTCCCGCGAATCCGAGATTGAACTACGGAGAGCCGAAATGACAACGGACAGGATCTCTGATTTTCGAAGCGACACCGTCACCAGGCCCACGGACAAAATGCGGCAGGCCATGGCCTCGGCCGTTGTCGGGGATGACGTCCTCGGCGACGACCCGACCGTCCAGGAACTGGAATCGCTGGCGGCGCGGACGATGGGCAAGGAAGCCGCGCTCTACGTCCCTTCAGGCACGATGGGCAATTCCATCGCCGTCAAGATGTGGACGCGCGAGCTCGAAGAGGTCATCGTCGAGGAGAAGTCGCACATCTACAACATGGAATCGACCCACATGACCTTCATCTCCAGGGTGACGCCCCGGCCTCTGCCTTCCCGGCGCGGGGCCATGGAGCCGGAGCTCGTGAAGAGCAACATCAGGCTGTCATCGGACCACACGCCGAGGACGTCGCTCATCTGCGTCGAGAACACCCATAACAGCTGGAGCGGAGCGGTCGTGCCGCTCGAGAACCTGCGGGCCGTCCGCCGCGTCGCGGACGAGGCCGGCTTGAAGGTCCACCTGGACGGGGCCCGGATCTTCAACGCTTCGGCCGCTTCCGGAGTGCCCGTGAAGGAATTCGCGGCCTGCGCCGACTCCATCATGTTCTGCCTTTCGAAAGGGCTGTCGGCGCCGGTCGGCTCGCTCCTCGCGTCCGACAGGGCGACCATCGCCTACGCCCGCCGGATAAGGAAGGCCCTCGGAGGGGGCATGAGGCAGGTGGGCGTGTTGGCCGCGGCCGGGCTCATCGCCCTGACCGAGATGCCGGCCAGGCTCAAGGACGACCATGCCCGGGCCAAGCGGCTGGCCCAAGGGATTGCCGGCCTGCCGGGCGTCAAGCTCGACCCCGCCGACGTCGAGACCAACATCGTCATTTTCCGGTTCGAACATCCCAGGCTGACGATCGCGCAATTCATGGAGAAGTTGAAGGAGCGGGGCGTCTGGGCCCTGGCGGTCTTCGGCGGCATCAGGTTCGTCACCCACAAGGACGTCGGCGACGAGGACGTGGAGCGCGCCGTCGAAGCTTTCCGGGAAATCCTTGGGAAGGCCTAGAGGGCCCGGAGCGCATAACGCTCGCGGCCGTCACAGGCTCGCCTCAGCGCACGGCCAAGCCGCCGACGACGTTTGGTTGAACTATCCGGGCGTTCCGTTCTCGGCCACGATAGGACGACAGGCGTCGGGCGGCTGAACAGGTCGGCTCTCCTCCCGACGGACACGTTATTGCGCCGGCGGCCTCGCCGTTCGGCGCGCTACTTGAGAGCGGCGGCCACGACCCTGGCGATGTCCAGGACCTCGACGTTGACGGCCTGTTTGTCCCGCAGCCCGTCCCTGAGCATGGTCTGGCAGAAGGGGCAGGCCGAAACGACCAGCCCGGCCCCGGTCTCGATGACCTCCTCGGTCCTCAGGTGATTGACCCGGCGGCCGGTCCTCTCTTCGGTCCACATCAGCCCGCCGCCCGCCCCGCAGCAGAAGCTCCTGCGGCCGCGGTTGCGGAGCTCGCGTCTTCCGCCGCTCACGGCGGCGTCCAGGACCAGGCGCGGTGGCTCGATGATGCCGTTGTGGCGGCCGAGATAGCAGGGATCGTGATAGGTATAAACAGCGGCCCGCAGCCGGGACTCAAGCTTCAGCCGGCCTCTTTCCAGGAGCTCTTGTATGTATTCCGGGTGGGATATGACCTCTATCGAGCGCAGCCTTTCCCTGTCGGCCGCCGGCAGGTCGGAAAACGACTCGGCCAGCCGCGGATACTCGTTCCTGAACGTGTTGTAGCCGTGCGGGCAAATGGTGACGATCTTGCGGACACCATGGGCCAGGAAAAGTTCCATGTTCGCCCGGGCCAGAGTCTGGAAGAGGTATTCGTTGCCCAGCCGCCGGGCGGAGTCGCCGCAACATTTTTCGTCCGTCCCCAGTATGCCGAACCTCACGCCGGCGGCCTTCATGACGGACGCCATGGCCGCGGCGGTCTTGCGGCCTTCGTCGTCATAGGCGCCGAAACAGCCCGCCCAGAAGAGCGCTTCGGCGTCTGCGACCTCGCCGATGTGCGGGATGCCCGGCTCCTCCGCCCATTCGGCCCGCTTGGAAGCGCTGAGCGCCCAGGGGTTGGCCTGGCTCTCGAGGCCGCGGAACATCGGGGCGAGCTCTGCGGGGAAGCGGCCCTCCATGAGAACTCGGCTCCGGCGCGCGCCGACGATCTTGTCGATGTGGCCGATCTCGACCGGGCAGACATGGACGCAGGCCCCGCAGGTGGTGCAGGCCCAGATCTCCTCTTCGGTGAAGGTGTCGGGCACGAGCGGCTTCAGCTCTTCGCGCTTACCGAGGCGCAGGGGACGCTCCTCGCGGAGCAGGCTTCGCTCCAGGTTGAACATGATCATCTTGGGCGAAAGCGGCTTGCCGCTGGCGAAGGCCGGGCAGGCGTCCTGGCAGCGCCCGCATTCCATGCAAGCGAAGGCGTCCAGGCCGTCCTTCCAGGTGAGGTCGGCCGTCCTCTCCAGGCCCAAGACCTCTGACTTCTCCAGGTCGAGCGCGTCCAGGGCGCCGCTCGGCACGTCCCTTTTCAAGAGCAGGTTCAGGGGGCCGGCGAACATGTGAAGGTACTTGGAGTGGGGGACGTAGGCGATGAAGGCATAGACGGCCAGTATGTGGGCCCACCAAGCGAGCTTGAAGTGGAGAGAGACTGCGTCGTGGCCCAGGCCTGAGCCGACGAACAAACGGGCTAAAGCCGAACCGAGGAATGACAGGCGAGCCGTGCCCGGGTCGTGGGCGATGGCGAAAGCCTCGAAATAAAGGTAGGTCAGGGTGACAAGGGTCAGGAACATATAGATGACCGCCGAGTCGAGCGGCGTCGTGGCGTAGGCCTTGGGCCTGACCACGAACCTGCGGAAGGCGAAAAAAACCACGGCCGCCAGGACCAGGACGGCGAAGACGTCGACGATGAAGGAGAAGAACAGGCCGAAGCCGCCGTCGCCGAAGAGATAGAAGGCGGGGATGAAGCCTTCGAGCGTGTGGTTGACGGTCATGGCGTCGAAGGTCAGGGCCGAGTAGAAGATGAAGGCGTGGAAAAGGCCGGTGAAAGGCCTTTCCACGCGCAGCGTGCAGAGCTGCAGGAGGACCTTTTTCAGGGCGTAGGATAGGCGAGCCGCCGGCCGGTCGAGGGCGCCGTCCGGCCTGCCGGCGAGGACTATCCGCAGGCGCCGGATGACAGGCAGGAAAAAGGCCGCGGCCGTGGCCGCGATGAGGAGCAGGAAAACGAGCTTCTCGGGCGTCGTGAGCATGGCCATTTTTTATCCGCATCCCGCCGACCTGTCAAGGAACTTTGCTTTTGGTGCCTGGCACGGTACCTGGTACCTGATGTGCTTTTGGTAGTTGCAGGTATTCATGTCGCCGCTTAACACTCCGCCGGAAAACAGATATAATCGCTGCCTGGCGGACAGCGGCAAAACGCCGGCGGCGATCCAAAGATAAGGATGAGAACATGGCGGAGAAGAGACAGCTCGTGATCATAGGCGGCGGACCGGGCGGCTACCTGGCGGCGCTGAGGGCCGCGCAGCTGGGCCTGAAAGCGACGCTCGTCGAAGACGACCGGGTCGGCGGCACCTGCATCAACTACGGCTGTATCCCGACCAAGTACCTCCTGCATCGCACCAAATCGCTCCACGAACTGAAGACCGCGCGCGACTTGACCGGGCCGGCGGCCCAGGTCGGTCTCGACTGGGGCAAGGTGCAGACCGGGAGGAAAGCCGTCGTGGACAGGCTCGTTTCCGGCCTGAACTTCCTTCTCGAAAAAGGCAAGGCCGAGCTCATCAAGGGCCGGGCCTCTCTCTCTCCGTCGAGGGCCGTTTCGGTCCAGTGCGACGGCGGCCCCAGGGTTCTCGAAGCGGACAAGGTCATCGTGGCGACCGGAAGCGTCGCCGCGGGCCTGCCGTTCATAAGCTTCGACGGCAGCAGGGTCATTTCGAGCACCGAAGCCCTCGAGCTCGCTGAGGTGCCGCGCAGCCTTCTGGTCGTCGGCGCCGGCGCCATCGGCCTCGAGCTGGGCTCGGTCTACCAGCGGGCCGGGAGCGATGTCACCATCCTGGAGATCATGCCCTCCATCCTGCCGGGCTCGGACCTGGAAGCCTGCTCCCGTCTGGAGCGCGTCCTCAAAAGACAGGGGCTGAAGATATTCACCAACATGAGGATCGACAGGGCCGAGGTCGACGAAGGCGGCGTCACGCTGAGCGGCGCCTGCACCGCGACCGGAGCGGCCTTCTCTTTTACGGCGGAAAAGGTGCTGCTCGCGGCCGGCCGAAGGCCGAACACGACTGGTCTCTTCGCGGCCGAACCCTGCCTCGAGCTCGCCAGGGGCGGGTTCATCAAGGTCAACGAACAGCTCGAAACCAGCCTGCCGGGGGTTTACGCCATCGGCGACGTCATCGGCGGAAAGCTGCTCGCGCACAAGGCCTACTATGACGGCGTCCTGGCCGCCGAGAACGCGGCCGGCCGGGGAAAAAGAGCCGCGGATTACAGGGCCGTCCCCTCGGCCGTCTTCACCGACCCGGAGTTCGCTTCGGTCGGGATGACTCAGGAGGAGGCGGTGAAAGAACACGGTACCAAGGTCAAGGCCGGCGTTTTCCCGCTCCAGGCGAGCGGCCGGGCCCTGACGCTGGGCGCGGCCGAGGGCATGGTGAAGATAATCGCCGACGAAGCCGAGCGGGTCCTCGGAGCGCACATTGTTGCGCCGGGCGCCTCCGAGATGCTCCCGGTCCTGACCATGGCCGTGGCCCGCGGCCTGAAGCTCGACGAGGTCGCCTCGGTCGTTTACGTCCATCCGTCGCTCGGCGAGGCGATAGGGGAGGCGGCCCTCAAGGCCCGCAAGGAAGCCCTGCACATACTGAACGATTGAAACGGCCGACCGGCCGCTTGCTCGCCTCGGGCTTCCCGCTGCCGCTATGTGCCGCCGGCCGTCCTGTCGGCGTCAGTAGGAACCCAGCCTGACCTTCGCTCCGACCTCGAACTGCCTGGCCCGCCAGGGGAAGACGGGCTCGCTGTAGATGTAGCTGTCGAAGACGTTGCTCGCCTTGCCGAAAACCTGCACCCGGCCCAGGTCATAAGAGACGACCACGTCCAGGTTGAAGTAGGCCGGGATGGTGTAGAGCGTCAGGTCGGAGAAGTTGTACCAGTACGACCTCGACGCGAGCAGGCCGTAGCAGTCGACAAGCAGGCGGCCGGCCGGCCTGAAGGCCGCGCTGAAGCCGAGGCTGTGAGCCGGCAGCGCGTCGAGCGGCCTCAGGTCGGTGTCGTTCCGCTGGGCGAGATACGTGTAGCTCAGGGAGGCCTCGACCGGTCCCATTGCGGTCGCGGCCTGGGCTTCGAAGCCATAGATATGGGCTTTGCCTATGTTACGGAACTGCCTGGTGCCGTCGGGCAGGGTCAGAGCGTCGATCATATCTCTGAACCAGGACAGGAAAGCCGCTCCAGAAAGACGGACCCTGCCTTCCGCGGCGAAGCCCGCTTCGAGGCTGGTGCCGCGCTCGCTCATCAGGTCGGGGTTGCCCGAAGTCGTGGAATAGAGCGAACGCATGGACGGGAAGCGCGACTTGCCTGAAACCGAAAAATGCAGGTCGAGGCCTTCCGAGGCCGTGAATTTCACGCCGGCCAGAGGGTTGAGGGCCGCGCGGTTGCCGCCTGTCATCTTATCCAGATAATCCAGGCTCAGGCCGCCGACGACCTCCCACTTTTCCCCGAGCCGAATATGGTCCTCGGCGGCCGCGGAAAAGGACCCTTGCCTGAATTCCGTCCAGGGCAGGCCGGCGTCGTCCTGGATGCGGGCCTCGTCCTTCTCAAAATTTAGGCTGAGTTTCAGGCCGTTCCTCTCCGTGAGAGGCAGGTCCGCCAGCGTGAAGAAGCCGTATACGGAGTTGTCGAAAGTGCTCTCGAAGAGGAGGGCGCTCATGGCCTCGTCCCGCCACTGGTCGAGGGTGTTCATGTAATTGACGTAGAAGGCGCGGAAACGGAGCGTCCCTTCGCGGCCGAGCGAGGTGAATCCCCCGGCGTTGAGGCTGTAGCGGTCCCAGTCCTTGAAGCGCCAGTAGCGGGCCCTCTGGACGCCGAGCGACGGGGGCATGCCGTATTCGGAAAGGTAGAGGCCGCCTCCCAGCATCAGCTCCGTCCGGTCCGAGGGGTTGTAGTAGAGCTTGGCGTTGAGGTTGAAGCGTTCGTAGTCGCTGTTCGCGCGCAGGGTCCGGCCGGCCTCTGGGTCGGGGTAGAAAAAGCCGTCGGAATCCTGATAGGACAGGCCGCCGGCCAGGGCCACTTTCTTGCGTCTGACGCCGCCGTCCAGCCCGAGGGTGTGTGTGCCCTTTTCGGCCATAGAGGCTGAGAGGTCGAGGAACGGCTCAGGACCGGGCCGCCTGGTCACGATGTTGACGACCCCGCCCAGCGTGTTCGGCCCGTAGAGCACCGAAGAAGGGCCCCGCGTCACCTGAACGGAGTCGAGCCCGGCGGCTGAAAAGGTCTTGAGGTCGAAGGAGCCGTAGTAAGGCTCATAGACCGGGACGCCGTCGACGAGCAGGGCAATCCTCTTCGCGTCCATGCCGCGCAGTTTAAGTGTGTGGGTGTCCTTGTCGCCGAAGGTGACCATGACCCCGGGCATCCGGCGCATGACCTCGGCCAGGTCCTTGGGTCGAGCCCGTTCGATGGCCGTGAAGTCGAGCCGGGTGACGGAAGAGACCGGCTGGTCCTTCGGGGCCGGCGCCACGACCAATATCTCCTCCGTGATCTTGACGGCTTTCTCTATTTCCTTTTCTTGGGCGGCGACGGCCTGATTCTCTTGACCGGGCGAAGGCAGAGCCAGGCCGGCGGTCAATAAGAGGGTCATGAAAAGTCGCTTGCCCGCGGCGACAGGTAAGGGAAGAGATGCGGAAGATGACATGGCGTCTCCTTTTCGCGATGGAAGGCGACGCCGTTTCCAGCGTCACCCTGTCGGCCGGCGTTCCTGGCTTAAAGGACCGGAGCTTTAGAGCCGCCGGCTCGGAGTCAACCGGATTTTATAGCACATGACCTCTTTGACTTCAATATTTTTTCTGTTATAGAATCATGCCTTGGTCCGCGCCGTCCGGACGGAACGCCGATGACAGGCATCGGGCCGCCGGCATCGAAGCCCAGGCTCGACCGGCGGCGGACGCGGCCGGCGACGAGTTCAGGAGGTGGCTGATGAAGAAGATGAGCAACTGGCTGTGGCCGCTGGCCTTGGGTTCGCTTTGGGGGCTGGCCGAACTCATCGGCGGCGGGACGTTCTACCAGAACAGCGTGCCGTTGGCCTCGGTCTGGCTTTCGGCCTGGGCCCTGTTCCTGCTGGCGGTCGCCAGGGGCGTCGTCAACGAGCCCGGGTCATCCACGCTGGCCGGGGCGGTGGCCGCGCTTTTCAAGCTGGCTTACGCCGCTCCTTTCTACTGCCATCTGCTCGGGATCTTCTTCCTCGGCCTGGCCTTCGATGTCGCCGCCACGGCCTTCCTCAAAAAGGAGGGCTTCAAGCCGGTCCGGGCCATGTTGACGGGTGCGGTCTCTGCCTACGGCGGCTACGCCCTGTTCGCCCTGGTCATCACGTACGTCGTCCGTTACAGCTATTGGACCGCGGTCGGGCTGCCCAAGGTCCTGAACCACATTTTCGTCGGCGGCAGCCTCGCGGCCGTCGCGTCGCTCGCGTTCGTGCCTCTGGGCCTCAGGGCCGGCGCGAGGAGCGAGCCGGCCCTGGCCCTCCGTCCGCGGCGGGCGGTCGCCGCGGCCGTGGCCGCAATCGTCATGCTCTGGACCGCGGGCGCTTTCATCCGCTGACGCGAAGCGGGGGGAAAAAGGGGACAGTTTACTCATTCACCTATTTTCCCTGCCCATCATTCTCGAGCTTCTCTAGAGAAACCAGGGCGGTCTTAATAGCGATAAAATAGGTGAATGAGTAAACTGTCCCCATATTTGAAATCGTTGACTTTGCAGGCAGTCTAAAATAAGATGATAGGCCATCATTTTCCTGGAGGTAATCAATGAAGAAAGTCACAGTTGAAGAGCTCCTCGCCAAAGCCGAGCAGCCTTCAAAAGACGCTCCCCGTCTTCACAAGTACTACAAGGGGAAACTCGGAGTCGCGCTGAAATGCCGCGTGCGGGATTTCAATGACTTCGCCATCTGGTATACGCCGGGCGTCGCCGCCGTCTGCAAGGAGATCGCGGCCGACAAGGAAAAGGCCTACGTATACACCAACAAGTGGAACAGCGTGGCCGTCATCAGCGACGGCACCCGCGTCCTCGGCCTCGGCGACATCGGCGCCGTGGCCGGCCTGCCGGTCATGGAGGGCAAGGGCATCCTCTACAAGTACCTGGGCGGGGTGGACGCCTTTCCCATCTGCCTGGACGAGAAGGACCCGGACAAGCTCATCGAGATCTGCAAGGCCCTCCAGCCCTCGTTCGGCGGCTACAACCTCGAGGACATCGCCCAGCCCAAGTGCTTCAAGATCCTCGACACACTGAGGGCCGAGTGCGAGATCCCGGTCTGGCACGACGACCAGCAGGGCACGGCCTGCGTCACGGTGGCCGGGCTGATCAACGCCCTCAAGCTGGTCAAGAAGGACATCCGCGAGGCCAAATGCACGATGGTCGGAGCGGGCGCTTCGGGCATCAATATCGCCAAGCTGATGATGCTGGCCGGCGTCGACCCCAAGAACATGCTGTTGGTGGACACCAAGGGCATCCTCTCCCGCGACAGGGAGGACAGGGAAACGCTCCAGGCCAAGTACAAAGAGAAATGGGAGATGTGCCTCAAGACCAACCCGCAGTGCCTGAAGGGCGGCATCCCCGAGGCCATCAAGGGCCGCGACGTGCTCGTTTCGGCCTCGACGCCCGGACCCGGCACCATCAAGCCCGAATGGATCAAAACCATGGCTAAGGACGCCATCGTCTTCGCCGAGGCCAACCCCGTGCCTGAGATCTGGCCTTGGGAGGCCAAGGAAGCGGGCGCGCGCATTGTGGCCACCGGCCGTTCGGACTTCCCCAACCAGGTCAACAACTCGCTCGGCTTCCCCGGCATCTTCCGCGGCGCGCTCGACGTCAGGGCCAAGACCATCACCGACGAGATGTGCATCGCCGCGGCCAACGAGCTGGCCAAGGTGGCCGAGGATAAGGGCATTAACGAGGAATACATCATCCCCAACATGGACGAGTGGGAGGTCTTCCCGCGCGAAGCCGTGGCCGTAGGCACCAAGGCCATCGAGCAGGGTGTCGCCCGGGTCAACATCCCGGCCGACGAACGCTACAAAATGGCCATGGAGACGATCAAGAAGGCCCGCGAAGGGGTCCAGTGGATGATGAAGGAAGGCTTCATCGTCGACCCGGACAAGTAAGTCCGATTAGCAAGCGGTAGAAACCGCCGTGAAGGGGGGAGCGCAAGCTCCCCCCTTTTTTATTTTTGGAATGCGGGCGGCCGGTTCGGGAAGCGAAATCAGTTGACAACCGCCGGTATTTGTGCTAATAATCTTCATCAGTTAAGTTTGCCTTTTCGCTGGATGGAGTGGCCCTGAGATGAGCACGTCAGAAGAGGCTTCGTTCATAGGCGAAGCTTTCCCCCCCTAAAGACCGACAATACTGTTTCCCCGGAGCCTGATCGCTTCATATATTTGAGGCGGAGCACCATACGTGAAGGAGGTGAGAATCGACCGGCCGATGCCAATAAAGCACAACGTGTTTTCAAATAACCGGAGACCAATAAAAGGAGGTAAAAAGGAATGAAAAACATCGCTAAAGGTCTCGTGTTCGCTCTCGTCATCACGTTCGCGTTCGTAAGCTGCGCCAAGCAGCCCGTGGCCCAGATGGACGCCGCCAAGGCCGCCGTCCAGGCCGTCGCCGACGCCAAGGGCACGATCTACGCCAAGGAAGAGCTCAACAAGCTCAACAGCGACCTGCAGGCCGCTCTCGACGAGGTCACGGCTCAGTCGAAGAAGTTCTTCAAGAAGTACGGGCCGGCCAAGGAGATGCTGGCCAAGGTCGTCGCCGACGCCGACGCCGTCAAGGCCATGATCCCCGGACGGATCGAAGCCGCCAAGAACGAGGCTCAGGCCGCTCTCGACGCCGCCAAGGCCGCCTGGGATGAGGCCGTCGCCCTGCTGGCCAAGGCGCCCAAGGGCAAGGGCACCAAGGCCGACATCGAGGCCATGAAGGCCGACCTGGACGGGCTGGCAGTCCAGATGACCGAGGCCCAGAACTCTTTCCAGGCCGAGGACTATTTCGGGGCCCGCGACAAGGCCAAGGCCATTGCCGACAAGGCCAACGCCGTCAAGGAACAGGTCAACGCGGCCATCGCCAAGGTCAAGAAATAACAGAACGCTGAACGCGTGACTGAACGTTGAGGTCCGTCAGAACAGCCCTTATACTCCTGGCTGTCTGGACCGCGAGTTGTCAAACGCCGCCGGTGCCTCCGGAGTTCGGCCGAGCCGAGTCTCAGGCGGCTGAGCTCCGGAGCGCCGGTGCTTCTGTATTCTTCAGCCAGGAATTCGCCGCTTATGAGGAGCGGCTGGTAAACCTGCGGTCCGGCCTCAGGAAAGAGAACCTGAAGCTGGGCTGGTTCCGCGATTACGGCCGGTTCGCGGACGAGCTCCGCGAAGTGCTCGAATCCGGGGACCGCCTGGCTGTTGAGCTCAAGGCCTACAAGAACAGGAGGTCCGGCGAGCTCGCGGGCAGGGTCGCGGAGATGCGGGAAAGGCTCGGGGACCTGGACCGAGCGACGCTCTCCCTCAACGAGAGAGGCGGCGCGCGCAGGGCGCTGTCCGAGGCGGCCGTGCTTCTCGCCGAGGCCCAGGGCCTGAGCGACGGGGAAAGGTTCGATCAGGCGGCCAAGAAGTTGGATGAGGCGGATTCCGCCCTTGAAGCCGCTGAGGAAGCCGTCCTGGCCTACATCAGCCGGTTCCTGGAGCCCGGCCTGGTCCGGACCTGGAAGGCCTGGGCCGAGAAGACCATAGAGGACTCCAGGCGCCTCGGCTCGACCGCCGTCATCATAACCAAGCTGGAACGAAAGCTGACGGTTTACAGGAACGGCAACCCGGTGAGAAGCTACAACATAGGCCTGGGCTTCAGCGGCTTCTCGGTCAAGAGGTTCGAGGGGGATAACGCCACGCCCGAAGGCGTCTATAAAATAATACGGAAAATACCCAAGAGCCCCTACCGCAAGGCCCTGCTCATCAACTATCCCAACGAAGACGACCGGCGCAGGTTCGAGTTGGAAAAGAAGAAGGGTCTCATCCCGTCCTGGCGCGGGATTGGCGGAAGCATCGAGATCCACGGCGGCGGCGAGGACATCCTGACCCGGGGCTGCGTCTCGCTCGACGACGACAAGATCGACGAGCTCTACGAAATGGTCGCGGTGGGCACGCCGGTGACCATAATAGGCACGCTCGAGCTCGAGAACAGCATAGTCAGGTCGCTGAGGAAGCGCTGAGATGTCCCCGAGAAAGGTCCTGCTCCTGCTTCTTGCGTGCGCATACACGGCTTTCCTCGCGGCGCTCGGACTGGCCTACAAGAAAGGCTTCGAGCAGGCCTCCGCCTGGCGGGCCGTGCCCCAGGTCCGGGCCGAGACGAAAACGGCCGCAGGCAAGGTTGCCGGCCGTAAACAGGTCCAGAGCGCCGGGGCCCTGCGCAAGAGCCTGGAGGCCCTCAAGCCGCGCGACGTCTACATAATCGTGGACACGGGCGAAAACAGGCTATACCTGATGAAGGGGCAGGATGTGCTACGGACGGCCGTCGTCTCTTGCGGGAGCGGCGAGGTGCTTGAGGACCCTTCCGGCAAGCGGAAATGGGTCTTCGACACGCCGCGCGGCGAGTTCGCGGTCAAGTCCAAGGTCAAGAACCCATACTGGGTCAAGCCGGATTGGGCCTTCATTGAGGAAGGTGAGCCCGTTCCGCCCAAGAACAGCGAGGCCAGGTTCGAGGCGGGAACGCTCGGGGATTACGCCCTCGGCTTCGGCGAGGGCTATTTCATTCACGGCACCCTATACACCAGGCTGCTCGGCCGGAACGTGACGCACGGGTGCATCCGGGTCGGGGACGAGGACCTGGAAGCGGTCTTCAAGGCCGCGCAGATCGGGACTAAGATTTACATTTATTAGGGAAAGAGGCCCGAGTTGAGAACCAGGCAGACGACGTTTCGCGCGACGGTCGCAACCGGGGTTCTCCTGGTATTCGCGGCCTGCTCATCGGCGGCCGAGGGGCTCGCGCCGAATGATCAAGCGAAACAGAAACCCGGGCAAACGGCCAAGGTTGAAAGCAGCACTCAGAATAACGCAGAAGAGTACTTCCTGAACCTGGAATACCAGCTGGCCAAGAAGCCGAGCTTCTACTTCGTCCTGGACCTGGGTTCGAAGGCTCTCGAGCTCAGGGTGAGAGGTATGACTCTCAGGAAGTGGCCCATCGGCAAGATCCGCTTCTGGGGAGAGCCGGCCTTCAGGGGCGAGTCGGGGACGCTCGAGCTCGAGCGAAAGAGCGCGCTCAGGGTGCCGGAAAGGAACGTCATCAAGCCGGGCCAAGCCGAGACGGTCGCGAGCAAGCCGGGAGAGTTCGAACTCAAGGCCCTCGAGCTCGAGGACATGCCCGACAGCTTCGACCTCTACTTCAAGAGCGGGCTACATGTCAGGGTCAAATCCGCAGGGAAAGGGGGATTGTCGGCGAGACTCGCGGGAGCCTTCGAATGGTATGTCGTGCTGCCCCTGAGGAGCCTATTCAGTTCGGGAAAAGGGAAAGGGCCGGCCGAGCTCGAAATAAGCGTGCCGGACAGGAAATCGGCGCAGTCGATATACTGGATTTTCTTCGAAAAAATAGAAGGCTACATAAAATAATTTTTTTAAATTAAACTTGACAAATCAATACTCAAGTTATATATTATTTCTATACTCATATTAGTTGGAGGCATGAAAATGGCTAAGATCATAGGCATCGACCTGGGGACGACCAACTCTGTCGTCGCCATTCAGGAAGGAGACAAGACCACCGTCATACCGAACGAGGAAGGCGGCCGGACGACCCCTTCCGTGGTCGGGTTCACGTCCAAGGGAGAGATACTGGTCGGGCAGGTGGCCAAGCGCCAGCGCGTCACCAACCCCGAAAACACCGTCTATTCGATCAAGAGGTTCATGGGCCGGCGCTACAGCGAGGTGACCCAGGAGATAAAGCAGGTCCCCTTCAAGGTCGTCGAGGCCCCTAACGGGGACGTGCGGGTCGAGGCCGGCGGCAAGCAGTACGCCCCGCCCGAGATCTCGGCTTACGTCCTGCGCAAGCTGAAAAAGGCCGCCGAGGATTATCTCGGCGAGAAGATCGAGAAGGCCGTCATCACCGTGCCGGCCTATTTCAACGACAGCCAGCGCAAGGCCACCAAGGACGCCGGAAAGATAGCCGGTTTGGACGTCGTCCGCATCATCAACGAGCCGACCGCGGCCGCCCTGGCCTACGGCATGGACAAGAAAAAGGACCAGATAATCGCCGTCTATGACTTCGGCGGCGGCACCTTCGATATCTCCATCCTGGAGGTCGGCGAGGGCGTCGTCGAGGTCAAGTCCACCAACGGCGACACCCACCTCGGCGGCGACGACATCGACCAGCGGGTCCAGGACTGGATCGTGAGCGAGTTCAAGAAGGAAAGCGGCATCGACTTGACCCGGGACAAGATGGCCCTGCAGAGGCTCAAAGAAGCCGCGGAAAAGGCCAAGGTCGAGCTCTCCACCACCATGGAGACCGAGATCAACCTGCCCTTCATCACGGCCGACGCCTCCGGTCCCAAGCACCTGCTGATGAAGCTGACCCGGGCCAAGCTCGAGCAGCTCTGCGACGACCTCATCCAGCGCTCGGTCGGCCCCGTCCGCCAGGCCCTGGCCGACGCCAACCTCAAGCCGGAGCAGATCGACGAGGTCATCCTGGTCGGCGGCCAGACCCGCATGCCCAGGATCCAGCAGCTCGTGCGCGAACTGTTCGGCAAGGAGCCGCACAAAGGCGTCAACCCGGACGAGGTCGTGGCCGTGGGCGCCGCCATCCAGGGCGCCGTCCTCTCGGGCGAGGTCAAGGACGTGCTGCTCCTCGACGTCACGCCGCTCACCCTGGGGATCGAGACCCTGGGCGGCGTGTTCACCAAGATGATCCCGCGCAACACGACCATCCCGACCAAAAAGACCGAGATATTCTCCACGGCCTCGGACAACCAGACCAGCGTCGAGATCCACGTGCTCCAGGGCGAGCGCGAGCTCGCTTCCTACAACCGCTCGCTCGGCCGCTTCCACTTGGACGGCATCCCGCCGGCGCCGCGGGGAGTGCCCCGGATCGAGGTGACCTTCGACATCGACGCCAACGGCATCCTGCACGTCGCGGCCAAAGACCTCGGCACCGGCAAGGCCCAGACCATCACGATCACGGGTCACAGCGGACTCGACGACAAGGAGATCTCGCGCATGGTCAAGGACGCCGAGGCCCACGCCGAGGAGGACCGCAAGCGCCGCGAGCTCGTCGACGCCAGGAACCAGGCGGACCAGCTCGTCTACAGCATCGAGAAGATCCTCCGCGAGAACAAGGAACGCATCCCGGCCGAGGAGGCCGAAGCGGTCCAGAAAGAGCTCGAGAACACCAAGAAGGCCGTGGCCGGCGAGGACGCAGCCGAGATTCGCAGGGCCATGGACGATTTGAGCCGGGCCTCCCACAAGATAAGCGACATCCTCTACCGACAGGCTTCCCAGGCGGCGGGCGGAGCGGAAGCAGGCTCCGGCCCGGGAGCCGCGGGCCAAGGCCCGACGGGCGGCGCCGAGCCTGGCGACGGTCAGTTCAAGCAGCCCGGCGGCGCCCCGGACGACGAGGTCATCGACGCCGAGGTCATCGACGAGGACAAGAAGAACTGAGCCCGGCGGGCCGGCCGGGCGACCGGCGCGGCCGCTTGACCCCCGGGTGAGCTTTGCGGAATAATTCCGTCGGGGAGTCCGCCATGGCCAAGAACTATTACGAGACCCTGGGCGTGCCCCGGGGAGCTTCGGCGGCCGAGATAAAGAAGGCCTACCGCAAGCTGGCCCGCAGGTTCCATCCCGACCTCAACCCCGGGGACAAGTCCGCCGAGGCCAGGTTCAAGGAAATTCAGGAAGCCTATTCCGTCCTTAACGACCCGAAAAAGAAGGCCCAGTACGACCAGTTCGGCTTCGTGGGCGACTTCCCGCCCGGCGGGCCGGGGGCGGGACCGGGGCCGGACGTGGACTTCGGGCCGGGCTTCGAGGGCTTCGACTTCTCCGAAACCGGCACGTCGAGCATCCGCGACCTGTTCGAGAACCTTTTCAACGTCGGCGGCGGCCGGTCCGGCCGACAGGCCCGGCGGGGGCCCGAGCGAGGCGAGGACCTGCACTACGGCCTGACGGTCGGTTTCGAGGACGCCGTGCGCGGCCTCCAGACCAGGCTCAGGGTGACGAGGCTCGTCCCCTGCGAAGCCTGCCGGGGGACCGGCGCGGCTGCGGGCGCGGCCGAAAAATCCTGCCCCCAGTGCGGAGGCAAGGGCCGCATGACCATGCAGAGGGGCTACATGAAATTCTCCGGCGTCTGCCCGACCTGCCGCGGCAGCGGCAAGCTCTCGAAGGATGTCTGCCGGAGCTGCGACGGCGAGGGACGGGCCCAGCGGTCGGAACTCATAACGGTGCGCATCCCCGGCGGAGTTGACAACGGCTCCAAGGTCCGCGTCCCCGGCAAGGGCAACGCCGGCCGCAACGGCGGGCCCGCGGGCGACCTCATAATATCGATCGAGGTCGCGCCGCACCCCTTTTTCAAACGCGAGGGCGCCGACATCCACGTCCGGGTGCCGGTTTCCGTGCCCGAAGCCACGCTGGGCGCCAAGATCGACGTCCCGACGCTGTCCGGCAAGGCCACCATCAGGATCCCGCCCGGCACGAAATCAGGCCAGAAGTTCCGGATAAAAGGGGAGGGGGTCGCCGGGCCAGGCCGCAAGACCAAGGGCGACCAGTTCGTCGAGGTTTTCATCGTGCCGCCGCCTTTCGAGAACCAGCGCGTGCGCGAGCTGATGAAGGAGCTTCAAGCGGTCTCGGGCTCCAACCCGAGGGAAGGCATGGGGATGGTGTGAGATGAGGACCAGGAAAAAGGGAACGAAGAAGGAACCGAAGGCGTATTACCATATAAGCAGCGTCTCCAAGATGTACAACATCCACCCCCAGACGCTCAGGCTGTACGAGCGTGAAGGGTTGATCAGGCCCTCGAGAAGCGAGGGCAACACGCGCCTCTACTCCGAGGAGGACCTCAGGAAGCTCGAGCTCGTCCTCAACCTCATCCGCGACCTGGGCGTCAACCTGGCCGGGGTCGAGGTCATCCTGAACATGAGGGAGAAGATCGAGCGCATCCAGGACGAGGTCAACGAGTTCCTGGACTTCGTCAGGCGGGAGCTCGTGGAAGGCCGGGAGGAGGAGTTCGACTCCAAGCGCCGGGCCCTGGTCCACGTCCAGCAGCAGGCGGGCGTGATAAAAGTGGGGCCCGCGGACGAAAAATGACGGCCGAACGCGATTTCCTCGAATCCCGGGACCTCAAGCACTACCTTGAGCAGATCGGCAGGTTCCCGACGTTATCTGAAGAGGAGGAGAGGGCCCTGGGCGAACGGATACGGGAGGGCGACGAGGAGGCCGTCAAGAAACTCATCCAGGCCAACCTCAAGTTCGTCGTCGCCTACGCCAAGAAGTACAAGGGTATGGGGCTCAGCCTGCTCGACCTCATCAACGAGGGGAATGTCGGCCTGATCGAGGCCGCCAGGCGTTTCGACCCCGACAGGAAGGTCCGCTTCATCTCCTACGCCGTCTGGTGGATACGGCAGGCTATAATCCACGCCCTGACCCAGTATTCCAGGGCCTACAAGATACCCCAGAAGCTCTCCGACCGGATATCGCTGATGAAAAAGAAGCGGGCCGAGCTCAAGAAACGGCTGGGCCGGGAGCCGACCCGCGACGAGCTGGCCGCCGAGATGGGCCTGGAAACCGGGGATGTCGAGGACCTGTCCCTGCTCGACGAGCGCGGCCTGTCCCTGAGCGAGACCTATGACAGCGACGAGGAGCTCGAGGTCGGGTCCAGAATCAGCGACGAGAGCGAGCCCTCGGTCGAGTACCGCATCATCAAGGCCTCGATCGAGCGCCAGATCCGGGAATTGCTCGAGGAGCTGGATGAAAAGGAAGCGACTGTGCTAAAATTGAGGTACGGGCTGGACGACGACAAGCCGCAGACGCTCCAGGAGATAGGCGACCGGCTGAGGCTGACCCGGGAGCGGGTCCGCCAGATCGAGACCAAGGCCATGCGCAAGCTGAGCCAGTCGCGCCGGCTCCAGCAGTTGAGAGGTTATCTGAATTGACCGAGAAGAACGAGGTTTGCGGCCGCTGCCAGGGCACAGGCTGGGTCCTTGACGACGCAGGCGGCGGGACCATGGCCAAGCGCTGCGAGTGCTACTTCGAGAGGCGCCGGACCTCGCTCCTAGAGCAGGCCAACATCCCGCGGCGCTACCGGGACTGCCGGCTCGACAACTTCAACGTCCACAACGACACCCACCGGGACGCCCTGAAGATCTCCAGGAAGTTCGTCAAGGACTTCCCGGCCATCGACGTCGGGCTGCTCTACATCGGCCCCTGCGGGGTGGGCAAGACTCACCTGGCCGTGGCGGTCATCCAAGAGCTCATCCTGAAGAAGGGCGCCCGCTGCGTGTTCTACGACTTCCGGGAGCTCATCCGGGAGATCCAGTCGACCTTCACCCCCGATTCGACCCTGACCGAGACCGACGTCCTTAGCCCCGTCTTCGAGAGCGACGTGCTGGTCCTCGACGAGCTGGGGGCCAAGCGGACGACGGCCTGGGTGGAAGAGACGGTCTTCTACATCATCAACCACCGCTACAACCACAAGAAAGTCACCCTGTTCACCACCAACTACCCGGACATCGACCGGGAGGAGGACACCCGGGACGCCTTCTACAAGAAGGGCGGGGAGACCCTCATCGACCGCATCGGGGTGCGCCTGCGCTCGCGCATCTACGAGATGTGCAAGGTGGTCGAGATTCAGGGCGACGACTACCGCAAGATGGTCAAGCAGGCCGGCTACCGGTTCTGAGGCCGGCGGTTATTGCGTTTTCCCCGGCTTTGTGCTAAATTAAGGCCGATTTAGCTGCTCCTCGGTAGCTCAATCGGCAGAGCGGGTGGCTGTGGCTACCGCAGCTTCCACGGGAAACCGTGGTTGAAAAACCGGGTGAATTCAGGGAAGCCTGCCCTTCGCCGAAGGCGGAGAACGGTAACCCTGAGCCAAGCCCTGAGCCGTTGAGGCTCGGGGAAGGTGCAGAGACTAGAGCTTCGGCTCGTACTCCGGAGATGATCCGGAGGAAGCGCCCGGCACCCTCCCGTCAGGTTACTGACGCGGGTGATGAGATAGTCCAAGCCCGGAAGAAATTCTGGGGCACTTGTAACCACTAGGTTGGGGGTTCGAGTCCCTCCCGAGGAGCCAATTTTAATCCGCTGAGTCTTGCTTCTTGTTTATCGCAAGACCCCGACAGCTAACCCCCTCAGGGTTTAGTTGTTTCAGAGGTGCCTACGCTGATCTAAACCAACCCGCACATTTGCCCTGATTCCCCGTTAGAAACCCGTCGATTTGGGTACGCATGCTACGCACAATGAATCCGCTCGCGGAGACTACAACACGGAAGCGACCCGGGCCCACCGCCCATCTTCCGAAGATGCGTGCAGGCGCGGCCTTAGGTCCCGTGTACGGGGAGATTTTCACCTTCGACGACCCCAAGAACCGCCTTCCGGCCGTTGACCGGCTGGAGGTGTTTCACCCCCCGGCGGTCCAAGCCTCTACCGCCGGGTACTGGTCCCTGTCCGGGCAAATGGAACCGGCTCCCGGTCTGGCTCTATGCGGTGGGAGATCGCTGGACCGGAAGCTTCAAGGAGCTAACCGGCGGAATCTGGCGTTGATTTTTCCCTCTGCGATTCCAAAAGCGCTGCGCTCGTTCAGATACATAGGTGACACGATGGGCTATGATAGGTGCCGCCATGTATC
>CAYWJT010000013.1:0-53064 GCA_964458655.1 uncultured Eubacteriales bacterium | reverse complement strand
CACGTGTCCACTTTTGATTTTTAAACTGTCCACTTTTCAACTTTTGCTAACAGGAAAACCTGGCTCCTCCCCGTGATGAGAAGCGTAATCGGCGGCGCAGGATCACGGCCGCCGCATTTTCCATCAGGATACGGGAATGGCGCGACTGCGTCGGGAGCCGAAGCTCAGGCCGCCGGCCGGTACTCGGCGACCATGTAGCCGACGCCGAACGGGCCTTCGTAGGACAGGACGTCGGGGGTGAACGGGCCGGCTTCAGCCAGCGCGCCGAGCAACATGACGATGGACCAGAGGGCGTCCTGGCCGGCTTCCTCGGCCAGCTCCTGGTCGAAATCCATGATACCGGCGGCGTCGTTCTTCTTGACCAGCTCGACCAGTTTCCGGTCGAATGCCGCGCCCCGGGGAGAGTAGCCCGCCGGCGCTTCCATGGTCAGGCGATGGGACAAGTCGGCCGAGGCGACGAAGGCGACGTTCCTGTCGGAGGCGGCCGCCGCGCGGGCGGCGAGGCGTCCGAACTCGAACAGCCGGTCAAGTGGGAGAAGCGCCACCGCGACTGGCAGAACCCGCCCTCCGTAACCGGCGCCTTGGAGGAAGTGGAGGGGCACCATGACCCCGTGGTCGAGGTCTGATTCCCTGACCTGCGCCGCCGGGAAGCCGGCCTTCTTACATTCCGCGACTATCGCTTCCGCTAGTCCGCGGTCGCCCCGGCAGGCGTACTTGACTTCAGGCAGGTAGAACATGCCGAAGTCGCCCTCGAGCTCCTCGCCCGCGAGGACGCGGACGGAGTTCCTGGAAACCGAGCTGTGGGGAGTGAAGACGATGACCGTGTCGGGGGCTGAAGCGGCCAGGCCGGCGGCCGCCTGCTCCAGGGCTTTTTTCGTGGCGCGGACGGTGTTTATCTGGCGCCCGCCGATCTCAGGTATGAGCAAAGGCGGATGCGGCGATATCAGGCCATAAACGATCTTTCCCATCGGGCCGATTATAACATAGAACATCGGAGGCGAGCATCGGCGGACGAGGTCTCGTTGCTTATGGGGAAGGAACCTCGTTTTTCGGCCAGGTCGGGGAAAATGGGATGTGGGACGGTTCTTTATGATTACCGCTGGCGCGGCTTCAGGAAGAGCTCGAGCTCGCCGAAGACGGCGGCCGCCAGCACCGCAGCCAGCGCGCTGTAGCGGTGCAGGTCGAACATGAGCTTCTGACCGCTGTAGCGCACGACCGAGAGCATCGGCACGAAGGCTGAGAGCGTCAGGAGCAGGCCGGCGATGACGAAGACCCAGAAAGCGGCGTATCGGACCCTGGTGGCGGTTATACCCAACCGCCTCGGGTCGAGAAGCGAGATGTCCAGGACGACCGGTTTGGGCACCTCCACGTAATGCCTGCCCCTGGTTATGACTATGGCCGTCAGGCAGGCCGAGAAGACGCCGCCCGCCGTCACGTGCAGAAGCAGCGGGTAGCCGTAGAGGCCGCGTGGCACGAACAGGGCGAAGAAGAAGCCGCTCGCTGCGAGATAGAGGAAACTGGCGTAGAAGAGGATGAACACCCATTTATCGACGCCCCGGCTGGTGTGAACGGGCAGCCGCCTGAATTGTTCGAGCCACCATTGCCCCGTCGCCGCTTTTTTCAGGACGGCGCCGGCCGACCGCCGCAGCCAGGCCGCGTAACCCCCGAGCATCGCGGCCAGCAGCAGGTTCGCGGAAGCTTCCGCGCGGCCGGCGTAGTAGCGGTGAAAGGAGAGAAGCAGGAAAACCACGAGCGCCGATACGATCGTCACAACCTGGAACATGCCGGTCCTGTTACCTCCTGTCCGCCAGGTCCGAGATCCTGCCCAGGGCCGAAAAGGCCACGAACAGGAAAAGTGAAGCTAGGATGATTATGCAGACCGCGAGCACTACCTTCAGCAGCGGCCGGACCAGGAAAGTCAGGCCGAAAAATCTCTGGAAGAGGCCACTTCTGCCCATGAAAGCCGCCGAAGCGCGGACGGCCCCCTTTTTTGTGAGAAGCGGGCCGCGGCCTTCGAGCTTCGAAAAGAAGAAGGTCGACCCGGCGCTGTGACAGTCCGAACAGCCGTTCCAACCGAGCGACTGCTGGGCCGGCCGCACGTCGTGCGCCAGCGGCCAGAGCACCGGGCCGGCCGCCGGATGGTCGGCGGCCGCGAGCTTTCCCTTGTTCGTGAGACGGAACATCCTGCCCGATGAGATGTAGGCGAACTCGACTCCAGCGTCGCCGCTGTTCTGCTTTTTCAGGGCCTCGAGCACGAGCGCGACCTGCTCCTCGGTCAGGGTCTCTTCACGGCCGGCTCTGGCGGTGAGCGTCCTGACGTCGAATTCCGAGGCGAGGGGAACGAACAATCCCTCCCGGAGCCGGCCGAAGCCGCTCGCCGGGCCGAGTTCCTTCGGCGCGTCGGTCATGTCCAGGTAACCTTCCGTCAGGCGGTAGAGCTTATCCTTGATTATGAATACAGGCGCGCCCGTAGCCGGGTTGATTGTCCCGAGCGCCTCGAGCAGTGCCTGGATCCTGGTCTCGACATCCGGGTCCTTGTCGGGCGAGTCGGGGTCGAAATCCTTGACCAGGGGCTCGAGGGAGCCGTCCTTCCGGAACGCCCAGAGCGGGGCCTGAACCCGGCCGGCCTCCGCCTGCCTGACCGCGTCAAGGCCGCCGTCGACGTTGACCTGGAACAGGAAACCTCCGGCGGCGAGCACCGGCGTTTCGCCTTCGGCCGCCGCGTTGGATAAGGCCTGCAGCACGGCCGCCACCCGGGCTTCGCTGTTCAAGATGTCCCCGGCCGCGGCCTCGACCTCCTCCGGCCTGACAGGGACGACCTTTTCATTTGAAAGACGGGCCCAGAAAGAAGGCCACACCAGCCTGTTGGGCGCGATCTTCCCGGCACCGTCCTCGGCATAGACCGGCGCGAAAACCGCCGGGTAATCCGTCGCCCAGCGGGCGACTCCGTAAATGCCCAACCGGTTGGCTCTGGAAGTCCGGAGGCGGGTGAAGCCGTCCTTCAGCGCCGGACCGGAATGGCAGACGGTGCAGTTCAGGCGCTTGAAATGGACGAGCGGGATGCCAGGATGCCTGGGATAGGGCGCCCCGGCCCGTCCCGGCAGGACTTTCCTTTCGCCGTCCGCGCTTTCCCCGAGATGGCAGCCCCGGCAGGTAAAGCTCTCCGGGTCCAGGCCGTCCCGTTTCTTGCCTTCGCCCGGGTAGCCGCGGACCATGTCGTGGGAGAGGCCGTTCCTGTGGCAGTCGGCGCACTTGATGCCCGCAGACCGGTGCACGTCCGGTTCGAGCCCGGCCCTCGTCGCTCCGGCCGGCGTCGCCGAGTGGCAGGCCAGGCAGCGGCTGTCCGCGGGCTGGTGGTCCAGGTCGAAGAGGAAACGATGTTTGGAATCGAACTGGGTCGGCTCGTATCTTACGAACGGGGCCACGGCCCATTCCTTGTCGTCCGGGTTGGGCCCGTCGTAAACGTCCCAGGTGTTCGGGAGCCGGGAAGCCATGCCGCCGACTTCCCCTATGCCCGCCGCGGCCGTCGCCGCCCATCTCAGGTTCTCGCGGGCGACCTGTTTGGCCCATTCGCTGTGGTCCTGCCTCGGGGAACGGTTATGGCAGGCCAGGCAGTTGACCTCGGCCTTTCCCGAAACGTTCCAGCGGGCGTGAGGGTCGGGATATTGCTCTTCGGGCGCGGGCTCGGCCGGCCCGCCGCCGGGCATGTGCCGTCCGAAGAGAAGGGCCATGTCCCAGGCGGTCAGGCCGAGTTCAGCGGGCTTGTAGCTTCCGGGCCAGCCACGATAGGAAATGGGCAGGACGGTACCCGTCCTTTCGTCCACCCGGAACCAAGGCTCGCCGGGCCGGCCGGACCAGCCTTCGCCCGCCGTGTCGAAATGAAGGCCCTTGCGGACCGTGTCGTAGTCGTGGCAGGGGCCGCAGGTGAAGCGGGCTGAAAACGGCAGCGGGCTGGTTTCGGTCGGGATGATGGGCGCGTCGTTCTCGTCGCGGAGCTGGAGGAGATGGACGGGCGTCGTCAGGCTGCCGTCCCAGAGATGGGCGGCCGAGGCTTTCTTCGTTTCCTGTCCGGCGGCGTCGAGCCCGGCCAGGACAAGGGTGAAGGCGCAGGCCGCCGCGGCGAGCGCCGTCAGCTTCGTCTTCATGCTTTGAACTGCTCCGGCCTGAATTCCACGGCTTTCCTGGCCCGCACGGCCTCGTTCGTCGTGAGAACCGCCACGCACGACTCGTAGGCCAGCTCGGCCGGACAGGAAAGGGGAGTCCCGCGGCGCACCGCTTCGAAGAAGTTCTCGAGATGGGGCTGGTGGGCTGGCTTGGCCAGCTCCACCGGCAGCGGCCAGCGGCCGGCTTCCTGGGTCACCCGGACATCCAGCAGGACGTTCCGGCTGGACGTCCTCTGGATGGGCGCCGTCTCCGACTGGAGCAGGCCGGCCTTGGCCAGCGAATCCCACTCCGGCGCGTGCGGCTCGCGCATGGCCCAGTTGCCCTTTTGGGGTATCTCGGAGATGACCAGCGAGCCGTTGTCGCCCATGAACGTCTCGTAGAAGCCGCCGTGCTGGGTGGTGGTCTGCACCTGGTAGAGGGCGCGGGCCGTGCCTTCCGGGGTCTCGAACTCGTAGACGGCCATGACGTTGTCGTACCATTCCCAGTTCTTGTAGTAATCGCGGCCGCCCGCGGCCATTACGCTCTTAGGGTTCGAGCCGAAGACCCAGGAGAAGAGGTCTATCTGGTGCGAGCCGAGGTCGACCATGGGCCCGCCCCCGTATTTCTTGAATAGGCGCCAGTTGCGGAACTCGGTCATGGAACGGTAGCCGTATTTCTCGAGGGTCGCCTGGTCCATCGTGTAGCGCTCCGGCCAGCCGAGAAGGTCCGACTTGGCCCGGTTCCACTGGGCGTAGGCGACGGTGACGCGGCCGATGAGCTTCCTTTCGCGTATGAGGCGCTCGATGGCGTGGATGTAGCGCGGGTTGGAACGGCGCTGGTGGCCGATCTGGAGCAGCTTGCCGGTCTCGCGGGCGGCCAGCACCATGGCGCGCGCCTTGTCCAGCGAGTTGGACATCTCCTTCTCGCAATAGACGTGGAGGCCGGCGCGGAGGCAGGCGATGGTCTGCTCGGCGTGGACCCAGTCGGGCGTCGCGATGACGGCCGCGGCCAGCCCCTTTTCCTTCGCGAGCAGCTCCCGGTAGTCTTCGTAGACCGACACGTTGACGCCGTATTTTTTCAGGTAATTGGCGCTGTAGGTCCGGCTGTACTCCCAGATGTCGCAGACGGCCTGGATGCGGACCCCGGGTATGCGCAGGATGGACTCGATGAGGACCCGGCCCTGGGCGCCGCAGCCGATGACCGCCACGGCCAGCTCGTCGCCTTTCCCGGCCGTGCGGACGGCCGGGGCGGTCTGTCCGAGCGACTCCATGGCCAGGGCCGCTCCCAGTCCGGCGGCCGTCGATGTCCGCAGAAAGTCGCGTCTTTTCATGGGCAGCTCCTCAGTCCAGCCACGGGAAGTTAATATTATTATAAGCCGCCTTGCGACGCAACAAATAGCCGGGTTGGCGGCAAAAAGCGCGGAGAGCTTTCTGTTCCGCCATGATCGTCGGCTGACCTTGTCGGCCGCCGTCATGCGGCTTGGCCGGCTGGCCCGCTTCGGCTACAATCCCCTGGGAGGAGATAGGAGATGAAGAGAATCATTGCAGCGGTGTCTGTCGCGGTTGCCTTTTTCCTGGCGGGGGCCATATTCGCCGGGAACAAAACGGCCTGGCCGAAACCGCAGGCCCGGTCCGGGATCGAAGTCGAGTTCCTCAACCCGCAGCGGCGGGCGGCCGCGCCGTTTTCCGAAGCGGTCCGCGTCGGCAAGCTCCTCATCCTTTCGGGCCAGCTCGGCCGCGACCCGAAGACCGGGGCGCTCGCGGCCGGCGGCGTCGAAGCCGAAACCAGGCAGGCCCTGGAGAACATCAAGGCCACGCTCGAAAGGTACGGCTCGTCCCTCAGCCGGGTGGTGAAGTGCACGGTCATGCTGGCCGATATCGGCGAACGCGACGGCATGAACAAGGTCTACATGGAGTATTTCACCAAGGACCGGCCGGCCCGCAGCGCGTTCGGAGTGAGCGGCCTGGCCATGGGCGCCCGGGTCGAGATCGAGTGCTGGGCCGTGGTGGATTAGCGGCTATCAGCCGGCGGGGCAGCCGTCTGTCCGCGCGAACAGCACCTTCCGCTCCGGCTTCAGCTTGGGCTCCAGGCGGGCGATCCTTCGGCCTCAGGAAGAGCCGCGGGCTCGGGGCCCGGGATGCAGGCTCTTCATGAGCTTCTCGAGGGTCCGCTTGCCTTCCGCGATCAGGTCGTTGACGCGGCCGGGCGTGATGCCGTAGGCCCGCGCGATCTCGTCGCGCGGCACTTCCAGGAAATAGTGCAGGTACATGACCTGGGCCAGCCGCGGCTTCAGCCTTTTGAGCAGGGAAGCGAGGAGCTTGACGCGCTCCTCTTTCTCCACGTGGTGGTAGGGGTCGAGGTCCCAGCCGGTCGCGACGGGCACTTCCGGGGGCGCCTTCATCTTGCGGCGCAGGAAGTCCATGATCTTGTTGGTGGTGACGGCGTAGATGAAGGTCGCAAGCGAGCTTTCGCCCCGGAACTTCTTTTCCTTGAGGGCCTGGATGACGGCCAGGATGACCTCGCTGCCGACGTCCTCCCAGTCGGGCGTGAGGCTGCCGATGGAGTTTTTGACCCGGTAACGGACCTGCGGCCAGTATTTGACCAGGATCTCCTCAAGAGAAGGGACCTCTTCCTTGATGATCATGGCCACAGCCCCCGGGACCCAATAAGCGCGGCCCTACTTATAAGGCTTCGTATATAAGGTTGTCAACGCCGGCGGAGCCCCAATGCGCGCCGAGCGGCGGGAGTTTCGACCCGCCACCCGCTATCCGCTCGCGCCGCTCCGTTCATTGCCGGGCCGGACGGCGCGCTATTCTTTCTTGAAGTCCCTGTCGAAGGCGGTCCGGGCCGGGGCGAAGTTCATCCGCCTGAGGAACTCCAGGGCTTCCGCGGCGCCGGTCTCGCGGTCCATGGCGTTGTCCTCCCACTCCACGGAGAGCGGCCCGGCGTAGCCGACGGCGTTGAGTTCCCGGATCAAGGCGTCGAAATCGACGTCGCCGTGGCCGAGGGAGCGGAAGTTCCAGCCCCGGCGCACGTCCCCGAACGGCAGGAACGAGCCCAGGATGCCGGACTTGCCGTCGAGCGTCACCGCGACGTCCTTCATGTGGACGTGGTATATGCGGTCGCCGAACTCCCGGATGAACAGGTGCGGCTCGATGCCCTGCCAGACGAGATGGCTGGGGTCGAAGTTGAAGCCGAGCGCCATGCGGCGGTTGAAGGTTTCGAGGAGCCGGGCGGCCGTGTAGATATCGAAGGCGATCTCGGTCGGATGGACCTCGAGGGCGAACTTGACGTTCTGCTTGTCGAACTCGTCGAGGATGGGCGTCCAGAGGTCGCGGATCCTGTGGAAACCCTCCTCGACCATCTCTTCCGGCGTCGGCGGGAAGGAGTACCAGGCCTTCCAGATGGGCGAGCCCATGAAGCCGTTGACGACGTAGCAGCCCATGTTGCGGGCGGCCAGCGCCGTGGCTTTCATCTCTCTCACCGCCCATTTGCGCAGGGCCTCGGGCTTTCCCTTGACCTCGGCCGGCGCGAAGGCCTCGAGGCGCGGGTCGTACTCGTCGCCGACGCACTGTCCGGCGAGGTGGGCGCCCAGGGCCCAGCACTTGAGGTTGTGCTTTTTCAGCAGGCGCTTTTTCTCCCTGACATAGGCCGGGTTGGAAGCGGCCTTGCGGACGTCCATGTGATCGCCCCAGCAGGCGATCTCCAGCCCGTCGTAGCCCCAGGCGGCCGCCTTGCGGCAGACCTCTTCGAAAGGCAGGTCGGCCCACTGGCCGGTGAACAGGGTAATCGGTCTCGGCATGTCACCCTCCTCCGTTATTCGAGCTCGACCCAGACCGAGCCCTTGGCCGAGCTCTCCACGCATTTCTCGATGTAGCGGACGCCCCGGACGCCGTCGTCCACGCCGGGGAAGTCGAGGTCGACGGCCTCGGGTTTCCGGCCGCTGAGCTTCTTGGCCAGTGCGGTTATGTAGGTCGAGTACATGTTGGCGAAGCATTCGAAGTAACCTTCAGGGTGGCCGGCCGGAATGCGCGAAAGCTGCGCGGCCCGAGCCGACATGGGGTCGCGTCCGCGGGAAAGCACGGCGTTCGGCCGGTCGAGAAAGGCCGCGCGGACGTGGTTGGCGTCCTCCTGCACCCACTCGACCGAGCCCTTCGTGCCGTAGATCCTGACCTTGAAGCCGTTGTCGTGGCCGACGGCTATCTGCGAGCTCCAATAGGCCCCGCGCGCCCCGCCGTGGTAGTTGACCATGACGGTGGCGTTGTCGTCGAGAGCCCGGCCCTCGCCGAAGCGGTCCAGCCGGGCGCAGAGCGAGGCTATGCGCAGGCCGGTCATGTGGTGGACCATGTGCTCGATGTGCGAGCCGATGTCGCCGACGCAGTTGGAGATGCCGGCCAGCCTGGGGTCGGTGCGCCAGAGGGCCTGTTTCTGACCGGTCCTTTCGAGCGGCGTGGCCAGCCATTCCTGGGGGTATTCGGCGTTGACGAAGCGGACCGCGCCGATCTCGCCGGCGGCGATCATGTCCCGGACGTGCTTGACCATGGGATAGGCCGAGTAGGCGTAAGCCACGCAGAACAGCTTATCGACGGCCTCGGCCAGCCGGCCCAGCTCGGCGGCGTCCCGGCTCGAGGTCGCGAGCGGCTTGTCGCAGACGACGTGGAAGCCCTGCTCCAGCGCGAGCTTGGCGGCCGGGAAGTGGGTGCTGTTGGGCGTGACGATGACGATGAAATGGGGACTGTCCGGCCGCCCGGCTTCGGCCCGGAGCATCTCCTCGAACGTCCGGTAGAGCCTTTCGCGCGGCAGGCCGAGCGCATCGCCCGCGGCCAGGGTCTTTTCGTAGTCCTGCGAAAAACAGCCGCAGACGAGCTCGGCTTTCCCGTCCATGGCGATGGCCTTGCGGTGGACTTCCCCGATGAAAGCGCCCGGACCGCCTCCGATCATGCCGTAGCGGAGCCGGGCAAGCTTTTCGATGCCGCTTTTCCCTTCGATCATGTTCGACTCCTTTAAAGGTGGACAGGCACCTTGGGTGCCTTCCCCCGTTTATTATTTCAACGCCCGTTTGATGCGGGCCAGGGCCGCCTCGGCTTCGGACTTGAGGGCTGGGTCGGCGGCCAGGGCTTCTGCGAGCTTCAGGCTCTTCTTGCAGGGGAAAGAGGTCAGGCCGGCCAGGATGAGCTTCTTTTCTTCCGGCCGCGCGGCGAGCCCCAACGCCCTTTCCAGGTCGGCGGCCGCGGCCTCCGGGTTTCGGAAGGGCTCGAGCCCGACCATCCTGACGAAGGCCCTCAGGGCCAAAACCTTTTGGGTCAGGTCCGAGGCCCGGGAAGCGATCGAGAAAACGTCGTCTCGGGCCGACGCGGTCGGCCAGTCGGCCAGGGCGCGCGCGGCGGCGTCGCGGACAGCCGGGTCGCTTTCGGCCAGGGCCCGGCGCACGAGCGGCAAGGAGGAGTCTTCCCCGATTTTGCCCAGCACGCGCAGCAGGACGGATTTTCGGCCCGCGTCCTTCTCAGATTCGATGAGCCCCGCGATGTAGCTCGACCGGCTGGCGCCTCGGGCGCTCGAAGCCGCGGCTGCGGCCACGGTGTCCTCCATGGCCTCGCGCAGGCTCTCGTCCTTGACCGCGAGCAGGAGAGAGGCAAGGCCCGGCACATCGGCGGGCCCGGACAGCCCCCTCAGGGCGGCGGCCGCCCTCAGCCTCAGCCCGTCGCCGGCTGCTTCGTCCTTCAGCAGAGATATTAGTTCCGGCTTGGCTTCCGCGACGCGGCGTTCGCCGGCGGCCCGGATAAGCTCGGCCTTTACGGCTTCGTCCGCGGCCTTGGCCAGAGAGCCGGCGACGGCCCGGTCCACGTCGGAGCCCTTCAGCCTGGCGAGCGCTTCCCGGGCGGCGGCCTGTTCGGCGCCGGCGGATGAGGCGGCCCGGCGGGCGAGGAATTCCACGCTGGAAGCGTCCCCGACCCTGCCGAGCGCCCGCAAGGCTTCGAACCGGACCGGGAGCGACTGGTCCGACGCAGCCTCCGTCACGGCGTTCCGGGCGGACTCAACATGGTACCCGGCCAGGATGGAGACGAGCTGGACACGGCCCGCTTCAGGAAGCTTCCCGACAAGAGGCGTCAGTTCCTTTACGGCGTCCTGGTCGAAGTAACGCGGCACGAGCTCTATGGCGGGCGCGAAAAGCCGGGTGTCACGGCCGTTAAGGGTCTTAATGATCAGGTCTCGTCCGGCCGGACCCGCTGTCCTGAGCTTGCCCCTGAAAGCCGCCTGCCTTATGGTCACGCCGGTTCCTCCGGCGAGAAGCTCGTCGTAAACGGCTGCTGTGGCGGCGTCTGCCCCCGAGCGCTCCAGCCCCTCGGCGGAGGCGACGAGCGCGGCCGCGACGTTTTCTTTGAAGGGACCGGCGGCTTTCTTGAAAAGGCGGCGGAGGGCGGTGATAGAGCCCTCGTCGCCTATCTTCGCGAGGGCGTTGACGGCGGCGGCGGCCGTTTGCGGGTCGCTGCCTCCGGCCAGGCCGGCCAGCGGTCCGGCCGCGGACTTCGCGCCTTTTTCGCCGAGCGATGAGATGACGCCGAGCCGGAGGGCGCCGGCGGTCTTCCCGAGGGCCGCGACAAGAGCGCTTTCGGCTTCAGGGCCCGGTATCTTTTCCAGCGCGAAGCGGGCGGCGTCGGCGCTTTCCTTCTTATATAACAGCCGCTCGAGCGCGGGGACCGATTTCGCCGTCCCGACCAGGCGCAGTGCCCGACAGGCGGCCAGCAGGCCGCCGGCGTTCGGCGCGGGCGCGCCCTGAATGAACGCCAGCAGCTTCGCTTCGGTCTCGGCCCTGGCCGCCGGGTCGTCCTTGTGGGAGCGGACGAACGCGTGCAGCTTCTCGAGAGCGTCCACCCCGGAGGCGAAGTCGTAGTCATGGAGCGACTTCAGGATGGACTCGAGCTCGGCCCGGCACTTTTCGGGCAGCCCGGCCGTCTGGGCGGAAGCGAAGGGGGGGAAAATGACGCGAGGAAGAATATCCACGCGGCCGCAAGCATCAAGGCCGGGACCGATGCTCTCTTCAATGTTTTGGTGCGCTTCATAATGCTGGACATCTTCGGCCTCCTCATGCGGGCAGCTGCCAGGGCGCCCGGTAGGCCCGGCTGAGCAGCCGTTCGGCTTCCGGGTCGCCTATTATGGTTTCTGTCCTCGGGTCCCAGCGGATCTTCCGGCCCACCTCCGTGGCGATGACGCACAGGTGGCCGACGCTGGCCGAGCGGTGGGCGGTCTCGGCGGGCGTTATGGTGCGGCCCCGGCTGCGGACGCAGTCCAGAAAGTTCTGGGAGTGGTCGCGGCTCCTGTAGAGGCGTATCTCCTCGGGCCCGATGACCTCGCGCTTGAGACTCGCGGGCTCGGTTATGAACTCGCCGCGGTTGACGTAGACCCAGCCGTATTCGCCTATCCACTTGGTGCCCATCCAGACCTCGTCGTAGCCGCCGGCGACGATCATCGGCGTTCCGTCGGCGTAGACGGCGGTGCAATAGTAGCGGGTGGGGCTGTTGTAGATGGTCGAGCCGCGCGGGAACTCGCCGCGGGCCTCGACCTCGACCGGCCCGGTCTCGTCCCAGCCCATGCCCCAGTGGGCGATGTCGACGTGGTGGCCCACCCAGTCCATGAGCTGCCCGCCGCCGAAGTCCAGGTTCCAGCGCCAGTTCATGTGGACCCTGGCCTTGCAGTAAGGCAACCAGGGCGCCGGTCCGACCCAGAAGTCGTAGTCGAGCGTCGGGGGCGGCGGCACCAGCGCCTCCTGGCCGAAGGTGCCGGCGAAGTCGTAGTGGCCCGACGGCAGGCCGACCTCTATGCGCTTCACACGGCCGATGCGGCCGTTGCGGACGAGCTCGGCCGCCTGGTGGAAATTCTCGACCGAGCGCTGCCAGGAGCCGGTCTGCCAGACCCGGCCGTAGCGGGCGACGGCGTCGCACAGCCTTCGGCCCTCGCGCAGCGAGTGGGTCAGCGGCTTCTCGCCGTAGACGTCGAGGCCGGCCTGGAGGGCCGCGATGGACACGATGGCGTGCCAGTGGTCGGGGATGGCGATCATGACGGCGTCGAGGTCCCGGCGCGCGAAGAGCTCGCGGAAGTCATGGTAGACGGCACAGCTCCTGTTGCCGTAACGGCCGTCGACGATGCTCTTGGCGAAGGCCAGGTGCTCCCGGTCGATGTCGCAGACGGCCACCCACTGGACCTCGTCCTTCTCCAGGAAGCTGCGCATGTTGCCGGGCCCCTGCATGCCGAAGCCGATGCCGGCCATGACGATGCGGTCGGAAGGCGGGACGGCGCCTCCGCGGCCGAGGGCCGAGGCCCGGACTATCGTGGGAAAACCGGCGGCGCCGGTGAAAGCCGCGGCCCCCGCGACGGTGATTCCTTTGAGAAACTCGCGCCGCTTGAGCGGCTTCTTCAACCGGTTCGTCCAGCTCATCGCTGCCTCCTCTCGCGAGCGGTGTCCGCCTGGCCCGGCGGGCGGTCCCGTCCGCCTGCCCCCTCCCGGCGGCCAAAAGGATTTTCCTACGATTCGGCCCCGCGGGCAAGAGGCAAGCGGGCACTTATCATAAGGGCGCGCACATCCCGCCGCAAGGGATACCAGCAGGGCTCGCGGCAGCGCTTTATTCAGGGAAGCGTTCGAGGATAATCACCGCAACCAGCCGGATGTCGAACGAGTCGATTTACCCCACAAAAGTTGACATCGCCAGTTTTGTGGGGTAAACTCGACACATGCAGGACGTCCGTGACACACTAAAGGAAGGGCTGGAGTTCTATCGGGATCAAGAGCGGCTGATATCCGCCCGTCTGGCGGTCCTGCCCAAAGGGCGGGTCAAGCTGAAGGTGATCGGGGGAAAAACCTATTACTATCTTCAGTTTCGCAAAGGCAGGGAATTCAAGAGCGACTATATCGGCAAAAAAGTGCCTCCCGAACTTCGCGATCAGCTCGAAGAGAGGGCTAGGCTCGAGGCGGAACTTCGCCGTGTCCGCGAAGGCCTGCGCCTTCTGAAGTCCAGGCCCGGGAAAGAAACGGACCTGACGGAGCCGATCCGGTCGATACTCAAGAAAATCACAGAAGAGAAACTCTGGGAATCAGGGCTGGAGATAATAGGTACCTGGTGTTTCCTGCTGTATCAAAGACATCTGCCCGTGGAGAAATATCCCTTCAGGACCGAGGACCTGGACATCTTGATTCCGTACCCTTATAAGGGCAGGTCGTTCGATTTCACGGGCTACCTGAGGGGCCTCGGCTTCAGGCAGGATTTTCACGCCGACGGCTCGATGTCTTTCTCGGGCAACCTGATGAAGGTCGAATTCCTGTCTCCCGAAAGTGGGAAGGGCCGGAGATTTGAGCCTCATGTCAAGAAGATAGCCGTTACTCCCCAAACCTTGAGGTTCATCGATATCCTGCTTGATGAGCCGATCGTGCTGCAGGTCGCCAGAGGCATAAAGGCCAGGGTGCCCTCGCCCGCGGCCTTCGCTCTGCACAAGCTGATGATAGCCACTCGGACGGCGCGCAAGGATAAGAGGGACAAGGATATCCGCCAGGCCGTGCTCACAGCCAAGTACATCCTCTCCGAGAAGGCCGAGATAGGCCGCCTCGTCCGCTTATGGGCTTCTTTCCCTCGAGGCTGGAAAGCCCGGGTGCGGTCCGCGCTTCGTGCGGCTCAGGCGGTTGTCCCTTTGGAACAAGGCGTCATAATGCGCCTCGGAGAGCTCCTCACCTGAACGGGCTATACTAAGATATTTCAGTTTCTTCAGACGAGCGGCGTCTTGCCGGGGACGGCCACCTCGAGCGGCGGCAAGTCCTTGAACTCCAGGTGCGGCGGCGTCAGGTCCAGCTTGGAGGCGTTCATCACCCAGTCCCAGCTGAGGGCCCGGCCGGTGTAGGCGCTCATCCGGCCCATGATGGCCGTCAGCGTGCTCTCGGCCACCTGGCGACCCTCGTTGAGCGGCTTGCCGGCTTTGATGCTCGCGACGAGGTCGGCGTGCTCCTGGACGTAAGGGTTGGGCGATTCCTTCTCGTTCTTGCAGGGTTTCGCGCCCTTGATGTAGCCGTCGGCGCTGTCGGTGTAGGCGAAGCCCTTGGTCCCGACGACACGTTCCGATACGTTCTCGGCCGCCCCGGCCGTCTGCCGGCACATGCTCATGACGCGCGCTCCGTTGGGGTATTCGTACTCGACGGCGAAGTGGTCGTAGACGTTGCCGAACATAGGGTCGGTCCGGGCCGCCCGGCCGCCCATGCCCATGCACTTCACCGGGTGCGCGCCCATGGCCCAGTTGATGACGTCGAGGTTGTGGACGTGCTGTTCGACGATGTGGTCGCCGGAACACCAGACGGTGAACAGCCAGTTGCGGACCTGCCACTCCATGTCGGACCATTTCTTGATGATGCGGTCGGCCCAGTTCTGCGCGGCCCGCTCGAGCCAGAGCGCGCCCATGTTCCAGTAGCACTGGCCGCCGACGATCTCTCCGATGTCGCCGGCCCGGGCGCGCTTCATGATCTCGATGTAATGGGCCTGGTGGCGGCGCTGGGTGCCGGCGACGATGGCCAGCTTCTTCGAGGCCGCCAGGTCGGCGCTGGCGATGACCGAGCGCACGCCGGCGGGGTCCACGGCCACGGGCTTCTCCATGAAGACGTGCTTGCCGGCTGCCACGGCGGCCGCCAGGTGGGCGGGCCTGAAGAACGGCGGCGCCGCCAGGATGACCAGGTCCACATCGGCCCGTGCCACCTTCTCGTAGGCGTCGAAGCCGGTGAAGCAGGTCTCGGGCGTCGCTGTGACGCGTTCGGCCGGAAGGCGCTCGCGCAGGCGCTTGAGGGAGCCCTCGACCATGTCGGGGAAAAGGTCGCCCAGCGCTGTGATGACGACGTCGGGCGAGGCCGTGGCGCAGTCGAGGGCGGCTCCCGTGCCGCGGCCGCCGCAGCCGATGAGGCCGACCCGTATCTTGCCCGCGCCCTGGGCGAAGAGGCCGCCGGCCGCCGACAGCGAAGAGGCCGCCGCGGCCATGGACACCGCCAGCGACGAGGTCTTGATGAACTCGCGCCGGCTGATGCCGTCCGATACGCTTTGCTTTCCCGGTATTTCCCTGTCTTCCATGGACGTCTCCTCCTATTTATATATCCGCGTTTGTCCGGATGAATTCCCTTCAGGCTTGCCACGTCCGGCCGCCGCCGTCCGCCTGACCGGTCACGAGAAGGAGTCAGCTTCCCGGTAGGCCTGGATGAGGGCCAGTTCGCCTTCCTTTCCCGGCTTGCTCTTGCCGTGCTCCATGCACAGCACGCCCCGGTAGCCTTTGTCGTAGATGCGCTTGAAGATGTTCCTGAAGTTCAGCTCGCCCGTGCCCGGCTCCTTGCGGCCGGGCGAGTCGCCGAGATGGAAGGCGGCGATCTCTTCCCAGCAGGCCTCGATGTTGGGGATGATGTTGCCCTCGGTGATCTGCTGATGGTAGATGTCGTCGACGATCTTGACCGAGGGGCTGTTGACGGCCCGGCAGATTTGGTAGGCCTGGGCCATCTTCGTGAGGAAAAGGCCGGGATGGTCCTTGGGGTTGAGCGGCTCGATGACTATGACCAGTCCGGCCGGCTCGCAGACGCCGGCGCACCACTTGAGGTTCTCGACGACGTTGGCGGTCTGGTAATCCCAGTCGAGGCTCTCGTCGTAGCGGCCGGGCACCATGAGCGCCTGCCTGACGCCGGTCCGTTTGGACGTCTCCAGCGCGGTCTTCAGCCGGCCCTGGAGCATCTCGCGGACCGACTTGTCGGCGAGGACGAAGGACTTCACCTTGAAGTCCGCGTAGGCGACGAAGGGTCCAATCTCGAGGCCGAGGCGGGCCGCCTCGCGGGCGATGGCCTCCTGCTCGGCCGGCGGCCGGTTGGGTAGCCCGTTGTCGAACACTGCCCGGAATCCCTGGTCGGCCATGAACTTCAGCTGGTCGAGCGGGGCCTTGCCGGCATTTGCCTCGAACATGCCGAAATAGGGGGCGTACTTGAGCTTGAAGCCGGTGCCGCCGCTCTTTTCCGGCCGGGCAGCGAGCGACTGTCCCGATGCCCGGCTCGGGAAGCCTGAGCCGAACGAAAACGCGGCCGCGCCGGCCGCGGCTCCTTTGAGGAAATCACGTCTGTTGAGCGGTCTTTTCACTTCGGGCCTCCTCGTTCGCGGCCGGGTCCCGCCGACGGGTGAAGCAGGTCCGGGCTGAGGCGATCATTCCTTCCCCGGTCCGGCCGGTCGGGCAGATTGTAATAAAATCGGCCGCTTAATGGAAGCGCGCGGCCGGAGCCGGTCCGGCCGCCGCGGCAGCTCACTCACTTCGCTTGGAACAAGGTCCAGGGAAAAGCCCGCAGGTCCTTGAGGAACCGGGACTGCCACTTGAATTCCGGATGGGCGGCCAGGAATTCGGCCGCCTTGAAGTCCCGGCCGCAGGGGTGCCCCATGTGGGCCCAGAGCTTCATCTCGGCCGCGAGCGCGCTCGTCGTGGCCTTGGCCTGGACGGCCCCGGCCGGCGAGAAGGGCGCCCAGCCGAACTCGGGCGTGCCTTTCGGGTCCTCGTCGACATGCCCGCACAGGACGTTGCTGTTGGCGCCGGCGCGGCCGGTCGCCTCGTCGATGTGGTCCCCCATGAACAGCTTGGCGTCCTCGATGTCGATGTAGCCCTTGTATTCCTGCATCAGCCGCTCCCAGCGGGCCTTGCGGACGAGCACCGACTGGGTCCTGTCGTCGGGGTCGAAAGTGGTTTCCTCGGCGATGAGCTTCTCGTCCGAAGGGAAGTTCGAGCCGATGAAAAAGCCGTCCGTCGTCCGCCACAGCCGCTGGTTCTTAAGGCCGAGCTCGTACTTGGCGATCTCGTTCGTCTTGGTGTCGCCCACCAGCCAGTCGTTGGCGTAGGCGCCGTTGCTGTCCTCGCTCATGATGCGGACGAAGTCGTCGATGGAGGCCGCGTACTGCGCGGCTTTGCGGGCCCGCGCGAATTCGGGCCGGCCTTCTTCGCGGAAGCCCTTGTACGTGCCCATGGTCGTCTCGGTGTAGATGAGCCCCGCCCCGTTGACGACGAAATCGTCGCCGCTGTGGATGCCGCCGGGGAAGGTGTCCATGAGCACGCGGTAGCCGCTCGCCGGGACGATGTCGGCGATGACGTTCCAGCGCGCCCCGATGATGTAATCCACCCAGTTGTTGTGCGCGGCGACTATCCGGCCGTCCTCGGTCCAGCTTCCGGTGGCGATGAAGGCGCTGCAGTAGCCGGGGGCCTTGTTATCGCCGGCGCCCGGCTGTTTCAACTCGTCAAGGTAGGGAACGTAGTACCAGGCGAGCTCGATCCAGCCGTTGAGTGCCGTGACATCGATCCTGTCCCATTTGAGGCGGGGCCGGCGGGCCTTCAGCCCGGCCGCGACGCCATCGATCTCTTCTCGGTACTCGGCTTCGAGCTTGGGCCAGAACATGCGCTCGGCCGCTTCTCGGAAAAAGGCCCAGTCCCGCCCGGTCGAGCCCTTGAGGAAATGGCGTAGGGCGCGGAGCATTTCGTCGATCTCGCCGGCCAGCAGCCAGCCGTGCTGGAAGCCGAGCTCGCGCGGGGCGCCTTTGAGGTGGATGTGTATCCAGCCGTTGGTGTCGACGCGGGTGGCTTTGGCCAGTTCGGCGGGCGCCGCGGACTCCTTCCGCGAGCAGCCGGGCGGCAGGAGCGCCAGACAGCAAATCAGCGATACGACCGCGAGCGTCGATATCCCACTCCGCGCGGGATGCCTGTGTCGGTTGCGTCCCGTCGGGAAAGTGTCCATGGCCTGCCCTCCTATCGGTCTCTTGCTCTGGTCAGCCTGGAAAGTATCCGAAAACCGGCGGCCGGTCAAGCCGCGCATTGAATCATCTGAAATGTAACCGAACGATTTTTCTGCGAGAATCCCATGTCGCGCGCGCGTCCCTCTTAATGCCTATCGCTTGACAATTCAAAAGCGGGAGTATATATGTATAATATATATTATGAAGGCGGCGAGATGAAGCGCGCGAAACTCTTCCGCAACGGGCAAAGCCAGGCCGTCCGCCTGCCTAAGGAGTTCCGGTTCGAGGGCGACTTTGTTTACGTCAAGAAATCCGGGAACGCCGTCGTCCTCCTGCCTGCCAAGGGCGTCTGGGAGCCGCTCGTCGGTAGCCTGGACAAGTTCTCGGCGGACTTCATGTCCGACCGCGGCCAGCCCGGGCCGCAGGAGCGCGAGGCCCTCTGATGCGCTTCATGCTCGATACGGACACGTGCATCGCCTTGATTAAGCGCAAGCCCGCCAAGACCCTGCGCCGCCTCACCTCCCTCGACGCGGGGGAGGCGGGCATCTCGGCCGTCACGCTGGCCGAGCTCCGCTTTGGGGTCGCCAAGAGCGCCGAGAAAGAGCGCAACGGTCAGGCCCTGGACGAGTTCCTTCTCCCGCTCGAGATCGCCGACTTCGACGAGGCCGCCGCGGATACCTACGGGAAAGTGCGGGCCGCGCTCGAGGCTGGCGGGACGCCGGCCGGACCGCTCGACGCGCTCATTGGCGCCCACTCCCTTAGCTTGGGCGCAATCCTCGTGACCCACAACACCCGCGAATTTTGCAGAATCCCTGGCCTCACCGTGGAGGATTGGCTGGCCTGAACAGGTCCTGAGGGGAGTGTCGCCCGGGAGGGGACTGCCTCTCTTCGTAATCCTGATCCTCGACGTGCCGCACCGCCAGGAGGTGTTGACCGTCCTCAAGACGCTGAGAATCTTCTTCAAATACCGCCGCCGGCTCTTGGGGGAGCTCAGTCGGGCGGCCGGTCCAGGCCCTCACGATCTATATTGAGGCGCTGGCGGGCGAGCCGCTCTTTCCCGGCATCAACGTCGCCGTCCAGACCTTCGGCGACCGGATCAACTTCCACCCGCATCTGCATCTGCTGGTGACCGAGGGGGATGGACCGGGCGGGAGTCTTCCACAGGCTGCCGCATCTGGACGACGCTCGGCTGGCCGAGATCTTCGCCCGCGAGGTGCTCGGGCTGCTGGTCGGCCCGATCAGCCGTCCGCTGCGGTCCCTGGCCACCGGATCTCAAGTTCTTTGCTCTCGGCGCCGGCCGGGATATTCTCTTCTGTGAGGGGAGGGATTGATTCTGAGTTCACGGCCGGCGATTTCATGCTCAGCGCAAAAAGGAAATTCCTATCATTTTGACGCCCTTGTAGCCCATCTTGCCGATGGCCTCGAGGACGCCGGGCAGGTCCTTGGCCGCCTCGCGGCGGACCGAATAGAGCTGGACGCCGACCGGGATTTTCTTGCGTGCGCCGCCCGCCTGCCGGGTCGCTGCGAACTGGCCGTCGCGGCCCCTCCATCCGACGAGGCCGGCCCCGGCCCCGACTGAGGCGGCCCTCAGGAAATAGCTACGCGAGCATCCTTTCCGCTGGGAATGTTCTATGGAAACCTCCTTCTTCTCGTCAGGGAGAGTGTAACCGAAATCGGGGACGCAATACTAATTCGCCTTTTTCGTGAACGCACGGATGGGACAAGACGCCGGATCGGAAGCCCGTGACCCGATTTCCCCCGGGACGCCTTGGGATTATAATAGTCCCAGGAACGCAGATTTCCCAGGAGGCAACGATCATGCGCGCCCATCGACGCTTTCCCGTCCTCGTCCTTCTCCCGCTCGTTGGCCTGGCCCTGGCCTGGCCGCCGTCCGCGAGACCATGCTCGTCCTTGGCTTTCCTGAACAAGGGCCATCTCGTCTTCGGCACGAACTACGACAACCGGTTCGCGCCGGGCAAGCTCTTCGTCAACAAACGCGGCGTCCGCAAGTCCGGCTGGGAGGCGGGCACGACGGGCCAGGTGGCCCAGTGGGTGTCCAACTACGGCAGCGTCGTCATCTCCTGCGCCGGCTTCCAGCTCGCTTGGGGCGGCATGAACGAGGCCGGCCTCGTATTCAGCACGATGCTGCTGAGCGAGACGCGGCCGCCCGGCCCCGACGAGCGGCCTCACCTGGTCGGGGCATTCTGGTGGCAGTACATGCTCGACACCTGCGCCACGATCGAGGAGGTCCGGAAAGCGGCGGCGGCCGTTCGCATCTCCGACACCCAGGACCACTACCTCGTCGGCGACCGCACCGGCGCCGTCGCGGTGGTCGAGTGCCTGGACGGGCGGCTGGTCTTCCGGACCGGACGGGACCTACCGGTCCATGCGCTGACCAACCGGCCTTACCAGGTCTGCCTCGACCATTGGACGAGCGGGGCGCCCGACCCCGAGGAGCCGTACCATTCGCTCAGCCGTTTTTCCCGGCTGGGCAAGGGCTTGGCCTTGTTCAAGGGTGGGAGCGGGCAGGAGGCGCTCGAGCGCGCCTTCGGGATGCTGGCCGGCGTCGCCGCGTCGGACACCCGCTGGAGCTTCGTCTGCGACACGGGCGCCCGGGTTTTCTATCTTAAGTCCTACAAGAATCCGACGCTCCGCTTCATCGATCTGAAGAAGATCGATTTCTCCTGCGATCGCCCGCCGGCCATGCTCGACGCCCACGCCGGCTTCGAGGGCGACATCACCGGAGCCTTCCACGACTACTCCCACGCCGAGGTCGAGGCGCACATGATCGAGGCCCTGGCCCATTTCCGGCCGGGCATCGCCCCGGACACGGTCCGCCAGATCCTGACCCTGTTCGAAAGCTTCTCCTGCGAGTCCGCGGGCAAGAATTAGGAAATAGACTACTCGTAGCGCAGGGCCCCAGCCGGGTTGGCCCGGGCCGACCGGAAGGCGTGGCATCGAGCGAGCTCTTCAAGAGCCAGGTTCTGAGGACGTGACGTTGCCGCGCGTTGACGAGCCGCGAGGTCGGCCTCCGCATTACCTCCTATGGGATTTTCGGCACGCTTCTTGAATCAGCCCTCCCGATGTGCCGGGGATATACCGTCCTCGCCATCGGGGGCGGACAGTCCTCTTACGGGCGCTGTTCCATTACTTCAACCGGTTCCTGACGGTCTACGAGGTAGACACCCTGATTTGTCCGCGCTGCGGCGAGAGGATGAGAGTCGTGGCGTTCCTGACCGAGCACGCGGTCGTCGACCGGATCATCCGTCACCTGGAGTTGACGTTCTTGGCCGAGAAGCCGCCTCCGGCCTATGCCCTCGAGCAAGTCGCTCTGATGGCGGACGAGGAGAGCGTGGAGTACGAATAGAGACACCTGGGAGAGAGGGGAGCGGCCTGTCCCCGTTTAGCCGAATTCCAGTCTGTTCAGCCCGATCAGCTGTTCGCCGCGGTCCCGGGCCGCCGGATCTCAAGCTCTTGCCTCCCGTGCCCGGCCGGGATATTCTCTTTTTGTGAGGCGACGGGTTGATCCTAAGGTCGCGGCCGGCAATCTCAGGCCGAGCGCAAAAAGGAAATTCCTATAATTTGCCGCTTCATTGACAGTCAGAAAGAACATGTTCTAAAATACTTCGCAAGGGGACGAGATAAAAGTATGAATCATAAGATCGGGGAATTGACCTTTCATGATCGGTAAAATCCTCGGGCGTTATCGCATCCTCGAGAAAATCGGCCGGGGCGGCATGGGGGAAGTCTTTCTGGCCGAGGACACTTCGCTCCGGCGGCGGGTCGCGCTCAAGTTCCTGCCGCCCGAGATGCAGAGGAATCCCGAGGCGCTCAAGCGCTTCGTCCGTGAAGCCCGGTCCGCGGCGGCCCTTGATCACCCCTACATCTGCCACATCAACGAGGTCGCGGAGGCCGAGGGCCGCGACTTCATCGTCATGGAATACATCGAAGGCGAGGCGCTGCGGACGAAGATCGCCAAGGGACCGACGCCTCTGGCGGAAACGCTGAGGATCGGCATCGAGGTCGCCGAGGCGCTCGAGGCGGCCCATAGCAAGGGCATCGTCCACCGGGACATCAAACCAGAAAACATCATGCTGACCGGTACAGGTCACGCCAAAGTCATGGACTTCGGGCTGGCCAAGCAGATGCCTCCTCCATCGGCCGGAGAGGCGGAATTGGGTGGGCCGACCCTGACGCTTTTAACAGCCGAGGGCACGACATCGGGGACGCTCGCCTACATGTCTCCGGAGCAATTGCGCGGCCGGGAGGCTGACGCCCGGAGCGACATTTGGGCGCTCGGCGTCGTCCTCTATGAAATGGCCTCAGGCGCCCGGCCCTTCAAAGGTCAGAGCGGGTTCGAGGTGAGCTCGGCTATCCTGGGGAAGTCCGCCCTGCCGCTTCCATCCTCAGTGCCGGCGGAGCTGGGCGCCGTGATCAGCCGGTGCCTTGAGAAGGACCCGTCGAAGCGGCATCAAAGCGCTCGGGACGTGAGGGCGGCGCTCGAAGCGGTCCGGGCGGGGACGGCATCCACATGGACGGCTTTGCGCTACCGGCTTCGGCGCCGGCGCTGGCTGGCGCCGGCAGCCGCCGCGGTCGTCGCGATTGCCCTTATCTTCGGTCTCAATCTCGGAGGCTTGCGGACAAAGCTGACGGGCGGCGCCGGAGCCGCGGCCAAGCCCTTCAAGCTGGCCGTGCTCCCCTTCGAGAACCTGACCGGAGACCCGGAGCAGGAATTCCTAAGCGACGGATTGACCCAGGACATGATCTCCGAACTCGGCCGGCTTCACCCGGCCCGGATGAACGTCATCGGCCGCGCGTCCGTGATGCGCTACAAAAAAAGCGACACGCCGCTTGAACAGATCGGCCGGGAGCTCGGCGTGGGCTACCTCCTGGGCGGCAGCTGCCGGAGAGAGAACTTCAGGGTTCGCATCGCGGTCGAACTCATCGATGCGCGAAACCAGACTCAGCTCTGGACCAAAACCTATGAGCGCGAGATGTCCGGTTTGCTGGCCCTGCAAAGCGATGTCGCCAGGGACGTGGCCGGAGCCCTGGCTCTCAAGCTCCTGCCCAGCGCCGAAGCCCGGCTGGCGAAGGTCCGGACCGTCGATCCCGAAGCCTACGAGGCATACCTCAAAGCGGTAAATTTGCGCGGCACGTTTAACAAGGCTGGGTTAGATGAAATGGAACGCTACTTAAACCTCGCCATTGAGAAAGCGCCAAACTTCGCGACAGCCTGGGCACAGCTCTCTGGTGTCTGGATAACCCGCGTCCAGCTGGGCATAACGTCTTGGGCGGAAGGGGCGATCAAGGCGAAATCCTTCGCCCTCAAAGCTATAGCGCTCGACGATGAAGACGTCGAGGCGCGTCGTATACTGGCCGCGGTCCTGACCTGGCTGGACTGGGATTGGCCGGCGGCCGATCGTGCCTGGAGCCGGCTCTTCGAGCTCGATCCGGACAATCAGATGGGACTTGGCGGACACTCGCATTTTCTCATGATCATGGGCCGGATGGACGAAGCCCTCGCCAAGAGCGAGAGGGCCATGGAACTCGATCCGCATAACGTCAGGAACCAGAGCTTCCATGCCCAAGTCCTGTTTATTGCGCACCGATACGATGAAGCTATCGCCCTGGCCCGGAGGGCGCTCAGCGTCCAGCCCAACAATGGCGTCGCCCAGTCAGCCTTATCGAGTTCGCTTTTCATGAAGGAGAGGTACGACGAACTCATGGATTTCGATATGGAAAAATGGATCAAGGATCCCCAATTGAGAGAGGGGTTGAAACGAGGCTACGCCGAGAACGGTTTTGCCTGGGCTCAAAAGAGACTCAATGAGATCCTCGAGGCCGGTTACGAGAAACCGGGCGGGATGAAAGCCATTACCCTAGCCGAATTTTTCGCCAGGGCGGGGGACAAGGACCGTGCTTTCTACTGGCTCGAGAAAGCATACGAAGAGCACGACAGCAATTTGCCTTACAAGCGAGTCGGCCCCATAATGGCCTTCATGCGCGACGACTCGCGCTTCCAGGACCTCCTGCGCCGGATGGGCCTCCCTCCCCTAGACGTCGGCCAGAAGCCTTCTCCTTGATTCATGCCGCCCGATCCAACAGGAAACGTTCTCGCCTGGCTGTTCGAGGAAGAAAATCCCTCGGTCCGGTATTTCACCCTGATCCACCTTCTGGGAATTCCTCAAAACGACCGGCGCGCGCTCGCGGCCAGGAAAGCCGTCATGACCTCCTGACCCGCCCCCTAACATTGTGCCCGCCCTAGAGTGAATTTTCCGATCACATGCGCCTCCGGCACCGGCGGACTGTATCCCAACGAGTTGTGCGGCCTGATGAGATTGGAAGTCTTTCGCCAGGCCTCCACAAGCACTTTCGCCTCGTCGAGCGTATCCAGTAGCTCTCCGTTCAAAAGCTCGTCTCGCATCTTGCCGTTGAACGATTCGATATAGCCGTTCTCCCGGGGGCTGACCTTCCATGGAGCCGGTCGCTGACCGATTTCGCGCCCGGCCTCCACTAAGCTCCCTATGAGCAATCGAGGCACGCTTCTTGAATCAGCCTTCCCGATGTGCCGGGAATCTACCGTGCTCGCCATCCGGCGCGCACGGTCCTCTATCGGGTGCTGTTCCATTACTTCGACCGGTTCCTGACGGTCTACGAGGTAGACCCCCTGATCTGTCCGCGCTGCGGCGGGAGGATGAGGGTCGTGGCCTTCTTGGCCGAGCCTACCGTCGTCGACCGGATTATCCGTCACGTAGAGTTGACGTTCGTGGCTGAGAAGCCGTATGCCCTCGAGCAGGTCGGCCTGGTGGCGGCCGAAAAGAGCGTGGAGCATGACTAGCTGACGATGGAGAGGCGGGGAAGGGGCGCGTTTTCGGATAGCCGCGTTCCCCGCCGCCCCGGCCGAAAACCGGCCGCACGGGCCAAAGCCTTCGCTATTTTCTGGTTCTTGACAACTGCCGGCGACGGGCCTATCCTCGGTCCGTAATGGGATGGGTCGATTCCGTATGCCTCAGGCGGTAAGGCTCGCCCCACCGGAAAAGCAAATTCCTATAAACTAGTGTGCGTCCTCGGTTTGACAAGCGCCGGCTTCTTGCTTCATCGACAACAGGAAGAGGCAGCCCATGAAAAAAACATGGAGACAAAAACTCGAAGGCCAAAAGCACTTCCCCAAGGTCTTGACACTGGAAAAACGCTTTCCGTGCTACAACGCCGCCCATAAAATGGGCGCGGAAGAGGGCGATTCCGTCGTACTGGTGAATGCCCCGGAAATCTGGCCGCTCATGGCCAAGATCCCCCGGGGAAAATTGATCACGATCTGGGACATATGTCGGAAAATCGCCGGCAATCATAAGGTCAAAGCCTGCTGCTCTCTGACGACAGGAATATTCATCATGATCATCGCCAACGCGGTTGAAGAAGCGGTCGCCCAGGGAGACCGCTCGTCTCTGGCCAGAATCCCCTACTGGAGAACGCTCAAAGCGGAAGGATTTCTGAACGAAAAATATCCGGGCGGGCTCGAGGCGCACAAAAAGCGGTTGATTAAGGAAGGCCATGAGATCATCGCCCGGGGCAAAACATACCAGGTCGCCGATTGGGAAAGACATCTCTTCAGATTATGAAAGGGGCCTGACTCGAACGACCGGAGGAAGCCATGACGAAGAAAAGCCGAAAAATCGGGCTGGGGGAGAAGAAAAGGATCGCCCTCGTCGCCCACGATAATAAAAAAGCGGATCTTCTGGAATGGGCCAGATATAATAAGGACCTTCTGGCCAAGCACGTTCTTTATGCGACCGGAACGACAGGAGCTCTTCTCCAGAGAGAGCTTGGTCTGGATATCCATCGGCTCCAGAGCGGACCGCTCGGGGGCGACCAGCAGATCGGCGCCAGAATCACCGACGGTGAGATCGATTTCTTGATCTTCTTCTGGGACCCTCTCCAGCCGATGCCCCATGATACGGATGTCAAAGCCCTGCTGCGCGTTGCCGTCGTCTGGAACATTCCCGTAGCCTGCAACCGGGCTTCCGCGGATTTCATGATCTCATCGCCGCTCATGTCCGAGGAATACCAGAGGATCATTCCTGATTTCGCAGAATACAAGGAAGGCCTGAAAATACCGTCCTGAAATCCGTCCCTTTCCCCGGACAGGGGGACAGGACGAAAGAGTCGGCTTTACGGAGGAATCGCTCCCCCGAAAACCAAGAGAAGTTCGGGGGCTGAGCCGCGGTCCGCTATTTTGTCGCTTTCTGACCTTTGACGACCTGGTTCTGGTGTGCGTCCTACGTCCGATGGATCAGGAATCCATCCTCGCCGGGAAACCAGACCTCGGACAGCAGGTAATCCGTAACATACTCTGTGCAGGAGGGCTCGAAGTTCCCGACGGCATCGAAGACGAGCTGGGGTTCTGCGAGCGCCGGTTCCGGCTGTTCGATCCTTTCGCTGAAAGAGATGGCGATTTCTTCACCGCCAGGCTCCTTCCGCAAAACGATCCGGCCTTCTCCCTTCGGCCCGCCCTGTTCGGCGGATTTTTATCCGCTGTCAATCCTTCTTGACACCGCTCGAGGGCCGGACTATCCTCGTCGACGAGGTCAGGATGGGGTTTCAAGCCGATTACGGATCGTCGATTTCATCCGCGTCCAGGGGAACGACCTCTTCCTCATCGACAGCCAGAAGGGAGCGACGGTCTGCCAGTATCGCATCGCCGAAAAATAGCCGAGAGCGGCCCGCCGTCCGACGACGGCGGTCCAGCAGCACGAGGCGCGAAAGGAGGGCGGCGGGTATGAGAAGGTCGGGACGGCTGAACGCAGAGACGCCGTCGGGGGGTAGATTTGTCCCGAGTCAGGGGCTGAGATCATCCGGTCGGGCGTTGTGTTTGGCCCTGGCCGCGTTCGTCGGAGCCGGCGTCGGGACGTTTTCGTCCGGCCAGGATGTCATCGAAAATCCCACCAAGCCCTCGGCGAAAAACTCCGGGCGGGTTGTCGCCCTTAGGGAGGTCGCGAGAATCGTCGACGAAGGCGCCGGCTACTATTTTAAATTTCCCTTCAACCTCCGTGTCGGGACGGACGGAAGCGTGTTCGTCCAGGAACAGGAGCAACTCCTCCATTTCGACAAGGACGGCCGTTTCGTCCGGAATTATTTCAAGAAGGGCCAGGGACCGGGCGAGATGGTCTATTGCAGCGATTTCTGGCCCGTCGAAAAAGGCCTGATCGTGCTCTCCAGTTCTCCTCCAAAAATCCTCGTTTTCGACGAAAAGGGGGCAGTCGCTCAGGAGAAGACGTACCTCTCGAAAACGCGTGGAGGAATGAAGATTGTCGGCCGGACGGAGGAAGGCCTCATCCTGAGCGGAAGCGATTCGCCGTTTCTGAATCTCCCCAAAACCGCGGACATCACCGATTGGGTTCATCATCTCTTCACCCTGAAAAATGGGGCCGAAGCCGTCGAAGACCGGGCCGTGTTTCCAATTAGAGCCTATGTCATCCCCTCGAGCAGAGGCGGCGGGGGCATCATCCCGGTCAATGCCTTCCTCGCCCATCAAGTAGGCCTTACCGACGTTATTCTATCCCATACACCCGAGTATCTCCTGAAAATCTATAGTCTTTCGACGAGCCGGGTAACGCTTCAATTCCGGCGGGCTTATGAGAGGGTCAAGCCCGACGCAAACGCCCCGAAAAGGGGAGGGGTGATAATCGACGGAAAAACCTACACCTCTGCGCCCGTGAAATATACGGCCGACATCACCAATCTCGTCGTTGTCGGAGATCGTTTCTGGGTCGTGACCTCGACGATCGACCCGGCCAAGGGCGTCCTCATCGACATCTACGACCGGAAGGGCCGCTATCTCGACAACTTTTACCTGAAGTTTCCCGAAAACTCGACGCTGAAAACGCTCGAGGCGAACCGGTCGGCCGTGGCCGAAGGCTTCGTCCATGCCCTCATGTTGACCGAAGAGGAAACCTACGCCGTCGTCAAATATCGGATCGCCGATCCCGCGGCCGGAGGAGTCGTGAGATGACCCATTGGCTTATCCTTTCGTTTTGCGCGGCGTTTTCTTTCATACCGGCCCAGAACTCTCCTCAATGGAAAGGGACGATCGTCAATGAAGGCGACGTGCCGATTTATACGTGTTTATAATGTCGCCGGAAGATAGGTTATATTTCGGAGAAATCGATCCGCTTTTTATTGAAGCGGGACGAAATCATAGAGGGCGACGTCGACCAGGCCGCGGTCGGTGAGCTTGAGCTCCGGTATGACCGGCAGGGCGAGGAACGACAGGGTCATGAACACGTTGTCGAGCGGCGAACCGAGCTGCCGCGCGGCCCGGCGCGCGCGGCGGTAGCTGAGCGCGGTCTCCTCCGCCGGCCGTCGGCTCATCAGGCCGGCGACCTCGAGGGGATGAAGGGCGGCGCCTTCCGGGCCGACCGCGATCATGCCGCCGCCGGCCTCGGTCAGCCTGTTTACGGCCTCGGCCATCGCCCCGTCGTCGACCCCGGCGACTATGATGTTGTGGGAGTCGTGGGCGACCGTGCTCGCGACCGCCCCACGCCTGAGACCGAGGCCCCTGACCAGGCCGAGCGCGAACCGGCCCGTTCCTTTGTGACGCTCGATGACGGCGACCTTGGCGATGTCGCGGTCCGGCGCGGCCCTCAGCTCGCCCGCTTCGCTCCGGATGTCGAGGGCGAGTTTCTTGGTGAGCAGGCTGTTCGGGACGACGCCGATCACGTTGGCCCGGACGGACGGCCTGTCGCAGGCGATCCTGAAATCTTCCGCTGAGAACCGGCGTCCGGGGTTGACTGAGTTGAGGAAGGCGTCGAAGGAAACCTTCTCCGGAACCTGGAGGCAGCCGCCGCTCCGAGCGACCTCCCGCCCGCCCACCAGCACTTCGTTGACCTTGAACGACTCCAGGTCGTCGACGATGACCAGGTCGGCCCGGAAACCCTCTTTGAGCCGGCCCATGCCCGGCTGCCGGAGAAGGTCGAAGAAGCGCTGGAAATAGCGGCCGGGGTTGAGCGACGCCAAGCGCAGGACGAGCAGTGTCGCGGCCTTCAGGTCCAGCCCGGCGTTCTCCATGACGACCTCCCGGGCCCGGCGGACGGTCCTGTCCATGTGCCCGCGCTCCAGGAGCTCCTCCGCCTCCAGGTCGTCGGAGCAGAGCATGAAGCGGTCGAGGGGACGGCCGTTCCTGATGAGCCCGGGCAGGATGGCCTCCATGTCCTTGCCGGCGCTGCCGTAACGCAGGCCGACGAACATGCCGCGCTCCGCCTTCTCCACGGCCTCGTCCAGTGATGTGCATTCGTGATCGGACATGACGCGGACGACGCCGTCCTTCTTCCCGTTCGAAACGTAGAGCTCCAGCTCCTGGCCGGTTACGCCCGGAGCGTGCCCGTCGACCACCTTGCCGCGGTCGAAGGCCAGGTCGACTCTGGCCCTGGCGTCGCCGAAGCCGTGGATTATCCCGGGGAAGTTCATCATCTCGGCCAGGCCGTAGGCCCGCGGATGGTCGATGAGCCGGGCGATGTCCTCGAGCGTCACCCGGTCGCCGGCGCTCTCGAGGTCCGTAGCCGGGACGCAGCTCGGGATGCCGACGTACATCTCGAGCGGCAGACGCCGCGATATTTCGAGGAAGAGCCCGATGCCTTCTTTCCTGACGTTGGCGATCTCGTGAGGGTCGACGAACACGGCCGTCGTGCCGCGGGCGACGGCCGCGGCCGCGAACACGTCGGGCGTCAGCATGCTGCTTTCGACGTGGAGGTGAGGGTCGATGAGCCCGGGCGCGAGCCATCTGCCGGAGGCCTCGATGACCCGAACGCCGGGCGCCGCGGCCGGGGAAAGCCCCGCCGCCCCTTTTTCGACGACCCGGCGGATGAGTCCGTCTTCGACCAGGACGTCGGCGACGAAGCTTCGCGGCTTCTCCGGGTCGAGGAGTCTTGCGCCGGTGATGATGAGCCTGCCCATCTCAGTCCTTCTTCAGGTAGCGCTCCTCATGGACGACGACCACGAAGGGCAGGTTGCGGAAGTCCTCGCCGGCGTCGACGCCGTATCCGGCCACCCAGCGGTCGGGGACGCGGAAGCCGACCCAGTCCGGCTTGAGGCTTTGCCTGAGGCGGCTGACCTCGGGCGTCGGGTTCCTGAGCTTCTTTTCGAGCAGGACGCAGACGCGGACCTCGGCCGCGCCCGCGTTCTCGAGCAGCCAGTCGCGCACGGCGTGCAGGGTGAAGCCCTGGTCGATGATGTCCTCGACGAGGAGCACGCGCTTGCCTTCAAGGCCGGTCGGCTCGTGGTAGATGGTGACCTCGCGGCCGGTCTCCCCTTCGCGCTTTATTTCGGCGCCGTAGGTCCGGGCCTTTATCGACTGGCTGCGGACCTCCGGCCCGCCGGCGTCGTAGACGGCCTTCTCCAGGTCGGTGGCGAAGGTCCGCGCGCCCTCGAGGATGAAGACGAGCTCGAGGCGCTTCTCGCCGCGGTAGAACGCGGAGATCTCGGCGGCCAGGGCCCGGACGCGGCGCTCGACGAGCCGCCTGGTGATGAGGACGCTTTCCACCCGGTCGGACATCTCGGGGCGGACGAGGTCGCAGTCGCCTTCGCCGGCGCAGGCGCCCTCGGCCGGGACGTCGATAGGGGTCTTGAAGTCCGATATGACCTTCATCGCTGAAAATATAGCATCAACGGCGCCGCAGGACAAACGGATTGCGCCCTCAGCCCTTTTCCTATATTTTAACCTCAGGAAAGGAGGTCCCATGACCGGCTATATTTTCGCTTTCATTTTCGGCTTGATCCTTATGGCCTTCCTGGTGGCCAAGAGGGATAGGATGGGCAGCGGCGATTTCAACCGCTGGGTCCGGGGCAAGGGCAAGCTCGGCGCGGCCCTCATCCTCATCGTGCTCCTGCTCATCGTCCTGGCCCAGGCCCTGGTCACGGTCCAGGCCGGCACGGTGGGCGTCGTCAAGCGGCTGGGCGCGGTCCATCACGAGCTCAACCCCGGCCTCCACGCCATCGTCCCGCTCATCGACAGGGTGGTGATCTTCCCGACCATCAAGAAGACCTACGAAGCTTCCGACGACCCGCGGACGAGCAAGGCCGACTTCCCGGACATGATCATCACGGCCCTGACCTCGGACGGCCAGCAGATCAAGGTCGGCATCACCGCCCGCTTCATGATCCAGCCGGGCAAGGCGGCCTGGATCCTGCAGAACCTGGGCACGGAAAACGAATACGTCGAGAAGGTCGTCAAGACCGAGATCCGCGGCTCGGGCCGCCGCGTGCCCACCAAGTTCGCCTCCTACGACCTCTACACCAGGCGCAGTTACGACGCCCAGCAGGCCCTGTTCGACGAGATCGCGCCCAAGTTCGAGGCCAACGGGCTCATCCTCGACGAGCTCGTCCTGCGCAACATCACCTTCACCGCCGAGTACGCCCGGACGCTCGAGGAGAAGCAGATCGCGCTCGAGAACATAACGACCGAGAAGAACAAGCTCGAGCAGGAGAAGATCCGCAAGGAGCAGAAGATCGTGGCGGCCGAGGGCGACGCCAAGAGCATCGAGATACGGCAGGCGGCCCTGACCAAGAACCCGACCATCATCCAGTGGGAGTTCGTCCAGAAGCTGGCGCCCAACATCCAGTGGGGGATACTGCCGGACAAGGCCGTCCCGCTGCTGAACCTCCAGGAGCTGATCAAGAAGTAAGGCCGGCCGGGCCGGGCTGTTACTTCGTTACTTTGCGCAAGGCCTCGAGCGTCCTGCGGGCCTCGGGCACCTGGGCCAGGAAAGCGTCGAGCTTGCCGCAGGAGTACTCCGGGCAGGCGGCGCAGGTCGCGAGCTTCTTCTCGCGGGCGCACTTTCGTATCTCGCAGACGCTGCAGTAGCCGAGCAGGCGCGGCGAGTCCGTCTGGCAGCCGTCGCAGTTGATGTCCGCCGGCTTGAGCTCGGACTTGAACATCTCCGACCATTTTTTCGCGGTCTCGGCCCGCAGCGCGTCGTCGTTCTTCTGCGTGGCGATGTAGGCCGGGCATTCGGCGCAGTTCAACCCGCACTTGGCTATCATTTTTTTCCTCCCTTCCGTTCCCTTTTGCGCTTCTTGCGCGAGCGCGGCGCGGCCGCGGCCCGCGAAGAGCCGGGTCAAGTTGAAACCGGCCAGCGCCAGGGCCACGAAGCTCCGTAAGAATTCTTTTCTTGTCGGCATGCGCGTCCCCCTCCCGGGAGAGCCGATTATACGCCGGACCGTCCGGAAAAAGACACAAAAAAGAAAAACTGGCTCTTGACGTATAATAGAAACGATGCCGCTCGGGGGGCCGTCGATTCGCGGAAAGGAGGCGTTCGGTGAGAACCATCACTATCCTGGCGTTATTGGGCCTTATCTGCGCGGCCCGCGCCGCGGCCGCCGGGCCCGATGAGAGGCCGCCGCTCGAGACCGTGCCCTACGTCGACATCCAGCGCTACCTCGGGACCTGGTATGAGATCGCCACCATCCCCCAACGCTTCCAGAAGGGATGCACGGCCGTGACGGCGACATATTCCCTGAACAAGGACGGAACGATAAGCGTCGTCAACGCCTGCCGCAAGGGCGCGTTGGACGGACCGCGGAAATCGGTCCGCGGCAAGGCCTGGGTGGTGGATAAGAAGACGAACGCCAAGCTCAAAGTGCGCTTCTTCTGGCCCTTCTCCGGGGATTACTGGGTCATCGGGTTGGACGCCGATTACCGGTGGGCGGTCGTCGGTCATCCCGGCCGCAATTACCTGTGGGTCCTGAGCCGGACGCCGCAGATGGAGGAGGCACTTTATCGGGAGATCCTCGAGCTGGTCCAGTCACGCGGCTACGACCTCGGCAAGATACAACGCACGCTCCAGCCGTCCTAAGCGCCCGATCCACGCTCACGTCCTCCCTCGGAAACGGCATAGCCGCGCGGAGTCTCAGCCAGAGGCCGTCGTACTCGGCCCTAGCCGGTTCTTGATGAGTATCGCCTGATAATCCTTTCTGTGTCCTCGTTCGCTTTATCTCCCTTGTAATAGATCTCGATGAGCTCGATGCCGTCAATTTCCTCGAAATAGGCATATATCACCCGAATTCCTGACTGAGCGCCTTTTCCCTTCAGGGCACGACAGGCGAATTTACGGCCTTTGTAGATTCTGGGGCTTTGAAAGCCAAGCCCCGGCACCTGCTCGATTCCTTTGTTGTCGATCCCCAACTTATGGAAAAGCTTGAGCTCGATGTTGATGAAATTATCAAGGTCGCTCTCGAGTGAACGGAATCTCTTGAGCAGCCTCTTCAGATCCCGTTCGAATTCGGGGAGGCGGGCTATCTTCTCAAACGGCCTCATCATAATCCCGGACCGAATATGCGGGCGTTCTGTAGAATACCGCCTCATACTCGATTATTTTGCCCTCCTCCGTGGTCAGCCAGGGAACATCGTTATGGGAATAATCGCTGATTTGGCGGGCGTTCATGTCGGAGAGCCTGTCCAGGACATCATTGATGACTTCTATCTCGTTTCCTTTGAAAATGCTCAGGTCCGGCTTCCTCAGCGGAAGGTACTTCCTCTGGGGATACTTGAAATACTTGTCCTTGACTTCGGTGATCTCCCCTTGCGCGATCATCAGGTTGACGATTTTCTTGAATTCGAGGGCCGTCGGTCCATACCTGTTCTTCAGGTAGGTGGCGCCGATCAGTTGTTCCTCATATTTCTCGTAGTAATCAAAATCCATGAAATAGAGAAGCTTATAAATGACCGTCTCGCCGATGTGAGGTTTTGCTCCCACCTTGTTCAGGATATAGATCAGCACCTCCTTGAACTTCCGGAGGTTTTTCTGGGGGACGTTAATCCTCATCCGGGGCTCGGCTTCCGTCCCGTAGGCAACCCGGCTCTCTTTGACCATGATTTGCGGCTCCTTGCCCGGGTCGAGGAGCGCGTCCGCAGACATGCTGAAGATATCGGCCAATTTCTTGATCTCTTCGGCGCACACCTTCCTCTCGCCGTTCTCTATCTGTGATATAGACGGGCGAGAGACGCCCAGTTTCTCGGCCAGAACTTGCTGGCTCAACCCAAGAGATGTCCGGATTTGCCTTATTCTGTGACCCAATGAAGTCATCGATATTGTCCTTATATCAAATTATACTGATGTTGGAATTAATGTCAATAGGCTGTAAGATATGCTTACATCATTAAGCAACAGCGCGGACGAATTCTTGGCGCGCTCGTTTGCCGAGATGCTGGAGGAAGCGATAAGGCGGTATCAAAATCGGGCGATAGAAACGGTGGAGGTCGGCGCGCCGCTAGCACTCACGCCAGCAGGGCGCGGAGCTCGTCTATCCTGCGGGAGATGTTGACGCCACGGACGCAGCGGGCCGAGCACTGCCCGCAGTCGGCGCAGGCATGGACGGAATTGTCCAGGCGCAGGCCGTTCAGGGCGTCGCGGGCCTGGTACAGGTTGCCGTAGCAGGCCGCGTACATGTGGGCCCGGAGGACGGCCGGTATGTCCACGCCCCGCGGACAGCCGGGCAGGCACTTCTCGCAGGCGCGGCAGACGGCGGACATCCGGGCCTTAACCGTCCGGTCTTCCAGGAATTTCCTCTCCGCATCCGTGTATTCCAGGTTCCCGATGACGGCGATATCCTCGTTGAGCTCGTCGAAGGCCGTGAAGCCGGGCACGGCGCAGGTGATGAACTCGTGCCTTAGGGCCCATTTGAGGAGAGCCGAGTGCAGGACGGGCCCCTCGTAGAACTTCTTCATGTCCGCCGGCAGTTCTTCCTTGTACCAGGGCTGCTGGCACTGGGTCTTCATGGCGACGAGGCCGATGCCCGCGTCGGCCGCCTTCTTCAGGGTGTCGAGATACTCGGGGTAGTCAAAGAGCGAGTAATTCAGCGTGGTGAGGATGACGTCGTAGACTTTCATCTCCATGGCGGCCTTGATGACCGCGTCCATGTTCTGGTGGGTGCTGAGCCCGATGAACCTGGCTTTCTTCCGAGCTTTCAGCTCCAGGAGCGAGTCCACCAGGGCCGGGCTTTTGACCCACTCTATGTCGGAAACGTCATGGGAGTACAGGATGTCGACGTAATCGGTCTTGAGCCTCCTCAGGCTCTCGTCCATCCTTGCCTGGTGCAGGTACCGGATGTCCTTGGCGGCCAGGCCCCGCTGCGGAGGCCGGACGAGTATCTTGGTGGCGATGACCACCTTGTCCCTGGCCTTGAGCTCTTCGACCAGGACCCGGCCGACCATCTCTTCGTTGCGGCCGCGCTGGTAGACGTTGGCCGTGTCGAAATGCCTGACGCCGAGTTCGTAGGCCTTGCGCACCAACTCGGGATTGTCGGCGTTCATCACTCCCATGGCCACTATGGGCACCTTGCAGCCTGTCCTGCCGAGCGTCCTGACTATAGGGCTGCCGGTCGCCCTGCCCGCGCCATCTTTCGTCGAAGCCGCTCCTTCGCGCCCCAGAGCGAGCGCTCCGGCCACGGTCCCCGTTGACACGGCCAGAAAGGTCCTGCGGTCGATCTTTTTTCCCTCGGCCATCTTGCTTCCTCCCTATTTGCCGCGGCCCTTGCGGAGATAAACCGTCCCCAGGAAGATCGCCCCGAAGACGAAGAGCACCGCCCCCCAGACGAGGTTGATGTTCAAACCGAGCGACTTGGCGTAAGTCTGCTTCCCCGCGGCCAGCCCGTAGACGCCGAGGACGAGCCCGTAAACGAGGAAGAGCCAGCCGACGGGGAGCTTCAGGTCGAGAAGATGGGCCTTGCCCGGCTGTTTTTCCCTGTCCTTGTCTTGGATTCCTTCCATTTTGGGCTCCTCTTTACCAGAAGATTAGGTTGAGAATGAAGGCCGCGACGAGGGCTATCGAGCCCCAGACCTCGGGCCTGGTCATCAGCCGGGCGACCTCCTTGGATTTCGGCGTGAACTTGTAAACCAGGCCGGCCAGGTCGCTTGGGCTCCGCTTGGCCGTGAACAGGCTGACGCCGATGGTCACCACGAAGTCCGTCAGCCAGGCCCACCAGGCCTGGTAGAAGTTGGCGGCCATGTCGCTCGAATAGGACACGACCCCGGTCTTGTAGAGTATGTAGTGGGTCGCGGCCGCGACAATGCCCGAGAGCAGGCCGAAGAAGCCGCCCCAGGCCGTGGCCCCGGCCCAGAACATGCCCAGGAGGAACGTGGCGAAGAGCGGGGCGTTGAAGAAGGAGAAGATGAGCTGCATGTAGTCCATCAGGTTGGGGAAGGACTGAACGATATAGGCGGTGCCGATGCTGATGAGGACGCCGGCCACGGTCGCGTAGCGGCCGACCTTGAGATAATGTTCGTCCGGCCGGCCCTTCCTTATGTAAGTGCCGTAGATGTCGTAGGTCCAGATGGCGTTGAAGGCGGTGACGTTGCCGGCCATGCCGCTCATGAAGCTGGCCAGCAGGGCGGTGATGGCCAGGCCCAGCGCTCCGTTCGGAAGATAGTGGGCCATGAGCAGGATGAGGGCCCGGTTGTATTCCGGGGCGGCGCCGGCCGCCTGGCCGGAAAACTCCGGCAGGACGAGCAGCGCGACCAGGCCGGGGACGACCACGATGAGCGGGACGAGCATCTTGGGGAAAGAGGCGATAATGGGCGTCATGCGCGCCGAGTGGATGTTACGCGAGGCCAAGGCCCTCTGCACGACCAGGAAATCGGTCGTCCAGTAGCCGAAAGAGAGGACGAAGCCCAGGCCGAGGACGACGCCCACCCAGTCGACGCCGAGCGGGTTCTGGCTCGTGCCCAGGTATTTCCAGGCGTGGAGCAGGGACTCATGCAGGCGGGCCGAGAAGCCGGCGAACCCGCCGACCTCCTTGAGGCCGAGGAACACGACGGGAAGCAGGCCGAGCCAGATGAGGAAGAACTGGATGACCTCGTTGTAGATGGAGGAGGAAAGCCCGCCCCAGAAAACGTAGAGCAGGACGACGATAGCCGCGAACAGGATGCTCCCCGTCAGGGACCAGCCCAGCATGATCTTGAAGAGCAGGGCCATGGCGTAGAGGCTGATGCCGCTCATGAGCACGGTCATGACGGCGAAGGAGACGGCGTTCAGCCCGCGGGTGGCCTCGTTGTAGCGGAGCTTGAGGTACTCGGGGACCGTCCGGACCTTGCTGCCGTAGTAGAAGGGCATCATGAAGACGCCCAGGAAGACCATGGCCGGGATGGCGCCGATCCAGTAGAAGTGGACCGTGGCTATGCCGTACTTGGCCGAGTTGGCCACCATGCCGATGACCTCCAGGGCGCCGAGGTTGGCCGAAAGGAAGGCCAGGCCGGTTATCCAGCTCGGCAGGGAGCGGCCGGACAGGAAGAAATCCTCGCCGGTCTTCATGTATTTCTTGAGGGACCAGCCGACGGCCATCATGACCGCGATGTAGCCGCCGATGATGGCGTAATCGACGAAATTGAGTGTGATTACCGGGTTCACCGCGCGCTCCTTCCGTCAGGCATTGAGTCCAACTCGAGGATATCGACTCGGACTTATAGCACAGGCGTGAGAACGTGTCAAAAACGGGGGTTGAGAAAACCGCCTCCGCCGAGCGTTTATCAGAAAGGACGCCGAAGGACGATGCCGATGCCGGAGAAGGCGGGGACGATTCGCGAAACTTTCAGGGGCCTGATGTCGCGGCTTTTCGACCTGGTCCTCGAGGTGGTCCCGGCCGACGCCGCGCTGGTCCGGGCTTTCAGCGCCGGGGGAGAAATCATCTTTGAGCGCATCATAGGCGCGGAAGAGGGGCGGTTTGCAGAAGATGTGGACGGGGGAGCGGCTTACGGGAGGTTGTCCGGATCTTTCCCTCTCGAGGACGGCCCGAGCGGCCTCGATATGCCCGACACCGCTCTCCTCGACGACGGCCCGGCCGGCCACCGCCTTTTCTTCCCCTGGAAAATAGAAGGCCGGCCAGCCGGTTTCTGTCTGCTCGGCCGCGCCGCGAGCCTCGAACCCTTTTCTGGCCGGGACCTGGAACTGGTCGCTCTCGTCCTGGCTCCGGCCGTTCACATCCAGGCCCGGAGCTGGGAAGCGTCCCCGGACGCGGAGACCCGGGTCAATCATTTCATAGGCGATTCCGAGGCCATCCGGAGGGTCAGGGACATGATCGGCCGGATGGCGGCGACCGACGCCCCCGTCTTCATCTTCGGCGAGAGCGGGACGGGCAAGGAGCTGGCCGCCCGGGCCATCCACGAGACGAGCCGGCGCCGCGAGGGGCCTTTCGTCGCCGTCAATTGCGGCGCCATCCCCGAGACTCTGCTCGAGAGCGAGCTGTTCGGCTATGCCCGCGGCGCCTTCACCGGCGCCTTCCGCGACAAGGCCGGCCTGATCGAGGCGGCCCGCGGCGGCACCTTCTTCCTCGACGAGGTCGGCGACATGCCCCTGCCGCTCCAGGCCAAGCTGCTCCGCGTCCTCGAGGAGAAGCGGTTCAGGCGCGTGGGCGAGACCAGGACCAGGCCGGTCGAGGCCCGCTTCGTGAGCGCCACCAACAAGGACCTGGACCGCGAGGTCGCCTCCGGCGCCTTCCGCCAAGACCTATTCTATCGCCTGAAGATATTCAGCCTGGAACTGCCGCCCCTGCGTCACAGGAAAGAGGACGTCTATCCGCTGGCCGACCACTTCCTCGGACTGTACGCCGCCGCCATGAACCGGCCGCGGCCGTTCTTTTCGCCCGGCGCCCTGGAGAAGCTCGTCGCCTACGGCTGGCCGGGCAACGTCCGCGAGCTCCAGAACGAAATCCAGCGCTGCCTGCTCATGGCCGGGGATGAGCTCATCATCCGCGAGGAATGCCTTTCGGCCCGGCTGAACCCGGGAAAGGAGAATTCGGCCCGGCCGGACTTCCGCTTCTTCGAGGCCAGGGCCGAGTTCGAAAAGCGCTTCCTGCGGGAAGCCCTGGCCCGCTCGAACTACAACCGCTCCCGGGCGGCGGCCGAAGTGGGACTGACCCGGCAGGGCCTGCTCAAACTGCTCAAGCGCCACGGCCTCCTGCCCCGGCTCGCCGCCGGGCCTGAGCCTGACGCGGTCGGCGCAGGAGCCTCGCCTCCGGCGGTTGCGCGGGACGGCCGCCATGTGGTAAATTCCGGCCGTGACCGATACGAAGGACAAAAAGAACGTCTTTGAGCTGACCTGCCCCTGCTGCCGGGCGACGCTCTGGGTCGACAGGCTGACGGGCGAAGTCCTGAAGTCGGAGAAGGGCCCGAAAAAGAAGACCTCGCTCGACGAGCTCATGGTCAGGGAGCAAAAGAGGCGGAGCGAGTTCGACCGCAAGTTCGACGCGACGTTCGAACTTCAGAAAGAGAAACAGTCCAAGGCCGACGAGCTGTTCAAGCAGGCGCTCGAAAAAGCGGAGAAGGGCGAGGGAGAGGAAGAACCCTGAGGGGCCGGCTCAGCTCCCGGCCTGGGTCTCGTCCTCGCGGACGCGCGGGGCCATCGTCCAGCCCGTGAACCCGAAGACGACCAGCATCGCGACCGACAGGTAGTTCATGAAGGCCCAGAGCAGGTAGGAGAAGGTCGAAACCCCCAGCGTCCCCGTGATGTAAACGCCGGCCATGCTCCAGGGGATGAGCGGCACGATGATGCCGCCGCTTTCCTCGATTATCCGCGACAGGTTCTTGGCGGCCAGGCCCTTTTCTCGGTAAACCGGGGCGAAGAGGTCGGCCGGCAGGATCATCGACAGGTAGGAGCTGCCGGTGATCATGGCCGAGATGACGGCGGCGCCGACCGTCGTCAGCACCAGGCTCCAGACCTGCCGCGTGAACCGCATCACCCTTTCCAGGATGACCGCCAGGCAGCCGGTCTTCTGCATGATGCCGCCGAAGGAGAAGGCCGTGAAGGCGATGAGCTGGGTTTCCATCATGCTCATCATGCCGCCCTTGGAGAGCAGCCGGTCGACGAGCTCGACTCCGGTCCGGGCCGGCAGACCGGCGTTCATGGCCGCGGCCACCGTCGTCAAGGAGGTCTTCTGGACCAGGACCGCCAGCAGTCCGGCCGTCGCAGCAGACAGGATCATGGCCGGGATGGTCGGCTTCTTGGAGACGGCGAAGTAGAAGACGATGACGAGCGGCAGCAGCAGGACGACGTTGAAGCGGAAGTTGGCCCTGAGCGTCGAAGTGATCAGGTCCAGCGTCTCGGACCGGAAAGCCGCGGTTTCTGTCTTTAGTCCGATCACGAAGTAGATGCCCAGGCCGGCCAGCCAGGCCGGGACCGCGGACCACATCATGTGCTTGATGTGGTCGAACAGGTTGGAGCCGGCGATGACGGTCGCCAGGTTGGGGATGTCGGACAGGGGCGACATCTTGTCCCCGAAATAGGCGCCCGCCACGACCGCGCCCGCGGCCGGCGCGAGAGGCACGCCCAGGCCCATGGCGATGCCCATGAAGGCCACGCCCACGGTGCCGATCGTCCCCCAGGAGGTGCCCGAAGCGACGGCCGTGACGCTGCAGACCAGGCAGGCCGTCACCAGGAAGAACTTCGGCGAAACCACCTTAAGGCCGTAGTAGATGATCATGGGGATGGTGCCGCTCGCCATCCAGGAGCCGATGAGGACGCCCACCGAAAGCATGATGAGGATGGCCGGCATGGCTTTGTGGATGCTGTCCACGATGCCCCGCTCCATGTCCTTCCAGGAGAAGCCGAGCAGCGCGCCCAGTATACCGGTAAGGAAGGCCGCGGCCACGAGCAGGACCTGGGCCTTTATCTTGTAAACGCCGTAGCCCACCCCGAGCAAAAGCAGCATGGAAACGACCGGTATGAGCGCGACGGCCAGCGCCGGCTTCCTGACTTGAGCGGCGTCCTTTTCTTCCATCTTCGTTCTTCTCCCGGTTCTTCTCCCGCTTGTCCCGCCCGCTGCCCCGTGCGGCTCACGGCTCGCTGAAGGTGCCGCGGGCCAGGAGCCTGCCCTCCGCCATCATCTTCCGGCCGCGGGCGAAGACGGCGCTGAGAGCCATCCGGTCGTCGACCAGGATGAGGTCGGCGTCCGCCCCGACCTCGAGGCGTCCCTTGCCCTTGAGCTTGTAGAAGCCGGCCGCGTTGGCCGAAAAGACGAGCAGGGCCTTGTCGAGCGGCAGGACGCCCTTCGTTACGATGTCGCGGAACTTCCTGAGGAGGTCCCTCTCGCTCGCGACCGTGAGCCGGACGAGCCTGCCTTCCTTGTCGAAGACCGGCAGGCTGCCGTTGGCGTCGGAGCTTGCCGTAAGATGCGTGAGCGGCAGCCCCGCGCTCAGGAACGCGGACAGGCAGTCCTCGAGGCTCACCTCGGGGTCGCTTTCGGGGTCCGGGTCGGGGCCGACCGTGACGTCGATGAAACCGCCCGCCCTGACCCAGTCCAAGCCCGCCTGGAAGAGCTCGCGGTTGCGGTTGACGTGGGTCGGGATGACCTGCGTCACGGGGATCTCGGTCTCCCGGATGAGCCTGAACAGGTAGTCCAGCCGCCGTTTGCCGTCGCCGAGGTGGAGATGGAGGACGCCCGCTTTGCCGCCCAGCAGCCCGCCCACCCGGCATTCGGCGGCCAGCCGGGCCAGCTCCTCGAACGTCGGCTGGGAAGAGCGGTGGTCCGAGACGGCGATCTCGCCGGCGCCGATGATCTTGTCCATGATGACCAGGTCGGACCGGACGCTGCCGGTGAGCGTCTGGACCGGGATTTCGTAGGAGCCCGAGAAAATGAAGGTCGAGACGCCTTCGAGCTCGAGTGCCCGGGCCTTGGCCAGGAGCGAGGACATGTGACGCGTGACGCCGTCCGTGCCCAGGCAGCCGATGAGGCAGGTCACGCCGCTCGAGACGATGTCCTCGACCCGTATCTCGGGCGCGCGCGTGGCCGGCCCGCCTTCGCCCCCGCCGCCGAGGATGTGGACGTGCGGGTCGATGAGCCCGGGCAGCACCTTGAGCCCGGCGGCCTCGAAGACCTCGACCTCCAGGCCTTCCAGCCTCAGCCGGCCCGGCTCGGCCAGGCCCAGGACCCGTCCGCCGCCGATGAGGACGTCCTTCCTGCCCAGCGGCTCCGGCGCGAAAACCTCTCCGCCCTGTATCAAGGTGAGCATGGGGCCTCCTTTTCGGGGAGCGTGACCGGCGATAACTCGGAGCGCCGTCCCTTCGGTGCCTATTCTTAACATGAAGCCCGGCGCGGGCGCAAGCCGCGGCGGCCTTGGCGGAGGGCCGGCGTTTGGGGTAGAATGGGCTTCAGCCCGCGGAGCATCCGGGAAGATGACGGACTTCGAAGCCGAATTCAAGCGCCTCAGACGGAGCATCAAGTTCCTGTCCGACGCCGCCCTCCTGTTCAAGAAGATCGAAGTCCGCGGCGCCGCCAATTTCATCGCCGAGGGCCCCAACATCATCCTCGGCAACCACATCGGCAGCTACAAGGACGTCGGTCTGCTGCTACGCATCGTGCCGCGCCGGATATTCTTCACCGCCAACAGCCTCATCTTCAGCCGCGAGGACTTCAGCGACCTGGTGCTCCGGCACATGAAACGGCACCTCAAGCAGTTCGGGGTGTTCATCCACCTCATCCTGAACCCCTACTATGCCTATGTCGTCAATTTCATCTCCCGCAATATCGCCAGCATAGGCACTATCCCGGTGGACATCTACGGCAGCAAGCGCGCCGCGGTCCTGAAGTGCCAGGACTACCTGAAGAAGGGCCGGGCCGTCATCGCCCTCCAGGGCAGGGGACGGGTCGACCCGCGGGACAGGAACCCTTACGTCAAGGAGTTCAGGGGCGGCGTTTCCATCATGGCCTACAACCTCGAGCGCGAAGGGCTGCCCGTTCCCGTGACGCCGCTGTCCATATTCGGCACCCACTACCCCTGGGCCGTGCCGGCCAGGATACGGGTCAACGTCGGAGAACCATTGTTCATCAGGGATTTCATGCGTCGGGACGAGCAGGAGACCGTGGACGTGTTCCGGGCCGCGCTCCAGGCCCGGGTCGCCGAGCTCCTCGTCGAGAGCCTCGGCTGGTGACGGCGCCGAAGGACGGGCCCCGGCAGCCGTGACCGTGCCCCAAAAGCGGCCGCCTCGGCCGCCGCCACGGCCGCCCGGAAGCTCTGATAACCTCAAACCGGACCGCCGGGTTGTGCTATACTGGACGCCGGGAAAAAGGCGCGGATGTTCGAGCCCAGAGAGGAAACGGACGGGACGAGCGTATTGAAGATGCCGAGGTCTCTGCGCCTCGGCGATGTCGGCCGGCTTTTCCGGGAGCTGGGAAAGCGCGGCGCCGCCGAGAAGCTTCGCTTCGACTTTTCCGAGGTCGAGGACTTCGATTCCTCGGCGGTCGCGTTCGTCAGCTACGTCCGGAGGCGGCTCCCCGGCGCCGAGGTCGTCAACCTCGGTCCCGGCCTGGAAGCCGCCGTCAGGAACTTCCTGCCGCGCGCGGGCGAGCAGCCTCGGACCGATGCTCGCGACGGGCCGGTGGTGCGTCGCTTCCTGGTCGGCGTCGGGGAAAGGGCCGGCCTGAAGCTCGGCAACGTCGCCCGCTTCTTCGTCATGCTGGGCGACGAGATCTATTTCCTCTTCAGGTACCTTTTCTTCGACCGCCGCGGCGTCTATCCCGGGGAGACCTGGAACCAACTGTTCTTCATGGGCTACCGCTCCTATCCCATCGTCGCGGTGCTCATCTTCCTGGTCGGCGTCACGATCTCCATCACCTCGTCCGACCAGCTCAGGCTGTTCGGGGCCGACGTTTACCTCGCCGACATCGTCGGCCTGGCCATGCTCCGGGAGCTCGTGCCGCTCATGACCGGCGTCATCCTTTCGGGCAAGGTCGGGGCGGCGGTCGCGGCCGAGCTCTCCACCATGTCTGTCCTGGAGGAGGTCGACGCCCTGAAGACCATGGGCGTCGCGCCGGAGAAATACCTGATGGTGCCGCGGCTGCTCGGCATCACGCTGGCCGTGCCCCTGCTCGTGGCCATGGCCGACGCCGTCGGCATCTTCGGCGGTGTCGTCGTCGCCCAGCTCAAGTTCGGCATACCGCCTTCGGCCTTCATCCGGGAGATGATGACCATCGTGGAGTGGGACGACTTCATGTGGGGCCTGGTCAAGAGCGTCATCTTCGGCTGGGCCATCGTCGTCGGCAGCGGCTACAAAGGGCTCTCCGTCGGCCGGAGCGCGGCCGAGGTCGGACGGGCCACCACGGAATCGGTCGTGCTCTCGGTGACGCTGATAATACTCATCGACTGCGTTTTCGCCTTTATCCTGTATTGAAGAGCGTGCTTTATGGACATAGTCAGGGCTGTCAACCTCGGCTGCGGCTACGGCGGGACCCGCGTGCTCAGCGGCCTGACCTTCGCCATACCGAGGGGTAGGATCACGACCGTGGCCGGGCTGAGCGGCTCGGGCAAGACCACCCTGCTCAAGACGCTCACCGGACTCATGCCGCCGCTCGAGGGCGAGATGTTCTTCGCGGGCGAGAAGGTGGACTTCACCTGCGAGGCCTCGCTCGACGGCCTCTACCGCCGCATCGGCGTGCTGTACCAGGGAGGCGCCCTGCTCAACAGCCTGAGCCTGTTCGAGAACGTCGCCCTGCCGATGCGCATGCAGCACCCGCACCTGCCCGAAGAGATGATAGCGGAGATAGTGCTCAACCGGCTGTCGCAGGTGGGGCTGGCCGACAGCTCGGACAAGTACCCGGCGGAGCTTTCGGGCGGCATGAGGAAGCGGGGCGCGCTGGCCAGGGCCCTGGTGCTCGACCCGGACGTGGTCTTCTGCGACGAACCCTCCTCCGGTCTCGACCCCATCACCTCGCTCCAGCTCGACGAGCTTCTGCTCGGACTGAAGGAAGCCCTGGGCATGACGATCGTGGTCGTCACCCACGAGGTGCGCTCCATCGAGCGCATCGCCGACCATATACTTATCATCCACGAAGGCGGCCTCCGCTACTCGGGCGGGCCGGCCGACCTCTTGAGCTCGCAGGACCCTTTCCTGCGGTCTTTTTTCCTCAGGGAGGAGGACCGGAATGACGCATGAACAGAAAGTCAGGCTGGGCATATTCATAGTCGTCTTCACGGCCATCTTCATCGCCGTCTTCGGCTTCTTCATCCTGCCCAAGCTGAACGAGCCCGGCGAGGAGTATTTCATCGATTTCAAGGACGTTTCGGTCCACGGCCTTTACGTCGGGTCGCCGGTTAAGTACCGCGGCGTCGAGGTCGGCAAGGTCGTCAGGATGGCCGTCAACCAGCGCGACCTGGACTCGGTCCTGGTCTACGTCAAGGTCCGTAAGGAGATGGTCATCAAGAAGGACATGCGGGCCGTCCTGGCCTACACCGGCCTGACCGGCCAGAAATACGTCGAGCTGAGCGGCGGCAGCCTGGCTTCCGAGAAGCTGCCGCCTCACGGCGAGATCATTACCGGCCGAGGGCTGGGCGAAACGGCCGAGGATATCGTCTCCAGCATCGAGGAGGCCGTCAAGAACCTCAACTCCCTGCTCTCGTCCGAGAACCAGAAGAATCTGACCAGGTTCCTGCAGAACATGGAGAAGGGTTCGGAGGAACTTTCCGGCCTGATAAGCGCCCGCCGGCAGTCGCTCGACGCCGCCATAACCAACTTCGAGAAGGCTTCGGCGGGGCTGGCCCGGACCGCCGAGACGCTGGCGCCGCTCTCGGAGAACGTGAACCGCCTTGTGCAGAATTTCGAAGTCGATTCGCGACGGGCCCTGGACAACATCTCGCAGAGGTTCTCGGAAGCCGAGCTCGGCGGGACGATCAGGGAGCTCCGCGAGTTCCTGGAAAAGACCAAGCAGGCGGTGGCCAGGGTCGACAGCCTGGTCGCCACCGACCGCAAGGAGCTCGACCGGATCCTGACGGGCCTGGCGGAGGCCGCCGAGAACCTGGCCCGCGTCTCCCGTGAAGTCTCCGAGGACCCGTCGCTTCTGCTGAGGTCGAGAAAGGAAAAGAAAAAATGAAGAGAACGGCTTGCATCCTGGCTTCGTTGGCCCTGCTCGCGGCCTGCAGCTCCATGCCGGTCAAGAGATATTTCCAGATCGGCCTGGCCGAGTTTCCCCGGGTCAGCCTGCCCCGGTTCGAAAAGTCGGTCCGCGTGGCGCCGGTCGAGGTGGACCCTTTTTATGACGACTTCAGGATCATCTACAGGGTCTCGACCCACGAGCTGCGCTATTACCCTTATGAATACTGGGCCAAGAAGCCTTCGCTCATGCTGAGGGTGGCGGCGGCGGAGATGCTGGCGGGAATGCGCGCTTTCAGCCAGGTCTCGGCCGATGACGCCGGCGCCGAGGCCGACTTCGTCCTCAGGATGAAGGTGCGCGTCATGGAAGAGGTCGACAGCCCGAACGCCTGGCAGGGCCGGCTGGCGGCGGATTTGGAGTTTGTGGAAGGCGGGACCGGGCAAACTCTCCTGGCCCATTCGTTCGACAGGAAGGCGACGATGCGCGAAAACAAGGTCGAGACGCTGCCGGCCGCCCTCACGGCGATACTGTCCGAGGAGCTGCAGAAGGCGGTCGCGGCTTTGGCCGACAAGCTCGGCTACAGGTAAGACGGAAGCAGCGCCCATTCATTGCCAGGACCGATCCCGATGGTTGAGAGCGTCGGAGCAGGGCGGGGTCGGGCCGCTTCGGGCAGGGCCGGCTCCGCGGGAGACCTGGTCGTCCCGACGGCCGGAGCCAAGCCGTCAACGGCAAAAAGCAGGGGAATGGAGAAGGCCTCGCCTGTTGTGCCTCGACCCGTCAGAAGCAGTCGGAGTTAGGCAAGTTCCGCCGGCCGAGTTCATGGCGGCTTGCATCGAAGCGAACATTATAAAAAACAACCCGGTCGGCATCAGCCCGCCGGCCTGAGAATGCAGGGGGGGCTATGCCCTGGGCGGCGAGGACGCTCCGCGGCCGCTTCCCTCGGGACCGTGTTCGTCGGGGAGCGGGGCCTTGTTGACTTTCCGCATCAGAAGGAACACCGGGACTCCGGCCGCGAGCAGGAGCGTCCCGTAAAGGGCTTCCCGCGGCCTGTTGATTAGGACGTTGGCCGAGACCATGACCTCGAAGGATATATAAACTATCGGTAAAATGGGGAATAGGGGCGCCCTGTAGCCGGAGAAAACGTCTCCGCTCCGCGCGGCCTTCCTGCGCAGGACGAAGACGGTCGAGGCCACGAGCGCGATGGTCATGGGGTCGATGAACATGACGTAGTTGAGGATGTTCTCGAAGGTTCCCAGGAAAAAGATGGACAGCAGGATGATGCCGCCCAGGCAGAGCAGGCCGAACTCCTGGGTCTGGGTCTTGGGGTTGACCTTCATGAAGGCCCGGGGCAGGGTCCGGTCGGCGGCCATGGCGTAGTAGGCCCGGGGCATCTGCATGAGCGTGACGTTGAGGAAGCCCAGGGCCGAGATGAAGATGGCCAGCGAGACGACCACTCGTCCGGCCTCGCCGAAAGCCACCCGGGCGGTCTCGGCCGCGACGAGCTCGGCCGCGGCCGGTCAATTCTATCAACACGGCGGGCTTTTGCAACGCCCCAAAAAAAGCTTGACAACCGGATAAATATTCTCATAAATAAAACCCATTATGTCTAAACGGGGCGCGCGTTGAACTGCACGAGGGGCATCCTGCGGTCGGCGTGATTTCCGAGCTTCTTTCCTTTTAATAAAACCAATTAGGGGGTGCGGGGATGAAGAAGCGTGCTTTCTTTCTTTCTTTCTTTCTTTCTGATTGGCTCTTTCAGCATCCTGCTCGGGCAGAGCGGCATATATGACCGCCCGGGCCTTATCCCGGGGCATGGTTCCTACACATCGGTTCCTGCCGAAAGCGTGGACTTGTTCACCGGAAACTTGACTCTCCGCTATCTGGACATCTTTCTGCCCGGCTCCAACGGTTTGAACCTCGAGCTATGGCGTGTTTACAACTCGAAGGTTCTCAAGGACAGGCAGGACGGGCAAGGCGCGAGCGTCCAGGCCGAGCATAAATCCTGGGTCGGCGTCGGCTGGACGATGCACATGGGCCGTGTCTATGACTACGATACGAACACTCCTGTCATAGAGTTCCCTGACGGCAGAAGAGAGACGTTCTACGCGGACAACTACGGGACGGGCAAGCACATAAGCCGGGAGTTCCTGAAATACGACAAGCAGGCCAAGAAGTTGTATTTCAAGAACGGCGTGGTCTGGACGTTCGGCGCGACGGCGAGGGTGTATTTCGGGGACGGGACGTCGAAGCTGGCCCTGCTGACGACCAATATCAGGGACCCGTACGACCATTACATAACGATTACGTACAAATTGTACAACGGTAGTTTTCTGCCCGTCATGAGCGTCATCCAGGACAGCCTGGGCAGGCAGGTCACGTTCGTTTCATCGACCGGGTCATACCCGAAGCTGCAGCAGGTCATAGTTAAGAACTGGCAGGGCCAGGACGTCGAATATAATTATTCGGTCGGCACCTTTTCCAGCGGGTATTACAAGCTGCAGAGTTTCATTCCGCCCGGGATCCCGGCCACGAATTACGAGTACAACAACGGTCAAGACAGCCAGTATGAGCTGACCAGGGTCACGACCGGCTACGGCGGCGTGATGGAATTCGTCCACGAGAATCACGATTTCTACTTCAATACGACCCATCTGGTATCTCGGGTGGTGGCGCAGAAAAGAATAACCTTCAATCAAGGGGAGCAGGCGAAAACTTGGAGCTTCGCTTACCCCACCTATAACGGAGCGGCACAGGGCACGACGACAGTGCAGGGCCCGGAATTCAGCGCCGCGTTCACACATCATGCCTATGACTCCGCCGCGCCCTGGAAAATAGGGCTTATCAAGGAATGGGGCTACGGCGACGGGAGCTCGTCCGAGACCTACGCCTGGACATACCAGGAGATATCCAACCAGACCTGGTCGGTGCTGGGCGTCAATATGGGCACGGCGAAAGGGCCGCTCCTCTCTTCGGTGCAAGAAGACGCCGTCGGAGATGCTTCCCTGAAGACGGAGTATCTTTACGAAAGGACGGACACGAAAAAGTACGGTCTGCCGACGCGGGTGAAGTATTACGTGAACGGCTCGGCCGAGCCGAAAAGCTATTCCGACCTGACCTATTTCTATGAATCTTCCACGGGTTTCAGGGACAGGTATATGCTGGCCTTCGTCTCCGACGAAACGCAACGGTCGGGGAGCGGCGACCTGATGAAGCGGACCGCGACCTCTTATTTCCAGGAAGCGGGAAAATGGGGGGCCGTGGACTGGGTTAGGAAGTACAAGACGGAATCGGAATATTATACCTGGGACTATGATTATACGAGTTCAGCCCCGAGTTCTGTGAAGATCACGATTGACCCGCCGGGTTCGATAGCCTCCCGGGAGATCTATTATTCATATGGAGTGGAGAATCAGGTCATCTGGTCGGACGGCCAACAGAAGAAGCTGCGGCAGATCTCGCAGTACGACAGCTCGGTCATCTCGGAAGAGAACCAACATGGCGGCGTTTTGAGCTATGAGTACGACGACGCCGGGCGCATAACGAAGATTTCCAGGCCGGCCCCCTTCGATTCTACCGTCCTGACCTGGCGGCCGAACGGCGAGAACAAGGTGGTCATAACACAGGGAGACAACATCATCACGAAGTACTGGGACGGCCTGGGTCGGGAGACCGGCTACACCGAGAGCGGGGGAGGGACGACCCTTTATTACCTGAAAACTCTGGACGCCGAGGGGAGGCTCAAGGAGGAAAACGCCGGCGGCATTGATCCGGGGCATAAGTATGTTTATATTCTCGACAATTCCGGCCGCGTGGAGAGCATAACCGACCCGATGCAAAGGACGACTGTCATCGCCTATTCCGGGCGGAGGAAGACCATTACCGATCCCAATCAGAATGCGACCGCCTATGATTATGAGGACCTGCCGGGCCTGGCGACGCGGGTTACGGACGCCCTGGGCAAGCAGGCGGTGCACGCCTACGACGCGCTGGGCAGGCTGCGGACTGTCGTCTTCAACGGCGCCCGGACCCAGAGTTACGAATACGAGCTCCTGGGCAACCTGCTTTCGGAGAGCCATCCGGAGACCGGAACCATAAGCTACGCGTATAATGCAGAAAACCTCCTGCTGACCAGCAAGACCTGGGGCAGCGCCGAACATGATTATGAATATGACGAAGGTAACGGCAGGCTAAAGAAGCTTACGGCCAAGACGAACGGCAATGTTGATGAGGTCATCAATTATGGCTATGACGAGAAGGGCCGGCTGAGCGGGACATCAGGTTCCGGCTGGACCAGGTCGAACATAACCTATAATATTTGGGGCGCGGTCACCAAAGAAATCATTTCCATTTCCGGACTGCCGGCGAAGACCATCCAATATGGATACGACGGCGGCAACAACCAGTCGCAGATAACCTATCCCAGCGGGAGGCAGGCCCAGACCGCCTACAACGGCCTGAACATGCCCGGGAGCATTATCTTCAACGGGTCGACGATCGTCGACTCGGCCTCTTACGGCGCGAACAAGATGCCGGTCAGAATCTCCATCGCCGGTAACGGCACGGTCCTCACCGCTTCCTATTCCAACTCCGGACTTCTGACTGCCGCGGCCTTGACGAAGGGCGGCGCGACGCTTTACGACGCCGCCTACACCTATGACGGGGCCGGTAATATAACCAATATGACCAGCACGGCGCCTTCCCCGGCTCTGAGCGCGACTTTCGCTTACGACCCGCTGAACAGGCTGGTTTCGGCTGCTTACTCGACCGGCCGGGTCTCCAGCTACAGCTATGAATACGACGCCTACGGTAATTTGCTTGCAGTCCGGGAGAACGGCGCTCCCGTGTTCGAGAAAACGTACGATACTCAGAACCGCGTAAACGGGTTCTCATATGACGACCGGGGCAACCTGCTGGCGGCGGCCGGGAAGCTATACGCCTGGGACAGCCTCAACCGCCTGCGCACGGTCCAAAACACCTCGGGCGAGATGCTGGGCAAATATGTTTACGACGACCGAGGCCTGCGGCTCAAGGCCCTCCCGCCTTTGCCGGAAATAACCGTCAAACAGGGCGATACGGATATCCCCGACGGAGGAACGGTCACTTTCAAGATTGTCAGTCAGGAGGACCGCACCTTCACGATCAGGAACGACGGCGATGCCAACCTGACGCTCGGCCAGGTCGTGGTCTCGGGCCAGGACGCCTTGAGCTTCCAGGTCATCCAACAGCCCGACTCGCCGCTGACGCCCCTCGCTTCGACCACATTCGTGATCCGCTTCCAGCCGCAGTCGGGCGGGCTCAAGATGGCCTCCCTCTCGCTCTCCAATAACGACCTCGATGAAAACCCCTTCGATATAACTCTTCTCGGCAACTACGAGCCCGAGATAGACATCATCGGTTTCCCCGACGGCGCAAGCTACGACTTCGGGACTCTGACGATAGGCGACTTCGCCTGGATGAGCTTCACCATTCAGAACCTGGGGACGGCGCCGCTGCATCTTACCGGCTCGCCGCTTGTGGAAATAAGCGGGCCGGACCGGTCCTGCTTCACGGTCGAACAAGAGCCGTCCGCGGTCGTCCAGCCGGGGCAGACGACTTCCTTCACGGTCCAGTTCGCGCCGATGTCGGAAGGGCCGAAGACAGCCTATCTGACGATAGCGAGCGATGACCTCAACGAAAATCCTTACCATATCACTCTCTACGGAGCGGGCGCTCAGGGCCCGGCCAAGATAATAAAGAGCAAGAACCAGCTTGAGGTCACGTATCCGGAGGGGGGAGAGCGGCTGCTGGCCGGGTCTCTCCAGACAATCTATTGGTCCGGAGGCGAGGAGGTGCGTCTGGTCAACATCGAATACTCGAACGACAACGGCAGCACCTATCGGCTTATTGCCGCCGGAGTCCCTAACACGGGAAGCTATGATTGGCTCGTGCCCAAGGATGTTTCCTCCTCATGCCTGGTCAGGATCACAGACGCCGAAGTCAACTCCCTCAAGAAAGTTGATCTGGTCTCTTTCGAATTCACTCTTAGAATCCCAGGGCCGCAGGAGCTGTTCGCCGGTGTGCCCGGCCTGACCTGTTCCTTGACGATGCCCGATATCCGGCTGGAAGAGAGCGACGCGCTCATTCTGGAGTTCGTCCCCGATGAGTCGAGAGGCCGGATGTATGTTTCGGTCAACAAGGCCTGGGCGGCGCCGAAGGACTTTGACGTCTTTCTCGACCGCTGGCACCGGGTGAGGGTGGTTTTCGACCGGGTGTCGCGGCTGGCCTCGGTCTGGATGGACGATGAACCGCTGCTCGGGAGCGTCCCTCTCGAGGCCGCGCCGCAGGCCGTCTCCTACGGCTCGATATCGTTCTCGAGCGAGAGTCGGGCCCGTTCGAGGCTCCGAGTGGAGGACGTGGAGGTGAAAGTTACGGACCCGGCCTATGAGCCGGAAGAGAAGGGGGAGGCGGCGGCGCCGGAGGTCTTCTGGAAGCGTCTTTTCCTGGAGGATTTCGAGGGCCATGAGGCTGGAGTGGCGGTGGCGGGGCAAGGCGGCTGGGTGAGCGTTCTCTGCTCGAGCCTGGAGGGCAGGGAGACGGCTGCGGCGGTTCCTCTGAACCCGATAGCCGAGCTGCTAAGAGCCGGCTGGGCTTCCCGGAATAGGGAGCAGGGAAGGCCGCAAAAAGTGGACTTCAAGGTGGACGAAGGGGAGGCTGTTTCGGGTCTGAAGTCGCTTATTATGGACAAGGCAGGGGACGGGAAGTGCGAGGTGACGAAGGTGTTCGCGCTGCCTCTGAGGGGGCCGTTCGACGTGAGCGGCAAGAGCTTTGAGGTTGTGGAGCGCGCAACCGGGGTCAGGGAAAGCCGGGAAGCACGGCGGATCAAGCGCGGGGAGGAAGAAGGACCGGGCTATGGGCCTGAGAGGGCCCGGCAGGCCGCTTCCGGGCAGGGCTCATCGTCCGCGGCCAATCCTTCGGTCCCGTCCACGGGGACTTCGGGCTCAGGCCGGGTCCAAGCGGCCTCGGTCAGCCCCGCTGGCACCTACTACATCTACGCCATTGATGGCCGGCTGCTCGCGGAATATAATGGTGTGGGTTTCTGTGTGAGGGAGTACATCTACATGGGCGGCAAGCTCGTGGCCGAATATCGCCCTGCCGATAACCGCTATTACTACTACACGACCGACCAGATTGGCTCGACCCGTATCGTGACCGATCAAAACGGCGTCGTCGTCTACGCGGCGGCGCACGACCCCTACGGCGGCATCCAGCAGACGTGGGAGAGCGGCTACGACCCGGCTTTGAAGTTCTCGGGCAAGGAGCGGGACACGGAGTCGGG
>CAYWJT010000012.1:0-53381 GCA_964458655.1 uncultured Eubacteriales bacterium | reverse complement strand
CTCATCCCCAGCCAAGCGCGTCACTAATGTAGTGGACGAGACCACGGCCTTGACACTAATTTATTCCATGTGCTATATTCCGGCCGCACAACGGGATAGACAAACAAGCGGACAGGGATTGCTTTGGAGAGCGGTAGTTGCCGTCACAGATGGAAGATGGTCAACGTCCGCAGCGGATACCTTGTCACCGAGGGCTGTTTCCACTGCCATAACCGCGTCTCCTTCTTTTCCGAAGAACCGGTCCCGCCCATAGACGATTATCACGAAGGCGATCATTTTTGGAGCTACCTAGGCAGTTCCCAAGCCGCCAAGTTCGACCTCAGATGCGAGAAATGCTCGCTCGAAGCGCCGCTCAAGGAGCTCATGGCCCTGATGCTGTGCTGGAGGTGCGACCCCGAGTGCGGCGTCTTCAAGGCCGGGGAGGGGGAGCGGGGGCGCAAGACCTGGGTCTACGTGGCCATCTGCGCCGACTCCTCGCATCAGTCCGGCCAATGCGTCTCCGAGGAAAGCATCAAGGCGCTGAACGAGTACTTCAACGCCGGTCTGGAGGGTGCCGATAAGAAAATTATCGTCGTCCCCTGCAAGCTGCGTCGCTCGGTCGATGCCTGCCAGGGAGTGGTCCTCGCCGACGTCGGCCTGACGGACCTATTTTAGGCAAAAGGAAGGGATCAAGATGACCGTTTCCGAAGTGGCCCAAAAACTCAATCTCCAGTCCTTCAATAATTACTCTGATAAGGAGATAAAAGGGGTTTACATCTCCGACATGGTCAGCGACATCATCGGAATGAAGGAAGGCAACCTGCTCATCACCCTCCAGACCCATAAGAACCTCATCGCGGCGGCCAACCTGGTCGATGTCGCGGCTGTCGTCTTCGCCCGCGGTAAAACCCCCCCCGAGGATGTGACGGCCCTGGCCAACCGAGCCAATATCGCCCTTTTCGGCAGCGGCGACGACACCTGGACGCTGGCCAAGAAGCTGTACGAGATCGGTTTGAGGTAGGCCGGTAAGCTACATGCCACGCCAGGAAGCGCGCACCCTGTCCATGGAGTTCGACGGGCGGACGGTTTCCTTTCCCGAAGGCGTCACGGTCCTTCGCGCGGCGGAATTGAACGGCGTCTACATCCCCTCGCTGTGCTCCCACAAGGACCTTTCGCCTTTCGGCGGCTGCCGGCTGTGCCTGGTGGAGATCGAGGGCGTGAAGGGGTACCCGCTCTCCTGCAGCACCCCGGCGGCCGAAGGCATGCGGGTCCGGACGCGGTCCGAAGCGCTGGGGAAACTGCGGCAGGAGATGCTGAAGTTGATCCTGAGCGAGCACCCTTCGAGCTGTTTCATTTGCGAAGAAAAGGAAGCCTGCGCCTCCTACCAGGTGACCATCCGCAAGACCGGAGTGGCCACCGGCTGCCGTTTCTGCCCGAACGACGGCCGTTGCGAGCTGCAGGACGTCGTGGACGCGGTCGGGCTGCCGGAGATGGACTATCCCATCCTCTACCACGGTTTCGAGCCCGAGCACGACGACCCGTTCTTCGACCGCGATTACAACATCTGCATCCTCTGCGGCCGCTGCGTGCGCATGTGCGCGGAGGTCCGCGGGAGCTCGGTCCTGGCTTTCACCTCGCGCGGCGCCAGGACCAGGGTCGGGACCGCCTTCGGCCGCAGCCACCTCGAGGCCGGCTGCGAATTCTGCGGCGCCTGTGTCGACGTGTGCCCGACGGGCGCCCTCGCCGACAAGGCTTCGAAGTGGGAGGGCAAACCGGACTCCCGCCTCGTCTCCACCTGTCCCGTTTGCTCCGTCGGCTGCCAGTTGGAACTCCGGGTGAAGGAGGACAGGCTGAGCGGGGTCCGCGCCTTCAACGACCCCGAGGTCAACGACGGGCAGCTTTGCGTCAAGGGCCGGTTCTGCCTGCCCGAGACGACCCATCACTTTTCCCGGGCCAAGAAACCGTTGCTCAGGAAAGAGAACTTCGTCAGGGAAGTCGCCTGGCAGGAGGCCCTGGGAAAGGCGGCCGCCGAGCTGAGGAGCGTCCGGCCTGACGATTTCGCTATGCTCGTTTCACCGGACCTGAGCAACGAGAGCCTCTTCGCCGCCCGCCGGCTCGTCAGGGATTGCCTGAAGAGCGAGAACCTGGGTACCACGGCGGCGCTCGAGCTGCCGGGCGGCCCGGGCCTCTGGTCCCTGCTGTTCTCTCTGCCCGTTTCCATCAAGGACATCAACCGGTCGGACGTCATACTGGCCCTGAACCTGGACAGCCGCTTCGATTTCTCGGTGGTCGGCACCAGGGTCAGGCAGGCCATCGACGCGGGCGCCAGGCTCATAACCGTCGACCCCAGGGCCGGCAACCTGGCCCGATATACCGACGACTGGCTCCGTCCGGCTCCCGGCCGGGAAGGCTTGGTCTTCAGGGCCATAGCGGATTTCCTCAACGGCAGTCCCGGCCGGCTCGAAGCCGCCGCCGGGCCGGCGGGGCTGGACCCGACTTCACTGAAGAAGGCGGCTGATATCCTGTCCGACTGCGGCCTACTGACCGTCATCCTGGGGCCCCAGGTCTTCCACTACTCCGACACGTCCGACCTGGAGGAAGGGCTGGCGGCGCTCTCGGGCCGGCCGGAAACCAATTTCATGCCCCTTTATTTCGGAGCCAACTCCAGAGGGGCGCTGGAATTAGGCATCATACGGGACGGTTACCGGCCCGGGGTCGGAGCGCGTCCGAACGCCGCAGGCCTGATGAACGGCTCCAAGCGTCCCAAGGTGCTGTACCTCGTGGGAGAGACGCCGGTGCTGGAGCGGCCGGATTGCGATTTCTTGATCGTCCAGGACACTTACCTGCCGCCGTTCGAGTTCGACGTTTTTCTGCCGGCGGCCTCATTCGCGGAATCGTCCGGCACGCTGATAAACCTGGAGGGCAGGGTTCAGGGTTTCGCCCAGGTCGAACACCCCCCGGAAGGAATGCGGACGGGCTTTGCGCGGCCGGATTGGAAGATCTTCTCGGACCTGGCCGACCTCCTGGGCTTTCATGACCTGGCCTACAGGGGCCCCGACGACGTGTTCAAGGACATAAGGAAAATGCTGCCTGATTTCCCGGCCGGACCCAGCCGGCGGCAGCGCAGAATGGGCGCCCCGGCAGTCTGGAAGTCGGCGGCCCCGGCGCAGCATGGGTCTGGAGAAGGCGACCGGCTGCTGGTCTTCCAGCCCGGGCGGTTCCGACACAGGGGCGTAGACCTGGTCTCAAAGGTCGGCGGACTGAAAGAGCTCGGTCTCGAAGAAGGGTTCGGAATGTCGCCGGCCGACATGAGCAGACTGGGCTTGAAGTCCGGCGACCCGGTCAGGGTCGGCGCCGGGCCGGGAGCGGAGGGAGTCGGGCTTGTCAGGGAGGACGAGGCCTGCCCCGAAGGCGTGATCTATCTCGCCAGGCCGACGGCCCTGGGCGGGCTGGAGGGAAGACACGGTCTGTTGCCGCTGTACCGGGTCGAGTCCAACCCGGTCCAGGTCAGCGTTTCGCGGGTGGACGGTTGAACGCTTCGGGCCGCGAGCGGAGGGAGAGCGGGCATGTATGAAGTGATAGAGCGCCGGATGATCGTTCCCAACCTGCACGAGTTTATCGTCCGCGCCCCGGCCGTCGCCCGGTCGGTCAGGCCCGGCCAGTTCGTAATCGTCCGGCCGGACGAACACGGCGAGCGCGTCCCTCTTTCGGTGGCCGACTGGGACGCCGAGGCCGGCAGCGTGACGTCGATTTTCATGCAGGTCGGCGGTTCCACCGCCAAGCTCGCACGGCTCAAGCCGGGGATGACCATACCCACCTACGCCGGGCCGCTGGGCAAGCCGACCCTGATACAAAAATACGGCACCGTGGTTTGCGTCGGCGGTTGCTACGGCATCGGCTCGATCTACCCGGTCGTCCGCGCCCTGAAGGGAGCCGGCAACGCCGTTTACGTCTTCCTCGAGGCCAGATCCTCGTATCTTATCTACTGGGAGGAGAAACTGGCCGCGGCCGCCGACGGGACATTCGTCGTCACGCGGGACGGGACGCGGGGCCGTAAGGGGCATGCGGCCGCCCTGCCGGCCGTGCTCGGCGAGGCGGGCGTGAGCCCGGACCTGGTCATCGTCAACGGCTGCACTTTTCTCATGATGCGCGTCTCGCAGCTGACCAAGCCGATGGGTTGGAAGACCCTCGTCAACATGAACCCGATCATGATCGACGGCACGGGCATGTGCGGCGTATGCCGGCTTTCGGTCGGTGGCAAGATGAAGTTCGCCTGCGTCGACGGCCCGGATTTCGACGGTCACGAGGTCGATTGGGCGGAATTCCTGGCTCGGCGCAAGAGCTACAACCCGGAGGAAGTCGACCCTCTGCGGACGAGCGGCTGCGCCGGGCATTTCTAGGAGGTGAAGCGGAGTGCCTGAGGAGAAACCGGCCCGCAAGGCCCTGGACCTGAAACGGCGGCCGATGCCGAAGCAGGACCATCTGGAGAGGGTCAGGAATTTCGACGAGGTGGCCCTGGGCTATCCGGTTGAGACGGCCGTGGAAGAGGCCGGCCGTTGCCTGGATTGCAGGAACCCGCTGTGCCGGCAGGGCTGTCCAGTCGGGATCGACATACCCGGTTTCATCCGCTCCATCGTCGCCCGGGATTTCGCCGCCGGGATAAGGAGGATCAAGGAGACGAACGCGCTGCCGGCCATATGCGGCCGCGTCTGCCCGCAGGAAGAGCAATGCGAGAAGATGTGCGTCCTCGGCAAGAAGGGCGAGCCGGTGTCGATAGGCAGGCTGGAACGTTTCCTGGCCGACTGGGAAGCCTCTTCGGGGAAGCTCGAGATACCTGAAATGGCTCCCAAAACGGGAAAGAAAGTGGCGGTCGTCGGGGCCGGCCCGGCGGGCATCACCGTGGCCAACGACCTGCTTCTGCTCGGCCATGAAGTGACGATCTTCGAGGCCCTGCACGAATGCGGCGGCGTCCTGATCTACGGCATACCGGAATTCAGGCTGCCCAAGCGGATTGTCCGGCGGGAAGTGGATTACGTCAGGAAGCTGGGAGCCAGGGTCGTGATGGATTTCGTCGTGGGAACGACCAGGACGGTCGACCAGCTGCTTGAGGAATACGACGCCATGTTCATAGGCGCCGGAGCCGGCCTGCCCTGGTTCATGGATATCCCGGGCGAGAACCTGAACGGCGTCTACTCCGCCAACGAGTACCTGACGAGGGTGAACCTGATGAAAGGCTTCCTCTTTCCCGAATATGACACGCCCGTGAAGCATCCCTCGAGGGTGGCCGTGGTGGGCGGCGGCAACGTGGCCATGGACGCAGCCAGGACCGCCGTCCGGCTGGGCGCTGATGAAGTCCACCTGGTCTACCGCAGGAGCCGGGCCGAGCTCCCGGCCCGGGCCGAGGAGGTGGAGAACGCCGAGGAAGAGGGGGTGATATTCAACCTGCTGACGCTGCCGGTCCGTCTGATAGGCGACGCGAACGGCTGGCTCAAGGAAATGGAATGCCTGGAGATGACCCTGGGCGAACCGGACGAGTCCGGCCGACGGCGTCCGATCCCGGTCGAAGGCTCCAATTTCAGGATGCCGGCGGACGCCGTCGTCATCGCCATCGGCAACAGCCCGAACCCGCTGGTGCCGATGACCACTCCCGGCCTCGAGGTCAACCGCAAGGGCGGGATAGTCACCGACCCGGCCACGGCGAAGACCTCCAAGCCCCGGGTCTGGGCCGGGGGCGACGTCGTCAGGGGCGCCGCCACGGTCATAAGCGCCATGGGCGACGCCAGGATCGCGGCCGCCTCCATCCACAGATATTTGTCGGGACAGGAGTGACATGAAGCTGAGCGAGATCCGCGACCTGCTGCGGTGCGAGGTGCTCGCGGGGGAGGACAACCTTTCCGTCGACATACAGTATGTCGTCGCCTCTGACGGCATGAGCGAGATCCTGGCTTTCGCCAGGTCCAAGGAGCTCATGGTGACCGGCCTGACCAACATCCAGTCCATCAGGACGGCCGACATCGCCGGCTGCAGCGCCGTTCTCTACTGCCGCGGCAAGAGGCCGGACAGCAGGGTCATCGAGTTCGCGAAGAGCAGGAAGATACCGGTCCTGGTGACGCCGATGCTCATGTTCGACATTTGCGTGATACTTCACGACAAGGGGCTGAAGGGTGTTTCCTGATGGCTTCCGAGCTCATGCGGGAATGCTACGAGATCCAGGGCGGCAATTTCGACCGCGCCGGCGAGATATCGAGCGAGATCAAGGCCATCCTCAGGGACCTGGCCGTCAACCCGGTGACCATCCGCCGGGCGGTCATAGTCGCCTTCGAGGCCGAGATGAACGTGGTCATGTACGCCAGAAAGGGGAAACTGACCTTCGTGCTCACGGATGAGGAGGTGGAACTCGTGGTCGAAGACGAGGGGCCCGGCATACCGGACTTGGAGCTCGCGTTCCAGGAAGGCTACACGACGGCCACGGACGAGATGAGGGAGCTCGGCTTCGGTTTCGGGATGGGGCTGCCCAACATGAAAAAGAACTCCGACGAGCTGAGGATAGACACCGAGGTCGGGAAGGGGACGAAAGTCCACGCCAAGATACGGCTCGACGCCCATGCCTGAGCAGAAGCACGGATTCAGGATTGACACCGGGAAATGCCGGGGCATGATGGCCTGCATGCGGGCCTGCCCGACCCACGCCATAAGGGTCAAGGACGGCAAGGCCGGGGTCATCCCCGAATTATGCATCGACTGCGGCTCCTGCCTGGGAGCCTGTCCCTCCGGGGCCATAACGGCCACGACCGTCAACTTCGCCGACCTGGGCAGGTTCAAGTTCAAGGTGGCCGTCGTTTCCCCCGCGCTTTATACCCAGTTCTCGCTGAAGGACTCCCCGGCTCAGGTCAACCGGGCCTTGCTGGAGCTGGGCTTCGACGCCGTCTGGGAATACGCGGTGGATATAGAGCTTGTCGACCTGGCCATCCAGAGATACGTGAACGAATGGAAGGGGCCGTTCCCGTTGATCTCCAGCTCCTGCCCTGTGGTAGTCAGACTGATCCAGGTGGCCTATCCGACGCTGGTCGACCAACTTATCCCGATCGAGGCGCCTCGAGAGACGGCGGGCCGGGAGCTGAAGCGCCGCTACTCACGCAAGCTCGGCCTGAAGCCGGAAGAGGTCGCGGCCGTTTACATCACGCCCTGTCAGGCGAAGACCATTTCTATCCTCCAGCCGGCCGAGGGCGGCGGAAGCAATCTGGACGGAGCGGTCGGGATCTCCCAGATTTACAACGACCTTCTGGCTATCCTGCGCAGGAATTCGGATGAAACGAAACACCCTGAAGAGAGCCGGCCCTTCACCAGCGAGTGGTACCATTGGGGAGCGCCCGAGGGCGAGTTCCCCGCCCTGTCCAAGGAGCACTATCTTCCCCTGCAAGGCCTCACCGATATCATCAAGGTCTTGAACGACATCGAGCGGGGCCGGATCAGGAACATCGAATTCCTGGAATGCCACGCCTGCCCCGGCGGCTGCATTGGGGGCAACTTGACGGTCGAGAACCTGTATGTCGCCCGCAGCCGTAACCTGCGTTTGATAGCCGGCCTGCCCAAGGCGTCCGAAAGGTTCAGGCGCGAAGTCGAAGGCCGGTTCGCCTCGGAGGATTTCTCCCTCCGCGTTCCCTTGAGGCCGAGGGATGTCGAAGGCCAGCCGGTCGACCTGCGCGAGCGCGTCGCCAGGAAAAAAAGGGAGGCCGAGCTCCTGAAAGCCCTGCCGGGGTTGAACTGCGGGCTGTGCGGGGCGCCGACCTGCCGCAGCCACGCCGAGGACGCAGCCCGGGGCAGGGCGGAGCTCCGGGATTGCGTTTTTCTCTCGCCGGGCAGGGTGGAGCACCTGAGGAGCATCTATCTCAAAAGAGGTGAATGACATGGGAAGCGAAGCGTCCCATTTCGCGCGTCCGGACATCCGGGACAGGCGGATGAGCCTGCTGCCCCTCCTGAAAAAGATCCACGAGGCCGAGGGGCATCTCTCGCGGAACTCGGTGGCTCTCCTGGCCCGGAGGCTGGGCATTTCCGAGAACGAGATCTTCGGCGTGGCCTCCTTTTACCCCCAGTTCCGTTTCACGCCGCCCGGTCAATATCACATCCAGGTCTGTCTTGGAAACGCCTGCCATGTCGCGGGAGCCGCCAACTTCATGGAAGCCATGAAGCTTGAAAGGCGCCTGGCTCCAGGTCAGACGTCGGAGAACGGACGGCTCAGCCTGGAAGGCGTCGGCTGCCTGGGCTGTTGCGCCATGGCCCCCGTCGTTGTCGTCAACAACGAGGTCCACGGCAGGATGAACAGAGTGACGTTCATGAAACTCATCGAGTCGCTGGACCCCACGGAGGAGAAGAGATGAGCGGCCCGCTCCGCGCCGCGGAAGCCCGACCGGAAACCGGGACAGGGCCTGACCGGCCGGCGAAGACCCGGGTGCTGGTCTGCGAGAGCACGGCCTGCCTGTCCTCGAAGTCCGACAGAATCCGCGCGTCGCTAGAGAGCGAGGTCCTGCGCCTGGGACTTCAGGACCGCGTGGAAGTCGGCTTCACCGGCTGTCACGGCTTCTGCCAGGTCGGCCCCGTCGTCGTCGTCGAACCGGAGGGCGTCTTTTATTGCCGGGTGAAGCCCGGGGACGCCCGCGAGATCGCCGAATCGCATCTTGCCGAGGGCAAGCCGGTCAGCCGCCTGTTCTATCGGCATCTGGTGACCAAAGAGGCCGTGCCGCGCTATGAGGACCTCGTTTTTTACAGCCGCCAGAAAAGGCTTGTCCTGCGGAATTGCGGACTCGTCAACCCCGAAAGCATCTCCGATTATGAAGCCGCGGGCGGTTACCGGGCCCTGCGCAAGGCCGTGTCTTCGATGACCCCGGAGCAGGTCATCGAGGAAGTCAGGCGATCAGGCCTGCGCGGCCGGGGTGGCGCCGGTTTCCCCACGTGGAAAAAGTGGGATGTCTGCCGCAGGCAGCCGGCCGATGAGAAATACGTTGTCTGCAACGCCAACGAGAGCGCTCCGGGCGCCTTCATGGACCGCAGCCTGCTCGAAGCCGACCCGCACACGGTCGTTGAAGGGTTGGCCCTGCTCGGCTACGCGGCGGGCGCCGGGCGCGCGTTCATATACTGCCGGGCGGAGTATTCCCTGGCGGTCAAAAGGCTTCGGACCGCCCTGGAGCAGGCCTACGAGAAAGGTTATTTAGGCCAGGGCCTGCTCGGGTCCGGATTCAACTTGGAAATGGAGGTCTACGAGGGCGGCGGGACGTTCGTTTCGGGGGAGGAGACAGCCCTGTTGAGCTCGCTCGAGGGAGGCAGACCCATGCCCCGGCCCCGGCCGCCGTACCCGGCGGAAAAAGGCCTGTGGGGCCGGCCGACCGTCATCGACAACGTCAAGACGCTGGCCGCGGTCCCGGTCATCATAGCGGACGGGGCGGAGCGGTTCGCCACGGTAGGGACCGAAAAGAGCAAAGGCACGGTCGTGGTCTCCCTGACCGGGAAGGTCGTCAACGCCGGGATAGCCGAGGTGCCCATGGGGACCACGCTGTCGGCTTTGATCTATGACATCGGGGGCGGCCTGTCGGGCAAGAAGGGCCTGAAGGCGGTCCAGACGGGAGGCCCTTCAGGCGGCTTGCTGCCGGGTAGCAGGGCCGAAACGCCGCTGGATTATGAAGCTCTCGAAGCCGCCGGTTCCATCCTGGGCTCGAGCGGCGTACTGGTGATGGACGAGGACACCTGCCTGGTCGACGCCGCCCGGGTGTTCCTGTCCTATGTGCAGAGCGAATCCTGCGGCAAGTGCGTCGCGTGCCGGGTGGGAACCAGGCATATGCTCGGGCTCCTCGACAAGATCGCCGCGGGCAAAGCCGACGAGCAGGACCTGGCCAGATTGGAGAGGCTCGCGAATATCGTCAAGGACAGCTCGCTCTGCGGGCTGGGGAAGACCGCCCCGCTGCCGGTGCTCACGGCCCTGCGTTACTTCCGGTCGGAGTTCATAGCCCACGTGGTCGACAAGCGCTGCCCCGCGGCCGTTTGCCGGGAGCTGATCACCTTCCGGATCATCCCGGAGCGCTGCACCGGCTGTCAGGCGTGCGTCAGGGTCTGCCCCACGGGAGCCATCAAAGGCCCGCGGTCCCAACCTCACAACCTCGACCCGAGCAAGTGCATCAAGTGCCGTTCCTGCTATGAGGTCTGCCGGTTCGACGCCGTGGCCGGAGAAGCCATCATCATCGTTTCTTAGGCTTCCGGCGCGCCCCGTGCCGGTCGGGGCTCAATTCACAGAAGGCCAATATGGGTATTCCGGTGCGGAGGCATCGCCAGTCCTGTGATGGTCCGCAGGACGAAGGGATACAGTAACGGGGATGCCGGCCTCCGGTGCCCGGGATTGGACAACGGCCTATTTTTTCCTCTACAATCAGGAGCCGGGAGAGGAGCCGCGAGGGAGAAGATGAAGAGAGGGATATGGGACTGCCCATGGTCGAGGATCAGCCCGTGAATTCCAGGGAGCGGTTCCTGGCCGCGCTCGGGCGCCGTAAGCCCGACCGGCTGCCGGTCACGACCCATCACGTCCAGGCATACTTCCTCAAGAAATACCTGGCCGGGGCCTCGACCCAGGAATTCTTCGACCGTTTCGGGCTCGACCCGATACTCTGGGTAGACATCCACAAACCGGATGCTTCCCGGGGCCATTACCTCGACCCCGGCCACTCGCCCGACTACCCGATGGAGGCGGCCCGCGTCGTTTCGGACGAGTGGCGGATAGAAACGGAGCCGCTCCCGGACCCGGATTACCGGACCGCGCGCTACACCATCCACACGCCGGGAGGCCGTCTGACGACCGTCATCCAGAGCTCGGAGTACACCTCCTGGGTCGCCGAAAGGCTGGTCAAGGACAAGGCCGATATCGACCTCATCGCCCGTTACGCGCCGGCGCCGCTCTGCGACGTCGAGGCCGTCAACCGGCTGGCAGAGGGGTTCGGCGACCGCGGCATGGTCCGCGGAACCATCTGTTATTTCGATATTTACGGCCAGCCCGGCTGCTGGCAGGACGCCGCCTGTCTCTACGGCATCGAGAACCTCATCCTGGCGACTTACGACGACCCGGCCTGGGTCCATGACTTCCTCGGGGTGCTGATGGAACGGAAGAAAGTGTTCGTCCGCTCGCTTCTCGGCGCGCGCTTCGACCTCATAGAGCACGGCGGCGGCGACGCCTCGTCATCGGTCATCTCGCCCAAGATCTTCGAGCGGTTCGTCGCTCCCTACGACGCGGAGCTCATACGCTTGGCCCACGAAGCCGGCCAGCGCGTCGTTTACCACACCTGCGGGGGAATGATGGCCATACTCGAGCTCGTGGCTGCGACCGGCACCGACGCCATGGAGACCTTCACGCCGCCGGCCATGGGCGGGGACACGGACCTGGCGGAAGCGCGCCGCAGGCTGGGCGACAGGGTCTGCTTCATAGGAGGCTTCGACCAGTTCCACTTCTTCGTCGGCTGCAAGCCCGAAGACACGAGGCGGGAGGTCAGGAGGTGCTTCGAGGCGGCCGGCCGCGACGGCGCCTACATCCTGTCGCCTTCCGACCACTTCTTCGACGCCGACCTGGAACTTATCCGGGCCTACGCCGAAGAGGCCCGCAACTGCGTTTATTGACCGGTACCAGGCACCGCGAATTCAAACCAGTCGCGTTTCTTCGAGGCAGCCGTCGACCAGCAAAAGTGTTTTGAGCTCGAACGGCCTGAAGGCAAGACGGAATTTGCCGCCGGGAGCGGGAAGCGTCAACTCGGCCGCACAGGACCGGCCGACGCTTTCCTGAAGCCTGATGAGCGGGGCTTTTCCGTCGGGCGACATCTTGAAGGCGAGCAGTCGGACCGAAGGCGGCGACAGGCGGAGGAACTCGGCCCGGTCGGGAGCGGCTCCGAACGCCGACGACGGCAGCGCCAGCGCGAACGGAGGCCGGTCGAGATAGTCCGCCAACCCTGGGAGGCCGGACAGGACCTCGTCCGGCTTCCCGGTCATGACCAGGACCCGGATTTCGTGGCCGCCCAGGTCAGCGAACTCCGGCTCGAGCACGCGGTCGAGGTCGAGGCCACGTTCGTGGCAATAGGCCGATGTCCGGAGCACGGAGAGCCGCAGCTCGCCCCCTCTGAAGTCGAAACCCGGGCAGCCCGAGTGGACAATGCCCAGTCCGGTCTCGCGTCCGCTCGCGCGTCCCGCGAGGAAGAGCCAGCGGCCGTGGACATGTTCCTCTCCGTCGGCCGGACGCTCCAGCGCGCCGCCCGGGACCTCCGCCAGGACGCTCTCGCGGTCAAAAACCGTGGGCACCATCAGTTTCAGCCTCGTGCGCGGCCTCGAAACGAAAACGCGCAGCCTGAAGTCGAGGACCGGCCAGTCGGGGTATAAACATAGGTCGGTTATCACCCTGTCGGCGCCCGAAACGGAGACGGTCCTGAGGACTCTCCGCACCGGGCCGGAAACGACCTCGACCGGGCCGTTCAAACGCTTGAAACGGGCCGCGATTTTCCGGTAGGCGCCGGTCGCCGTCCCCCAGGAATCGGCCCTGTCCTGGACGAGCACGGGTTCGAGCAGGGGGCCGGCCAGCGCCTGGCCGCCGCCCCCGGCCCTGAGTTTGCTGACAAGCCCTTTCGAGCGGTCGAACCCAAGACGGAGGCCGCCGGCGACCCGCACGCGGCCGCGGCCCCGCGCGTCGCTCTTGCCCGCCGCCACGGCCTCGACGCGGTAGCCCGCGAGCCCCACGCCCGGCAGCTCGTCGATGAAGACGAGCTTGCGCCGCCAGTCGTGGAAAGGCAGAAGCGGCCTGGCCGGCTCCTCCCGCGACAGTACAGTGGAGCCGTCGCCTTTCGTGAGCCTCAGCGCCTTGTCTCCCTTCCAGAACGGCCTGTAATCCGACATCACTTCGACCTCGACCGGCGCCCGGCCGAGCGACGGGTTGGCGTTGAAGACCGCCAGGTTGAGCCTCCCGTCGCCCTTCTTGCCGGAACAGAGGCCCGCCAGACCCTCGAGGCGAAGCCGCCGGGCTTTCTCCGCGACAAAGCCGTAAAGGTCGAGGGCGTCCTGCTCGGCCTGCGCGACGCAGGTCCCGGTGATGATGTCGTGGAAATCGTTGAACAGGTGCCCGGCCCAGGCTTCTTCGAGTTCCTTCCCCGGGTAACGGGCTTGGCCCGCCATGGCCGCCGTGACCCTCAAGGCCTCGGTCTGGACGAGCAGGCCGAGGCTCTCGCGCGAGCGCCGCTTCAGCCGGCTAAGGGACGTGTAGCAGCCGGTGAAGACGCGCTGCAGGTCGCCGCGGTGCACGGCGAGCTCGGGCTCGAGGCGCGCCACGGCCCGGTAAAAACAATCCGGCGTGCTGTGGATGACGCGGACCCGTTTCTCCAGCTCCATGCGGCGGTCTATCAGGGCCAGGTCGCGCCGGGTCGGCCCGCCGCCGTGGTCGCCGAGCCCCCAGAAAACGGCGACGTCGCGTCCGAGCTCCAAGGCCTTAGCCACTCCAGCGTCCAGCCGCTCTTCGATGTTGTCGCGTTCGGTGTGGTAGAGGCCGACCTCAAGCCGGTAGGCGAGCACCCGGCTGCCGTCGACCCCCTCCCAGACGTAAAGGTCGGCGGGCAAGCGCAGGTCTTCCGGGCCCGGACGCATGTGGATGTACATCCTGAAGCCCGCGCTCCGCATAAGCTGAGGCAGGCCGCCGCTGTGGCCGAAAGAGTCGAAGTTGTAGGCCGCGACCGGCGTCTTGCCGAACCGGGACTTGAAGTAGCGCCTGCCGAAAACGATGTGCCTGACGAGCGATTCGGTGCAGGGCAGGTTCGTGTCCGGCTGGAGGAACCAGCCCCCGGCCACGGCCCAGCGTCCGGCCCTGACCAGCTTCCGGATCCTGAGGAAAAGCTCAGGAGCGAGACGCTCGACCTGCTGGTAGAGCCAGGCTTCGTTGTGGCAGAAGACGAGCTTCGGGTGTTCCTCCAGCAGGTCCGCGGCCGTCCTGAAGGTCGCCAGGGCCTCGGCCGCGCCCTCTTCCCAGCGCCACTGCCAGACCGGGTCGAGATGGGCGTTGCAGATCAGATGCACAGCCGGTTTGCGCATTGAAGCGTGCCTCCGGTTCAGGTCTCCGCGCGCGGCAGGGTCCTGTACCAGGTGAAGTAGAGGATGCCGCCGATGGCCAGGGCCGCCGCGGCCCAGAATATCGTCTGTCGCCTTTGGCCGAGGAAGAAAGTGAAGGGGATGAGCGCCAGCGAGAACTGGAAGCCGGCCGTCAGGAACCCGTTCAGGACGTCGAAGAGCGGCTGTCTGTCCCCGGCCGGGACCAGGCCGCGCCTGACCGCCTCCCGCCTGACCGGCCCCCAGAAGCCGAACGGCCTGACGCGGGAGTAGAATTCGACCAGGATGTCCATGTCGGTCGGCCTCGTGAAGCGCACGGCCGCCAGCGTGGCCGCGAGGCACAGCCCGACGTCGAGGGCCAGCGTGTAAGGTCCGGCCAGGTCCCGCAGGAAGATCAGGCGCAGGACGACCGCGGCGGCCGAGGCGGCCATGCCGATGACGAACGCCCGGGCGTTCATCCGCCAGTAGTGCCAGCGCAGGGTGGCCGGGACTAGGATGACCGTGACGACGACGAAGATCATGACTTCCCAGGCGGTGACGATGTCGCTGAAGGCCAGGCTGAACAGGAAGCCCAGGGCCAGCGCTACGACCGAGGCCGCCTGCCCGACCCGCACCAGCTTTTTTTGGCCGAGCCCTTTCGCGAAGTACCGCTTGACGAAGTCGTTGGTGACGACCGAGCTCGTGACGTTGATCATGGCGCTCAGGGTGGACATCAGGGCGGCCAGGAGCACGGCGACGAACAGGCCGCGCAGCCCGGCCGGCAGCCGGAGCAGGACGAGGGGCATTATTTTCTCGGCGTCGAAGCCCGCCTGGCCCCCGAAATAGGATATGCCGAGGACGAGAAAGGCGCAGCCGATGACCCAGCGCAGGGTGTAGCCCACGGTCCACATGCCGCCGGCGAGCTGGGCGTCGCGCGGGCTGCGGGCGGTCAGGAAGAACTGGAAATCCCAGACGTTAGGCCCGGCCAGAAGCCGGAAGACCATCCAGCCGAAGCCGGAGATGAGGACGGGGCCAAGCCACTGGAAGTGCAGGTAGGCGGCCGGGGTCGAGGCGGCGAAGCCCGGCCAGAGCTTCCAGGCCGGCGCCAGGCTGAACCAAGCCGGGTCCTTGACGGCCGCCGCGGCCTCGACGCCGCCGCTCGCCAAGGCCACCGCGGCCAGCAGCACGGCGCCCGCGGCGATGAACACGGTCTGGATGATGTCGGTGACTATGACGCCGAAAAAGCCGCCGAGCGTGACGTAGACGCCGACCACGGACAGGATGACGAGCGTGGCCTGCCAGCGCTCGAGGCGCAGGAACTCCTCTGCGAACTTGCCGATGCCGACCGACATGTACATCAGGTTGCAGACCATGAGGACGAGCAGGAAAACAGCGGCGGCCAGCCGGGCCGCCTCGGCGTCCCGTGTGTCCCCGAACCTGGTCCGGTTCCACTCGGCGAAGGTCATGACGCCGGACGTCCGTATCCAGCGGGCCTGGAAGGCCATGTAGAAGCAGATCATGAACCAGCCCCAGTAGATGTGGGTGGCCCACATGGCCTTGAGGCCGAGGTAGAACAGGGCGCCGACCATGGCCATGGTGCCGCCGATGTCGATGTAGCTCGAGCAGCCGGAAAGGCCGAGCATCCACCAGGGGACGTTGCGGTCGCCCAGGAAATAGGAGTCGAGCCGTTTGGTGGCCCGCCGTCGCACGAGGACGCCGACCAGGGCCATGGACAGGAGGTAAGCTCCGATTATGAGAAGCTCGATGAGGCTGAATTTCATGGGACGTGCCTCGCCGCGGATTCCATGTCGCTCCAGGGTTAAAACAAAAAAGGACGTTTGTCAACCCGACCGTCTGCTCAGAGGTTGCCAACGGAAAGCGCTAATGCTATAAAGTTCCCTGGAAAAGCCGAGAGGGGGTCCGGGCCTCCGGACCGCCGCGGAATGGAGATGACAATGCCCAGAGCGACTTATAAAAGAGCCGGTGTCGACATCGACGCCGCCGACCGCTTCATCAGCCTGATCAAGCCCATGGTCCGCAGGACGGAGCGGGCCGAGGTCGTCGGTTCCATAGGCGGCTTCAGCGGCCTGTTCCGGCCGCGGCTGCGCGGCTTGAAGCGGCCGCTGCTCGTGGCCTCGACCGACGGCGTCGGGACCAAGCTGCTCATCGCCGACCTGGTCGGAAAGTACGACACGGTCGGCATCGACCTCGTGGCCATGTCGGCGGACGACGTCGTCGTCCTGGGCGCGGAGCCGCTCTTCTTCCTCGATTACATCGCCGTGGGCAGGGTCAGGCCGGAGATGCTGGCCGAGGTCATGAAGGGCATCGTCCGCGGCTGCAGGCTCGCGGGCTGCGCCCTCATCGGCGGGGAAACGGCCGAGCTGCCCGGGCTCTACGCGAAGTCGCAGTGGGACCTGGCCGGTTTCTGCGTCGGTCTGGTGGACGAGGCGCGGGTCATCGACGGCCGCGCCTGCCGCCACGGCGACGCGGTGATCGGCCTCGCTTCGAGCGGGCTCCACAGCAACGGATACTCGCTGGCGCGCCAGGTGTTTTCAGAGAAAGAGGTCAAGGCCGGCCTGTGGCGGGAGCTGCTCCGGCCGACGCGCATCTATGCGCCGGCCGTCCTCAGGGCCATGAAGGCGGTCAGGATAAAGGCCCTGGCTCACATCACCGGCGGCGGTTTCTACGACAACATACCGCGTGTCATACCCGTCGGCCTGGGCGTCGAGATAGACAGGGGCTCCTGGCCCGTCCCCGCTGTCTTCCGCCGGCTCCAGGCCCGGGGCGGCGTCGGGGAGCGCGAGATGTTTCGTACCTTCAACATGGGAGTGGGGATGGTCGCCGTGGTCGCGGCCGCCGACACCCGGAGGGCGGTCAGGCTCTTCGGCAAGCTCGGGCACAGGGCCTGGGTCATCGGCCGCCTGGTCAGGGGGCAGCACGAGGTCAGGCTGGTCTGAGGGCCGGCCGGCACATGTGTCCATCGGGTATTGGCTTTTCCCGCCGCTTTGGACTAAAATTGCCTTCTTATTACAGGCGGGACGGTCATGCGCAACGAGGGGGGAAGGCTGACAGGAGCACCGAGAAGCGCAGGGCATGAGCGAAAAGAAAGAAAGATGTCTGATAATCGCCGCCGGCCTGGGCTCCAGGCTGTCCTCGCTCGCGCCGAGCAAGCCGCTGCTCGAGGTCTGCGGCCGCGCCCTGATAGAGAGGGTGGTCGGGACCGCGGCTGAGGCCGGGGTCGGGGAGTTCGTCGTCGTCACCGGCCACGAGCGGGAACGGGTCGAAGCCTATGTCGACGGGCTCGCCGGGAGGACGGGCCTGCGCATCGCGACCGTGTTCAACGAGGAATGGCGCCGGGAGAACGGACTCTCCGTTCTCAAGGCTGCGGACCTGGTGGGCGAGCGCTTCCTGCTGCTCATGTCCGACCACATCTTCTCCCCGGAGATAGTCCGCCGTCTTCTGGCCGCCGACCCGGGCGAAGGCGGCCTTATTTTGGCGGTGGACCGCCGCATCGGCGGCAACCCCTTCATAGATGAGGTCGACGTCACCAAGGTCATGGTGAGCGACGGCCGCATCCTGGCCATCGGCAAGTCGCTCGAGAGGTACAACGCCTATGATACGGGCGCCTTCCTCTGCACCCGCGGCCTGCTCGAAAGCCTGGAGCTCAGTCGGCAGGAGGGCGATGCGTCACTCACCGGCGGGGTGCGTAAGCTGGCCGCCCGGGGCAAAGCGTTCGCACTGGATATCGGCGATTGCTTCTGGATGGACGTTGATGACGAAGCGGCCCTGAGAAAAGCCGAACGGGCGCTGGGCCGGGCGCGGGAGCCGGGCAAGCCCGGGAAGGTCGCGGGTGGATGATGGGCCATCAGATGACCGGCGGACTTTCTCGAGCGAATCCGAGAGAACCAGCATCCTGATCCGATGAACGACAACGGCAAGAAACGGCTCGTAAGATACGGCCTCAGCCTGGTCGGCTTGGTCATCTTCATCATCCTCGTCCTGAAGATAGGCCTGGGAGTCATAATCCAGAACTTCTCGCGGGTGGGGGCCTGGTTCCTGGTCGTCTGCCTGCTTGGAGTGAGCTGGCTTTTCCTGCAGGCGCTGGCCTGGTCCCTCATCCAGAGGACGTTCCAGCCGGTCCCTCTTTGGGCGCTTTTCAGGGCCAAGCTCATCGCCGACGGGCTGAATACGCTCCTGCCAGCGGCCAACATGGGCGGCGAAGCGGCCCGGGCGGTGATCATAAAGAGATATGTTCCCCTCCAGCAGGGCATCCCCGGCGTCGTCTTCGACAAGACCATCGAGTACACGGCCTCGCTGTTCTTTCTGGCGGCCGGCCTGCTCATCTCGGTCCAGCGGCTCAAAGTACCCCAGGCCGTCAGGACGCCGTCCACGGTCGTGCTGGGGGCCATCGCGGCCGGCATCATCACCTTGGTCGTGCTTCAGTTCCAGGGGATTTACCCATTGCTGAAGAAGCTGGCGCCGGTCATCCCCGGCGGTCGGAAGTGGTTCCTGGAGCGGGAGGACATCCTGCGCGAGCTCGACGGCAACATGCGCTCCCTGTTCGGCCAGTCCAAGCTGAAGCTCGTCGCGGCCTGGGGCCTGCATCTTGCCGGACGCGTCCTAGGGGCGGTCGAAGTTTATGTCATACTCAGGGCCCTGGAGGTCCCGACCAACTGGGCCAAGGTCTTGTTCATTTCCGTTTTCGTGGTGATCTCGAACACCGCCTTCTTCCTGATGCCGGGCCAGTGGGGCGTGGCCGAGGGGGCCCACCTGCTGGTGGCCAGGATGGTGCGCTACTCGTCGGCCGTCGGGTTGACCCTGGGTGTCGTGCGGCGCATCAGGAAAGTCTTGTTCGCGGGCGTCGCGGTCATCCTGATCGTGGCCGGCAAGGAACGCCTGAAGCGGGAGAACAACGCGAATGGCGGTTGAGCGAGCCCTCGTCCTGCTCGGCGGAAACTCGGGCAAGAGGATCCTGGGCCTGTCCGTCCTGATGAGGGCGGTGCTGGCCGCGTCCGGGGCCGGGGTAAGGCGCTTTGTCCTGGTCGGGAACGGGACGGCGGGCGAGGAGGCGCTTGCGGCTTCTATCAGGGCCGACAAACGGGTCGCTGGCCGGGGGCTCGATATCGCCTACGCGCGGGCCTCGGAGCTCGTTAGCTCCGGCCTTGTGCCGTCTGACGGCGGCCCCTTCTGGCTCATCGATGGGGAGAGCGTCTTCGACCCGGGCCTGTTGAAAGACATCGAGCTGAGACAAGGGGCCGGAGCGGCTAACCTGCTCATCGTCGCGGACGGCGGCGGCGAGGCAAGCGCAAAGAATGGTGGCGGCCGTGGCAGCGGGAAGATCGAAAGCGGCTCTGAGGAGGCCGGTGGCAGTCTGGCGCTCTGTTCTGCCGGGGCCGTTCCGAGGGTGGTAGATGCCCTGGCCGGTCGACAGGCGGAGATTGGATCGGCCCTGCCGTCGATTATGCGGATAATGTCGGGCCTGCCCGTGGAAAGGAGGGGCGCCGGCGGAGCTTTCCTTATAAAGTTGGATTCGCCTGCCGCGGTCAGAAATGCGACAAAGGCCATCCTCCAGACCGGTCGCAAACCCCAGGACGGTTTTATCGCCCGGCACTTCAACCGGCACATATCCCTGTTCATAACCAGGCTCATAGCTGATACTGGCATCCGGCCGGTTTCGATGAGCCTGGTGACCCTGGCCCTCGGCCTGGCCGGCGGCTGGTCCGTAAGCCGGGGCAGGGGCTATTGGTCGTTTCTGCTCGGGGCGGTCCTGTTCGAGCTCTCCTCGATCATCGACGGCTGCGACGGGGAGCTGGCTAGGTTGACCCACCGCAGCTCGGCCCTCGGCGGCAAGGTGGACGTCATCGTGGACGCGGTCACTTATGTCGCCTTTTTCTCCGGGCTTGCGGTCGGCCTTTACCGGTCGCGAGGGAGCGTCGTCTATCTGGTCCTGCTGGGCATGCTGTTCCTGGCGATGGCCGTCTATTACCCCAGCCTGATCAGTCTCACCCGGAAAACGAGGATCGGGAGCAGGACCTACCTGGTCGCCGAAAAGATCCAGGCGGCGCCCGTCAGCAGGCGCGATTTGAGCTTCATCGACCGCGTCGCGGCCAGGACGGCTTTCATTTTCCGGCGCGATTTCTTCGTCACGGTCGTGCTGCTCGGCATCGCGCTGGGCGGCGCAAGCCTGGTCATGTACATCGTGGCGGGTTTCGCCGTCCTCGAAGCCGCCTACATCTTCTCCCTGTCAAAAAAGGGGACAGTTAACTAATTCACCTAATTTCCCCCACGGCCTTCTTCGGCCTGCCTGCCTTCCGTTTTCGCAAAACCCTGCCCGTGATTTTTTCCAACCTGATCAGGAAATCCTCGTTTCCCAACGGCCTGCCGGTGTTCTCGTGTTTTCTAAAGACCTCGCTAACCTCCGCCTCCAAGCCCTCCCGCAGGTAAGCGCGCCAATCCTTAATTCTCTCCGTAAGGTAGAACGGACTTAGCAGTCGGTCTGCCTTGCCGAGAATGTGCGCCGGTGCGCTGGACCAGGGATAATCCTCGGCTTCTCTCACGACGCGCGCGCGGACAGGGTTCAGTTCCACATATCTAACTGCCAGGTACAGGTGCTCCTCATCCATGGCGTAGGAATGGAACCTCTCCTGCCAGAGATGACCCTTCCAGTTGTTCTGGAAGTTTATAATCCAGGTGTATTTTTTATGCGTTTCCCCGATGGCTTTCGCTAGGCTTTCGCTTTTCCTCGGCACGGCTATCAAGTGCACATGGTTATCCATCAAGCAATAGCACCAGATGCGGACATCTTCCTTTCGGCAATTGTATCCCAGCAGGCTAAGGTATAGCTTTTTATCGCCCTCATGAAAAAAGACCGTTTGCCTTCGGTTTCCCCTCTGGATGACGTGATGGGGTACTCCGGGAACAACTACTCGGGCGAAACGTCCCATAGCTTCGGCTCCAAGCGCAGAATGCCTTGTTTCGTGTTAGGTCAGTGTGCGACGATCCGGTTTTCGGACTCTTCCACGGCTGAATCAGCCTGCGGGGGCTTGCACCATATGGAATATTGACGCTAGCTAGGCCGATTATGTCTCAAAAATAGGTGAATGAGTAAACTGTCCCCTATTTAAAAACGACGGGAAAAGTGGTAAATTTAGATGCCGATCGCTGTAATTTGAACGTTACGTGTGGGCGGTTAGCTCAGCTGGGAGAGCGCGGCGTTCGCAACGCTGAGGTCGGGAGTTCGAATCTCCTACCGTCCACCATCCATTTTCCCCCGGCCTGAGGAGCTGATATTGGAGCGAGACATCCTGGTCCTGGCCGCGACGGCCGCTTCCCTGGGCTTCATCCATACCGTGATCGGCCCGGACCACTACCTTCCGTTCATCGTCATCAGTCGGGCCAGGCGATGGAGCCTGCGCAAGACCCTGTTCGTGTCCTTCCTGGCCGGCCTGGGCCACATCCTGAGCTCGGTCGTTCTCGGCTTCCTGGGCATCGCGCTCGGCATCGCCGTCGCCCAGCTCGAGGGCGTCGAATCGGCCCGGGGAGAGCTGGCGGCCTGGCTCCTCATCGGCTTCGGTTTCGCCTATTTCGTTTGGGGCCTGCGCCGCGCCTGGCGGTCCCGGCCGCACGCCCACGTCCATCTTCACGAGGGCGTCGCGCATGAGCACGTCCATACCCATGAAAGCGCCGAGCACCTCCACGTGCACGGCGCCGAACAAAGCGAAAAAAGGAGCATCACCCCCTGGGTCCTGTTCACCATCTTCGTCTTCGGGCCGTGCGAGCCGCTCATTCCCCTCGTGATGTACCCGGCCGCCAGGCACAGCACAGCCGGCGTCGTGCTGGTGGCCTCGGCCTTCGGCCTGGCCACGATCGCGACCATGCTGACGATCATCGCCCTTTCATCCTACGGCCTGCGCTTCGTCCGGCTCGGCCGGCTGGAGCGCTACTCCCACGCGCTGGCGGGTCTGGTGATATTCGTTTCAGGGCTGAGCGTCCGTTTCCTGGGGCTTTGAACGTGACCGGCGGGTGGGAGGAGACTAACTTTCTCCCTTTTGGCCCGGCCGGCTCTCTCTCGCGACGGCCGCCGCGGCCCGCGCCGCCGGAGTGAGTCGCCGATGAGATTCCTGGCTGACTGCATGCTCGGCCGGCTGGCCAAGTGGCTGCGCGTCTTGGGCTTCGACGTCCTCTACTTCTCCCGGGCCGCGGACGCCGACCTGCTCGAGATCGCCCGACGCGAGAATCGCGTCTTCCTGACCAGAGACTCCGGCCTGATCGAGAAGAACAGGCGGCGGCCCGGCCGCCTGTTCATCGACAGCCAGAAATGGGACGACCAGGTGGTACAGGTCCTCGACGCCTTCGACCTCTGGGAGGAGGTCCGGCCCCACTCCCGCTGCCTGGTCTGCAACCTCGAGCTCAAGGCCATCCCGCGCTCCCGCGCCCGCAACCTGGTGACGCCTTTCGTCCTGGAGCAGGCCGAAAAGTTCGCGCTCTGCCCCGGCTGCGGCCGGGTCTTTTGGGAAGGTTCGCACTCCGGCGACATGGAAGCTAAGATCCGGACTATCCTGAAAAGAAAGCCCTCCCCGGCTTCGGTCCGCAAGCCCGACCGCCCGGACTGACCATCTTCAGTCCCGTCCGGGCATGTTGAATTACCCGCGGAGGTCCCTCGGGCCGGCGTTTGCCATCTAGCTTCTTTTCTCTTAGAATAGGCCGAGCGTGAGGCAGGAAATGTTCGGTCAAAGCTCCCGGGTCAGAGCCGGTTCCCCGGCACGCCCACCTTCCGTTTCAAAGGAAATCGCCGCGGTCCGCGACAGGGCGGAACCGGGATCGAGGTTCAGCGCGGCAGTCTTTCAGGCTTCCGGCGCGCCGCCCCTCGACCCAGGCCGCGATAAGTGAAAGGGACTGGAACATGGCCAAAAGACCTCTCGCGACCATGGCCGCGGTCCTGGCGGCCGTGCTCCTGCTCCAGTGCTGCGCGGCGCTCACGGACATCGCCGGGGCGCTGGCCAACCTGCAGCGCCTGCGGTTCAAGCTGGGCGGCGTGCGCGGCTTCTCGCTGGCGGGGATCCCGCTGGCCGGAAAGGCCGGCCTCGCGGATTTCAGCATAGAGGACGGAGCGCGCCTCTTCCAGGCCTTCAACTCCAGGAAGCTTTCGGCCGAGTTCATCCTCGACGTCCTGGCGGTCAACCCCAATGACGGCACCGGCGGGACGACGAAGACGACGGCGACTCTGAGCGGCTTCGAATCCCGACTGCTCATCGACGGGCAGCCGACCGTCTACGGCGACATCGCCGAGCCGGTCGAGATCCCCGGCACCGGCCAGGCCGCGACCATTTCGCTGCGCCTCAGCCTCGACCTCTACGAGTTCTTCGGCAGCCACGGCTACGACAGGCTCGTCGAGCTGGCCCTGGCCATCGGCGGCCGCCAGGGAGGCGCGTCGCGCCTTTCGTTGGACGCCCTGCCCACGGTGACGACGCCTTTGGGCGAGATCCGCTACCCCGGGAGGATAACGATCGTCGATAAGGAGTTCCGCTAAGTGCGGGGATAAGGCGCCGGAAAGCTTTGAGCCGTCGAAGGACGAGTGGAGAGAGTCCCCCGGCTTGCCCGCGTGCCGACCGACGGCCGGACGCGAAGCTCGGGTCGGTCCGGGCGATAACAACAAGAAAGGTGCCAAGTCATGAAGCGTGATTCGACCTTAGCGGTGGTGATGCTCTCGGCGGCCCTGGCCCTCGGTTCGCTTTCGGCCTTCTCCTGCAAGGCCGGAGGGCCCGCGGGTTCCGCGGCTTCTCCGCCGGCCGCGGGCTATATTCTGGCCGTCGGCGGCGGCGACCGTCCGGAAGGAGTGATGCGAAAGTTCGTCGAGCTGGCCGTCCGCGGCGGCAAGTCCCGGGTCGTGGTCTTCACCATGGCCAGCGGCGTGCCCGAGGAAACCGGGCCCGAGCTGGTCGCCGAGCTCGAGGCGGCCGGCGCCAAGGACGTGGTCCGCTACCACCTCACCCGCGAAGAGGCGCTCCGGCCCGAGACAGCGTCCATCCTCGACAACGCCGGCGGCGTCTTCTTCTCCGGCGGCGACCAGTCGCGGCTGACGGCCGTGCTTCTCGACACGCCCGTCCACAAGCGGCTCTCCGAGCTCTACCGGGACGGAGCCGTCATCGGAGGCACGAGCGCCGGCGCCGCGGCCATGAGCGAGGTCATGATCACGGGCGACGAGAAGCGCAAGGTCGAGCCGGGCGACGAATGGACGGTCATCGAGGCCGACAACATCGTCACCGCCCGCGGACTGGGCTTCGTCAGGAACGCCATCATCGACCAGCATTTCCTGAAGCGGCGGCGCTTCAACCGCCTCCTCAGCCTGGTGCTGGAGAACCCGCAGCTCGTCGGCCTGGGCATAGACGAGCCGGCGGCCGTGCTGGTACGGCCAGACGGCAAGGTCGAGGTCCTCGGCGACCGCCAGGTGCTGGCGCTCGACGCCCGCCACGCCGCCGTTTCGAAGACGGCGTCCGGCAAGCTCGGCGCGAGCGGGGTCACTATGCATGTGCTTCTGGGCGGGGACGTCTACGACCCGGCCTCGGGCAGGGTGGAGCGGGGCTCACGATGAAGAAGCTCAAACTGCCGCACACCCTGGCGCTCATCTACATCATGGTCGTGCTTACCGTCGTCGCCACCTGGGTCATCCCGGGCGGCGAGTACGAGCGGGTCGAGAAGGACGGCCGCCTGATGCCCGTGGCGGGCACCTACCATCGCGTCGAGAACAGGCCCCAGGGCCTCGGGGCGCTGTTCGTTTCTCCGGCCAGGGGTTTCGTGGACGCCGCGGCCATCATCGCCATCGTGCTCATCGTCGGCGGGGCCTTCTCGGTCATCCAGAGGACCGGCGCCATCAGCGCCGTCATCCACAACCTGGCCGTGCGCTTCGGAGAGAGCCGGACGCTGCGCCTGCTGCTCATCCCGGCGACCATGGTCGTGTTCTCCCTGGGCGGCGCCGTCTGGGGCATGTGCGAGGAGACCATGCCCTTCATCCTCGTCTTCGTGCCCCTGGCGCTTTCTCTCGGCTACGACACCATCGTCGGCGTCGCCATCCCCTTCCTGGGCGCCGCGGCCGGTTTCGCCGGCGCCTTCTTCAACCCGTTCACGGTCGGCGTGGCCCAGGGCATCGCCGGCCTGCCGCTCTACTCGGGCTTCGGCTACCGGCTGGCGGTCTGGGCGGCCGGGACGGCCATCGTGGTCGCCTTCGTCATGCGCTACGCGGCCCGGGTCCGGCGCCGCCCGGAGCTCAGCCCGACCTTCGAGGAGGACCGGGAAAAGCGCCGACGGCTCGAGATAAACGGACGTCCCGAGGCCCCCGTGAAGACAACCGCCGCCCAGAAGCGGGTGCTCTGGGTGTTCGCGGCCGGCTTCGGCTTCATGATCTTCGGCATCCTGAAGTACCGCTGGTACATCCTGGAGATCGCCGGCGTGTTCCTGGCGATGGGCGTGCTGGCCGGCCTGCTGGGCCGTCTCAAGACGGACGAGATGGGCCAGGCCTTCGTCGAAGGCGCCAGGGACATGGTCAACGCCGCGCTTATAATCGGCACGGCCCGGGCCATCCTGATCGTGGCCACCGACGGGCGCATCCTGGACACGATGCTGGCCGGCATGGCCGGCGCCATATCCCGCTTCCACCCCGTGCTCTCGGCCGAGCTCATGTTCATCTCCCAGTGCGTCATCAATTTCTTCATCCATTCGGGCACGGCCCAGGCGGCCCTGACCATCCCGGTCATGGCCCCGCTCGGCGACCTGGTCGGTATCACCAGGCAGACGGCCGTCTACGCCTTCCAGCTAGCCGAGTACATCAACCCGGTCCTGCCCACCTCGGGCGTGACCATGGGAGTGCTGGGGCTGGCCGGGCTGCGTTGGGAGAAATGGGCTAAGTGGCTCCTGCCTCTCCTTCTGATGTGGGTCGCCTTCGCCGCCCTGAGCCTCATCCCGCCGGTTCTGACGAAGTGGGGCCCGTTCTAAGGGAGATCGCAGCCGGCGCCGACGGGCTGCCGAGCCGTTATTTCCCCGCGCCGCCGATCTTGACGTGGCTCACGGAAACGGTCGGGGATCCGACGCTCTGGAACCAGGTCAGGTCGCTGCCGACCGCGTCCACGCGCTTGAGTAGCTCGAACAGGTTCCCGCCGACGGTCACGCCTCTGACCGGAGCGGTCTTCCGGCCTTTCTCGATCAGGAACCCGGCCGAGGGGATCGAAAAGTCGCCCGACGCCGGATTGATGGCCGCGAACAGGCCCAGCACCACGGTCAGGCAGAAGCCTCGGTCGATCCGGGCGAAGATGGCTTCCGGCGCCACGTCCCCCGGCTTGAGGTAAAGATTGGTCGTGCCGACCCCGCCGGCCGTGCTGTAGCCGCTTCGGGAGTGGTTGCCGGTCGACCTGGCCTTCCCCTTGCGGGCCGTGTAGCAGTCGTAGAGGTAGGTTTTAAGCACGCCGTCGACGATCAGGGGAGTTGACTGGGTAGCCACGCCTTCGCCGTCGACGGGGGCCGTCGACAGCCCGTCCTTGAACCGGCCGTCGTCGATGAGCGTGAAGCCCTTGGCCGCGACCTCGCCGCCCAACTTGTCGGCGAAGAGCGAGCGGCCCTTCTGGACGGCGTCGGCGGACAGCATGCCGGCGATGAACGACCAGAGCTCGACCCCGATCTCGGGGGAGACGACGAGCGGCATCTCGGCCGAGGCGATGGGCCTGGCGCCGAGCATTTCGAGCGCGTTGCCGGCGGCCTTCCGGCCGACCTCTTCCGGGTCGAAATCGGCCCACTTCACCACCCCCTTCGAGAACGAGCCGGATTCGCGTTCGTCCCCATCGGCGGCCGTGAACTCAGCGCCGCCGCCGCAGCCAGACTGTCTGAACCAGCCGCTGACACCCTTGCTGTTGGCGAGGTATGTATAGGAGGAGGCATCCTGATAGACGGCCATCATGGAGCCCGCGATCTTGGGGCTCAAATCCAAGCCCGCCGCTTCCATCCTCAGGGCCCGTCGGACTTTCTCTTGGACGGGCGTTTCGGCCACCTGAGGGTCATATCCGCCCAGGTCTCCGAAGCCCTCCATACCCGAGGAAACGGCGCCGTCCTCAGGTCCCGGGATGACGTTGAACTCGTCGGCGGTGTGATAGACCACCTTCTTGACCAGGTCCTCGACCAGGCCGGCCACGGCGCCGCGCGAAAGGTCGTTGGTGGAGCCGAACGCCATTCGGCCCTCTGCGAGGACCCGCACGCCCACGCCGGCCTCCTTGACCGCGTTCATCTGCTCCACGGCCCGGCGGCTGACGTTCACCTGGATCGACTCGACGTCGTTGACGAAGGCCTCGGCCTCGACTCTGGAGCCCTTGGCCGCCCCCGCCTTCTTCGCCCGTTCGACCGCGAACCGGGCTATGTCCATGTAAGCTTTCTTGAATTCCACAGCTCGCCTCCTCAAGCCTTTTTCTCTATGTCGGTCCAGGCCTCGCCCTTGCCGCCGACCAGGATGTTGCGCACCCTGATGGTCGGCATGCCGAAGCCGACCGGGGCCGTCTGCATCTTGCCGCAGCGTCCGGCGCTCGGGAAGAGCCGCAGGTCGTCGCCGACCATGTCGATCGATTTCATGGCCTCGATGCCCATGCCCGATATGGTCGCGCCCTTGACCGGCCGCGTGATCCTGCCGTCCTCGATGAGATAGGCCTCGCCGACGCCCATCATGAAGTTCCCGGTGATGACGTCCACCTGACCGCCACCGCCGACGTCGGCTATGTAAAGGCCGCGCTTCGTGGCGGCGATGATGTCCGCAGCCGGGACGGGCCCCTTGTCTATGAAAGTGTTGCGCATCCTCGGTATGGGCGGGTGGCGGAAGGACTGGCGCCGGCCGCTGCCGGTCGACTTGAGGCCCAGCTTATCACCCCAGATCCGGTCGCAGAGATAGCTCCGCTGGATGCCGTCCTCGATGAGGACCGTCCGCTCCGACGGCGTGCCTTCGTCGTCGAACGCGAAGGAGCCGGGAAAGGCCGGGATGGTCCCGTCGTCTATCAGGGTCACGCCTTTGGCCGCAGTCTGCTTGCCGATCTGGTCCTTGTAGTTCGAACCCTTGAAGACCAGGTCGGCCTCCATGCCGTGTCCGCAGGATTCATGGAAGAGGACACCGTTCATGCCCGGACCGAGCACGACCGGAAAGACCCCGCGCGGCGAATCGACGGCCTCGAGGAGTTTGAGCGCCTTGGCCGCGGCGGCGTCGACGATCTTCTCGAAGGCGTTCTCGCCGGTGAAGAAATCGCGGCCCGCGTAAGCCCCGCGCTGGTCCCAGGCCGCCTGGAGCTGGCCGTCGGCGCCCTTGACGTAGGTCTGGGCGATGAACTCGGTCAGGCCCAGGGTCTGGCGGACGATGCCGCCCGAGGAGGTCGCGATGTTGACCTGGCGGATTATCTCGCGCAGGAACTGGAGCGCCTGGACGACCCGCGGGTCGGCCGACCAGGCCCGGTCGGTCAGGGCCTTGAAGGTCTGGATCTTGGCTTCGACCCCGATCTCGGAAGGCAGCGGCTTGATGGGGAACTGGAGCGTTGAAGAGAGCGGCTTCAGGGCGATGACCGCGGGCGCCGAGGAGGCCGTCGGCGCGGCGGCCGCGTCGGCCACGTAGCGCGCCGTCTCGTAGATGCGCTCCGGCTCGAAGCTGTCGGTGTAAGCGTAGAAAGTGCGGCCTTCTTTCACCGCCCGGAGCCCGACACCCTTCTCGATCACGGTCGTGGTGTTGATCTTGCGGTCGTCACTGAAGACCGAATCGAAGGCGGCCCGCTCGACATAGACGTCTGCGAAATCGGCGCCCCTGGCCATGAGCAGGCTAACGGCCCTGGTCAGGATGTCGTCGGGGAGGATGATGTCCGGAGCGGCTCCGGCCGGGCCGGACCTGCAGCCGGTCGAACTGAGCAGGAGTTCGAGGAGCGCCGGCGAGAAGGCGGCCGTGGTCAGGCCAGCGGCGCTTTTGCCGATGAACGAGCGCCGGGTAATAGTTTCCTTGTGGGGCATGAGGTCCTCCTCTCGGGGGAGATATGGCTAAGATAATATATACGCCGGGACGCCATTAAAGGTTCTATGACACGGCGTGTGCGGCGGGCCTCAACAAGCCCGACGGCGCTCTTTTGTCGATATGCAGCCCAGGCTAAAAGAAGATGCTGACCCCGACGAAGAGGCTGTGCTTGTTGTAGTTCGTGCCGTAGCCCTCTGAGCTCATGTGCAGGCGGGCGTACCGGTATTCCATGCGGAGAGCAGCCGACGGGGCGATGAAATACTTGACGCCGGCGCCGAGGTTGAACAGCGTGGTTTTCGTGTCCGAGTCCCCTTCCACGATCCCGACGTAGGGGAAGCCGTTGCCGAAGCCGGCCCCGGCCAGGACGAAGGGCACGAACCCCTTCTTCTTCAGGTCGAAGTTGTAAAGGAAGTTGGCGCTGAGCAGGTAGCCGGTGTCGCTGTGCTTGAACTTGGTCAGCATAAGCTCGGGCTGGATCTCCAGGCCCTTCCAGATGTAGCCGCCGATCCTGAAAGGCACGTTCCAAGCGTAATAACTCTCGGACATTTCCCCGCCGCTGAAGCTGTCGAAGGAAATGGCGGTGCTGAACTCCCAGCGCTTCCCGTCGGCCGTCTGGGCCTGCAGGGCGAGGCCGCCGAGGCACAGGATGACGGCCAGCGCGACCATTGGTTTTCTCATGTCATTCTCCTTTCTTCCGGGTCTTTTGGCTTATCCTTATCCCGAATGCCGGCCAAGCCGGCAAGCAGGGCAGTGGGGCGGCCTGATCGCAACCCGGTTTTCTTGCCAACTTATTTAAAGGCTATCATCAGGTTTGAACGGAGTCAAGTTCACTCCGGCGCTCTGAAGAAAAACGTGGAGGGGTCCTCTTCCTTCCGGCGCTCTCAATGTGCATTGGCTGATGGGGAATACGGGGGACAGGGAAAACGGGGGACAGGCACCGACTCCATACCGGCCATGCTTGATCGGTGCCTGTCCCCCGTTTTCCTGTACAAGCCGGTTGAGGCCGACCCGACCGCCGAAAGACCCGCTCAGGGATGGGCGGCCTTAGGGCTCTTCTCGTCCCAGAGCCGGACGAGGTAGCTCTTCTCCTGCTCGAAGACTTCGGCCAGGCGCTCGATGACGGTTTCCGCTTCGGCGGAGGTCAGGCCTTCCGTTTCCCGGACGAAAGAGGCCGTCCGGCCGTAATAGAGCGGGGTAACGAGCTCGATTATCTTGAAGCGGTTGCGGGCCCAGGAATGGAAGGTGGCCGCCAGCTCGTAAAGGATCCTGACCCAGGTCTGGGACGGGAGGGAGAACGAGGCCGGCTCGAGGCCGGCCGCTTCCCGTATCTTTTCGTAGGTCTCTTTCGAGAATATGCCCTCCCAGAGGCTGTGGAACTGGTCGAAGCCGGTCCGGAAGCGGTCGACCAGCTCACCGACGTCGACCCTGACGGCTTCCGGTTCGCCCTCCTTCCCGTTGCCGAAGAGGGGCACGGGTTCGCTGCCGCGGACCGGCTTCCATTCGGCCTCGAACTGCTCCATCAGGGAAAGGAGCACCCACATGACCTGGCGGAACATCGGCCCCAGTTGTTGGGCCGGGTCCTTGGGGTCGTGGACCTTGATACCGAGATGGGCTTGGCAAAGCCTGAAGCCCTTGGTGATGGCCGAGGTCGTCATCCAGATGTCTATGCCGTAACGGGCGACGTCGGTCTCCCAGACGTCCTGTTCGGCGTAGTATCCGGCGGACTTCCGTGACATGGCGAAGTCTCCGCCGATGGGCTGGCGTATCCTCTTCCCGTAGAGAGCCCGAGTCATGAAATAGACGATGTTGTTGGTGATGGTGGCGTCGTACTTGTGTCTGAGGTAGACCGGCGCGACGAAGTCGTACCCCTGGTCCAGCACCGGGCTGATCAGGCTTTTTATCCAGTCTGACGTGATGCTGCGCAGGTCGGCGTCGACCACCGCGCAGGCCCTGACCCCGAGGGTTTCGGCGGCCTCGAAGACCGAGCGCAGGGCGGTGCCTTTTCCGGCCGGGCCGCGGTAGATGGAGACGATCTTTTCCTGCCAGGGTTTGATCTGGAAGTCCTTGGCCGCTTCCCGGGTGTCGTCGGTCGAGCCGCCGTCTGCGACCAGGATCACGTTCTTCAGGCCGCGGTAGTGCTTGTCGAGGCCGTGGGTCACCATCTGGATTACATGGGCTATCGTCTTCTCGTTGTTGTAGCAGGGTATGCCGACCAAGATGTCGGCCGAGCCGATCTCCTCCAGCCTCTTGGCCGTGTACTGGCGGAGTGCCGTGAAGTATGACATGATGGTTTGCCTCTCAGGCCGGAAGGTAGCATGAACCCCAGGGGGCGTCAAGCGGGGCCGGAGCGGCGTCCGGGCAAAGGGGTCAGGCAGAAACCGGATCTTTGAATGGGCGCGTCGGAGGGAGCCCCAGGCGCCGTCCTCTGTTCCGCCGGCCGGAAAATTGCTTTGACAAGGGGGCGCCGGCCCGGGTATCATAGGGGAAAAGACCGCGCGCCGGCTTTGATGTCCCTTTGTTTTTCATTATATGAGGCGTGATCGATGGCGAAGTCCGTTCTGGTGATATTTTCCGACCTCGACGGGACGCTCCTCGACCACAGCACCTATTCTTTCGAGGCCGCGCTCCCGGGGCTCGAACTCCTCAGGGAGCACGGCATCCCCCTCATTTTCTGCACCAGCAAGACCCGAGCCGAAACCGAGCTCTGGCGCCGAGCCCTCGACAACCGCCACCCTTTCATAGTCGAGAACGGCGGGGCGGTCTTTGTGCCCTTCGGATACTTCCCGGTCGACGTCCCTTCCACTCGGAGCGTCGACCTTTACCGGGTCATGGAGCTCGGCAAGAGCTATGAGGTGCTCCGCCGCGTCCTGGTCGAGTTCCGGGACCGTCGCGACCCTTCGATCCGCGGCTTCGGCGACATGACGGCCGACGAGATCGCCGAGCGCTGCGGCTTCACGGTCGCCGACGCCGAGCTCGCCCGCCAGCGGGAGTACGACGAGCCATTCGTCGGCGGCGGAGAGAAAACCTTGCTCGAGTTCGAGATGGAAGCCTCTTCATACGGCCTGCGGATCCTGAAGGGCGGCCGGTTCCATCACCTGACCGGCGGGAACGACAAAGGCAAGGCCGTGCGCATGCTGCTCTCGTTATTCGCCAAGACATACGGCAGGGTGGTCTCGGCCGCTATCGGCGACAGCAAGAACGATGAGTCCATGCTCGCCGCGGTGGACACCGCCGTCCTGGTGCAGAAGCCCGACGGCACCCACGACGAGAGCGTGAGCGTCCCGGGCCTGCTCTACGCCCAAGGCATAGGACCGGACGGCTGGCACAAGGCCGTCAAGGCCCTGCTGAAGCTGCACGTCGAGGGATAGCGGGGGCGGCCAGGGGGCCGGCGTTCCCGCAGCCGTGCCAAGAAATAACGACAGGAGGCCGTCATGGGCGACTTTCATCAGGGTAATCTGACCACTTTCCACCGTCTCAAGCCGTTCGACCGGGAGCGCCTGGAGCGGGAGCTGCGGGAGTTCAGCGGCCACAGGCCCATCGCCCTGGTCCTGCCCGTGACGCCGGCCGAGCTCGAGTCGCCGGCACTCAAGACCATCATCTCAAACCTACAGGAGGTACCCTACCTGAACGAGGTCGTCATAGCCCTGGGCCGGACCAGCGAAGAGGCCCACTTCCGCCGTGCCCGCGAGATATTCTCGGCTCTGCCCCAGCGCCACGTCGTGATCTGGGCCTCGGGGCCGCGCGTCGAGGAGCTGCTGGCCGTCCTCGAGACCCGGGACCTTTCGGCCGGCGGCGACGGCAAGGGCCGCTCGGCCTGGCTTTCCTACGGCTACATCCTGGCCCGTGAGGCCAGCAAGGTCATCGCTCTGCACGACTGCGACATCGTCAACTACACGCCTGAGATTCTGGCCCGCCTGGTCTACCCCGTGGCTTCGCCGAGCGTGGACTACGCCTTCTGCAAGGGCTACTACGCCCGGGTGACAGACAGGATGCACGGCCGGGTCACACGGCTTTTCGTCACGCCTCTGGTCAAGAGCCTGATAAAGCTCTACGGGCACCTGCCCTTCCTGGTCTACCTGAGCAGCTTCCGCTACATCCTGGCAGGAGAGTTCTCTATGATAGCGGAGCTGGCCAGGATAAACCGCATACCCGGCGACTGGGGGCTGGAGGTCGAAACCCTGGCTGAGGTCTTCCGCAACTATTCCCTGCGCCGCATCTGCCAAGCCGAGATCTGCGAGACCTACGAGCACAAGCACCAACCCCTTTCGGCGGAGGATCACCGGACCGGCCTGATGAAGATGGCCGTGGACATCGCCAAGTCGGTCTTCCGCAACCTGGCCGTCGAAAGCGTCATCCTGAGCGAGAGCGGCCTCAGGACGCTGGTCGTCAATTACATGCGCACGGCCAAGGACGAGGTCAAGCGCTACAGCGACGACGCTGCCTACAACGGCCTGGATTTCGACTACCACCAGGAGGCGGTCACGGTCGAGGCCTTCACCAGGGCCGTCCAGATCGCCGGGGCGGAGTTCATGGCCGATCCGCTGTACTCCCCCCTTATCCCCAATTGGAACCGGGTCACCTCCGCCATCCCGGACTACCTGGAGCGGCTGAGGACCGCAGTCGAGGAAGAGAATCGCTAGGAGCGGAGCCGGGGATGTAATGAACGCAGGGAGGCCCCCGGCCGTGGAGCCGGCAGAGATGGACAAAACGGCAACCTTTTCAGCCTGTCGGGCATCCTTACTGCTGTGGAAGACATGGACGCCCTCGAACTCAGCCTGGTTTCCCCCGATGAGCCCCTTTCGGCCTTCGTGCCGACGGGGTCCCAGGTGAACGGACCGGCCATGGGCAAAGACATCCCCTCCTCCTGGGCCGGCCTGGGGACATCCGGGCTCGCGGAGCTCGTGGACGGCTGCCGCCGGGGCGAGCCCCGGGACATGGAGGCCGTTTACCTGCTCTTGAAGAAGCCGGTCTTCAACATCGCCTACCGCTACACAGGGAACAGGTCGGAGGCCGAGGACCTGGTCCAGGACGTCTTCATCAAGGTCTTCACGCACATGACCGATGTCAAAGATCCGGTAACGTTCCCGGCCTGGGTCTTCCGCATCGCCGTCAACGCCTGCTTCAGCCGGCTCAGGAGGCAGCGGGCCGCCGGCGGCCCGCCCGTGACGCTCGACGAGGTCGAGGCCGTGGTCCCGAGCGACGATGCCGGCTCCAAAGACTCGGAAAGCGACTTCCGCGGCGCCCTGGAGCGGGCCCTGGCCGGCCTGCCGCCGAAGCTCAGGCAGGTTTTCATCCTGCACGACGTTCAGGGGTTCAAGCACGAGGAGATATCAAGGATAATGAAATGCTCCGTCGGGACTTCCAAGTCCCAGCTTTTCAAGGCGCGGATGAGGATCCGCGGCGCCCTAAGAAAGGACGGAGCGGTCAAGGAGCAACGATCATGAGATGCCGCCAAGCCCGAAAACTGGTCAGCCTCTACGTCGACGGGGACCTCGCCCCGCGGCGGGCCGCGGAGCTCGAGCTCCATCTCGAATCCTGCGCCGGCTGCCGCAGCCTTCTCGGCGACTTCCAAGCCATCGCCGGGGCCGCGGCCGGACTCGACGCCGGCGAGCCTTCAGCCGCGGTCTGGGAAAGGATCCGGGCAGGCGTGGCTGAGGCCGCTCGCTCCAACGCCGGCGAGCCCGGTTTCGCCGGAAGCAGGGACGTTTCGAGGGAGAGACGGACGCTCTGGACGGGCCCCGCCTGGCTCAGATGGGCGGGAGCGACCGCCTCGGCCTTTATCTTGGTAGCCCTCGGAGTGTTCATCGGGATGCGGCTCGACAAGGGCGGCCCGGCGGCGGCCTCGGTCGGAAAGGGCGGCGTCCGCGAGGTCACGGCCAGGCTTGATGAGGCGGAGCGCTATTATCAGCAGGCAGTGCGCTCCCTTGGCCAGGCCTTCGCCGCCGCCAAGGGCGATTTCCCGGCGGAGGTGGTCGAGGTCTTCGAGAAGAACCTGGCCGTGGTTGACGGGACCATCGCGGCCTGCCGGAAGGCGGTGGCCCAGGCCCCAGATAACGTGGAGCTCCGGAATTTCCTGCTCGCCGCTTACATGGATAAGGTCAACCTGCTCGACTCGGCCCTATCGCTGCGGCCTGTGGCCGCGTCCGGAGGGTCGGAGCGGACGGGCCTGGGGAAGCTCTGATGCCGGACCGCGGGAACGGCGGTCATCATATACGACATGAAAGGAGGAGAGATATGAAGAGTGGAAACGGGAAGTTCATGGCTTGGGCCGGACCGGCCCTGGCGCTGGTGTTGCTGACGACGGCCGCGGCGTGGGCCGCGGAAAAATACGAGGAGAAGTTCTCCCGGACCGAGCCGCTGGCCAGGGACGGCCGGGTCTATCTCGGCAACATCTCCGGCGACATCGAGGTCAGGACCTGGAAAGAGAACCAGGTCAAGATTGAGGCCGTTAAAACGGCCCGGGCCGGTTCCCTCGAAAAGGCCAAAGAGGACGCCGCCAAGGTGACCATCGAGGTCAGGCAGGAGGCCGGCACGCTCAAGATCGAGGCCAGATACCCCAGGGAGCGAGGCTTCTGGGGCGGGGATTCGGTCAACGTTTCGGTCGACTTCAAGCTCGTCGTCCCGGACGGCGCTTCGGTCGAGGTGAACTCCGTAAGCGGCGACGTCAATATGAAGGAGCTCGGCGGCCGGGCCAAGGTCCGGTCGGTTAGCGGCGACGTCGAGGTGCGGGGCGCGGCCGGCTTCGAGGGCGACCTGGTGAGCGGCGACATCACGCTCGAGAACATCGTCGGCGACGTCGCGCTCAAGACCGTTTCGGGCGACATCAAGGCCGCCGTCGTCAAAGGCTCGGTGACGGCGGAATCGGTCAGCGGCGACGTCGAGTTCGACGGCGTCGAGGAGGCCAGGAGCGTTTCCGCCAAGAGCGTCAGCGGCGACATCCGCTACCGGGGGCGCATATATGAGGGCGGCCGCTACGAGCTCCGCTCCCACAGCGGCGACGTCCGGCTGGAGCTCCCGGCCGATTCGGCCTTCGAGTTCGAGGCCAAGACCTTCAGCGGCACGGTCGACAGCGATTTCGAGATCCAGGTCGTCGGCAAGCTCTCGCCCCGCGAGATCCGCGGGACGGTGGGCTCGGGCAAGGCGCTGATCAGGATCTCGAGCTTCAGCGGCTCCATCGAGATCAAGAAGAGATGAGGCGGGGAGGGCCCCGTCGCCGGCCGCCGTGTTAGAATAGGGAGCGTGATCTCCCACGACGGCGGCCGGTTCGATGTCATTCTCGTGAGCGGCGAACCCTACGCCGACCATCCCATGTCGCCGGTCGGCGTCATCGCTCGGGTCCTCGACGCCGCCGGCTATGACGTGGGCGTCATCGAGCGGCCGGACTGGCGGAGCGCCGCGCCTTTCGCCAAGCTCGGCCGGCCCAGGCTCTTTTTCGGCATCACCTCCGGCTCCATCGACAGCATGCTCGTCAACTACACGCCCCTCAAACGGGAGCGGGCCCGCGACCCGCACGCCGCCCGAGTCTCTGGCCTTCCCGACCGGGCCGTCATCGTCTACGCCAACCGCGTCCGGGAGGCCTTCAAGGGCGTGCCGGTCGTGATCGGCGGCATCGAGGCTTCGCTGCGGCGCTTCGCCCACTACGACTACTGGGACGACGCCGTGCGCCGAAGCATACTCCTCGACTCGCGGGCCGACATCCTGGTCTACGGACCGGGCGAGCTGCAGGTCCTGGAGATCGCCCGGCGGCTCGAAGAAGGACGGGAGCTCGACGGCATCCCGGGGACGTGCGTCGTAAGGGGCAGCCTGCCCGAAGGCGCGGAGGAAATCCCCTCTTACGAAGCCGCGGCCTCGGACAGGGAAGAGTTCTGTCGGGCCCAGCGCCTCTTCACGACCTCGAAGCTCCTCGCCCAGCGCCACGCCGAACGGTACGTCGTCCAGTACCCGGCGCCCGAGTACGGCTCTGCGGACCTGGACCGGACCTACGGCCTGCCGTTCGCGCGCTACATCCCGGAAGGCTTCCCCGAGCTCGAGATGGGCCTGCTTTCGGTCCAGACGCACCGGGGCTGCGCCGGAAGGTGCTCCTTCTGCTCCCTGTCCCTGCACCAGGGGGAGAGGGTCGTCTCCCGGAGCCCGGGGTCGATAATGGAAGAGGTCGCCCGTCTCACGCGGCATCCCGCCTTCAGGGGCTACATCGACGACCTGGGAGGGCCGACCGCCAACATGTACGGACTGGACCTAGCCGCCGCGGAAAAGCGGGACGGGAAGACGGGTGAAGAAGGCCTCCTTAGAAGAAGCCACGGGCTCCTGCTCGACCTGATGCGCCGGGCGAGGCAGGCGGCCGGGGTGAAAAAGGTCTTCGTCAGGAGCGGGGTGCGCTACGACCTGGCCCTGGCGAACGACGATTACGTCCGGGAGCTCGCCCGCCATCATGTTTCCGGGCTGCTCAAGGTCGCTCCGGAGCACGTCTCCCCGCGGGTCCTTCGGCTGATGAACAAGGGTGGAGGCCGCCGCGAGCTCGAGGCCTTCCGTGGGCTTTTCCTCGAAGGTTGCGGCGGCCGGAAACAGCACTTGAAGTACTATTTCATGGTCGCACACCCGGGGGCGACCATGGATGAGGCGGCCGAGCTGGCCGTCTTCATCAGAGAGCTGCAGCGTCGGGGCGAGAGGCCTGTCGAAGGCGTCCAAGTCTTCACGCCGACGCCCATGACCCGCTCGGCCTGCATGTACCACACCGGCCGGGACCCCGTGACCGGCGAAGAGGTCTACGTGCCGCGGACTTACCGGGAAAAGAAAGAGCAGAGACAGATGGCGTTGGGGCGGGCCGCCGGGCCAGGCGGCCCGAGGAAGACCCGGTGAATCCATGTGCCGGTGAAGCGCGGCATGCGGCGCTCGCTTGGGCGTGCACGAGGAGCGTCCCAGGAGCGGCCTGACGCCGGCCGCCCGCACGACCTTGGGCCGCGCGACGCGACGCTCCGGCCGCACCGCTTCGATGCCGGCCGTCACGACATCCGGTTATCCATGATTTCCGAAGGTGCCGACGCTTGCGCCTGACGCGCCCGACGGGCGGCGCGGCGCCTGAGGCGCAGCCTCTCGCCGTAATAGTAGATTATCGGCAGGACGACGGGCACGAGCAGGGCCGAGGTCGTCAGTCCCCCCACCGTGCACAGGGCCAGCGAGGACCAGATCTGGCGCCTGATGCCGACCTCGGCTTGGAGGAGCAGCATCGGCAGTATGCCGAACACCGTCGTGGCGCTGGTCATGAAAATGGGCCTGACGCGCTCCCGGGCGCCGGCCGTGACCGCTTCGGCGAGCGGCATTCCGCGGTCGCGCTTGAGGTTGATGTGGTTTACCAGCAGGATGGCGTTGTTGACCACGATGCCTCCGAGCAGGACGACGCCGATGTAGGCCGAGGAATCGAAATTGAAGCGGGCGACGACGAAGCCCGCGAACACGCCGATGAGCGCGAGCGGCACGGCGAAAAGTATGTACAGCGGCTGGAGCAGCGATTCATAGAGCGCCGCCAGGATCATGAAGATGAGGAGCAGGGCGACGACGGCCGCGAAGCGGACTTGGGCGAATTCCTCCCCGGTCATGGCCCAGCGCTCTTCGAGCGTCGCCGAAAAGCCGGGCGGCAGGAGGAGGCTCTTGTAAACGGCCTCCCGGTAGCGTTCCTCGGCCTTGGTCGGCCCGCGGAACTCCCACATGACGGTGAGCTGGAACTTCTGGTCCTCGCGGTCGATGGAACCGGCCACCGGGACCTCTTCGAGCGAGGCGATCTCGCCCAGCCTCAGGTATTCGCCGCTCCGGGTCCGGACCAGCGAGTCCTGGAGCCTGCGGACGTCCATCAGGGCGGCTTCGGGGAACTTGACCGAGACCGAAAGCTGCTCGCCTTCGAAGATCATCCTGATGACCGCCCCGAAGTCGCCGCGCAGCATAGCGCCGATGTGATAATAGAGGTACTGGGGGTCGATGTCGTAGCGCTGCAGGGCCTGCTTGTCGATCCTGAGGATGTTCTCGAAGGTCTCGCTCCTGAACCAGGAATAGCGGCTGGTGACGAAGCGGACGTCCCTGACGCGGGGATTGAGACGGAGCGTCTTCTCCAGCTCGGCCCCGATCTCCCTGAGCTTCTTGAGGTTGTAGCCCAGGAGCTTGATCCGTGAGCTGTAGAAGACGCCGGTGCCCATGCTGGAATAGTAGGATTGAGGGTTGAAGCCCGAGACGCCCAGGTCGAGCCCGGCGAACTGGGTGGCGAAGCCGATAAGCTCCTCCTTGAGCGCGTAGGGCTTGTAGGAGAACTCGACCTCCGGCGGGAAGGAGATGCGCAGGTAGCCCCGGTCAGGATAGACCGAGGCGTTCATCTCCGATTCGATGCCGGAATCGATGACTTTCCGTTCGAACTGGCGGATGACCTCGTCGGTCCTCTCTATCCCGCTGCCGGCCGGCAGTCCGGCCGACACGACCAGGTACTGCTTGGAATACCAGGGCGGGTAAAAGCGGCCGACCGTCACCTCTTTCTTGAACCACCGGTAGCTGCCGAAAAGCAGGAGCCCGACGACGAGCAGGACCTCGAGGGGGTGCCGGAGCGCGAGCCTCAAGCCGCGCTCGAAGGGGCCGCGCGGCCGGTCCCCGGCTCCCGGCCGGCCCTCGCTTTCGTCCTTACGCCTGTTCTTGAGCCTGAACCGCGGGCTCAGGGCGGGGATGAGCGAGAAGGAGACCAAGAGCGACGCCGCCAGCGCCGACGAGATGACGATGCCGAGCGGCAGGTAGTAGATGCGCAGTCGGCCCTGGAAATAGGGGAAGGCGAAGAAGACGGCCATGGTCGTGAGCGTCGAGCCCAGCACGGCCGGAAAGACCTCGCGCGGGGCCTCCACGGCCGCCTGGAAGGCCGGGACGCCGTTCTCCCTGTGCCTCAGGATGTTGTCGAAGACGACGATGGCGTTGTCCACGAACAGGCCGAATCCCAGGGCCAGGGCGCCCAGGGTCAGCATGTTCATCGAGATGCGGAAAAAGTAGATCAGGTTGAAGGTGATGACGAGCGAGAAGGCGATCGAGGACAGGATGAGCAGCGAAGGCGCGAAGCGGCGCAGGATGACGAAGATCATCAGGAAAATAACGGCCGTGATGACGGCCGCCAGCCTTCCCAGGTCCTGGAGGTTCTTGCGGATCTCGTCGCTCTCGTCGTTCACCACCCGGAAGACGAGGTCCCTCGGCAGGTCCTTCTTGACCCTTTCCAGCCGCTCCTTGACCCGGCGCGCCACCGTGAGCGTGCTGACGCCCTTCTCCTTGGTCACGGTCAGGCTGACCGTGGGCTGGCCGTTGATGCGGTGGATGGACGGGACATCAGCGTAATCGACTCGGAGCGCGGCCACGGCGCCGAGCGTGACCGGGTTGCTGCCGGAGAAACCGACGATGACGTCGCGTATCTCCTTCAGGTCGTTGAGCTCGTCCGTGAACTTGAACAGGTACTCCCGGCTGCCGCGCCTGACGTAGCCCGTCTTATAGGCCCGGAGCCGCCGGCTCACCGCGTATATCGCCTGATAGGGATGCAGGCCCAAGGCCTTGAGCTTTTCCGGGTCGAGCTCGATGCGCAGCTCGCGGTCGGAGCCGCCGGCGACGCTGACGCCCGCGACGCCCTTGACCGAGCCCAGGCCGAGCTCGAGCTTGTCCTTGACGAGTTCCCGCAGGCGCTGCAGCGGGTAGTCGCCCGAGATGGTCAAGCTCAGGAAGGGGCTGACCTGGAATTCCTCCGGGACGTAGGGGACGACGTTGGGTCGGGCTTCCCGGGGCAGGGTCTTGCGGATCCGGCTTATCTCCTCCCGGACCGAGAGAGCCGCGAACTCCATGTCGGTCTTGGGGTCGAACTCGAGGGTTATGCGCGAAGACCCTATCAGTGACGAGGAGGTCATCGCGGTCAGACCTTTGACCCGGGACAGGGCTTCCTCGAGCGGCGCCGTGACCTCGGTCTGGATGATCTCCGGGGTGACGCCGGCCCAGTTGGTCACGACCTCGACCTGCGGGAAGTCCTCCTTGGGCGCGAGCTCGAGCGGCGTGTTCAGGAAAGAATAGACCCCGAGAACCAGCAGGGCCCCGAAGATCATGGCCGTGGCCACCGGACGCTCGGTGAAGACTCTCATGGTCTGACCGTCCGCCTCCCGCGCTCAGGCCCGGCTCTCCGCTCCGGCCGGGCTCCGCGGCTTGCGCCTCTCCTCCACCCACTCGTAAATGACCGGGATCAAGATCAGGGTCAGGAAGGTCGAGAAGGTCAGGCCGCCGATGACGACGATGCCCAGCGGCCGGAGCAGTTCGCCGCCGGTCTCGAGGCCGAGAGCCAGCGGCACAAGACCGACGATCGTGGTTAAGGTCGACATCAGGATAGGCCGCAGGCGGACATGGCTGCCCTCGACGACCGCCTCCCTCAGCCCCAGGCCTCCCCGGCGGAGCTGGTTTATGTAGTCCACCTTGACGGTGGCGTTGTCCACCACGAGCCCGACCAGGACTATCATGCCTATCACGGAGATGATGTTGACGGTCTGGCCGGTGAGAAGCATGGCCACGACGCAGCCGACCGTGCCCATCGGCAGCGTGAACATGATCAGGAACGGGTGGAGCAGGGACTCGAACTGGGCGGCCATGATCATGTAGGTCAGGAGGACGGCCAGGACGAGGGCGAAGACCAGGCTGCGGAATGACCGGTTCATCTCCTCCCGCTCGCCGCCGAAGACGACGGCGTAATCGGACGGCATCTCGACCGAGGCCAGCGCGCGCTGGACAACCGGCACGGCCTGGCTGAGCTTGAGGCCGCTCAGGCGGGCCGTTACGAGCACCTCGCGGCGCTGGTTCTCGCGCCGTATCTCGCCCGGGCCGCGGACCACGTCGTAGGTCACAAGCTCCCTGAGCGGGATGAGCGTCCCTTGATGGGGGAAGAGCTGGTCGAGCAGGCCCTCTATGTTCATGCGGCCGCCGCCCTGCAGCCGGACCAGGACGTCGGACTTCTTGTCGAGTTCGTGGTACTGGGTGGCCACCCGGCCGCGCACGGCGTTGACCAGGAAATCGCCCACGGCGGCCGGCGACAGGTTGACGTACTTCTGGAGGGCGTCCCGGCGCAGTCTCACCTGGAACTCCGGCTTGCCTTCGCCCAGGTTGGTGTTGACGTCGGCGATGCCCGGCACGGCGGAGAGCCTTTTGACGACCTCTTCGGAGACGGTCCTGAGCCGGTTGAGGTCCTCGCCCTTGACCCGGAGCTTGATCTCGGCCGCGGCCAGGCCCAACGTGCCGGCGATGGTGGATTCCTCGCGCGTCAGGTTGTAGGAGATGTCCGGGTAGTCGGCCAGTCTTCCCCGGAGCGCCTCCATGACGGCCGCGAGCTCGCGCGGCTTGGCGACTTCGACGTATAACCGGGCGTAGTTCAGCGAGACATCGGGGTTCAGTCCTTCCTGGCCGCTGACGATGCCCGTTTGGGAGAGGGTTTTCACCACGTCGGGGCGCGCCCTCAGGAAGCGCTCCAACGCGGCGACGAGGTCGGAGGTCTGTTCCAGGGAATAGTCCGAGGGCGTCTTGAGCTGGATCTCGAAGGCCCTGGCTTTCATCTCGGGCATGAGCTCGCGTCGGATGCTCAGGCCGGCCGTCGTCGTCAACGCGAAGAAGAGAAGCGCGAGGAGCGTCACCCGAGCCTTGTGCTCCAGGCTCCAGATGAGCCAGCGGTGGTAGTCCTTGATGAACTTTTCGTAGTTTCTGTTAAAACCCGTGAACACGGCCCGGACCAGCGGCCGGAAGGGGAAGGCCAGGGCCCGGCCGATGAACGTTGCGATGCGGACCAGGAGCTTCCAGAGCAGGGCGGCCGCCTTCCCGACGCCCGCGGCGGCGATATAGAGGAGACGCTTCAGGAGGCGGAAAGGTGCAAGCAGGGGGCGCAGCTTGGAGCCGGCCCGCGCGGGGCCTTTGAGGTCGTCCGCGCTCTCGACTTCGGCCGCCGGCCCGGCGGCCTGGAACCCGTACCCCCTTGCCGTCAGCATCGGGATGAGGGTCAGGGCGACGACGAGAGAGGCCAGCAGGGCGAAGGTCACCGCCAGGGCCGTGTCCTTGAAAAGCTCGCCCGCCACGCCCCGGACGTAGACCACCGGGAAGAAGACGGCGATGGTGTTCAGACAGGCGGCGATGACCGCCGGGCCCACTTCACGGGTCCCGATGTAGGCCGCCTCCGCCGGCGGTTTGCCGAGCTGCCTGTGCCTGAAGATGTTCTCCGAGACGACGACCGCGCAGTCGTCGAGCATGCCGACGCCGAGGGCCAGCCCGCCGAGCGACATGACGTTGAGCGTGATGCGGCCGTAGAACAGGAGGCTGAAGGTGCCGATGATCGAGACGGGTATGACCGTGCCGATGATGAGCGGCGTCTTCCACTCCTGGAGGAAGATGAGCAGGACCAGGAAGGCCAGCAGCGCCCCCTGGATGATCTCGTCCCGGACGGCGTTGATGGCCTGTTTGATGTAGGCGGCTTCCTCCGAGACTATTTCCAGGGCGACGCCGGGGTTCTCCTTCTTGAGCTCCTCGATGACCTTATGGGCGGCCTCGGTGACCTTGACGGTGTTGGCGCCGGCCTGCTTGTGGACGAGGATGCCGACGCTTTCGTTCCCGTTGAGCCGGGTCATGCCCTGACGCTCTTTGACGCTGTCGCTGACCCGGGCGATGTCCTTGAGCTTGATGACGCCGCGCTCGCCGGTGACCTTGAGGTTTATCTCGCCGATTTCGTCCACGGACTGGAACTGGCCGACGACCCGCATGGCGTATTTGAAGAGCCCCTTGCGGATCGTGCCGCCTTGGAGGTTGCGGTTGAAGGCGTCGATGCGCCCGCCGACCTCCTCGATGGTCATGCCATAGAGCGCGAGCAGCGCCGGGTCGACCTCCACCTGGATCTCACGCTCGACCCCGCCCGTGACGTCGGCCGAGCCGATGCCCTCGACCTGTTCCAGCCGGGGCTTGACCAGCTCCTCGGCGAATTCCTTGAGTTCGCGCAGGCTGCGCTCGGCCGTCAGGGCCAGGACCATGACCGGCCGCGCCTGGGGGTCGAGGGTGATGATGGTCGGGCTTTCGGCATCCTCGGGCAGGAAATCGCGGGCGGCGTCGAGCTTCTCCCTGGTGTGCAGGATGGTGAAGTCCATGTTGACGCCCCAGTCGAACTCCAGGGTCATGATGGAGACGCCTTCCTTGGAGACCGATTCCACCCGTCTGAGCCCCGGGACGCGGCTGACGGCCGCTTCGAGCGGCATGGTGACGAGCGTTTCCATCTCCTCGGGAGCCACGCCCGGGAAGCGGGTCATGACGAGAAGGCGGGGATAGCGGATGTCGGGCAGCAGGTCCACGCTCAGCTCGCGCAGGGAGACGAAACCGACGAGGATGACGGCCACGAAGACCATGGCCGTGGCGACCGGCCTTTCGATGGCGACCCTGACGAATTTCACGGCCTGTCCTTGATGTTGATGTTCCGGGCCTCGAGCAGGGTGCCCATGGCCTTCTCCAGCCGGGCCCGGGCGATGCGGTAGTCGACGGCCGCCCGTATCTCGTTGGCCCTGGCCTGGGCCAGCTGGTTCCGGTAGTTGAAGAGCCACTCGCTGCCGACGAGCCCGAAGTTGTAACGCTCGGCCTCGGCGGCCACCCGCTTCTCGAGCAGGACGCGGTAGGCCCGGGTAGAGGCCATTTTCTGCTTCTTGTTGCCGAGTTCGCGGATGGCGTCGTCGACCTCGAAGCTTATGAGCAGCTTGCGGTTCTCGAGCCGCAGGACCTCCTGCCGGTTCTGGAGCCGGGCCCGGGTCAGAGCCGACCTGGAGATTATGTCGGCCAGGGGGACGTTCAGGCTGAGCCTGATGTTCCAGCTGTTCGGCCAGGAGTTGAAGACGTCCCGGATCGCGTCCATGCGGCTGCCCCGGATGATATCGATGAGCTGGCCGGTGAAGGGGTTGTCGTTCTCGTAGATGTATTTGACGCCGGACTGGCCCGGGTTCCAGAGCGAGAAATCGAGGTTCAGTTCCGGCAGGAGCTGGTTGCGGTAGCCCCTGACTTCCAGGGCCGAGGCCTCGACGCTCCTGGCGGCGGCCGCCATCTCGGGCCTGGCTCGGAGCGCGGACGCCAGGGCCTCTTCGTAGGAAATGTCCTTTTCGTCGACATCCGGGCGGTCCGTCGGCTCTATGGCCGGGTCCTGCGGCCCGCTCTTGGGGGACAGGTTCATCAGCTTCCGCAGGGACTCTTCCGTTTTTTCGGCCTGGAGCCGGGCCGAGACCAGGCTGTCCTCCCAGCGGGCGACCTCGGTCTCGGCGCTCAGGACTTCTATCTCGGACTTGGCGCCGATCCGGGCGGCTTCCCGGGTTCGTGCCAGGAGCTCCCGGCTCTCCCGGAGCGTGCTCTCCATAACCCGCAGATATTCGAGGCTGTCGACCAGGCCCCAGTAAGCGGCCTCGACCTCGAAGACGGTCTCGATGAGCTTGGTCTTGTAGGCCGCCCGCGAGATCTCGAGCTGGGCGCCGGCCCGCCGCTCCTCCAGGCGGCTGGCCGTCGGCCCGAAACCGCGGAGCAGGGGCTGGCTGAAGTTCAGCTGGACCTGGCTGAAGTAGGCCGGGTTGATGACGGTGTAGGACCTTTCAGTGTCCGTCATCGAGTTGGTGAAGGCGAGGCTGAACGTCCCGCCCGTCGGGATCTTCTGGGACAGGTTCAAGACGTAGTAATTGTACTTGTAGCGGTAGTTCGTGCCTTCCGCGCCCCAGGTGCCGAGCGTGGTCTGGTCCTGGTTGAAGAAGTTCAGGTTCAGGGCCGGCAGGAACTTTTCCCTGGCCAGCGAGACGGACCTGCCGTTGACGTCGACGTTGAGGGCCTCGACCGCGACCTCCGGGTTCGCGGCCAGGGCCTTTTCGAGGCATTCCCTGAGGCTGAGCTTGAGGGGTTGGGCGTCGCCGCCTGTGTTCGACTCCGGCGCCGCCGGTGATGTTGTGCCCTGCGCGACCGCTGCCGCGGGGCCCGACGACGCGAAGACGAGGACCAAGAGGAAAGAAACCAGGCCGCGCGGGACCGCGGCCCGGCCCCCGCCCGACCCGGCTGTTGCTGTGGCCTTCATGTCATCCTCTCCGTTCGCAGGAGCCGCGTCACTGCTTGAGGACGCTGACGCGGGCGTCATGGGCCAGGGTGAAATGGCCCTCGACGATGACCTGCTCGCCTTCCTTGACACCGTCCAGGATCTCGACGATCTTCTCGTTCTCGACGCCCGTCTCCACGTAGCGCCACTTGGCCAGGTCGCCTTCGACGATGAAGACGAGCTTGCGGCCGCCCCGGACCAGGATGGCCTCCTGCGGCACAATGAGCCGGTCCTTATGGACCTCGGCCGCGATCTCGACCTCGGCGTGCATGCCGGGCTTGATCTCCTCGCCCGGGTTCGCGACCGCGATGTGGACGGCGCAGGTCTTGTCCTCGGCATTGATGAGCGGGCTGACGGCCTCGACGACGCCTCTGAAGGAGCGCCCCGGGTAGGCCGCGAAAGTGACGGAGACTTCGCGGCCGGGCTTGATCTTGCCGACCTCGCTCTCGAGCACCTTGGCTTTGACCTTGAGGCTTCCGAGGTCGACGAGCGTGAAGAGCTCCTGGCCGACGGTCACCCGCTCGCCGGGCGAGACCTTTATCTCGGTGACGACGCCGGGGAAGGGGGCCCGGATGCTCGCGCGTTCCAGGTCGAGTTCGGCGATGCGGACGTCGGCCTCGGTCTGGGTCAGGTTCTTGGTCGAGGCCATGATCTCTTCTTTCTTGCCGCCGGTCTCGATGAGCGTGAGCTCGTATTCGCGGCGGGCGCTCTCCCACTCGGCCGCCCCGAGCCGGCCCTCCCTGTATAGGCCGTCGGCCTGCTCGAAGGCGGCCCGGGCCTTGTCGAGCCGGGCCAGGGCCGCCGGGTCAGGCCCCTTGTCGGGCGCGGCGAACATCTTCTCGAGGAGAACCTCGGACATGGCCTTGAGGCGGAGGGCCTCCAGCTTGTGCAGCCGCAGGCGCAGCTCGCGGTCGTCGAGGGCCGCGAGCAGGTCGCCGCGTCCGACGTGCCCGCCCTCGACTACGTTGAGGCTCTGCATGGTGCCCGCCACTTCGGCCTTGACGGTCACTTTCCTTTCGGTGTAGGCCTCGCCCGGCGAGCGCAGGCTGATGACGACCTCCCCGCGCGCGGCCGGCACGGCCCTGACGGCCAGAGGCTGGACTTCCTGGGGTGCGGACGGGCCGGAGGCCGATCCCGCCGACCGGGAATCGGCCGCGCCGCTTTCGGCCTTGCCCGCGCTTCCGCTTTTGCTTAGAAAGAGAAAGTAGAAAGCGGCGCCGAGAACCGCCAGCCCCAGCGCCCAGAGCAGGATTTTCTTCGTTTTAGCCATGGAAACCCTCACTAAAGAGAACGCCTCCCGACAGCGAATGTTTCATGCCTTTTTTAAATTATAGGCGCGTCCGGGCCGCCCGGCAATAAAAAAGAGGTGAAAAAAAGAGGTGACAGTTTACTCATTCACCTATTTTTCCGGCGCTGCCGGGCGGCATCTCCGGTCTATCCGGGCGAAAATCAAACGGCAGGCGGGGAGACGAGTCTGCTTAGCACATCGGCTTCTCCGGGCCTATTAACGAAATTCCCGATATAATTTATCGTAATAATGAACTTTATCGCGGCTCTTCTCCCCGCCGGCGCGGCGGGCGCTCTCCCACTCGGCCGCCCAAGGCCGGCCTTCTCTGCAAAGCCCGTCGGCCCGCCTTAATCCGTCCCGCGCCCTGTCGAGCCGGGCCGGGGCCGAATCCTCGCCGGGAAGGTGCTGCCGCGCGCTCAGGACAGGAGCTTTCTCCTCTTGAGCCAGCGCTCCCGCAGCCGTATGGAGTCCAGCCCGAGGTAGCTGCCCTTCGACATGACGTTCCTGCCGACGCACTCCAGCCTCAACACGTGCTTGCCGGGCGCGAGCCGATAACTCCCGAGGTAGTTGTCCTTGACCTTGAGCTCGGGCGAGTAGAAATCGTAGTCGCTGACCTTCTCTCCGGCCATGTAGTCAGCGGGTTGGCGGACGTTCCTGCCGTCGAGGAAGATGCGGTAGGTGCCGTAGTCCTGGGCGTAGGTGAAGCGCAGGATCAGCCCGCGGAATTCCTCCTTCTCGACCTGGAACTCGAGCTCGAGGACCGGCTCGTCCGACGCGGGCCGGAAGAACAGCTGGCCCGGACCGGTCCAGTCATAGCCCGCCTGCAGCTCCAGCACGCCGGGCGAATGCCTGGCCGTCGGCAGGAGCCGGCCGCCGTCGATGACGAGGTCGAGGTTGGGAAGCAATCTCCCCTCGAGCGGCGGCAGCTTGGCGAAGCGCTTGGGCTGGCCGACCTGGTACCAGAAGGCGACGGTGGCGATGTCGTCCTCCCTCTCCACGTGGCCCTCGACCTTGCCGCTTTCGGTCTCGTCTTCGCTTATCCAGCCCTTATGCTCGATCTCGAAGCGCAGCGAGCGCGTGAAGCGCACCGGGTCGGCGACGTGCCAGCGGTAGAGGCAGTATTCGGTGCCCAGGTCCTCGAAATCGGTGCTCATGTAGACGCAGCCGAAATAGGGGAAGCAGGCCTCGTTGAGGCCCCAGGCCATGAGGAAGTAATCCTCGGTGCCCGTGCCCTGGATGGTCGGCGTCCGGTCGCCGTCGACGTAGAACTTGGCGTCGCCCTCGCCGAACCAGAACGGGCTCCGGGAGCGCACCGACATGACCGTGCCGACGTAGTGTCCCTCGCCTTCGGCCTCGAGCACCAGGTAATCGCGGCCGGTCCTTTCCGGGAACTCGTTCCGGTACTGGGCGCAGAAGTAAGGCGTCTTGGGCGCCAGGTCAGGCTCTTCGGTGTAGTCGATGTGGTAGTAGAAGCTGCGGACGTTCTTGGCCGGGCTCTCGTTGGTGATGGTGATGAGGGCCCGCTTGTGGAACGGCATCGGCCAGTAGCAGTTGTAGCCGTCGCCGCTTTCCACTTGGACCGGCAGGGACTTGAGCTCCCGGCGCAGTCCGAAGCCCGCGCCGAAGAAGTCGCCGAGCGGCGCTTCGACCGCCGGTTCGGCCGCGCCGTCCCAGTACATGCGCAGGACGATCTCGTCCGGCCTGGCCGAGCCGGCCTGCTCCAGCCAGTTAGGCCTGGCCTCGTTGAAGGTGAGCCATATGTGCCTGATGACGCCGGGCCCCTTGATGTCGGCCAGGACCTTCGTCTCGCCGGGAGCGACGACCCGGATCCGGTCGGCGTTGCTGTTCGGGTCGGGGGCGGCCGATGTCACGGCCCGGGCCCGGCCCTTCTTGATGACCGTGAGGTCGCCCAGGTCCTGGGCCGCGGCCGCGCCCGCGAGGGAAACGGCCAGGAGCAAAGCGAAAGTTGACGCCGCGAGTGCTGTCGTCTTGGGCTTGTTCATGACGCTTCGTGCCTCCTTTGAGGTGTATTTACATCATTTACGCGCGCATGTCACCCCGCCGCGGCTCCTGGACGATAAGAGCGGCTGTATTCCCGGCGCTCTTTACGATGTCTCCGGAGAGGACAGCCGTTGAAGGGAATGATGAAGTTCATCATCGCCCCGGCAAGTGACAACAAAAAGGCGGCCGGCTGCTTTAGAGAGCGCGGCGAGGGATACTTGCCCGTGCTTTTTGCGGTGGTTCAATTATGTTACTAATAATCTGCGCGGGTCGAGGCAAGGCCCGATAAGGAGGTGCAGTCATGGCGAAAGCATTCCGGTCCTGGCCGGTCGTCCCGGCAGCGTTCCCGTTCTTTCTCGTTCTGTTGTTCCTGTCGGCATATGCTTCGGCCCCGACTGGCCCCGCAGCGGCCGCCGACCCGGTTGCCCGATCATCGAAGCCGGTGCGCGGAGTCTGGCTCCACCCGGGTTATTTCGGCGCGGAAAAAGGAGCCGCGCTGGAGAAGATCAGGGCGACTCTCGAGGCTTACGAAAAAGCCGGCATAAACACTCTCATTGTCCTGGTCAAGAACACATCCGGCCACCTCTATTACGCGAGCGACATAGGGGTCAGGGACGGCGCCTGGGAATGGGATTTCTTCGAAGCCTTCCTGGCCGAGGCCCGGAGACGGAAGATGGACGTGCATCCCTGGTTCTGCGTCTTCCCGGAAACGTCCCTGCTGGGGCAGGTGCGGGAGCACCCGGAATGGCTGATTGTCGGGCCCGGCCGGGAGATGGTCCGCAGCGTCAACCCGGCCCTGCCGGCCGTCCGGGCCTACGAGATCGGCCTGATGACGGAGTTCGTCCGCAAGTACGACGTGGACTGGGTCCACTTGGACTACATCAGGTTCCCCTGCGAGCCCGACGAGCCCTATTTCAGCCACGACGCTGAGACCCTGAAGCTGTTCCAGCGGGACACGGGTGTTGACTTCGCCGCCCTCATGGCCAAGGATTCCGGCAACCCGAGCTGGAACGCCTGGCTGGAGTGGAACAGGGACCAGGTCACCCGCTTCCTCCTCGAGCTCCGGGAAGCGTTGAAGGCGACCGGCCGGAAGGTGCGGATCAGCGCCGCCGTTTTCCCGGACGCCGCGAACGCCGCCGTCCTCATCGGCCAGGACTGGGCCGCCTGGGCCGTCCAGGGCCTGGTCGACATGACCTGCCCCATGCTCTACACCAACGATACCGGGATGTTCGAGCGGCTCCTGAAAAGGGCCGTCTCCTACGGACGAGGCCGGAGCCTCGTCTGCGCCGGCATCGGCATCGGAACGTCACACAATCGCAACACGCCGGAGGGCATGCTGGAGCAAATGGCCGCCGCCCGCGAAGCCGGTGCCGACGGCGTCATTTTCTTCTCAGGCAGCAGCCTGACCCAGCCTTTCCTGGACAGGCTCGCCTCCGCCCGGCGCTGACCGCCGGGGTTTGGGAAAAAACAGCGGAATCCGCGCTGTGAATCAGACCTATGCTGTTCTTCGGGGCCGGCCTGGTTCAAGCCTCAATGATATTATGGGCACTGCCTGGCCCCGAAGCGCGGCCAGGCCCGGCTGGTGAATATCAGTCCGGACGCGAAGCGAGACGCTTTAACGGCCCGGACGCGAGAGGCGCCATGAACAGGGCCGGAGTCAGGATCGCGAGCCAAACCCTCGATGTCCCCGGCATCGCTGTTTCCGCGAGAAAAAGCGTCGACACGACCAGCACCCCGGACCAATAGGCCGCCATGACGACGAGCTCGTCCCAAACAGACCTCGGCCGCGGTTTTCTCCTTTCCACGCGTTCCATCACCGCCGAAACGAAGTCAGCGCTGACCCGCGGCGCGGGCCGACCGCGCAGGGCTTCCCTTATGGTCGTTTCCATCGGGTCGTTCATGCCGGCCTCCTGATCATGGCGCCCCTCCGCCCGTTGCCTCCGGCCCGAGGGCAGTTTCCAGCTTGTCCCTGAGCAGGCGGCGCGCCCGGAAAAGATAGGACTTGACGGTCCCTTCCGGCAGGCGAAGGGCGCAGGCGACTTCCTCGACCGGTTGTTCCAGCCAGTAGTGCATGTAGACGATCGTCCGGTAGAGCTCGGGCAGGCCCTCTATCGCGGCAGCCACTAGGGCCTTTTTTTCTTTCGAGAGCAATCCGTCGATCGGCTGTTGAGGCCCGTCCGAGAAGCATTGTCCCTCGAACGCGGCCCGGAGAGCCTGCCGCCGCTCCCGCCGTTTCCGGTCTATGGCCAGGTTGTAGGCCACCCTGTAGAGCCAGGTGTTGAACCGCGCCTTTCCCCTGAAGCGCCGGAGCTCGCCGTAGACCCTGATGAACACTTCCTGCGCGACCTCTTCGGCGTCCTCGCTGGCGTAGGGACCCAGCACCGAGGCCGCCAGCCGGAAGACACGGTCCCGGTAGCGTTCCACAAGGACCGAGAAAGCGGCCCGATCGCCTGTTCCCAGGAACCGGGCTACGAGCTCTTCGTCTTCCATCCGGATTCAAGGCCTCAGCTTTTCTTCTCCCTGGTAAGGAAATAGGAAAGCACGACGCCGATGCCGGTGAAGACTATGATCAACCCCACCGGCCAGAGTATCCTCATCCCCCGCCACAGGTAAAAGGCCGCGCTTATGCCCACGCCGATCATGATCAGGATGGCGCCGGCGCCCAGGGCGCCGCGGGGATTTGACTCTTCCGGCGCGAACAGGCTGCTCCTCCCGGATCCCTTGCCGTTGATATCATAATCCGGCCATTCGGAAATGGGAATGCCTTTCTCGATGGCCGCCAGGCGCTCCTTGTGGATCAGGTCCAGGGTTTTCTGCCGCTTCCTGTGGGTCATGTAGATTATCGCCAGGACGAACGCGGCCCAGCCGAAGATCCAGAGGATGACGATGAGCGGGTTGCTCCAGCTGATGTCCATTGCCGACCTCCTTGTCGAAATGCGGGCCGGTCAAGCGTGCCGGCCTTTTTCTCTTTCGTCCTTTAGACGCGGCGGGCCGGGGCCGGGTTGCAGGGCCGGGATAGCGGCGCGGGTCAGGCAATATCACCCGGGGAATCACCGCGGCGGGTGATTGCCGGCCGGGGGCCGGGCCGTATACTGGGGCCGCATCGAGGTACTATTCACGCAAAGGAGGCATAAGTGAGAAAGTACATCGCGATGGCTTTGGCGGTCCTGTCCCTGGCGGTCATCATGCCCCGGGACCTGTCCGCCATCACGTTCGGGCTCAAAGGCGGCGTCAACTTCTCCAACATTTCCGTGGTCACGACCGGAGAGGTCCCTGATTTCAAGAACCTCCAGGGCTTGACCGGCGGCGTCTTCTTCAACCTCAACCTGGGCCCGGTCGGCATCCAGCCGGAAGTCCTCTACTCGAGGCGCGGCATGAAGTTCAGCGAGACCATCGAGGAAGGGACGCTGACCGTCAAGTACATGCTCGATTATATCGAGGTTCCCCTGCTCTTGAAGCTCACCGTCGTGCCGGTTGGCCCGGTCAGGCCCATCGTCTACGCCGGGCCGGCTTTCAGTTACCTGCTTAAGGCTAAAGCGGAAGCGGTCCTGCCCGGGGTCGGCGAGGAGAGCGAGGATGTGACCGAGCAGTTCAAAAGGGAGTCCTGGGGCGGCGTCGTCGGCGGCGGCCTGGAATTCCGGCTCCCGGTCATCAAGCTCCTGTCCCTCGAAGCCCGCTATCACTTCGGGCTTTCGGACATCAACCAGGAGATGGAGGCCGACACGGTCAAGAACAAGGGCTTCTCGATCATGGTCGGCATCGGGTTCTGAGCGCGAACGCATCACTTTAAAGGAAGACATTAGCGCGAGTTGTCGAAAGAACGGGGCGTCCCCGGCGGGACGCCCCTTTTTCATTTTCTGCGCGTCCGTCGTCCGGGATGGTTGACCGCCGAAGAGTCA
>CAYWJT010000011.1:52204-56339 GCA_964458655.1 uncultured Eubacteriales bacterium | reverse complement strand
ATAACCCTAGTGCTAATATATCACATATCTGTTTCCTGTCAAGTAATAAGGGGACAGTTTACTTATTCACCTAATTTTTTCCGTTCAGGTTAAATTCGATAAGCGACTCGCTCCTTCACGAGGGAACGCCGCTCCTGTACTCTACACTACTTTCAATCCCGCCCCTGCACACCTGCACCCCGGCACCCCTGCACCCCTGCACTTTCCCGGGCTAAGACCTAGACGTTCTGTGGGGATGAGATCTTCGTGGCATTAGACATTGTGCTAATCCAGCCCCGGAAATATAGACAGCTCCCGCAGCTTGGATAGTCTCATTGACTTTGATACACGATCTTGATAACGCTAAGGCTAAGAGGTGGGCATCCTAAAGCCAGAGTGAATAGTGCGTTCCGGAACATGCTGAAAAATAGGTGAATGAGTAAACTGTCCCCTATTTTAATCAATAGCGGAAGATGAGCTCGAAGCGGAGCCAGTTGTAGGACGAAGCGCCGGGCCGGTAGAAGTTCCCGGGGTCGAAATGCTCCCAGATGAAATGCCCGCTGAGACGCTCGCTGACCGTGAAATTGAGGCGGCCGGCCAGGAGCACGCCGCGGTTGAGGCCGGCGCCTCCGGGGAAACCGTCCGGCCGGGCTTCGTCCGCCCCCAGGAAATGGGCCGTCAGCGCGGCGTCCGCCCGGCTGCCGAGGTCGAGCCCGACAGTCCCGTAGAGAGAGCTCAAGTTGCTCCAGTAGGCCGGCCGGCTCTCCCTGGTGAAGGTGTATATGTATCCCTCGCTCCATTTCGGCCAGCGGCTGAAAATGGGGTCCCAGCCTTCCATACGGACCGTCCCTGGCTTGTCTCCGCTCAGGAAAAGGCCGCCGAAGGTCAGCGTCTTGACCAGCGGCACGGCTTTGTCGAATTCATAATCCAGGTGGAACAGGCCGCCGAAGGCCGACCTGCCGGCCTCGCCGTAGGTGCCGGTCTGGTAAGCGACCTCGCCCGTCAATGACAGCTTCTTCATGACCGGAAGCCGGCCGCGCGCGCCCATCGTGTCAATCCGTCCCGCGACCGGCCAGGTCTCAGTCGCTTCAGTCGTCTTGCGCATGGCGTAGGCGTCGAGCCGGGTCCGACCCAGCGCCCCTTCGTAGTAGAGCCCCAGGACCCTTTCGGGCTGCTCGGCCAGGGACTGTGTCCGGTCGTGGACCACCGGCAGGTATTTGTCGCGGGTTTCCTGGGCGTGAGCCAGGAATATGAGCTTGTTGCCCTTGTGGAGGCTCGCATCCACGCGCAGGGCGTTGAAATAGTAGGAGCGCGAGCCGTCGCCGGGCGTGCCGTCGGCGATGATGAAGCCTTCGCCCAGCCTGATGTCCTGCCGTCCGGCGGTGACTGTCACGGGCAGGCGGCCCGGGATATCCCATTTCACGTAGAGGTTGTCGAAAAAGACCTCGTGCCAGTTGAAAGGCCTGTCCTGGGGCGCGAGGTAAACGCGGAACTCGTTGGTCACCTTGCCCAGGACCTCGACGTTCCCGGCCGCGAGCCAGCGCAGTCCCAGGGTCGTCCGGGTGCGCGTATAGGCCATGGCGTCGTTCGCGGAGTCGTCGAGACTGACGGCGTTGTCCCAGGCTTCGAAGCGGAACCTCTCGACGAAGATTAGGCTCAGCCGCGGCTCCTTCTTAGCCTGCTTCTCCTCGGCGCGGATGAGGCCCGCCCCGAACGCCGCCGCCACGACAGCAACGGCCACCGCGCGCTTCAGGATGCCGGCAACCCGGCGGTTAGAAAGTACCCGGTTGTTTTCTTCCATATCGGCCTGTTCTTCGGACATATCGCGACCTGCCTTGATTAAAACACGGGCAGTTTACTATAGAAAGAGGGCAGTATATCAATTTCCCGTCCCGGGCGCCATCAAAGCGTTCGATCCGCACGACTGACTCGTCCGCAAGCTGCTGAAAAACGGTCGAAAATACAACTATGGACGAACCGTGGAAAATGACAAAACAATAAAAATAGGTGAATGAGCAATCTGACCCTGTTTTTCCAAGCGCGGCCGCGCGTCCGGACTACCGCCTGACGTTGGATACGACAAGGTAAAGCGCCACGAAGATCATGATCACGCCCAGGGCCTTTTTCATGATAACAGCTTTCCGGCCCTCATTCCAGCGCAATACAGCATCGAGCCTGGCCGCGAAACCGCCGAAAAAAACGAAGACCAGGCTGTGCCCCGCAGCGAAAAGGATGACGAGCAGGCAGGCGAACAGGAAATCGCCGGCCGCCGAGCTGAAAACCAGGCTCAGGACGGGCGCCAGGAAAGCGAAGGTGCACGGCCCAAGGCCCAGCCCCAGGAAAAAGCCCAACACGAAGGCCGTCCCCTTCCCGGAAGCTCTGACGGCCGAAAGGCGCTGGAACGACGGGAGGCGCAGCTCGAACACACCGAGGAAATTCAGCCCGATGACCAGGAAGACCCCGGCCACAAGGATCACGCCGGCGACGCCGATATCGCCGAGCATGCGGCCGGCCAGTCCGGTCAGGACGCCGATTAAGGTGATGGAAAACAGGATGCCCAGGCTGAATAGGAGCGAGACCAGAAAAGCCCGGCGGTAGGTGACCTCCTTCTCGTTCGTCACGTACGCCATGATCAAAGGCAGGCTGGCCAGGTGGCAGGGGCTGAGCAGGACGCTCAGGATGCCCCAGACGAAGGCGCCGGCCAGGGCCAGGCCGCTCCCGCCGTAAAAAAGCTTCGAAAAAAAGACGAAGACGCCCTCTAGCACTATTCGACGCCCTTCATCTTCAGCACTTTCAGGAGCTCCTCGTAAGGGAAATAGCCCTCGTGGCGGTAGTATTCCCGGCCTGAGGCGTCGAGGAACACCTGGGTGGGAATGACCTTTATCCTGTAGCGCTCGGCCATGGGCGCGTCTTTCTCGGTCCAGACGTCGTAAAACACGACCCTGACCTGGCCCCTTAACTTCTCCTCCACCTGCCTCATGATGGACTGCATCATACGGCAGGGGATGCACCTGACCGAACCGAGCTCGATGAAGGTGACCTTGTAATTCTCCTGCCCGGCGACGGCCTCGCCGGACGAACGCGTTGTCCCGGCGGACCCCGCAGGGACCGCGGCCGCGGGTTCCTTTTGGCAGGCGGAAAACGTCAGAGCCAGCAAACAGAGCGCGACACCGGACTTGCTCATATCAACTCCTCGCTTTCATCAAGCCCGGCGCCCCGGGCCCGACCCGACGGCGCCGGGCGCTCATGACGCGACCCGTATCTTTTCGAAAACATCCGCGAGTCTTTCCTCGATGGTTCTTTTCCACTGTTCCTCGTCCTGTTTCAGGGGATGAACGGGTATCAGGTCGAGCACCCCTGGCTCGTCGAGGCCTGAGAAAAAGAGGGCTTCGGCCGCTCCGCAAACCACGTCGGCTATGGCTGCCTCGGCCGCGGACTTATCCAGCCCGAACCTCAGGCCCAAATCGCGCAGCACCCGGTACTGGAACCAGAAATAGGTCGGCCCCATGGCGTTTATGACGGCGTAGGCTTCGATTAGCTCGTCATCGACGACGACCGCTCGCGACAGGCGGCTGAAAAGGTCCAGAAGGAAATCCCTGTTCTCGGCGGTCAGCCCGGGGCCGAAACTGACGGCGTTGACGCCCCTGTTCATGAAGCAGAGCGCCGAGGGGTTCACCCGGGCCAGTTGGCTGCGGCCCTCGAGCGCCGCGGCCAGGCCCCGCAGTCCCAGCTTGGGCGCCAACGACACGATCAGGGCTCCCCTCGCCGCACTCCGGGCTATCTCCGGCAGAAGAGTTTTCAACACTGGCGGGTGGACGGCCAGAAAAACGGCGTCGGCCCGGAGGACGCTTTCCAGAGGCGCGGAGACCGCGGCCAGTCCGGCCTTCTCCAATCTCGCCAGGGCCGCCCCATCCGGGTCGCTGACCAGCACCGAGTCGAAGTTCATTCGCTTCTTGTTAAGGCCCGTCAGAATGGCGAAGGTTATCCTGCCTCCACCGACGAAACCCAGTGTCCTGACGCTCATTTCGCCCTCCTTTACAAAAATAAATTAGCCGCCGCGCGATGTCAACGCGCGCCCGGGCCGCTTACGCCCGGGCGACACGCTCCAGCCGCTTCATGATGGAGAACATGAAGGCGGCCGAAAGCAGGCAGGCCG
>CAYWJT010000011.1:48865-52104 GCA_964458655.1 uncultured Eubacteriales bacterium | reverse complement strand
CGCTCCAGCCGCTTCATGATGGAGAACATGAAGGCGGCCGAAAGCAGGCAGGCCGCGACGAGTATCGTCCAGAGGGCCCAGAGTGGCACCCGCATCCAGAACCAGGCCACCACCCCGACCAGGTAGTTGCCCACAGCGGTGGCCGCGAACCAGCCGCCCTGCATGAGCCCCTTATACTTCGGCGGCGCCACCCGCGAAACGAACGAGATGCCGATCGGGCTGAGGAAAAGCTCCGCGATGGTCACCAGGAAGTAGGTCGAGATGAGCCAGTAGACCGAGACCTGGGCCTCGGCCGGGGCGACCAGCCCGCCCAAGGATTTCGGGCTGGGGAGTCCGACCGAAGCCGCTATGAGCACGGCGTAGGCCGCGGCCGCGAGGAGCATGCCGATGCCTATCTTGCGCGGCGCCGAAGGCTCCCGGCCCTTGCTGTTTAGCCAGCTTATCACACCCACGAAGACGGGCGTCAGCGCGACGATGAAGAAGGGGTTGAAATGCTGGAAACGCTGGGGCATGAACGGGTTGACGTCGCTGTAGCTTTGGTAGCGGAGGTAGGCCAGGACGCCGAAGCCGATGAAAGAAGCCGCTCCCAGCAGCCTGGTCAGACTGCCCGAAGCCCTGCGGACCGCGAAATAGAGCCCGACGACGGCCAGGAATATCGGCAGCAGTCCGCCCAGGTCGAACCAGAGGTTGGTGAGCTTGCCGACCCAGGGCACCGTGTAATCGCGGGCGAAGTAGGTCATGGTCACGGCGCTTTGGTGGAAGGCCATCCAGAAAAAGATGACGATGAAGAAGACCAGGCCGAGGGCCGTCAGCCTTTCCCGGGCCTGCTGGGGCGTAAGCTCGATGACCTTGTCCCTGTGGGCCTCCGACTTGGCTTTCTGGCGCTCGGTCATGTCGGCGGTCCGGTAATGCCGGCGCAGGGCCCTGAAGATGATCATCGAGGCCACCAGGCTGACGCAGGCGACGCCGAAGCCGAAATGGTAGGACTTGCTCAGGGCGTTGATGTAGTTCTCGGAGAAGGCGCGCAGGGTGTCGAGCGTGACGGACGCGTCCTGGGCCCTGGCAACGGCCAGGTAGGTTTCGACGTCGGCCAGCTTGCTCTTGAGGAACTCGTTGGCCATGGCCGGGATGCGGGCGTCGTAAAAGTAGCCGGCCTTGCCCAATATCCAGTTGGAAACGGCCTCCGAGGCCGAGGGCGCGAACATGGCCCCGATGTTGATGCCCATGTAGAAGATGTTGAAGGCCCGGTCCCGCAGGGCGGAATACTTGGGGTCGTCGTAAAGGTTCCCGACCAGGGCCTGCAGGTTGCCCTTGAAGAGCCCTGTGCCCAGGGCGATGACGGCCAGGGCGGAGACGACCAGCCCGAAGCCGGTCTCCATCCTCGTGGGCAGGGCCAGCATGGCGTAGCCGACGAGCATCACGACCATGCCGATGGTGATGGTCCGGCCGTAGCCGAGGTAGCGGTCGGCCAAGAAACCGCCGAGAAGCGGGAAGATGTAGACGCCGACCATGAAGGTCGAATACATGAAGCCGGCCGCCGCCGGCGACATGCCGTATTTGGCCTGCATGAACAGGACGAACAGGCTTATCATGGTGTAGAAGCCGAAGCGTTCGCCCATGTTGGCGAAGAAGGCTACGAACAGTCCCTTGGGATGCTCTTTGAACATGGCTTACCCTCCGATCAGGCTCATAGCGCGGCGGATTATACCAAAAAAACGGAGCTCTTTCCCTTTTTATTGACAGGGGGGCCGGCCGGCGAATAGAATCCTCTCGGGAAAAAGGAGAGAACATGAACAGCAGGACAGGTCTTTCGAGACGCGAATTCGTCAGGTGCCTGGCCGCCGGCTCGGCCCTATCCATCGCCGCCCTGGACGAGCTCAACGCCGGGGTCTATCAGGCCATCACCAGCCTCAACCAGAAGTTCGCCGAGGAGGAAGCCCCGGACGGGCTCTACTGGGAAAACCTGAAGAAGAGCTTCCTGTTCGAGGACGGCCTGGTGATGATGAACAACGGCACGGTCGGCCCCATGCCGCTGCCCGTCTACAACACCCTCATCAAGTACTTCAAGGTCCAGGTGACCAACCCCTTCGACGTCTACAACTTCCTGCCGGCCAAGAGGGAACAGACGCGGCGGAAGCTGGCCGCCTTCATCAACGCCTCGCCCGAAGAAACGGCCATCACCAGCAACACCACCGAGGGCATCAACATCGTCGTGCACGGCCTCGACCTCAAGGAGGGCGACGAGGTCCTGGTCTCCGACCTGGAGCATCCCGGAGCCATCAATCCCTGGCGCCTGAAGGCCAAAAGGTTCGGGATAAAGATAAAGGAAGTCCATCTGCCCGTGCCGCACAGGGACGCCGCCGAAGTCGTCGGCGCCTTCGCCGAGGCCATAACGCCGCGGACCAGGGTCATAAGCGTCGGCCACACGGTCTTCATCACCGGCCTGATAACGCCCCTCAAGGAGCTGAGCGAGCTGGCCCGCAAGAAGGACATCCTTATCCTCGGCGACTCCGCCCACGGCCTGGGCATGCTCAACCTCGACATGAAGGCGCTCGGCGTCGATTTCTTCGCCTCGAGCCCCTACAAATGGATGGGCGCGCCGACAGGCGTCGGACTGCTCTACGTCAGGAAAGAGGTCCAGGATAGGGTCTGGCCGGCCATTGTCTCGTCCGGCTGGGACACCCACAAGGACGCCAGCCGCTTCGACCCCCAGGGCCAGCGCGCCGACGCCATGATCTACGCCATGGACGAGGCCCTGGACTTCCAGAATGCCATAGGCAAGACGCGGGTCGAAAGGAGGATAAAGGCGATGTCCTCCTACCTGAGACGGGAGCTGGCCAAGATCCCCGGCGTCAGGATAAACACGCCCAACGACGCCTACCTCAGCGCCGGGCTCACGGCCTTCAGCCTCGAGGGAGTCGACCCGGCCCGGGTCGTGGACTACGTCCGCGAGAAGTACAACATCGTCGTCAGGACGGTGGGCAGCCCTGAGAAGGGTACTTACGCGGTCAGGGTCAGCACGCCGGTCTACGTCTCCTTCAAGGAGGTCGACCAGTTCCTGGAGGGAGTGCGCGGCCTGGCCCGGCGCAAGGCCTGAAAAAGGGGACAGTTTACTCATTCACCCGATTTCTCCGGCACTTTCCCCGGAGAAAAACGAATGCCCGTCTAACGGCGAAATCGATCAGAACAAGCCGAAAAACAAAAAAAAGGTGAATGAGTAAACTGTCCCTTTTTTATTA
>CAYWJT010000011.1:0-48765 GCA_964458655.1 uncultured Eubacteriales bacterium | reverse complement strand
AGTAAACTGTCCCTTTTTTATTATTGACTGGGTCGCAGTCCCTCGATCCAACCGTCCCTCGAGAATGTCCCATACCAGGTCCGGTATCAGATAAATAAAAAAGACTTGACAAACCATAATAAATTAATTAAATTACTTTATAAATTAAAGTAATTTAATAAGGAGGTAAAACAATGGAAGAGTTGAACCCTCAACAGGAGATCCGGTTGATCAGGGAGATGATCGAGCGCACCAAAAAGGTCGCCGCCGGATCCTGGCAGATGCTGATCATCTGGGGTGTCGTGGCCGTGATCGGCGTCGCGAGCATGTACGGCCTTGTCGCGCTCGAGAGATACGCCTGGATATGGGCAAGCTGGGTCTTCTGGGTCGCCGTCGGCATCGTCCTTTCCTTCGTTTACGGTTCCACTCTGGAACGGCGCTCCGGGGTAAGGACCTATTCCCAGAACGCCGCCGCGCAACTCGCTCAAGCCTGCGGGGTCGCTTTCCTTCTGACGGGATTCGTCTTCCCCCTGCTCAAACTCTATACCTGGGGGCTCATCCCGGTGATGATCAGCCTTGTCGCCGGCATCATGATCTTCGGCTTCGGCGGGCTGCTGGAATGGCCCTTTCTTAAATGGTGCGGGACATTCTTCTGGCTCGGCTCCCTGGCCATGGCCTTCGTGCATGAGAATTACCGGGGCCTTCTTTTCGTCCCTCTGATCATCGTCGGCTACATCACCCCAGCTCTCGTCCTTCGCTCCAAGTACCGGAAACAGGATGAAGCGCATGAATCCTGAGAAGCTCTCGCCGCTCGACCCGGTCATCCATTCCCGGATCCGGCTCGGCATCTTGTCGGTCCTGGCGTCCGTCGAGGAGGCCGCTTTCACCTACCTGAAAGAAGCCCTGGATACGACGGACGGCAACCTGAGCGCGAACCTCACCAGACTCGAAGAAGCGGGCTACGTCTCCGTCAGGAAAACGTTCAAGGGCAAGAGACCGCTGACGACCTGCCGCATGACCAAGAAGGGTTTGTCCGCTTTCCAGGCCTATCTAAAGGCCCTGGAAGCGTATATCAATTTCCCCGTCTAGCGCTTCGTTTGGAATCAGGTGCCGCCCGATTGAGCAACTGAAGCGCTCATGCCTGAAGTGAGCAAGGGCCGGGGGCCGGCACCCCCACGGACAGGTACCCCCCCCTCGGTGACCGCCGCCGGGGCGACTTCGAACCCTGACCCTCCTCAGGGTTTCCCGGGGCCCCTTGCCCAAGGGCTCCGTTTCCCGATACCTTCTCGCGGCGGCGGTCGCACCGAACTGCCGACAACATCGCCGGCGCTCGCCCGCCGAGGCCCCTCCCGGCCCCAGCGCGGCTGGAAGCGTCTTTGTGCGCTTATAACTTGGGCACCGGGTCGCGGAAGGTCAAGGGGCGGGCGGGGAATGTCAGATTTTGTCAGCATTTGTCAGTCCCGCCTGCAGAGTCAGGCCGACCTTATGCCCATTCCTTGTCGCAACACATGGTCAACAGTGATTCGATTTTTTCCCCTCGAGAAGCGGCCCAAAGCTCGCCGTCGCCTGCGATGAACGGCGTTCCGTGAATTAAGGCGGGCCTGCCTGGTCGCCGAAAAAGGCCCCCGACCTACTTCACGTAGAACCTGTGGACCGTCGTCGTCCGGTACTTTTCTCCCGGCCTCAGGATTATCGAAGGGAACTCGGGGTGGTTGGGGGAGTCGGGGAAGTGCTGGGTCTCGAGGCAGAAGCCGTAATGCTTCCTGTAGACCCGGCCGGCCTTGCCCGTGATCGTGCCGTCGAGGAAATTCCCGGTGTAGAACTGGATGCCCGGCTGGTCGGTGTGGACCTCGAGCGCTCGTCCGGACACAGGCTCGTGCACCAGGGCCGCCAAAGCCAGCCGCCCTCCGCCGCTCCGCAGGACGAAATTATGGTCGTAGCCCCCTGGGACCAGGCCGATCCTTTCGCCTATGGCATGCGGAGAAGTGAAATCGAGCGGCGTGCCCTTGGCCGGCAATATCCTGCCCGTCGGCATCAGGTCGCCGTCTATCTCGGTGAAACTGTCGGCTTCGATCTGCACCACATGACCGAGGACGTCTCCCTCGCCCTGGCCGCGCAGGTTCCAGTAAGCGTGGTTGGTCAGGTTGACCGGCGTCGGCTTGTCGGTCACGGCCTCGTAATCTATCTTAAGTTCGTCGTCCGCGGTCAGCCTGTAGGTCACGACGACCGAAAGATTGCCGGGGTAGCCCTCCTCCATGTCGCGGCTCAGGTAGGTCATCCTGACGCCCGCCGCGTCCGGCTCGCTGAAGGGCAGCGCACCCCAGACCACCTTGTCGAAGCCTTTTATCCCGCCGTGCAGGTGGTTGGCCCCGACATTCCGGGCCAGGACATATTCCCGACCGTCGAGGACGAACCGGCCCCGGGATATGCGGTTGGCGCAGCGCCCCACGGTGACGCCGAAATAGGGATGCTCTCCCTCGAAGCCGGCCAGCGTGTCGAAGCCGAGCGTAATATCGTCCGAACGCCCGTTACGGTCCGGAGCCCTCAGCGAAACGAGGGCCGCGCCGAAGTTCATTATCCTCGCTTCGACGCCGGAACCGGCGGCCAGGGTAAAGATGTCCACAGGTGTGCCGTCCGCCAGGACAGCGAAGGTCTCCCGCTTGATAGATACCTTGCTTTCCGCCGTCATTTCACTTCCTCCCTTGAGCACGATTATGACGGGCAGGCCTTCCCGCCTCTGCCCGCGCGGCCGGCCCCGCCGGGACGCGGCTGCCGCCGCTGGTCATCTCCTTTTCAATTCTTCCAACTTCTTCTTCAGGTCGGGCCGATCCGGGTCGAGCTCGAGCGGCTTCCGGAAGGCGGCCGGCGGCTCCCGCCTCCGGCCCGGTAGGTTACCAGAGAAAACGAGCCGAATCAATCGCGCTCGACGCCGCCCGTCCGGCGGCGCCGAAGATATCCTGATTGACCCGGCGGAGCTCATGTGATAGAAGGAGCATAGCCTGGTTCAGGCGCGAGCGACGGCTTTATCCAATGGTCGGCAAAACCCTCAAGCACTACCGCATCGAAGGGCTCCTCGGCCGGGGAGGCATGGGCAGCGTCTACAAGGCCTTCGACCTGAAGCTCGCCCGCCCGGTCGCCGTCAAGGTCCTGCTCGAGGACCTGGTCGCGGACGAAAGCCGCCGGGCCCGCTTTCTCCAGGAGGCGCGGGCGGCCGCGGCCGTCTCGCATCCCTCGATCGCGCAGGTCTACGACATCGACGAGGACGCCGGCACGATGTTCATCGCCATGGAATACATCGACGGCCGGACCGTCAGGGAGCTCGTCGCGGCCGGCGAGCTCGACATCCAGTCCGCGGTCGAGATCGCGGCCCGGGCCGCGGAGGGCGTGGCCAAAGCGCACGAAGCCAAGGTCATCCACCGCGACATCAAACCGGACAACATCATGGTGACGCGAGACGGCCACGTGAAGATACTCGATTTCGGCCTGGCCAAGCTGCTCGAAGCGGGCGAGACGGCCCCCGGCGACGACGACGGTTCCCCGGCGGCGCGGACCCTCACCATGCCCGCCCGTCATACCGCCGCTGGCACCATCCTGGGCACGATCTCCTACATGAGCCCGGAACAGGCGCGCGGCAAGGCTCTCGACCCCAGGAGCGACATCTTCTCCTTCGGCGTCGTCCTCTACGAGATGGCGACCGGACGGCTCCCGTTCCAGGGAGACACCCCGATCGACACCATGCACGCCATCGTCTATGAGGACGCTGCGCCGCCCGTGTCGCTGCGCGCGGGGTTGCCGTTCGAACTCCAGCGGATCATCTCGCGCTGTCTCCAGAAAAAGCCCGAGGACCGCTATCCCGACGCCCGGGAGCTCGCTTCCGAGCTGGACCGCCTGAAAAAGGACCTGGAATCGGGCACCCGCCCCCGTTTCAGCGCCCGGGCTCGCGTCGAATCGCTCGGCGAGCGCATCCGGGCCGGTTTTCCCTACGGCGTAAAAGGGCTGGTCTTCCTCGCGGCGGCCGTCGCCCTGACGGTGACGCTCGTGGTCTTCAAGGTCCGTTTCAGCGCGCTGATCACGCCGGCCGTGTTCGCCCTGTTCATATACCGTTGGGTCCGCAACCGCAAGAAGCGCCTGATCGACGCCGCCGTCAAAAAAATGGCCCGCATACCCGAGGTAAGAGCCGTGTTCTTCCGGGATGACCGGCTCACGGTCGTCCTGGAGCGCGCCCCGGTCAACGTCTACATCAAGATATCCGGCCTGGTGGACGACATTAACAAAAGTCTTTTCCTCGGGAAGCCCGTGAGCGCGGAAACGGCGGATGATGTGCCGGCGGAAAAGCTGCGGGGCATGCTCAGCCAGGGCGGCGCCCTCTATCTCAGCCCGGAGCTCAAAAGCTCCTCGCCGATCTCGGTCCCTTCTCAGTCGCGGTCCTGACCCTTCTTTCTCAGCTCTTCGAGCTTCTTTTTCAGGTCTGGCTGGTCCGGGTTGAGCTCGAGCGATTTTTCGAAGGCCGCCTGCGCCTCCTTCTTCCGGCCCAAACCGAGGTGAGCCTCGCCGAGCGCCCTGACGAGCTCGGCGTTGACGCCGAAGCGAGCCAGGGCCTTTTCGAGCACCTGGAGCGATTGCTCGAACCGTCCGCCGCTCCGGAGCAGTTCGGCGGCCGTGGTGTAGACCTCGTAGCCCGCGGCGCTTTCTCCAGCCAAGAGCGGCATCAGCAGGGCCTCGGCCCCGGCGGCGTCGTCGAGCGCCATCTTAGCCCTGGCCAGGGTGAGGACGAGCTCTTCCGGCCTCTGCCCCCTCTCGTAAGCGCGCTCCAGGAACAGCCGCGCTTCGGAGAAACGGCCGAGGTTGTAGAGCTGGCTGCCGAGGATCTGCAGGTACATGGGATGACCGGCGTCGGGCTGGACCCGCGTGGAGAACCATGGCCGGGGCACGGCTTCGGCGAAGGTCAGGTCGAACTCTTCCCTGGCCTTGACGAGCTCCCTGCCGTCAAGCTGGACCGATACGTCGAGCCGGTAATGGGCCGGCGGGAAATCCTTCAGACCGACCTCCTCCAGCGCGTTGGGAAGGTCGCCGTATCCCTTGATATCGCGGTTGAGCTCGCGGAACACCTGGTCCTCGCGGTAAAAAGCCAGCCTGACGCTCCCCTGCTCCACGAGCTCCGGCGTGAGATTATCCAGCTGGAAGACCACGGCCAGGGTTTCACCGGCCGTGAACACGCGGTTGGGCGCGCCGTAGACCTGGAAAGGTCCGACGCGGAAGGGCTTCATCCTTTGCTGGTCAGGGGCCAGGCGCGTCACCTTGTAGCCGAGCAGGGGCTGCATCAGCCGCACTCCCTCGCCGCCGGGGACGCGGACGACCGCCTCGGTGGAGGTGAATTCCTTGGAAGCCTCGTTTTTGAGCAGGACCGACAGGTTGTAGTCGCCCGGCACGAGCGGGATCATGTCCTGGAAGTCGAAGGGCGCGCGACTGGCGCTTTTCATCTGCCCTTCGTCGAGCTCGATCGAGACCGTCCTGTCGAACTGGTGGACCAGCCGGCCGTCCGCGGCGGACACCCGGCCGTTGACCTTGAGCGTCGTGAAGTACCTGTCGTTATACTGGTTGACGGACAGCCGGCGCGGCTCGACGGCGTAATGGACGAAATACATCCCGGAGGCGTCCCGGAAGACGCGGATGAGGCTCTCGCTGTCGATGCAGTTGGCCGTGTAATCGACCTCGATGACGTCCTTGTAGAGGAGGAACTTGCGGGCGTAGTTGGATTCGACCTCGCGGAAGGGAACGCCGGCGATGCGCTGGATGAGCAGGTCCGAGGAAAGCGACGGCCGCCCGGCCGAAACGTTCTCCTCGCCGGGGATGAGCGACAGCGACAGGTTGGCCAGGGTTGGCTCGTTTTCCCGGAGCTTCTGGTAGGCGGCCGCGTAGTCCGCAGCGTCTCCCATGTATCCCGCGAGCAACGCCTGCGGCCCGTCCTGAGAGGGGCTGTAAAGCCTGTATTCGCCCTGGCCGGCGGGCCTGAAGAAGAGCAGGTAGAAGCCCGCCGGCAGGCCGGCCTCGGTCTTGCCCTGGTAGAACCAGGCCTCGCAGTCGTAGGTGCTGCTTTTGGACTCGAAGCGCTGTATGTCGTTGGGCTCGCCGAGGATGATGTACATGCGGCCGCGGTCGGTCCTCCAGCCGGGCCTGGGCGCGTCGCGGCCGAGGTAGCGGTCGGCGTATTCGAGGCGCCGGTAGTGCTCTTTCTTGAACTCGTTCTCGGCCGTCATCGGGTTCGGGTCGCGCTGCTTCCAGAAGGCCTCGATGAACAGGTCGCGCTCCCGGTCCGAGCCGAGCTTCAGGAAAACTTCGCGCTCGACCGGGTTGATTATGTAAACCACCTCCTCGTCGAGCCATTTCTTGTAGCGCTCGGGCAGGGACTGTTTCTGGGCGGCGGCCGAGGCGGCCAGCGCGGTCAAAGCCAGCGCGGCCAGAACGAGCGCCGCCCGCGTCGTCAGGCCGACCGCCGGCCTCAGGCCTGTTTTAGCCATCTCGTCCTCAATCTGGTGAGTTCGGCCCCTGAAGCTGAATTGACGATCTGATGCAAAAAGACCTGCCCTTCATACGCTCCCATGCCGTTCCCCGAGGCCCGGCCGCAGCGGGCTACGACCTCATCGCCGAAGAAAGCCTCGGCCCGGTAGGCGACTTCGACCTCGGCCGGCCGGGCTTTGAGGAGCACGTCTTCCGGCGCCGATTCCAACGCCCACTCGATATAATGCGCGTTGTTGACGTGGCGATTCAGGTCGAGCGCCGACGACGGCACCCGCAGCCTCAGCTCGCGCTCGGCGTTCTCCAGCACGGGAAGCGGCGCGAAATCGTCTTCCAGGGCGCGCCTTTCCAGGAGGTAGTCCGCGGTGACGGTGCCGTTCAACTTGACCGGCTTTTTCCTCTCCAGGCTGATGATCATCCAGGAGCTCGTGCCCGTCAGCAAGACCCCGCCGGCCGCGTCCCTCATGATGAAATCGCGCAGGGCGTAGAAATCGTTGAGGCCGGAGGGCCAGGTCTCCACGGTCACGCGCTCGCGCCAGCGGGGCCAGCCGTGGAAGAGGACATGGTAGCGGGACAGCACCCAGGTCAGGCCTCTCCGTAGAAGGTCCGGGACGGACAGGCCGAACATGGCTGCGTGGTCGCCGGCCGCGTCCTGGAGATAATGGAGAAGCGCCACCGGTCGGGACAGGCCCTGGTGGTCCAGCTCGTAGGTGTGGACCGTGAACTCTTTACGGTAGATTAATTCAGCCATGATCAGGACGCCATTATACCATGCTGAAGAGCGTCCCGCCCGGACCCCGGCGCGGCTGCCGCCGCCGTTCAATATCGTCCGTATTCCCGCACGGTCTCGTAGAGGGCGAAGACGTTCTCGACCGGTGTTTCGGGAAGAAGGTAATCGTGGCTGGGCGAGGCGATGTAGCCGCCGCCGGGCATCATGACCTCCAGGACTTCGCGGGTCTTTGTCCGGACGAGCTCCGGCGTGCCGGCGATGAGCCAGTTGTGGGTATCTATGCAGCCGTTGAAGACGACGCGGCCGCCGAAGGCGGCTTTGAGCGCGGCCGGCGCCATGCCGCGGGCGTCCGGCTGCAGCGCCTGGAGGGCATCGATGCCGGCCTCGATCATGGCCGGCATGAGCGGGAAGAATCCGCCGCAGCAGTGCAGCATGACCTTGAGGCCGAAGTCGTGCCCGAGCCCGGCCAGCCGCGCCAGGTGCGGGACGAAGAAACGCCGGAAGACCGCCTCGCTCACGACCGGGCCGTTCTGGGTGCCGAAGTCGTTGCCCATGAAGAAGATGTCAATGACGTCGGCGGCGGCCTCGAAGATCCTGACGTTGACCCGGAAATAATAATCGACTATGCGGCCGAGGAGAGTGTCGACCAGGTCCGGCCTTTCGATGAGCCAGACCATGAGGTTCTCCATGCCGACGAGGTCGATGGCGTCGTGGAAGAATGGGGCCCAGTCGCCGCCCAGGACGGCGAAGCGGCCGTCCCAGTCCCGGGCGTCAGCCCGCAGGCGCGAAACATCCATCCAGTTCGGGTCGGGCCAGGCGCAGGCTTCGATGTCGGCGACGGAGCGGGCGCCGGCGAGCGGATGACCGATGGGTTGGCCGCAGCCGATGCCCCGGCGCTCGACGCCGAAAGGCGTGCGTGAAGTGGCCTCGGGATGCCGCAGGTTGGAGTCGGGGCTGAATTCCGGGGGGCCGGCGTATCTCGCCTGGACGCGGCGGAAGTCGTCGCCCACGAGCAGGGCCAGCTCCTCGTCGGTTGCCAGGCCGGCCTTGCTCCGGGCGAGCTCCCGGAACTCGGGCGAGGCGCCCAGCCAGACCGGGACGCGGTCGGGAAGCTCTCCCGCGAACACGGCCAGGACACGCTCGCGCGAAGTCATGACCGCATTTTACCACAGCCGGGCGGACTCGGGCCGGTCAGCCTGACCCGCTCAGCCGTCGCTTTTCCGTTCGGACGGCAGCGCCGCGAGCCCGGTCGCCGGGCGGCCGGTGATCGGCAGGGTGCCCGGCCCCGACCTCTCCGACGTCAGGCTTCCGGCCTCAACGAGAAACAAAGAACCGTGTCGTCGTCCTGAATAGTGTCGCCGCCCGATGAAAAGGGCTTGACAATAGTATCGCCTGAACCTCAACCGGCTGATAAGCTCGAGGCTGAGCCGCAACTCATGAGCCCGCGGCGGAAGCGAGGCTGACCGGCATTCCTGAACGGGCCGAGGCGAAGCAGGCCTCGATGACCCGCATGTTCTTCTCGGCATCGTCGGCTCCCCAGCGCGGCTGTTTGCCGGTGAGAGCGCAGTCGCTGAAGTGCTCGATCATCAGCCGGAACTGGTCGTGACGGCCGGCGGGGATACGTTCGACGCCCCGGTCCCGGACGAGCTCGATCTCGACTTCGAAGTCCTTGGCCGAGAAGGCCCGATCGAGTCGGACCGCGCCCGTCTCCCCCACCACCTCGAGCCGGCTCTGGAAGACGGTGTCGAATGAGCATTCCGCGTGGGCGGCGCGGCCGCCGCTGAACTCGAGCAGCGCGTGCAGCCTGACATCGACGCCGTGGACAGGGTGAAACACGGCCCGGGCGAAAACCGAAACCGGCTCTTCGCCGAAGACCAGCCGGGCCGCGTTTATGGGATAGCAGCCCAGGTCGTACAGGGCGCCGCCGCCCATCTCCGGGTGCCAGCGGTAGTTCGCCGTGTCGGGAGGCATCGAGATAGTGAACGACGAATGGAGGGAACGGACGGCGCCCACCGCCCCATCCCGGACCAGAGCGAGCGCCTTTTCCGTCCGTGGGTGGAACCTGTACATGAAGGCTTCGGCAAGCAGCACGCCGGCCTTGGCGGCCTCGGCGGCCATGAGCCGGACCTCGACCGCGCTCATGGCCATCGGCTTCTCGCACAGCACGTGCTTGCCGGCCCGGGCGGCCCTGACGGACCACTCTGCGTGCAGGTTGTTCGGGAGCGGGATGTAAACGGCCTCGACCGCCGGGTCTTCGAGCAGGGCCTCGTAGGTCGGCGCGCTCCTCTCGAACCCGAACCGGCCGGCCCACTCCCGGGCCTTCCCCGGGTCGCGCGAGGCTATGGACCAGGCTTCTGCGTTCCGCGCCTTGAGCAGGGCCGGGATGAACGTCCGGCCGGCGATGCCGGCGCAGCCCAGCACGCCCCACCTGACTTTCCTTTCCGCTCCCGCCACGGTTTCAGACCTTCTCGAGCCTCTTGAGGAAAGCCGGGTCTACGTCACAGCCCAACCCGGGCTTCTCGGGCAGCGTGATGACGCCCTTCTTGACCGAGATGCCGTCGACGACCGGGTCCTCGACATGCTCCGAGTTGCCGTCGAGGTCGGCGAAGACGATGTTCTCCTGCGAGGCCACGACGTGGGCGGCCGCGGTCAGGGCCACCCGGGAGTCGATCATGCAGCCGACCATGCAGCGCATGCCCGCGGCGTCGGCGATATGGGCGATGCGCACGGAGTTGGCGACGCCGCCGGCCTTCATCAGCTTGATGTTCATGTAATCGCAGGCGTCGTCGCGGATGAGCCGCAGGGCGTCGGACGGCAGGAAGCAGGACTCGTCGGCCATGACCGGGATGGGGCTCGCGGCCCTCACGGCCTTGAGGCCCTCGAAATCCCGCGCGCCGACCGGCTGCTCCGCGAACTGGATGCCGACCTTCTCCATCTTCTTCAGGGCGTAGATCGCGACCGGCACGGTCCAGCCCTGGTTGGCGTCGATGCGCATCTTGATCGAGCCGCCGATCGCGCGGCGCACGGCCTCCAGCCGCTTGACATCCTCGTCAGGGTCGAGCCCGACCTTGACCTTGATGGTCTTGTAGCCCGCGGCGGCGAACTTGCGGGCCCGGGCGGCCATGCGCTCCGGCGTGTCGATGCCGACCGTGATGTCTGTCTCGAACTCGGTCCGGCTGCCGCCGAGGAGCCGGAAAAGAGGCAGGCCGGCGACCTTGCCCAGGATGTCGAACAGGGCCATGTCGTAGGCCGCGGCGGCGCTGGGGTTGGAATGGACGAGCGCGCCGAACCCGCGCACGATGGTGTTCCAGGCTAGCGGGTCCTTGCCGAGGAGCATCTCGCGCAGGCTGCGGGCGGCGGCGGCGTTGGTGGCCTGTGTCTCTCCCGTGATCGGCGGGAAGGGACAGGCCTCGCCAATGCCCGTGACGCCCTGGTCGGTGTGGACGCGCACCAGAACGTCGGCCGCCGACCTCATCTCGCCGATGGCGATACGGAACGGCTCGGCGAGCGGGATGTCGAAGAGGAAGATCTCGATCGCGGTTATCTTGAGCCTTTTGGCTTCTTCCGCCGCCCGGCCGAAGGCTCTGGACGGCGCCGCGCCCGTTACAAGGCCGGCGCCCGCCCCGACGGCGCCCAGACCCATGTACCTGAGGAATTGCTTACGGGAGATGGTCATGACCGCTCCTTTCTAAGCTCATTGTATTATCCCGGCGCGCGAGGTTTCAAGGCATTTCGGGCGCGCCGGCGAAAAGCGCGCGCGGGTCCTGTTTCCGCCGGGGCGGCCGGCTGCCTAGAGCGCTCGAAAACCAGGTAACCGGCGCCGTCCGGACGACGGCTCGATAAAGTCGGTGCCTGTCCCCTCAAGAAATCGCAGCAGCCACCCCGGTTAGATTCAATTATCGGGAATTCCCCGCCGCCGGCCTCGGCGGCCGTGAGAATCACCAGACAAGTCCGGTTCGATGGTGGAAGTCTTAAGACGATATCGAAAGGCTTCTGGTGTTGACATTCCTTTTTCTGTCGGCATCTCAGCCGTTCACAGGCCGGTTGCCCCTGGCGAGCGAGGCGAAGACGCCCGCGAAACAGATGCAGGCGTATAAGAAGAAGGCCGTCTTCATGGCCTTGAGGAAGACGGGGTAAAGTTCCGGCACGATGCGGGCGCCGCCTAGGAACAGGGCGAATATCATCATGGTCGTGCCGGCGTTGAACATCTGGCCCGAGAGCCGCATCGTGCCCAGGGTGGCCGAGGCCACTCCGAAGTTCCTGCGTTCCACCGACCCCATGACCGCGTTCGTGTTCGGAGAGGAGAACAGGCCGAAGCCCAGCCCCAGTCCGCCGAGCATCAGCAGGACGACCGGCAGGGGCGTCCACGGCCTCAGGAACGAGAGGGCCAGCAGGCCCAGGCTCGTCAGGGCCATGCCCAGGGACGCTATGATGCGCGGCTCGACCCTGTCCGAGAGACGGCCGGCGAAGGGCGAGGCCAGCGCCATCACCGCGGGCTGGGCCAGCAGGACGAAACCGGCGCTGTGCGGCGGCAGCGCCTTGATGTACTGCAGGTAGAGGCTGAGCAGGAAGCCCACCGCGAAGGTGGCGCTGTAGTTGACCAGGGCCGCCAGGTTGGAAAAGGCGAAAACCCGGTTGCCGCGGAAGAGCCCGACGTCGAGGACCGGGCTCTCGACGCGCGATTCGTGGCGGATGAAAAGCGCGAGCAGGACCAGGCCGCCGGCCGTGAGCGCCGCGCCGATGGTCGAAGGCAGCCTCGAGAACCCGGTCATCAGGGCCACCAGCCCCAGACCGAAGACGAGCGAACCCTGCCAGTCGAAACGCTCGCCCCGCGACTCGGCCCAATCCCCGCGCAGGTTCAGGAGCACGATGAGGAGAGCGGACGCGGCCAGCGGGATGTTGACCCAGAAGATGCTCCTCCAACCCAGGAAACGGACCAGGAACCCGCCCAGAACCGGGCCGAGGGAAAGGCCGAGATAGGTGGCGGCCGTGTTGATGCCCAGCGCCCTGCCCCTCTCCCCGGCCGGATAAACCGAGGTCAACATGGCGATGCCCGTCCCGAAGATCATGGCCCCGCCGACGCCCTGCAGGCCGCGGAACAGGATGAGCGCCCAGCCCGTCCGGGCCAGGGCGGCCAGCGCGGAGCCTGACATGTTGACCGCGAGCCCGAGGCCGAAGATCCGTTTGCGGCCGACGATGTCGGCCAGCCGGCCGAAGGGGACGAGGAACATGGCCGCCGTCAGCTGGTAGGCCGTGGCCACCCAGCCCAGCGAGACCGCGCTCATGTCCAGCTCCCGTCCGATGGCAGGCATGCCGATGTTGATGCCAGAGCTCATGAACGGGGTCAGGAAAGCGGCGATGGAGGCGGCCGCCAGCACGGTCCGCCTTACAACGGCCCGCTCCCGTGCCTGCGCGTCGCCGTGGTCCGTCATTATCGGAGCATTATAACGGAAGTCCGCCCGCCGGGACAAAGCTTTCCGGCAAGCATAACAAGCATAAAGGCAACACCGGCCTGGCGCTCACGGTTATCAGCTAAGCCGTCTTTCAAGGCCGGGCCCCCGTGGGCCTGACAGCCGCTTGTCCACCGTGCATGGCAGTTTTCCGGAGCGGTACGGACCCGGCGCTTCTCAACGCCTCAGGAAACGCCTCACGAAATCCTTCGTCTCGGATACCCCGAGCAGGCGCGAGGCGGCAAAGAAAACGGCCAGGCCCGCCGCGGCCGAAACGGCCAGGCCGCCGAGCGTGAACAGGAAGCCCGTGCCCAGGCGGGACTCGACCGCGCCGTTCACAAGCCAGGCGGCGGCGCCCCCGGCCGCGGAAGCCACCGTGACCCGGGCCAGGTAGGCTCCGAGCGGCTTCAGGTCGAACGGCCCGATCTTTTTCGGCAGCAGGGCGAGCAGGATGCCCACGTTGAGCACCGCCGCGAGCGAGGTCGAAAGGGGAAAGGCCCGGTAGCCGATGACCCACATCAGGCTGAGGTTCAGGACGATGTTCAGGGCTATCGAGGCGAAGCTCGCCCACATCGGCGTCCGGGCGTCCTTGTAGGCGTAGAAGACGGAGGCCACGTTGCGCAGGGCCGACATGAAGGGGATGCCCAGCGTGTAGAGGACCAGTGCGCCTGCGGTGGTGGCCGTGTCGGCGGCCGTGAAATGCCCGCGCTGGTAAATGACGCGCGTCACCGGCACCGACAGAAAGCAGAGGAGAGCCGAGGCCGGCACGGTCAGGAACAGGACCATCTTGAGCGAATCGGCGAGGGTGCTCTTCACCGCGGCGGTGTCGTTCTCGAGCGCCAGGCGCGAAAGCGACGGCAGGGCCACCGTGCCCACGGCGATCCCAAACAGGCCGAGCGGCAGGTGCATGATGCGGAAGGCGTAGTTGAGCCAGCTGACGCTGCCCTGGGCCAGGGGCGTCACGAGGATGGTGTTGACCAGGACGTTGACCCGGGTGCCGGCCAGGCCGACGGCCACGGGCAGGAAGAGGGCCATCACCCGCCGGAACCCCGGGTCGCGCAGGTTGAAATAGAGGCTGTACCTGAAGCCCTTCTTCCGGACGAGCGGCATCTGGACGGCGAACTGCATCAGGCCGCCTATTAGAACTCCCCAGGCCATGCCGAAGATGGGCTTGCCGCCTCGGGCCGTGTACCAACCGTACATGACGACAGGCACGATGATGGAGAACAGGTTGAAGAAGGCCGGGGCGAGCGCCGGCAGGAAAAAGGACTTCTCGGTGTTGAGGTAGCTCATGGCCCAGGCGCTCAGGCTGACGAAAAGCAGGAAGGGGAAGAGGACGGCCGTGAGGTCGGCGGTCAGCTCGATCTTGCCGGGGACGCCGCCGAAACCGAAGGCGATGACGCGCGCCAGCCAGGGAGAAAGCAGGGCGCCGGCGATCGAAACCGCGCCGGTGAAGACGAAGAGGACGTTAAATATGTTAGAGGCCAGCCGGTTCTGGGCCTCCTTGCCCCTGGCCTTCTCGGCCGTCAGCACCGGCACGAAGGCCGCCGACAGAGCGGTCTCGGCGAAGAGGTCCCGGAGCAGGTTGGGGATGCGGAAGGCCACGTTGAAGGCGTCGGTCGCGGCGCCGACGCCGAACAGGTGGGCGAACACCGATTCACGGAGCAGCCCAGTCACGCGCGAGACCGCGGTGCCGACGGTGAAGGAACGGACGCCGCGCGACAGGTCTTCCATGGAGGCGGCTTACTTCTTGGGCGGCTTTTCCTTCTGGACCACTTCCTGGACCTGAACCAAGACCTTCGGCGCGGAATCGTAATTGCCCATCTGGATCTTGCCCAGGTTGGGGTCAAGCTGGATCTGGGCGTCCTCGTAGAAACGGCCCTCGCCTCGGCCCTTCTCGTTCAAGTCGAGCTCGATGACCATGAAATAGTTGTGGCCGCGGACCAGGTAACTGCCCTGGGACCAGGCCTGTCGGTTGAGGAAGACCACGACCTTCTTGCCTTTTTCCGTGGGCAGGACCTGGGCCATATGGATCTCCATGTTGTAGCCGCGGGCGTACAGGAAACGGACGACGCCTTTCTTGGCGGCGCTGAAGGCCGCGAGGAAGGCGTCTATCCCGGTCTGGGCCAGAACGTCGTTGAGCTGGCGGATCTCCTCCGGCGTCGTCCAGCTCTCTATCTCGAGCTGGACATCGACATAGGGGGGTTCGATCGGGGCCCTGCCGGTCAGCATCCGGCCCCGGAAGATCTCCTTCGCGTCGAGAGGCGCGACCAGGGCGGCGCAAAGGGCCGCCGCGACCCACGCGGCCGTCCGCCTCGCCAGGGTTCTCTTGCTCATGGGGCGTGTCCTCCGAAACTCAGCCGGTATGATGCGCCCAAAAGCCCGGCAAGTCAATCCGGCGGCCGCCGGGATCTGGCCTTATATACGGCCGTCGGACCTCAGGATTGGGCCGCCTCGGCCTTGATCCAGTCCTTTATCTCCTCGAGCCTGGGGATATGGCCCGAGGACTTGACCTTGCCGTTGATGATGAGGGCCGGCGTCGCGAAAACCCCGTAGCCCATGATCCTCTTGATGTCGGAAACTTTTTCGACGTCGGCGGCGATGCCGAGCTCGGCCAGGGCGTTCTTGACGCGTTTTTCGACCTCGCCGCATTTCGGGCACCCCGGCCCCAGGACTTTTATCTCCATCTTACGCCTCCTTTTTATACTTTTTATTATGCTTCTTAAGCTTCCGCGCTCCATCCATTAAAGCTCGTCCCGCCGACGCGCTCCAACCATACCCTCAGCCGAAAATGGCCCCGAAGAGCATGCCGGTGACCGTCGCCATGATCACGACGAGCAGGACATAAGCCAGGGTTTTCTTCGTGCCCAGGACGCTCCGTATCACGATCATGCTCGGCAGGGAAAGCGCCGGGCCGGCCAGCAGCAGCGTCAGCGCCGGTCCCTGGCCCATGCCCGAGCCCAGCAGCCCTTGGATGATGGGTATCTCCGTGAGCGTCGCGAAATACATCAAGGCCCCGGAAACCGAGGCGAAGAGGTTGGCCAAAAGACCGTTGCCGCCGAGGAGCCCGGCCACCCAGGCCGAGGGAATGACGCCTTCATGGCCCGGCCTGCCGAGCAGGAAGCCGGCCACGAGGACGCCCGCAAACAGCAGCGGTATGATCTGCTTGGCGAAAATCCAGGTGGCTTCGAACCAGGCCTTGACCTCGTCCCGAGTGAACCACTTCAGGACCATCAACACGACAGCCGCCAGAAGCACGGCGCTCAGGCCCCATTTCAGCCTGTAGACGAGATACCAGACTTTGACCGAGGGGTCGGCCTTGGCCCAGTTCAGGAAAACGAGCAGGGCCACCATCGCGAACAGGTGCAGCGCGGTCTTCCAGAGCGGCCGGCCCGGGTCCGCTTCGGAGTAAGCGGGACCGTCGGCCTTTTCCGCCCTGCCGGCCTCGTCCTTACGGAAAAGGGCGTGCATGGACAGACCGATCAAGACCGAGAACACGACGGCGCCCAGGGCCCGGGCCAGCCCGATCTTCAGCCCGATGACCTTGGCCGTCATGACGATGGCCAGGACGTTGATGGCCGGCCCGGAATAAAGGAAGGTCGTCGCCGGCCCGATGCCGGCCCCGTTCATGTAGATCCCGGCGAAAAGCGGCAGGATGGTGCAGGAACAGACCGCCAGAATGGTCCCGGAGACCGAAGCCACGCCGTAAGCCAGGACGCGGTTGGCCTTGGGGCCGAAATATTTTATGACCGAGGCCTGGCCGACGAACACCGAGATCGCGCCGGCTATGAACATCGCGGGGACCAAGCAGAGGATGACGTGCTGCCTGGCGTATTCCTGGAGGAGCATCAGCCCCTCGAGGACGGCGTTCTGGACGCCGGCCTTGGAAAAAGGCACGAAATAGGCCGCGAGAAAGGCCGCGGCCAGCAGCAGGAACGCTTTCTTGTCGCTCATATGATAAACTCCATATCCTTATCTTTTTCAGGATCACGCGTCCAAAGGGTCCGTCTTACCGTTCGCCCCGGCAATGATGAAGCCCGGGCTTGCAGGTCGCTCAGCGGCCTTTATCGCGCCTCAACAGCTGGCCTTGGGCCGTTTTTCCGGCCCGCAATCAAAGGCGACCAATTTGCCTTTCTTGACCTCTGCAAAGCGCCGGACATCTAAAAGGACGGCCGTCGTCTCGTCCAGCATGCCCTTCAGGACCTCGTCCAGAAGCGCCCTCACTCTTCTCTCCCGGTTCCGGCTCAGCCGGTATTCCATCCACCGCCCTCGTCGGGCGCACTCCACGATGCCCGCGCTCCTCCGCACCCTCATATGATGCGAGACCAGGGATTGCTCCTCGCCCAGTACGTATATGAGCTCGCAGACACAACAGGGACGCTCTTTGAGGAGCATCAGGATGCGGAGCCGCGTCGGGTCGGAGGCCGCTTTCAGGAAGGAAAGGGCTTCAGGCACGGCCGGCCTCCACTCCGCTTGCCGCGATGCTCTTCACGGGCATTGGATGACCCCCTGGGCCCAGAGGCAGCCGCCGCAGGCCGGGAATGTGTTGCCGTAACAGTCCTCCTCGTTCCGCTCGAGCAGGGAGCAGCCGCCGCAGACATGGCAAGGCGAGAAGTCGAACTTCTTGACCTTTTCCCGGAACTCCCGGTAGGCGGGAGACGCCCAAACCGCGTCCAGGTCGTCCGTCCGGATGTCGCCGAAGCTGTGCGAGCGGACCCGTCGCTCCAGCCCGTAGAGAAACGTGCGGTGCGCGTGAAGGAGGCCCATGCAGGGCGCGACCAGCCCGTCCCAGCGGACGAAGGTCGTGCGCTCCCGGATGAAGCGGCAGCGCCTGGTCTCGGCGCTCATCTTGTTCCGCATGATGGTCAGGTTCTCGTAGCCCTGGAGGAGGGCGAAAACCGCGTCCCTGGTGAAGGGCGTCATATCCATGCGGGGCAGGATGACCTCGACCCGGCCCGGCGAGTGGGCGAAGGTCTCGAGGGTCAGGGTCTGGAGGCAGAGCATCTCCTTCTCCATGGCCTCGGTGTAGGGCAGGACGTGGCTGACCATGACCCAGCGGGCGCCGAGCGAGCGGGCCATGCGCTCGAGCCGGCCGACGTCGTCGATGTTGGTCCGGGTCAGGACGAACGCGATGCCGACCTCCATAAAGTGACCCGCCAGGCCGTTCAGACCCCGGACGCGCTCCAGGTTCTCGATGACGCGGCCGAAGCCGCCGCCCGGACGGATGTCGTCGTAGCTCTCCTCCGATGTCCCGTCGATGGATACCCAGAGGATGTCGAGCCGGCTGGCAAGGAGCGCCCGGAGCATGGGCTCGTCGAGCATGGTGCCGTTGGTCGTGATCTCGGCCCGCAGGCCGAGCGCCTTGACCTTCCGGACCATGGACACGATGTCCGGATGGGCCAGCGGCTCGCCGAAGCCGGCGAACATGACCGACTCCAGGTGCGGGAAGCGGCCGAGCCGGCCGGCCAGGCGGTCGAACAGGGCCGGGTCCATGTCGCCCATGGGCTCTTCCCAGGTGTTGCGGATGCAGGTGCGGCAGGTCAGGTTGCAGCGCGAGGTCGGTTCGACGTAAAGCCGGTTCAGGCTGTGGATGTTGGGCAGGACCTCGATGCGGCCGCGGCTCACGGCGAACTCGAGCCGGGCGCCCGGTTCGAGGCCGAGCTTCTTCACGAGGGCCGGAGCGGCGTTGAGCCTGTTGTCGGGGCCCATCTCGACCTCGATGACCTCGGTGTCCGGCGGGACGGTGGCGGCGGCGGAGCGGCCGGAGAGAACCTCGCCCTTCTCTAGATAGGACATGAGGCCGTAGCCTTCCGGCTGGCTGCGCGAGAACTTTTTGGGCTCGTCGGCCATCTTTCGCCTCGATATATGAACATACATTCATATATGAAGCGCCCGCGTTTGTCAAGAAAACGGAAAGGCTCCTGTCGCCCGCCAGGCAACTTTCCCGTGCTATAATCAGTTTATGCGCGTGGAGGCAAAATGAATTCCAAGCGAATCTCCCTGGTGCTTTCAGCCGTGATGCTTCTCGCGGCCGCAGCGGCTTCAGCCGGCCGGGTCCCCGCCCAGAAGGTGGAGACGGTCAACGGCGTCCGGGTGGTCCACAACGCCGGCCGCGGCGTCTGGGGCAGGAAGCCGGCGGTGAAGCTCGAGCCTGTCCGCAAAATAGGCGATGTCGACGCCGCCGACGAGAAAACGGCCTTTTACCTTCCTGCCACCGTCGCTCTCGACGGCGCGGGCAACATCTACGTCCTGGACTCCGGCAACAACCGCATCCAGAAATTCACGCCGGACGCGAAATACCTGGCCACGTTCGGCCGCCAGGGTCAGGGCCCGGGCGAGTTCAGCTACCCGACCTGGCTCGACATCGACTCCGCCGGCAACCTTTACGTCAGCGACCCGATGAACGAGCGCGTCCAGGTGCTCGGGCCCGACGGCAGGGAGATCCGGACGATCAAGTCCACGGGGACCGGTATCGGCAACGCCTTCGTGACATCGAACGGGAACCTGGTCATGGGCGAGCCGCGCCTGCGCTTCGGCGCTTTCATGGAAGAAGGGAAGCCGGCCGCCCTGCCGAAGCTGGTCAAGGTCACCGACCCCGCAGGCAAGCTCCTCCGCGAATTCGGCGAGCAGGTCGACATGAAGGATGAGCTGCTGACGAAGACCGTCAACGAGGCCGTCATGACGGTCGACCTCGAGGATAACATCTACCTGGCCTTCCCCTACCAGAACCGGTTCGAGAAATACTCCCCCGACGGCCGGCTGCTCTGGCGGGCCGACCGCGAGCTCCCCTACAGCCTCGAAGTCCAAGAGAAGGGCAGGATCGAGCGGCAGGGCGGCGGCGTCAGCATCAGCGCGCCGAAGATAAACCGCTCGTCCGAAGCCGTGGCCGTGGACGGCCGGGGCCGGGTCTGGGTCGTGACGCTGGCCCGCCAGCTCAAGAAAGAAGAGCAGGCCGGTATCGGGGTGGGCATGAGTATGAGCGTGGGGGGCGGCCGGACCGTTCAGTACAAGGTATACGGCGACACCGACCTGCGCGCCACCGACGCCTACAAGCTCGAGGTCTTCGACCCGGAAGGCACGCTTCTCGGCGCGATCCCGCTCGACTTCTTCGCCGACGGCATCCGCATCTTCGGCGACCGCCTGTTCCTGATCGACCGGCTGCGCGGCGCCTCGGTCCACGAGTTCCGGATCAGGGAGTAGAGGCCGCGTCGGCGAACGCCGGCGTCCCGGCCTCAATCCCCGAGCGCTTCCCAGTAAAGCGTGGTGCCGCCCCGCTTGAACATGGGGTGATTCAGGGTGAATTGCCCGCCGACGATCGGCAGGCCCGTGTCCCATTTATCCTTGTTCAGGAACGCGCCGGGCATATCCTGCTGGATCTGGTCAGTGGTGTAGGCGACTTCCACAGGCCCCCTCGGGATGTACACGTATATCCGAAGCGAACGGACATTGGTCAGCCCCGTGTTGATCGTCCGGGGAGTCGAGGTATCGAGCATCATGACCCTGAATCTCCCCGTCACGACGCACACGGCGTGGGCGTTCATAACGAACAAGCCGGCGACGCACGCCGTCACAAGGAGCGCAGAGATCAGTGCCTTTCGGTTACTCATGACAGCCTCCTTCCTTTATAAACTTCACCCAAGATAAACCTCTCGCAAGCGCGGCGGCCCGGCCTGCTCGGGATCGCGTTCTGCAATGATATTTCCGTCGATCCCACCGCCAGCTGACCTTGTCTCTTGATTATAGCCGGGCTCGCGAAGGAAGTTCAACGCAGCCTCCGGTGAAAAAAAGACAAGCCGCTAGGCCGAAGGGCGCGACGCCGGTCACGGTGCGGCGCGGTTGTAATCCCGCGCGGGAGACGTTAGAATCCGGGCATGAAAGGTAAACCCAACAAACGGAAAGTCCTGGTGATAACGGGCAGCCCGCGGCCCGAAGGCAACAGCACGGTCCTGGCCGGCGAAGCCGCGAAGGGCGCGCGGGAGGCCGGCGCCGAAGTCACGGTCTTCAACCTGGCCGGCTTCAAGATCAGCCCCTGCCGGGCCTGCGACGGCTGCCGCAAGCGGGGCGCGGCCGGGTGCGTCCAGAAGGACGACATGCGGAAGCTCTATCCGCGGCTGAAAGAGACGGACTCGCTTCTCATCGCCGGGCCGGTCTACTGGTTCACGATGTGCGGACAGGTCAAGCTGTTCATGGACCGGCTCTACGCCCTCGGGGCCGACAATTTCGCTGCCCTCAAGGGCAAGCGGGTCGGCATCATCCTGACCTACGCCGACGCAGACCCGTTCGCCTCCGGTGCCGTCAACGCCCTGCGGGCCTTCCAGGACGCGTTCGCCTATGTCGGGGCCCCGATCGCGGGCATGGTTTACGCCAGCGCCGGCAAGGCGGGAGAGGTCCGGAAGAACGCCGCCGCGATGAAAGACGCCTTAGAGCTCGGCCGCGCGCTGGCTGCCGGAAAGTAAGTTCCGCCCGGTACCTGGTACCGCGCGTACCAGGTACCCAAAAATATTTAGAAGTTCGTTCTCGCCCTTGGCGATAAGCAGTCCGTCAGCAGACATTCCGGCCTCTGTTCGCACGTATGGCATGCCCGGCGGTCGGCAAGGCGGCCCGCGGAAACGGTCCCGATACCAACCGCCCGCCGAACAGATTCAGGATTATAAAGGAGCGGCCGCGATTGCAACCCGCGCGATTGGGGTGTCATAGCAGCATGAATATTTCCGCATTTATCTTCACCCGGGGGCCCAGGTTCCTTAGATTCGGGCCGGATTTCGATGGAGAGCCGCCTGCATTCGCGAATGCGCTCCGCCCTGAACCCCCGGCTCCGGCAAGGTCAAGCCTGGTCCAAGAAGTGGAAAGGGATGGCGACGCGGCTTGCCCGGGCGCCCCGGGCGGAGTAATATCTAATGGGGCTTTGAAGGGATGCCGGAGATGCTCGCGCGGGGAGCGGACAGCCCGAAACAACGCCGCCGGATTTTTTGGTTCGGCGCCCTGCGCGGGGTATTGCTTTCGGCGGGCGAAGACGGATTCGCCAAATTCCTGGCCGCGTCGTTCATAGCGCATTCGCTGTTCCTTGCGGCCCTGGCCCTGGCGACCTCTCCCCGTGACGATCACGCGACCGCTGCGTGGAGGGCCGAAACGAGGCTGATCGGCGACATCGCGGCCGACCTGGCGGGCAAGTCGAGCTTCAAGGAAAGTCCAGCAGGGGAAGTCACGGTCGAAATGGTGGCGGGCCTTCTCACCAGGATCTATAACCGGCTGGAATTCTCGCGCGACCTCACGGACAGGGAGAGGTCGGAGATATTCAGGCAACTGATCGACACGGAGAATCCGGCCGCCGCGGCTGTCGCCGCCCCTTTATCCGATGCTGAGCTGGACAGCCTCATCGAAGCGAAGATCAAGGAGGGACTGGCGCTTTCTTCGGGAGGCATCGTCGAACTCATGCCGCGCCCGGCCGGCGGAAGATTCTCCGTCCGCAAGCTCGGCGCGGCGCGGGCGGCCGAGATAGGCCGCAGGCAGCAAGAAGAGAAGGCGCCCGCCGCGGTCAAGACCATTTCGGACGGACAAGCGGTCCTCGTCCCGGTCCACTCCGGCACGATGGAAGTGCCGGCCGAGTATTATTTCCGCTCGTCCCCCTTGAGAAAGATGGCGGCTTTCGGGGCGGACATTTTCACCATAATCAGGGAACGCGGCTCGGCCCCGGGTTTCATGAGAAGGCGTTCTTCGCCGACCGCCTCGGCCGGCACGAAGGCTTTCCCGCCGCGCCTGTCGGGAAACGAGACGGCTCTCCTGGTTTTTCTTTGCGCCGGCGGCGCGCCCGTTCCAAAGCTGCCGGCCCAGCGTCCGCGCCTGAGCCTGAGCCGCCAGGAGCTCGAGCGGATACTGGACAGCTTGATGGCGCTGGACACGGAGGAGCAACTGGCCGCTTTCAAGGAAGATTACCTTGACCGTTATGACTGGGATGACGGCGACCTGGCGCTCCTCACGCGGGAATTCCTGTTCAACAATATGAACGGCGTTTTCTTCATTCTGGACGACTTCGCCGCCGCCTTCGACCAGGCTGAGGAGCTTTTCTTCAAGCGGCCGGTCTATGATTTCTTCAGCGGGCTCGCCGGCCGCGCGCCGGGCACCGCCACGGACACGGAGATCAGGTTTTATCTGGCCGCGGGGCTGGACTTCGAGCTCAGGACTCTCGAGAGGATGCTGACCGTCCGGAAAGAGCTCGACGAAGTGATCGAAGGCCGGAAAAGGCCGGCTTCGGTCTTCCAGCCCGAAGCCAAGGCCCTGGTCCTCAAGCGCATCAGCGATGATTTCCTCGGCGCGGCGGCTAGGCTGGGCTTGTCGGCCGGGGAAGTGCTGGACTGGCATGTCGCCCAGCAGCAGCGGATCCTTGAAGGTCTCACGGAAACGGGCGGCGAGACCCGGAACAGGGCCCTGTACGCCTGGGGCAAGCTCCTCTGGGCGCAGGGCGAATACGAGGAAGCCGTCAGGAAGTGGCGCCAGGTGGATGTAAGCGTGCCGCTCCGCGCCTACGCCTACTGGAGCATAAGGGAAATCATCGACCGGTACGGCCTGACGGACGGAGTCCGAAAGGCGGTCGGCGGGAAACTGGCGCAGGAAAACGCCTCCGACCGGGGATTCCGGCTTGCCCGGCATCTGAAATTCCACACCTGGGCCAAAAGAGGCGAACCCGGTCGCGCTCAGGGACCGGCCTGACGCCGGGCCGTCAGCATGACCTGGAAGCGCGTCCGTGAGACCTCGACCGCGAAGCCTTTCTCGCGCAGATAGCGTTCGGCGTCCTCGACGCCGAACGGCGAGACTTCGTGCTTCCCGCCCTCGCTGCGGTGGACCTCGTCCATCATGCGGAAACCCTCATCGCTGAAGTCGCTCACGATGAGCTTCCCGCCCAGCGCCAGCACCCTGGCCATCTCGTCCAGCACGCGGCGGACGTCCGACAGGTGATGGAGCAGGTTGACCGAGAAGACGGCGTCGAACGAGGCGTCCGGGAAGCCCAGGTTCGCGGCGTCGCCGACCCTGAATTCGACCAGCCCGGACAGGCCGCTTCGCTCCGCCTGGAGACGGGCGAAAGCCTGCTCCTCCTCGGAGATGTCTATGGTCGTGACTCGGAAGCCGCGCCTGGCCAGGGCCAGCGTGAAGTGGCCTTTGCCCGTGCCGGTCTCGAGTATCCGGGCTCCTAGCGGGAGCGCCCGCTCGATCACCCAGTCGCGCTCTCGGTCGGTATCGTAGCCGTAGGCCCGGTACTGCTCCCGCCGCCGCTCGAGTTGCTTCAGCATATCTTCTTCGCGGCCGGTCGCGCCTTTACCCGCCTCTGTTGTCGTCGCGCTTTTGGTTTTCATCGCTTTCCTCTCCGGCTTTCCATGCTGATAAGATATCCCGGCAGCCGAAGGATGGCAACAGTGCCTTCGGCCCCTTGACTGCGCCGGCGCCCTGTCATATATTTGCCGCAAGCTCCATGTTGCCGGGAAAAAGAAAGGCCGCGCCGCTGCTGTTCTTGCTCGCCGCGGGGCTGGTTCTCCTCGTCCTATTCCCCTTCTCGTTCTCGCTGCCGGCCGGCGCCGACTGGCAGGCCGAGTACGACAGGCTCAAGGCCAAGGTCGACCGGGAGTTCGACAAACCAACGGTCTCCGAAGCCCAGTCCACGACCGACCCGGTGGGCGAGTTCGTACGCTGGATGGGCATCAAGGCGGCCGACCGGGACCGGGCCAACGCCCTGGCCGCCCAGGCCAGGAACGCCGGCAACCCCTACTGGGAAAAGAAGTTCCAGGACCTTGCCGGGCAAGCCCAGGAGTCAGGAGACGCCACGCTCTGGAAGGGCATGAAGAAATACATGAAGGTCGAGCCGGACAAAGGAGCGAATTGGCAGGACGCCGTCTCGGTCTGCGGCCCCGACATCGGCCGGCGCTTCTACTCGGCCGCCGTCGAACTCGGCTTCGACAAGGAAATGGTCCGCGGCCAGGCCCGCTGCCTGATGCGTTTCGCCAACCGCGACCTCGAGTACGGCAAGCTCGCTTACTACAGCGGACGCACCAACTACATCGGCACCATGGACGGCACCGGTGTCATCACCCTGCCGCAGGGCGACTTCGATGTCGATTGCGAGCGGCGCAGCTTCTTCCACGTCCAGGACAGGGGCGAGCCGCAGATGCCGGCCGATACGGCCATGGAATCCGGCGAAAAGATCCGCGAGACCTGCGAATTCTACGGGCTCGGCCCGGAGCGGCAGGACACGACCGAGCTCATGGAGGAATACCTCAAGGAGAAGAAAGTCCTGTGCGAGATGCCCCCGGGCAAGGGGCACGGCTTCTTCAAGAAGCTGGCCGTGGAGCACGGGCTGCCCAAGGCGGAGGAGCACATCGATGGCTTCTACGGGAAGCTTAGGGGGAAGGTCGAGGTCGAGAACGACGGCCGGCGCGAGCCGGCGCCCGGAGCCGTCGTGACCGTGACGGACAACGAGGACGGCCGCTCCTGGCGGACGACAGCCGGCAGGGACGGAAGATACGAGATCAAGGACGTCATCCTGCACAAGAACTGCTCGCCCTTCGACATCAAGGCCGAGTACGAGGGGTACACGACCGAGGACAGCTACGACGGCCCGCTCGAGGAACCGGACAAGAACTACACCTACGAGAAGGACCTCCTCATCATCCCGGCCGCCTGGGAGGGGACGGTCGAATACCTCTGGCGGATGAAGTCCGAGAAAGGGGATTCCTTCACCACGGCCGTCCTGATGCCGGGTGGAAGCTACCAGGGCAAGAACAACTGGCGGCTGCGGGTGAAATTCAAGAAGGACCGCGGCAACGAGAACGTGGAGGTCTTCGCCCTGAGCTCGGCTGTCCTGGAAACCTTCAGCTCCAAGCTGGACGCGACGCAGCTCGACCTGCAGAAAGAGGGCCGGCGCGTCAAGGTGGCGACCGAAGAGGAGGGCCGGCTGAGCTCGCGCCGGCTCGGCCCCGCCGAATGCGGCCTGGAGCTCGCGGTCAACCTCAAGCGCAAGTCCTACTCCCTGAGCGGCTTCCTCAAGGTCCGGGGCATCCCCGTCAAGGCTGAGGACGATTTCGAGATGGTCATGCCGCCGGCCGCGCGCAAGGACAGGGAATCGGGCCGGGGCACGATAGACATAGACGAGGCGATAGAGCTCGGCGGCCTCTTCGCCGCGGACAGCCCCGGTAGCCTGCAGGGGGCCAAGGACCTGACGGCGGACATCCCGCCGGAGTTCAAGGATTTCATGCGGGGCCTGGCCGGCGACCTGGAATGGACGGCCCGCTGGCACCTGAAAAAGAGCTCCAAAAAATAGGAGCGAATCCGCTTACCACAGGAGGTATCGAATGCTGGAAAGAAGGGAATGGAAGATCGCGGCTGTCGCGGCGCTCGTCGTTTTCGTCCTGGCGGCCGCCCCTGCCCGGGCCGACCTCTATCTCAAGCAGAAGCTGCACACCGGCTCGGTCACGGTCATGGGCAGGACCCAGCCGGAAAAGGACGAGGTCATGGTCTTCTGGCTCGGAGCAAACAGGTCCCGGACCGACACGGGGGATTCCAGGTCGTCCATTTTCCTGGCCGACAAGGGCATCCTGTATGTGCTCGACCATGAGAAGCTGACGTATATGGAGATGCCGCTCGACCTCGGCGAGACCATCGACCAGGCCATGGCCGGCCGGGGCGAGGAAGGGGGCCGCATGGCCGCCATGATGAAAAGGATGACCCAGGGCTTCATGGGCAACATCAGCGTCAAAGTGACCGAGACCGGCGAGACCAGGAGGATCGGGAGCTGGGACTGCCGCAAGTACCTCATCGACATAAAACTCGCTGGCGGCGAAACGCAGTCCGAGGCCTGGGCCACCGAGGACATCAAGGCGGACGCCCGGCTGTACTTTTCGGCCGCAAATGCCATGATGGCCGGGCAGCCGGGCTTCGCCGAGATGGTCAAGGAGATGCAGAAGGTCAAGGGCGTCATTGTCCTGCAGACGAGCAAGACCAAGATGATGGGCTCGGAGGTCGTGAGCACCACGGAGCTTCTCGAAGGCGGGGAAAAGACGCCGCCGGCCGGGGCGTACGAAGTGCCTTCCGGGTACAAGAAGGTCAAGTTCGGGAAGGGCTGAATAACCTTTCCATCCCAATAAATGCATGTTTTATGGGCAAGGCCAACGGGCCTGCCGACGCGCGCCAGGCCCTCCCTGGCATGAATGCGCGGCCCATACAAAATCGATAATATCGCTCCGGAAAAAGGTCCAGATCGCGGGCACGACGCGGGCGTCAGGCTGCGCCGCGTCTACTTGCCCAGCCTGCGGCGCAGGGCCCTGGTCAGCGCCGGGACGACCGTGAACAGGTCGCCGACGATGCCGTAGTGGGCGAGCTGGAAGATGGGGGCCTCCGGGTCCTTGTTGACGGCTACGATGACCTTGCTCGTGCGCATGCCGGCCTGGTGCTGGATGGCGCCGCTTATGCCGCAGGCGATGTAAATATCGGGCCTGACGGTGCGGCCGGTCTGGCCGACCTGGTGGGGATACGATATCCAGCCGGCGTCCACGGCCGCCCGCGAGGCGCCGACCGCGCCGCCGAGCGCGTCGGCCAGCTCCCGGACGACGGCGAACCCTTCCGGACCCTTCAGCCCGCGGCCGCCCGAGACGATGATCTTGGCGTCGGCGATGTTCACTTCGTTCTTCTCGACGATGAGGTCGAGGACCTTGGCCGCGATCTCGTCCTCCGACATGACCGCCGGGTGCCTGATCACCTTCCCTTGACGCGACGTATCTGGTGCCAGTGCCTCGAAAACATGGTGGCGGACGGTCGCCATCTGGGGCCTGAAGTCGGGGCACTTGATGGTAGCCATGATGTTGCCGCCGAAAGCCGGCCGGATCTGGAGCAGAAGGCCGCTCCCCTCTTCGATCTCGAGGCCGGTGCAGTCCGCGGTCAGGCCGGTGTAGATTATGGTGGCGACGGCGCCGGCCAGGTCGCGGCCGCGGGTGCTGGCCCCAAGCAGGAAGATCTCCGGCTTGTGCTCCCGGACGAGCCCGGACAGGCAGCGGGCGTAGGGGTCGGTGCGGTAGACGGCCAGGGTCGGGTCGTCGACCAGCCTGACTTCGTCCGCGCCGTAGGCGATGGCCTCGGCCGCGATGTTCTCCACGCCGTAACCGAGCACGCAGGCGGTCAGCGCCGTGCCCAGACGGTCGGCCAATTTACGTCCTTCGCCGATCATCTCCCAGGAGATGGAGGAGGCCTTGCCTCCACACTGCTCCACCCATACCCAGACACCGCGGAAGGCGCTCTTGTCGGCGGGGCCGGTCTTCTCGACCTCGGGCAGGCTGAGGGCCTGAACGGGGCATTCGGGAAGGCAGGCGCCGCAGCCTGTGCAGGACTCGTTGACGAGGGCGATACTCTCCGCGTCGATGCTCAGGGAGCCGAAGGGACAGACCTGGACGCACAGGCCGCAGCCGGTGCAAAGCGAGCGATCTATCTTGAGCAGGGCCATCTCGGGTCTCCTCAGGTGATGATCTTTTCGGACAGGAGCTTTTCTACCAGGAGCTCGGCGGCCTCCTCCGGCGAGCCGGCCTGGATGACGGCGCATTTCCCTTCACGGGGCGGCGGGCTCGAGATCTTCACGACCTTGGTCGGCGAACCCGCCAGGCCGGTCAGCTTGGGGTCGGCCTCAATGTCGCGCGCGGTCCAGACCGGGATCTGGGCCTTCGAGGCGCGGCGCAAGCCGAGGATGCTGGGGTAGCGCGGCTGGTTGATGTCCTTGACCACGGTCAGGAGGCAGGGCAAAGGCGCCCTGACGACTTCACGTCCTTCCTCGACCAGGCGCTCGACCTCGATGGAGCCTGTGGTCGGGTCGATCGCCCGGATCTTGGCCACGTAGGTGAGCTGGCAGATGCCGAGCTGGGTGGCGACGCCCGGGCCGACCTGGCCGGTGTCGCCGTCGATGGCCTGGCGGCCGCACAGGATCACATCATAGGCGCCGATCTTGCGGATGGCTTTGGCCAACGTGTAGGCGGTGGCCCAGGTGTCGGCGCCGGCGAAATCTCGGTCGCTGAGCAGGACGGCTTCGTCCGCGCCCATGGCGACGGCCTCTTTAAGGGCCGACATGGCCTGGGGCGGGCCCATGGTGACGACGGTCACCTTGCCCCCGAACTTCTCCTTGAGCAGGAGGCCCTCCTCGATGGCGTAAGTGTCGAAGGGGTTGATGATGCTGGGCACGCCCTCCCGGATGAGTGTGCCGCGCTCCGGGTCGATCTTGACGTCGGTCGTATCCGGGACCTGTTTGATGCAGACGATGGCATGCATCATCTCGCCTCCCTAATGACATTCCGCCGTTCCAGCCCCCGCCCCGCGTCAGGCCCGGGCCGCGACGCCCGAAAGACCGTGTTCTCCGCGGGCCCGGTGATGCTGACCTCGGATGGCCCACGGCCCGGTCGATGCCGGCTGACAGCTGCCGTCATGGCCGGCGCCGGCCGCGGAAGCGGCCTGGAATGCTATGATGACTTATGATCGCGCGTTTTCCGGGATAACAGCCGGACAATATATCCCAGCCGGTCCCGGAAGTCAACCGAAAGGCAACCCCTGGCGGATTGCTGACGGCATCTCTCAAGAACCGTCCCCTGTGCCCACCATCTCGTGGGACGCGGCCTCTTTGTTATTGACGGTCAAAAAGGATTATAATCAGGCCGGACAGCGACCTAGAGGAGGCAAGTCATGGGGAGAGTATCTTCGCGCGGCGGAGCTTTCCTTTCCGCGGCCGCGGCGGCCCTGCTCTTGGCGGGCGTCATGACCACGGTAGGATGCGGAGTGTCCATGATGCCGACCAAGGACACCTGGTACACCCAGCATTATTACATCATGCAGACCTTCGAGCGTGACCTTTACAGGCATCTTTCGGACACGGCCAAGGCCGAATACCAGGCCTACTTCTGGCAGGCGCGCCGGCCGGAGGCCAAGCAGCTCTTCGACGGACGCATGGAATTCGTCATGAAGACCTACGCCAAGGAGAACCGCAATCAGCCCTGGAACACCGACCGGGCCCGCGTCTTCCTCCTGAACGGCAGCCCGGCCTCGATAGATTACAAGCAGAACACCGAGTGGGCCGGCGGGGTCCGCGAGGGAGGCGGCGTCACTGGGGCCACCGAGCGCGTCGGCGAGGACGTCCAGGCCATGATGAACGAGGTCTGGACCTACCAGCACGCCGGGCATACGATCTACTACACCTTCAGCTTCGTGGCGCCCAACGAATGGCGCATGCAGATCCGGATGGACCAGAACAGGTTCCTGGGCGAGCTCGAGCAGTACAACCGCTCCGTGGTCTTCGGTCCCATGAACCCTGAGGAATACCGCAATAAGATCGAGTCTCTGCGCGACGTGAGGTAAGCGTGCCGGTCGGGCGCTGGAGAGACTAAGCTTCGGCAGGCCCCCCGCTTCCTTCTTGCCCAGGGCCGGCTATTTTGTAACCAACGCCCCGGACGCTGACCACATAACCGCCCGCCCGCCCGAGCTTCTCTCGCAGGTTCCTGATATGGACGTCGATGGTCCTGTCGACGACGATCTTCTCGTCGCCCCAGAGATGGTCCAGGATCTGGCTCCTTGAGAAAACCCGGCCGGGACGCGACGCCAGCAGCTCCAGTATCTTGAACTCGGTGGCCGTAAGCTCGACCGGCTGGCCTCCGACCCTGACCTCGTGGGACTCGGACTCGATGACCAGGTCGCCGAGCTCGACCGCTTTCACGGCCGGTTTTTCCTCGGTCCGCCTGAGCACGGCCTGTATCCTGGCGGCCAGCTCCCTGACGGAAAAGGGTTTGGTAACATAATCGTCGGCGCCGAGCTCCAGCCCGAGCACCCTGTCGGCTTCCTCGCCCCGGGCCGTGAGCATGATCACGGGCACACTGGCCAGGCGCGCGTCCTTTTTCAGGTTCCGGAAGACCTCAAAGCCGTCCATGTCGGGCAGCATCAGGTCCAGTATGATCAGCCCGGGCGTCTTGCGGCTCACGAACCTCAGGAAATCCTCGACTTCGACGAAACCCTCGAAAGCGAACCCGTAGCGGGTCAGGTTGACCCGAAGAAGTTCGATGATATCGGGCTCGTCGTCAAGCGCGGCGACAAGTTTGGACATCTCCCTCTCCCGCGGCTATTATCGACGAATTCGGCGAAAAAGACCAGACCCGCCTTGACCGGGACAGGCCGGAACCGGAGCGGCCGGGTTTCAGGCCGCGCCCCGTCACGCCTCTTTCGCGTGGCCGGTTGTTCCGGGTTCCTGCCGCTCGTCCGCGTGGTGCTTGATGGTCTCACCCTTGACCATGTAGATGACGTCCTCGGCGATGTTGGTGGCGTGGTCGGCGATGCGTTCGAGATGCCGGCCGACCAGCATGAGGTCCACGGCCCTGGGTATGGTCGTCGGTTCGGCCATCATGAAGGTCAGGAGCTCCCTGAAGATCTGGTCGTTGAGCGAATCCACCAGGTCGTCCCGGCGGCAGACTTCCCTGGCCAGAAGGTCGTCCCGGCGGATGAAGGAGTCGATGACGTCCCGGACCATGCCCTGGGCCAGCCCGGCCATCCGCGGGATATCGATGAGCGGCTTGAGCGGTGGCTGCTTGAGGAGGCGCAGGCTCCTCTCGGCGATGTTGAAGGCCAGGTCGCCGATGCGTTCGAGGTCGCCCACGATCTTCATTGCCGAGGTAATGAAACGGAGGTCCACGGCCAGCGGCTGGCGCAGGGCCAGGAGCCTCAGGCACTCGTCGTCTATCGCGATATCCAGACTGTTCAAGCGATCCTCTTGCTCGATCACGGCCCGGGCCAGCTCTTCCCGCCTTTCCTTAAGACTGCGCACGGCCAGGCCGATCTGCTCCTCGGTCAGGACGGCCATCTCCAGGAGCTTCTCCTTGAGGGCCTGGAGTTCCTCGTCAAAAGCCCTTTCCGGCTTGGACATTCTTTCCTCCGTTTGGCCTCCGGCGGCCTCAGCCGAAGCGGCCCGTGATGTAGTCCTCCGTGAGCTTGCTGGACGGGTTGGTGAAGATCCTTTCGGTCCGGTCGAACTCGACCATCTCGCCGAGCATCATGAAGGCGGTGTAATCGGAAACGCGGGCGGCCTGCTGCATGTTGTGCGTGACTATGATGACCGTGAAGCTCTTTTTGAGCTCATGGATGAGGTCCTCGATCCTGGCCGTGGCCACCGGGTCTATGGCCGAGCAGGGCTCGTCGAACAGCATGACCTCGGGCTCCACGGCCAGCGCCCTGGCGATGCACAGGCGCTGCTGCTGGCCCCCCGAAAGGGAAAAAGCGTTCTCCTGGAGCCTGTCCTTGACCTCTTCCCAGAGCGCCGCCCGTTTGAGGCTGGACTCGACCGTTTCCTCGAGCCGCAGACGGTTCTTGACGCCGTTAATGCGCAGGCCGTAGGCGATGTTCTCGAAAATCGACTTGGGGAAGGGGTTGGGCTTCTGGAACACCATGCCCACCCGGCGCCGCAGCTCGACGACATCCACTTCCGGGTCGTGTATGTTCATTTTGTCGAGCAGGATCTCTCCTTCCAGGCGGGTGCCGGGTATGACGTCGTTCATCCGGTTCAGCGCCCGGACCAGGGTGGACTTGCCGCATCCGGACGGGCCGATGACGGCCGTGACCATATTGGAGTAGAAGGGAAGGCTCACGTCCTTGAGGGCGTGGCTTTTCCCGTAATAGAAGTTGAGCCGCCTCGTCTCCATTTTGACGTTCAGGTTCTGGTCCATCTCTGCTTTCTCCTGAGCCGGTAGCGGACGACGACCGCCGACATGTTCATGAGGAGGACGAGCCCGATGAGCACGAGGGCCGTGCCGTAGGCCAGCGGCCGGACCTGCTGGATGGCGTGGTGCTGGGTGGACATGATGTACAGATGGTAAGGCAGGGCCATGAATTGGTCGCCGAGGGACCTGGGAAGATGCGGCAGGAAGAAGGCCGCGCCGGTGAACATGATGGGCGCCGTTTCGCCGGCCGCCCGGGCCAGGCCGATGACCGCTCCGGTCAGCATCCCGGGTATCGCATAAGGCAGGACGTTGGTCCTGATCATCTGCCATTTGGTGGCTCCCAGGGCCAGGGCGCCTTCGCGGTAGCTCGCCGGGACGGTTTTCAGGGCCTCCTCGGAGGCCGTGATGGTCCACGGCAGGGTCATCAGTCCCAGCGTCAGTCCGGCCGAAAGGATGGACGTCCCGAAGCTCAGGATGTTCACGAACAGGATGACCCCGAACAGCCCGTAGACTATCGAGGGAACGCCGGCCAGGTTCCTGATGGCCACCCTTATGATCCTTGTCAGGACCCCTTTGCGGGCGTACTCGTTGAGATAGATGGCCGCGGCCATGCCCAAGGGCACGGCCAGAAGAGCGGAAACCATGGTGACCAGGAAGGTACCCACGATGGCCGGGAAAATGCCGCCCTCGGTCATGCCGCGGCGGGGCGCTTTGGTCAGGAACTCGATGCTGACGGAGCCAGCGCCCTTGGAGATGATGTCGAAAAGGAGGACGGCCAGCGCCGCGAGGACCAGCGCCAGGCACAGGCGCAGGATGAAAAAGCCGGCGAACTGGGCCAGGGCCTTGCGGCCGCGGCTCGTGCGGCCCCGCGTGAGCGGCCCTGTCATCTTTCTTTCTCCTGGTAGCGCCGCAGGACGACGTCGGCCGCCAGGTTGACTAGGAAGGTCATGACGAAGAGCACCAGGCCGACGGCGAACAGCGCGTAGTAGTGGGCGGTGAAATAGGGGACTTCGCCGAGCTCGATGGCGATATTGGCCGTCATCGTCCTCACCGAGTCCAGGAACCCGTGGGGGAAGGAGCGGGCGTTGCCCGTGGCCATCAGCACCGTCATGGTCTCGCCTATCGCGCGGCCCATGCCCAACATGCAGGCCGCGATGATGCCGGATAGGGCCGCGGGAATCCTGACCTTGACCAGCGTCTGCCAGCGCGAACCGCCCAGGGCGAGCGAAGCCTCGGTGTAGGAATGGGGCACGGCGTTGAGGGCGTCCTCCGAGATGCTGATGATGGTCGGCAGGGCCATGATAGCCAGGAGCAGGCTGCCGTTGAGGGCGTTCTGGCCGTTGGGCAAACCGAAGAGTCGGGCGATCAAGGGGCCGAAAAGGACGATGCCGAGAAAGCCTGTGACGACGGACGGCACGCTGGCCAGGATCTCGATGACTGGCTTCATGACCTCCCGGACCCGTGAGTGAGCGACGTCGCTTAGATAGGCGGCCGTGCCGACCCCGATCGGGACGGCGATGACGAGAGCCCCGAAAGTCACGAGCAGGGTGCTCATCATCATGCTCAGGATGCCGTACTCGGCCTTTTCCGGGGAGGTGGGGTCCCAGTTCCTGCGGAAGAGGAACTCGCCGACGGATATCTCTTTGAACGCCGGTATGGCCGTGTAAAGGAGGAGAGCGAAGATGCCGATGAGGACGATGACGGCCAGGATGCCGGCCGTGAAGAAAAGCGCGGAAACGGCCTTTTCCTTCAGCTTGGCTCCCTTCGCTCTTCGCATTTCGTTATCCTGTCCTAGGCCGGTCCGGCGCCTCTAACGGCGCCGGACCCGGCTGCTTGTGGTTGGTTTTGGCTCCGGCCGCTGAGCCCGGGACGGGCTCGGAGGCTCAGCGCAAGTTCTTCTCGTTCTGCTCCCTGTGCTTGGGGCCGATGGTGAAGAAACCTTCCCGCTCGACGATCTTCTGGCCCTCGGGCCCGGTGACCCAGGCGATGAACGCCGCCGGGGCCGCGGCAGGTTTGCCGTTGGTGGCCATGTAGAGCGGACGCGCTATGGGATAATCCCCTGAATCAACGGCGGCCTTGTCGAGAGGCGAAAAGGCCGGCGCTCCCGGCGTCTTCGAAACGGTCAGGACCTTGATGCCTTTCCTTATCTTGCCGTCCTTGTCATAGAGATATCCGACGCCGACATAGCCGATGCCGCCCTCATCCTGGATGACCGACTCGATGATCTGGGCGTTGCCGTTCATTTCCTTCATGTCGGTGGAGTAGTTCTTGTTGCCGAGGACGTGCTCCTGCATGAACACGTAGGTGCCGGAGTTGGACTGACGGCCGTAAAGGGAGACCGGCTTGTCATAGTTGCCGAGCGTCTTCCAGTTCTTGATCTCGCCGCGGTAAAGGGAACCCACCTGGGCCATCGTCAGGCTGTCGATGGGGTTCTTCTCGTTGACGATGACGCTCAGGCCGTCCACCGCCACGATGAAAAGGCGCGGCTTGACGCCCTTTTCCCAGGCCTGGTCGATCTCCTTCTGCTTCCAATCGCGCGAGCTGTTGGCGATGTCGCAGGTGCGGTTGATCAGACCTGTTATCCCCGTGCCGCTGCCGCCGCCGAGAACGGCGATGGCCGAGCCGGGCTGCTTCTCCATGTATTCCTCGGCCAGGATCTGGACCAGGTTGACCATGGTGTCGGAACCTTTGATCTGGATCATCTTGGCCGGCGCGCCGGACGCGCTCCCCGCCGCCCCCAGGGCGAACACGGCCGCGGCCAGCGCCAGCGTTGCGATCAGAAATCTTTTCATTTCATGTCTCCTTTTATTGTTTCCTCTTGTTGTTTGATGGCCTTTGCCTCGGATGCTCCAGGCGATGCCCCGCCGCGCATCAGAACGACAGGAAGAAGGTCAGGTTGAAGATCAGGTCCCTCTTCTTGGTCGGGTCGGCATAATCGTAGTACCAGACGTTGGGCTGGAGCTTCCAGCTCTTGTGGAAGGGCGCCCAGTCCACGCCGACGATGGCCAGGTTTATCTCATTGTCCGCGACCAGGTTGTTCGGTTCGTAGCGGTCGAAGCGTGCGAATAAGGCCAGCTTGTCCGGGTCGATGGTATAGCGTCCGAAAACGGAGAATCCGGAAGAATCGAAGCGCTCTTCCCCCACGAGGTTCTTGTCGTTCCGGTAGGAGAACCATTCGCCTCCCACGGTCAGGTTGGCGATCATCTCGATGAATGCGTCGACCTTGTAGGTGACGGCCGAGTTCGAGGCGTCCTGCTTCTCGTAATCCATATAGCCGATGAGCGAAAGTCCGGGCAGCGGCACGATCTGGCCCTGGAACATGAGCTTCTTGTACTTGTCGTTCTCGGCGTGGGAATAATGGGCGCCGTTCGAGACCATGAATCCGTAGCGGAAGTACTTGGTCAGCGAACCGGTCAGGCTTGCGCCGATGTCGGCCGAGGTCGCATCGATCTCGACGCCGGTGATGTCCTTATAGCCGTCCACAAGGGTCTTGGCGACGCTGCGGTAGCCCCAGCGGTCCTCGGCCGGCTTGAAGGTCAGCGTTTCCGTCATGCCGATCTTTATCGAGGAATTGGGCAGCAGGTTGGAGTACTCGAGGTAGAGATGCTTGATAAAGGGACGGAGCTTGTCGTCCTTCTTGGTCGAAACCGATTGCGACGGGAAGTTGACGCTGATCGAGGTCAGGTTAGCCGTGTTATCGGCGTCGAACCGGAAACGGAACTTGAGGTTGTCGTTGATCTTGTTCTCGTAGGTGAAATAGGCCCGCCGGAAGGCGAAGAAACTGTTCTTCTGGTCGGCGGTCCGGAAGCCGTCCTTGGACATGAACTGGGTCCAGTCCAGGTAGATCGTCGTGTTGAAGGTCTGCTGCGCGAATACCGGCAGGGACGCCATCAAAAGGGCGGCCAGCAGCAGCGCCACTCGGGTGGGCGGCTTGGTCGGGTTCATCTCGTTAACTCCTTTCCATTCTGTGTAGGGATTTCGACCCTGTCGGGACCATGGTCATCTCTCAGGGTACGCCCAAAGGATAGAGAGGCGATGTTAAGGTTTGATTAAGGGCGGTTTAATTTTTCGGCAAGGATCTCGTGCGGTCAACTGGGGAGAGTCCTGGGCTCGGGTGGAGGGGCGGCCCTGCGGCGGGCTTCAGCCTGCGCTGACGCGAGGCTCAGTCGGCGTCGCCTTGGCGCCCGGCCTGCCCGGGCCGGGCCAGGACCAGGGCCGCGCCGGCCGCCTCGAATTCCGTCCTCTCGACCTCGTGCAACCCGGCCTTCTCTATCAGGGAACGCAACCCGCCTGCGGCCAGGAAGTCGCGGCCGTTGCGGTAATGTTCCCTGCCCGCCAGGCGCTCGACGAGCCGCACGAAGAACGCCCAACGCCTGGAACGCCTGTTCCAGGGCCTCTCAAAGTCGAGGAGGACGAGGTACCCGCCGGGCGCGAGGACCCGTTTCGCCTCGTCGAGCACGCGGCCGCGCAATTCGGCGGGCTTGTCGTGGAGGGCGAACGAAACGCACACCCCCCTGAAGGAGGCGGCCGGAAAAGGTAGGGCCGCGGCATCGGCCTGGACGAAGACCGCCCCGGGGACCCGTCTGCGGGCGTAGCGGACGAGGCCTGGGTCGAGGTCTATCCCGTGCGTCTCGAAAGCCGGCGCGGCCAGCTTGATGGACCCGCACTGGGCGCCGGTGCCGGAGCAGATATCAAGGAAGGGAGTCAGGGAGTAACGAACGGCCAAGTCCGTGACCCGCTCCCTCATCTTTTTAATGGCGGCCCCGATGAAAGCGTCATAGAGCCGGCCGTAGAGGAACAGCTCACCGCGTTTCAGCGTTCGAACCTCCAACCCGTTCAATTGCCGGTTTCGGCAGCGGGCGGCGTCAGGCGTCCTTCGATGACCGTGACGGCCCGGCCGGCGATCCTGACCCGGTCGCCGGCGAGCTCGAGCCTCAATTCCCCGCCCCTGGCCGAGGCTTGGCAAGCGACAAGCCTCGTTTTCTTCAGCCTGGCCGCCCAGTAAGGTATGAGCACGCAGTGCGAAGAGCCCGTCACAGGGTCCTCGTCCACGCCCACCGCCGGGGCGAAGAACCTCGAAACGAAATCGTATCCAGGCTTGTCCGAGCGCGCCGTCACGATGACCCCGCGCACCGGCAGGGCCCTGACCGCGGCGAAATCCGGCCGCAGCGTCCGCACCGTCTCTTCGTCGACGGCCTCGACCAGGGCGTCCTCGGCGCTCGTCCCGATGTAACACGGCTTCACCCCGAGGGCGCCGACCAGGGCCTCGGCCCAGTCCGGCGCTTCGTCCTTCAGCGGGCGGGACGGGAAATCGAGCTCGATGAAGTCGCCCGACCTGCTGGCCGTCAGCGGACCGCTCAACGTCCGGTAGCGGGCCGGTTGACCCGGGTCCAATTTCCCTTCCTGCCAGAGGATATGAGAGGCAGCCAGCGTCGCGTGGCCGCACAATTTGACCTCTACCGCGGGAGTGAACCAGCGCAGCCTGAAGCCGTCGCCTTCAGGATGGACGAAGGCCGTCTCGGAAACGTTCATCTCCGCGGCCACGGCCTGCATCCAGGCGGCCGAGGCCGGCTTCTCGAGCAGGCAGACCCCGGCCGGGTTGCCCCGGAATGGTTCGGAGGTGAAAGCATCGACCTGGAATATCGGAACGCTCATGCCGTTCTCCATTTCAAACCCCGACGCCGATTCTACGGCCTCTTCCCGTCAGGCCTCAAGACCGTCCGAAGGCCGACCCGGATGTCGGCCCGGCCGACTTACAGCCTTGCGACCCGCGCGACATCAGCCGGGCCGCCCTCTCGCTGGGCGGGCGCGCCGCCGGTCTTACATGCCGGCCTTATTTAGCCTGCTGCCCGGTTTCCTTGCCTTTGTAGAGCGGCGTCACGTCGCGCTTGCCGCGCTCGAGATACGGCACGCCCCTGTCCATCCACTCCGGCCGGGGCTTGCCGAGCAGGAAATGGTCGAAGAACTCGTCCTGGTGCACGGTCCAGTGCTTCTGGTTCTCCCGCTCCCGCAGTCCGTGCTTCTCGCCGTTGTAGTTGAACATGTAGGCTTCCTTGCCCAGCCGCCGCAGGGCGGAGAAGAACTCGATGCCCTGGTACCAGGGCACGGCGTCGTCCTCGTCGTTGTGAATGGAAAGGTACGGCGTCTTGACCTTCTCCACCCAGAAGATGGGCGAGTTCTCGATGAACTGGAGCGCCCGCGACCAGAGCGGCGCGCCGATCCGGCTCTGCGTCTTCTCGTACTGGAAGGCCCGCGACATGCCCGTGCCCCAGCGGATGCCGCCGTAGGCGCTGGTCATGTTGCTGACCGAGGCGCCGGCTTGGACGGCCGCGAACATGTCGGTGCGCGTGACGAGGTAGGTGATCTGGTAGCCTCCCCAACTGTGGCCCTGGATGCCCACCCGCTTCGGGTCGACAAAGCCCATGTCCAGCACCCTGTTGACGACCGGGATGACGCACTTCAGGGCGCTCTGCCCCGGGTAGCCTATCTCGTAGACGATGTCGGGCATCAGGACGACGTAGCCGTTGCTGACGTAGCGGGTGAAGTTGATGCTCGTCCCCGGCGACGGCGGATAGTAGCGGTGCAGGCCCTGGCTCAGCCGCTCGTAGATGTAGACCATGAGCGGGTATTTTCGGGACGGGTCGAAATCATCGGGTTTGTAGAGTATAGCGTTCAGCCTGACGCCGTCGGCGTTGGTGTATTCGATGAGCTCGGCTTTGCCCCAGACATAGTCCTTCTGCTGAGGGTTGGCCTCGCTCACCCTGCGGGCCTGCGCGAAGTCCGGGCCGCTCGACCAGAGGTCGGGGAACTCCTCGAACCTCTGCCAGGTGAAGACGTAGACCTCGGCGTTCTTGGCTTTCTGCAGCCCTCCGAACAACCTGTCCTGCATCACCACCTTGACCGGGTCACCGGGAACGGCCAGGTCGGCCCGGAAGACGCCGGAAGCCATGGTCTTTTCGTCGGAAGCGGAAAGCACGAGCCTGGCGCCGGCCGGGACGGCCTTTTCCTCAGGGTCGAGCCTGATGCGCCGGAAGACGATGCCGTTCTTGCGGCCGAAGCCGTTCGTCACCATTCTGGCTTTGGAACCGTCCGGGCTGACCTCCCAAATGTCGTAGCGGTCGTTGATAAGGATGGCGGCGTCCTTCTCTAGCCAACCCGAAACCCCATAAGGCGCCGGTTCCTGCGGCGTGTCCCAGATTTCTTGTTCGAAGCGGACGCCGAGCCGGCCGGTCAGGTTGAAGGTCCTGCCGTCGGAGATCCGGTAGGCGTACCAAGCCCTGTCGCCGTCGCTGAACCAGTAGAGGTAGTTCCCGCCGGGCGAGAAAGCGGCGTCATACGGGCTTTTCTCCAGGACCTTCTTCTTGGCGCCCGTGGCTATGTCGATCAGGAAGACGTCGCTGTAGCTCCTGTCCCAGGAGACGAGCTGCCGATAAGGCACGTCGGAGTTGGCCAAGGCCCGGCCGGCGTCCTCCGAGAGGACGACGTCGGGCACGGTTTCGTCGGCCAGCCTGACGAACTTCTTCTCCTTGGGGCCGAGATGGAAAACAGAGAGGTAGGAGAACTTCTTGTCTTCTTCAGCCCGGGCCTTCTGCATGGGCTGGAGGAAGGGGTCCTTCCAGTTCCAGATGTCGACCTTGACCGGCTCCGGCGCGTCCTCGGGCGGCGCGACAGGCGCAGGGGCGATACCGAAGAAAAGCCGCAGGCCGTCTTTCGAGAAGGACGGCGTCCGGTTCTCGCTCACGGCCAGGCCGGCCGGGAAGCCCTTGGCCTGGGCCGGCGCGAGCTCGACGGCCGAAGACGCCGGCGCGGCCCAGTGGTAGAGCTTGAAGGCCGGGGCCTTGGCCTTGTAGTCGTCGCGGTCGCTGACGAAGGCCACCTGGCGGCCCTTCTCGTCGAAGGCCAGGCCCTTGTAGTGGCCGAGGCCCTGGAGCAGGGCCGTGGTCCGGCCGGAAGCGGGCTCCAGGACATAGACGCCGTCTTTCTCGGGTGTCTTGGAGGAAACGGCGTAAGCCAGGGCCGTGCCCGGTTTGTTCCAGGCGTATTCCACCACTTCGGGGATGACGGTTTCTTTGCCGGTGGCGAGCTCGAGCACGACGAGGTCGGTCCCGGGCTCTTTCTTTTTTTCAGGTTCTTTCTTCTCGGCCTTGGCCTCTTCCGGCCCCGGCTGCTCTTTTTTCGCTTCGACCTTGGCGGCCTCGGTCTTGGCCTCCGGCTCCTTCTTTTCTTCAGCCTTTTTCAACGGAGCCTCGAGGAGGTAGGCCACGAAAGCGCCCGACTCTTCGGCCGTCTTGAAGCTCTTGACCCGGTCCACGGTCCGCACCGCGCCCGTCTGGAGGTCGAGTATGCCCAGGCCGTTCTTGGGCATCTCGTCCGGTTTCTTCTTTTCCTTCTTGGCCTTGTCCACCTCGGCTTTGGGCGGGGCGACGGTGAAGACGACGAACCGGCCGTCCACTGTGATGACCGGACCCCGGCCGCGCGGCGAACGGAACTCCCGGTCCGTTTTGAGGTCGCGGGCCACGAGCTCGCCGTCCCCGTCCTGCGGAGAAAGGGCGTAGACGAGCCACCCGCCGTCGCGCGAGAGCTGGACGCCCTGGATCGAGCGCCAGCCGTCGTAGGCGTCGTAGCTTATGGGCTTCTTGGCCGCGGCCGCGGTCAAAACCGCAAACGCCAGGACGGTTGAGATCAGGATGAAGCGGCCGAGCCGCTTGCTCATTTTGGTCGGGGTTTGAAACATGGGACCTCCTCCAGGCCGGATTCCCGCGCTCGCGGGGGAAAGCAGAATATAACAGCAGACGCGAGCGGACGTCAAAGGGAAATCACGAAAAATTGACCTTGCCTTGACACTCCCTTAACAAACGCCGGATAATCTGACCCATCTCATGGAGAAAAAGATAAAGGTCCTGTTCGTCTGCGTCCACAACGCCGCTCGCAGCCAGATGGCCGAGGCCTTCCTGAACGAGCTCGGCGGCGGCCGCTTCGTCGCCGAGAGCGCCGGCTTCGAGCCGACGGCCCTGAATCCCCTGGCCGTCAGGGTCATGAAAGAAGCGGGCATCGACATCTCGACCAAGCGGTCCAAGAGCGTTTTCGACCTCTACCTCGAGGGCCGGCTCTACAACTACGTCATCACCGTGTGCGACGAAGCCTCGGCCGAGAAGTGCCCGACTTTCCCCGGGTTCGCCCGGAACCTCCACTGGAGCTTCGAGGACCCGGAGACCTTTGCCGGAGGCGAGGCCGAAAAGATCGAGAAAGCGAGGCAGCTCCGCGACCGGATCAGGGCCAGCATCGAGGCCTTCATCGCCGAGCACAAGGCCGAGGCCGGCTGAGCGTTCTGCGGTATGAACGCCGCACGCTGACAGGGTCACTTCAGGAACAAGCCCGCCGTTTTCAAAGCCAGGTCCGCGGCGCCGAGGTCGTCACGGTTGCAGAGGACGATTACCGTCAGCCCGTCATCGATGAAGCGCTGGATGGCCGTGCGGAAGCCTGCCGTCTCCCCGTAATGCCAAGCTCTGGCCCGGGCCCGCCAGGGGTTGAGGAACCAGCCGAAACCGTAGGCCGCCGGCTTCCCGTCAGGCTCGACCGGCCCCTGTCCGGGAACGGCCACCGGAGTGAACGCCGTCGCCGTCTCGGCGGCCGTGAGCAGCCTGCCTTCCCGCAGGGCCCGGTCCCAGCGGCTCAAATCCTCGAGCGATGAATACACGGCGCCGTCGCCGCGCGTCGCTGATGTCGGGCTTTGGTCGTGTACGCGCCATTCTCTTCCCTCCTTGGTGTGGCCGAAGGCGCGCCGGACAACGTCATCCGCTCCCGGTTCATGGACGACTGTGTCTTCCATGCCGAGAGAGCCGAATATCCGCTCTTCCAGGAAACTGCTGAAAGGTTCGCCCGAGACCCGTTCGATGACCAGGCCGAGCAGGACATAGCCCGAATTGCTGTAATCCCATTTCGCGCCGGCCGGAAATTTGCCCGATTTCTGCCTTGCCAGGAGTTCGAGGACCTCCTGGTCGCTTATCTGCTGCTCCTCCAAAGGAAGACCCGGGTCGGCGGGCGGCAGCAGACCTTCGTAATCGGGAAGGCCCGAGGTGTGCTGCAGGAGATGCCGTATCGTGACGCCCCGGCCGTACTCGGGGAATTCCGGGAAGACGTCGGACAGGCGCCGCTCGTAGCTCAGCTTCCCGTCGCGCACGAGAAGCATGACGCCCGCGGCCGTGAACTGTTTGGTCAGCGAAGCCAGTCGGAAGTTCGTCCGGGCATCGATGGCGCGCCCGGTCCTGATGTCGGCGACGCCGTAGCAGCGCTCGAAAACCGGCCGGCCTTCCTTCAGGACCAGCACGGCGACACCGGGCTCACCGACGGAGACGAGGCCGGAGAAAAGGGCGTCGGCGCTTCGGCCGGGTTCTTCCGCGCTCCGGCCGCAGGCCAGGCACAACACGACCGTCAGCGAGGCCGTCGCCCACATAAGCGCGCTTCTAAGGAACATGTTCCGACCTGTCGAAGATGATAGGACCCCGGCCCGGCCGAGTCAACGCCGCTTCGAATCCCGCTGGGACGACGGCTTCACGCGGGAGGCCCGGACCGCCTGACCGAACCGGCCGACTCGGCCGGATGCAAGTCTGGGGCGACATATCTTCAGGTCTAGAAGAGGACAAGCAACCCGGCCTTTCCATAATTCCCGGTCCGCACTCCGTTTCCGGTCCGCCGCTTCCTCCTCGGGCTTCCGTGTGGTAGAGTTATCAGCAGAAAGAGACATTGACGGGAGGATCGAAACCATGAGGGAATGCCGCCGGCAACACCCTAAGGGCATGACGAGGCGCGAATTTTTCACGGCCGGAGCCGGACTGGCGGGCGTCGCGGCCCTCAGCGCCGCGAAGGCGTCAGGAACGGCTTGCAGCGTGAACAACGCGGAAGGTGCCGGAACCCGGCTCGCGCCGCGGCCGGGCGCAAAGTCGCGCGTCATCCTGGTCAGGACGGAAGACAGGGCCGAAGGCGTCCGCAAGTGCCTCGACCTTCTCGGCTCGAACCCGTTCCGTAACAAAAGCGTCCTGGTCAAGCCCAACTTCAACACATCCGACGAAACGCCCGGCTCGACCCACAACGACACCCTTAAAGCGCTACTCGGCCGCATCCGGGACATGGGCGCGAAGGACCTGGCTGTCGGGGACCGCAGCGGCCCCGAACCCACCGAGCAGGTCTTCGACAAGAAGGGCGTCCGGGAACTGGCCGGCTCCTTCGCTGCCCGGCTCCTGAACTTCGACGAGCTCGGCGAGGGCGGCTACGTCAGGTTCGACCCGCCCGGCTCTCACTGGAAGGACGGCTTTCTGGTCGCGCGGCCGGTGGCCGAGGCCGAGTGCCTGGTTTCCACCTGCTGCCTCAAGACCCACGGGTTCGGCGGCGTCTTCACCATGTCCCTCAAGAACTCCGTGGGCGTCGTCCCCCGCAAGGGCCATACTTACATGCGCGAGCTCCACTCCTCGCCCCACCAGCGCAGGATGATCGCTGAGATAAACTGGGCCTACAAGCCGGCGCTCATCGTGCTCGACGGGCTGGTCGCTTTCGTCGACCAGGGACCGATGACCGGGCCGCGCAAGGACGCCGGAGTTTTTCTGGCCGGGACCGACCGGGTGGCCGTGGACGCCGTGGGAGTGGCCATCCTCAAGGAGCTCGGCTCGAACGACGCCGTCATGAAGCCGGCCGTCTTCGAGCAGGAACAGATCGCCCGGGCCGTCGAGCTCGGGCTGGGAGCGGCTTCGCCGGCAGACATCACGATCGAGACGCCGGACGCGGCCAGCGAAGCCTACGCCGAAAAGATACGGAAGATCCTCGTCGCCTGACCCTGCGGGAAACCGCGGACGTTACCGCGGACCGGACATGAACGAAGGAAGATGATATGAAAGGCGAAAGTTTTTTGACCCACCTCGAATGCGGATACTGCGGCCGGCGGCTCGAGGCCGACCGGCTGTGGAACCTTTGCCCCGATTGCGGTAAGCCGCTCCTGGCCCGTTATGACCTGGAGGCCGCCCGGGAGGCCCTGGACCGCTCGGCGGTCGCCCGTCGGGAGCCGACCCTCTGGCGCTACCGCGAGCTGCTCCCCGTCAGGGACCCGCGCTTCAAGCTCTGCCTGGGCGAGGGGTTCACTCCGCTATTCCACGCGCGAAGGCTGGGAAGCGAGCTCGGGTTCCGGAATCTCTTCATCAAGGACGAAGGGTTGAACCCGACCGGCTCGTTCAAGGCCCGCGGCCTGGCCGTGGCCGTGTCCCGCGCCTTGGAGCTCGGCGTGCGCGCCGTATCCATACCGACGGCCGGCAACGCCGGCTGCGCCATGAGCGCCTACGCCGCCCTGGCCGGGATGGAAGCCCACGTCTTCATGCCGGCCGACGTCCCCCGTCCCTTCGTCAACGAGTGCCGCGTCCTGGGCGCGGAGGTCACCCTGATCGACGGCCTCATCACGGACTGCGGGAAGGCGGCCCGCGAGGGCGTGGAGAAGCACGGCCGTTTCGACGTCTCGACGCTCAAGGAGCCCTACAGGATCGAGGGCAAGAAGACCATGGGCTACGAACTGGCGGAGCAGATGGGCTGGAAGCTGCCCGACGTCATCATCTATCCGACGGGAGGCGGCACGGGGCTCGTCGGGATGTGGAAGGCCTTCGACGAAATGGAGAAGCTGGGCTGGGTCGGGCCGAGGCGGCCGCGCATGGTGACCGTCCAGTCGGACGGCTGCGCGCCCATGGTCAAGGCCTTTCATGAAGGCCGGGAGTTCGCCGAGCCCTGGCCCGACGCCAGGACCATCGCCGACGGGATGCGCGTCCCGGCCGCGGTCGGCGACTTCCTCATCCTCCGGGCGCTCCGCGAAAGCGGCGGAACGGCGGTAGCCGTGTCCGACGATGACATCCTGAAGGGGACGCGTCTCATGGGCCGGACCCAGGGGATTTGGCCCGCGCCCGAAGGCGGGGCGACCCTGGCGGCTTTCCTCGAACTCCGCGAGCAGGGCTGGATCGGGGACGACGAGACCGTCGTCCTCTTCAACACCGGCAACGGCGCCAAGTACTCGCATGTCTGGGATTGAGTGGTTATTGAACAGCAGTCGTAATGCGCGCGGACGCTGGACGAAGGCACTGCTGGCCGCGTCGGCCGCGGCCTTCGTCATTTCGCTCTTCATGCAGGACCGCCTGCCGCCTCCCGACCGGGTCCTGCCTGAGCTCCTCGCGGAGCCGGTCCAGGCCTCGGGCGACCTGCCCGAGCCCTTCGAGGCGGAACGCAAGGGAGTGACCTACGTCATCACCCCGCTCTGTAGCTACGAGCTCGCGGGACTGGTGGTTTCCACCCATGACGCCGACTCCTTCGTCGACATCTCCCACGAGGCTTGGCGCGACTACATCAACATCAAGGACCTGTGCGTCATCTGGGGCCGCAACGTCGAAACCGGCGTCTACGCGGGGATGCGGTTCAGGAACCGGGACTTCACCTGCTTCTACACCTATCCGGACGAGGAAACGGGCGCCCTCTTTTCCGAGGATTGCCTCTCCAACAACCACCTTCTGCCCGCGGACGAAATCGTGGCCGCCGCCGTAAAGCGCGCCAGAAAGGGCGACCAGGTGAGGTTCAAAGGCTGGCTCGTTTCCTACGGGATAAAAGGGTCGCCGTACAAGCGCGTGTCCAGCGCCACCCGGAAGGACCGGGGCAACGGCGCCTGCGAGACCGTGTTCGTCAACGAGTTCCGCATCCTCAGGGAGGCGAACCCTGGCTGGCGGACGCTGCGCCGGGTCGCGCTCTGGGCTTTCGCCCTGGCGGCGGCCGCGGCGGTCGGTCTCGGGTCACGACGGAGACCGGCATGAGGCCCGAGCAATTACTGGTCCTCGCGCTCGCCGCCGGGGCCGGTCTCATAGCGGCCGTCGTCGCCTATCTGGTCTCGTACCAAGAATACTCGCGCCATCTGCCGGACAGGCGCCGGGTCATAAGAGTCTCCCTGGAAATCGCAGGGGCTTCCTTCCTGTTCTTCCTAGCGCTCGGGGCCGTGCTGGCCCTGGTCCTTCCCCATATAATTTAATGACCCCTCGTCAGGATCTCTGTTTCGGAGTTCAACGGACCCGGGCCATCACCTTTTCGATGTAGGCCCCGACGTCGAACTTGCGGGCGGCGCCGGCCGCGCTCATGTAGCGGACCTGGCCGTAAACCGGCCGCTCGAACCAGGGTCGGTCATGGACTCCGCCTATCGACCAGGCGCAGCCCGTGTAGCCGTTCGGGTCCCGGCCGTCGAGCTCGTAACGGTCGTTTAGATATACGGCCGCGGCCATGGCGTCCTCGGGCGTCTCGCTCCACTCCAGGATCTTCTTGGCCCAATACATGCGCATGAAGCCGTGCATCTTGCCCGTCCGGACCATCTCGAGCTGGGCCGCGTTCCAGAGGCTGTCGTGGGTGCGGCCGGCCTCGAGTTCCCGGCGCGAATAGAGGTATTCCCGCGGGTCGCGGCGGTGCCTTTCCAGAGTCCGCTTGGCCCAGTCGGGGAAGCCGGCGAAGGAATCGTAGTCGTCGTTGTAGAAACAATAGTTGTCGGCGAGCTCGCGCCGGACGATGAGCTCCTCAAGGAAGGCCTTCTTGGAGGCCAGGGGCGCGCGGGCCTTCCTGACCTCCAAGGCGACCCTTTGGGCCGAGATCTGGCCGAAATGCAGATAGGGAGAGAGCCCGGACTGGCCGTCGGCGACCGGGTCGTTCCGGGCTTCGTCGTAGTCGGCCAGCCTTTCGCGGATGAAGCGCCGCAGGGCCGCTGCGGCGGCCTTCGCGCCTGGCTCGAAGAACCGCGTTTCTGGGACGGAGCGGTCGGTTTCGAACGAGCCCAAGACGCTTTTCCAGTCGGCCCCATCGGCCGCGAGACCGATGGAAGACCGCGGCATCTTTTTAGGGGCCGGGAAATCGGTCAGGAAAGAGCGCAGCAGGCGGGAGATCTTGGGCCTTATGGTGCGCGCGGCGAATTCCTGTTTGCCGGAAACGAAGAAGCAGGGGACGATGTTGTGAGCGTCGACTCCGTAGAACGGCAGGGTTATCCTTTCGCCCACCTCCCGCTTCCACCGCCTTTTCACCCGCAGCGGGTCGAAATCCGTGACCAGCGCGGCGGCGTCTATTTGCTTCAAGAATACCGGGATGGTGCCGGCCGGCTCGCCGCGCAGCAGGACGAACGGGATGCTGAGGTCGGCCAACGCGCGCTCCGCCTCGGCCAGTCCTCTGAGCATGAAGCCGTAGTGGCGGACTGTCGCCTCGAGGAACGCGGGCGCGAGGTTAAAGACGACCGCGAGCGGGCTTTTCTTTTCGAGAGCGAGCGCCTGCGCGAAAAGAAGCGCCCAGTTGTCGCGGACGCGCTGGTCGCGGCTCATCCAATAGACCACCGGGCCCCTGCGCTCAGGGCCGGTCTTGAGCCGCCTGACCCTTTTGCCGTCGACGACCGAGAGACCCGCTGACATTTTTTCCGCCCTCCGCCGGGCCACAATTAAGTATCACACCGGCGCGCGACTGGCAACCGGCAGCCTTGTCGGCGGTTGACATTTCCGGCGTCATTTAATATAAATTTCCCATCCTGTCCCGAAGGAGGAAACAATGGACCTCGTTTCCAGGGCGAAAGCCGTCGTCCTCAAGCCGAAGGAAGAGTGGCTCAAGATCAAGGAAGAGCCCGCCACCGTGGCCCAGTTGTTCCAGTCCTACGCCGTGCCGCTGGCAGCCATTCCGGCCGTGGCTCAGTTCATCGGATACGGATTGATCGGCATGCGCGTCCCCTTCTACGGCATGTACCGCCTCGGCCTCGGCGGCTCGTTGGTCAGGGCCGTCCTGGCCTACATCTTCTCCCTCGCTTCCGTGTTCCTGTTCGCCTTCATCATCAACGTGCTCGCCCCCAACTTCAAGTCCAAACAGGACCTGCCGAGCGCCATGAAGCTGGCCGTCTACAGCATGACGCCGATGTGGCTGGCCGGGATCCTCTACATCATCCCCGTGCTCGGCGTGCTGGCCATGCTGGCCGGCCTCTACGGCCTCTACATCCTCTATCTGGGGTTCGCGACCCCGCTGATGGATACGCCCAAGGAGAACGTCACGACCTACTACATCGTCAGCCTGATCGTGGTCATCGTGCTCTCGGTCATCTTCGGGCTCATCCTGGGCGCCATATTCGTCCTCCGGCCCGGCGTCTCGACTATTCCCTACTGAGGCGGCGGACGCAGCTTAGCGCAAGCGACATCCCGGTCGGACCCGCGTGGCCCGAGCGCGCTTTCAAGACCGTGGGCTCGTGTCGACGCATTCCATGGAAGAGCGGCCACCTCTCAGCGCCGTCCATCGGTTGTTTGACCGCCTCCTGACGAGGCCGCTGCCGAGCGATGATTTCACGGCCTGACTCTTCGGCGGTCAA
>CAYWJT010000010.1:0-57089 GCA_964458655.1 uncultured Eubacteriales bacterium | reverse complement strand
CGTCCTTCATGCCCTCGGTCTCGCGGTTGGGCGACGCGACCGAACCGGTGTCGAGATGGTCGCGCCCGATGACTATGGGCGCGCTTATCCGGCCCTTCTTCACCAGGCTGTTTATGACCGCGCCGAAGCGGGCCCTTTCCCCGTAGCCCAGCCAGCAGATCCGGGCCGGCAGGCCCTGGAACTTGACCCGCTCGCGGGCCTTGCGGATCCAGCGGGCCAGGGCCTCATCCTCCGGGAATTCCCTGAGCACGGCCTCGTCCGTCGCGTGGATGTCGGCCGGCTTGCCGGAGAGCGCGGCCCAGCGGAACGGGCCCTTGCCCTGACAGAAAAGGGGCCGGATATACTCGGGCACGAAGCCGGGGATGTCGAAGGCCCGGCCGACTCCGGCCTTGAGGGCCTGGCCTCGGATGTTGTTGCCGTAGTCGAACGCTCTCGCCCCGCGTTTCTGGAGCTCGAGCATGGCCTCGACGTGGACGGCCATCGATCGATAGGCCCTTTTGATGTACTCGCCGGGGTCGTCGCGCCGCAGCTTCAGAGCGTCTTCGTAAGGCATCCCGTGCGGCACGTAGCCGTTGAGCTCGTCGTGGGCCGAGGTCTGGTCCGTCAGCACGTCCGGGGTGACGCCCCTGCGGACGAACTCAGGCAAAACGTCGGCCGCGTTGCCTAGCAGGGCGATGGACAGCGCCTCGCCCTTGCGCCGGGCCTCCTCCGCAAGGCGCAGGGCCTCGTCCAAGCTCGAGGTCATGGTGTCGACATACCCGGTCTCAAGACGGCGGCGGACGCGCGCCGGGTCGACCTCGACCACTATGGCCACCCCCTCATTCATGGTGACCGCGAGCGGCTGCGCCCCGCCCATGCCTCCCAGGCCCGCGGTCAGGACCAGCCGGCCCTTGAGAGACCCGCCGAAGTGCCGTCCAGCCGCGGCGGCCAGCGTCTCATAGGTTCCCTGCAGGATGCCCTGAGTGCCGATATAAATCCAGCTGCCGGCCGTCATCTGGCCGTACATGGTCAGGCCCAGCCCCTCGAGCCGGCGGAACTCGTCCCAGGTCGCCCACTTGGGCACGATCATGGCGTTGGAGATGAGAACCCGGGGAGCTTCGGCGTGCGTCCTGAACACGGCCACGGGCTTGCCCGACTGGACCAGCAGGGTCTCGTCGTTCTCGAGTTTTTTCAGGCTGGAGACGATGGCCCGGAAGCAGTCCCAATTCCGGGCGGCCTTGCCGGTGCCGCCGTAGACGATGAGCTCTTGAGGCTTTTCGGCCACCTCCGGGTCGAGGTTGTTCATGAGCATGCGCAAGGCCGCTTCCTGGCCCCAGCCTTTGGCGCGCAGGCCGCTCCCCCGCGGCGCCCTGACCCGCGCGGGCGGCTTGGCGGTGGCGACGCTTTTCTTCTCGTCCATGGCGCACCCCCTGACCAATAATCGCTATATGCAATTCCGTTAATTTATATATCACAACGACGTCGGCTTTTCCAAAAAGCCGCCCGACCCGCATTAAGCGCTTCGGCCCGCACCCGCCCGAGCGACAGGTACGCCTCTTCATTGATCCGGGCAATTCCATTTGACACCGCGGGGCGCGGCCAATATCATGGCCTTGCCGTCGCTGCGGACAGAAAGCGAAGATGAGGCTGTCGAAAAAGTTCACGCTCCGGAACCCGGCCCGGACGGCCGCGCTCGGCATCGTCGTCTGCGGCCTGCTCCTGGCGGCGCTTTCCAGCCGCCCCGCCGTCGACGACAGGCCGGCCCACTGGGCTCGTCCCGTGACGGTGCCTGGTGTCGAGAACGCTTATCTGGTCACCGCGGACCTCTACCGCTCGGCCCAGCCGCCGGCCCAGGCTTTCGCGGAACTGAAAAAGTTCGGCATCAGGACGGTCATCAACCTCAGGAGCAAACATTCCGACCGGGAGAAGGCCCTGGCCGCGGGCCTGAACTACGTGGCCATCCCGTCCCAGGCATCGAACGTCGACGAGCATGCCATCCTGCTTTTCCTGAGAACGGTCAGCGACCCGGCGCGCGGTCCTTACCTCGTCTACTGCCATCACGGCGCCGACCGGACCGGCCTGATGATCGCCGTCTTCAGGGTGGTGGTCCAGGGCTGGACCAAGGAAGAGGCCATCCGGGAGATGCGACGGGGCGGCTACGGCTTCCACAGCATCTATACCAATATAGTCCGCTACCTTAAGAAGTTCGACCCCGACAAGTTCCGCAAACCCTTGAACGGCTGACAAGCGGCGAAAGCAAGCCCTGCTCCGCGCGTCGCCGGGGACTCCCAGGAGAAACGGCTGCGGGTGTCACCCCAGAGGAACACCGCACCGGCGGACGACTTTTTCGCTCTCGGAAAACCCTTCCGTTCCCGAATCGTCAGGCCCCTGCGCCTGGGGGGCGACCCAAAGGGCTAGCCGCCGGCGGGGACAGGGGGTGAATTTCGCCTCGCGGCCTAATAAACGAGAAAAAAAGTTGACTTGCCGCGACCGCTTATTATACATTTATCGCGGAAGAACAGAGGGAAAAACAGCCCTGATTTCGACGGAATCGAGCCAAGGTTCTTGATCAGGGGAAGGCGCCAGGAAAAAGCCCGACCATTCTTTGAAGTGAAGCGGGGGCGATGAGCCGGAAAGATATATTCATACTGAATCCCAGGCCCGACCTGGCCGGCCGGCTTTTGGAACTTTCAGGCGGCGAAAAAGCCGCCCTCGCGGCCGCCGGGCCCGGCGAGCTGCTCGGCCCCGAAGCCGAAGGCACCCCCCTGGTCATGATCGCCGAGGCCGGGCTCGCCTCTTATGAAAACCTGCGGCGCTTCATATCGCCGGAGACATCCATCATCATAACCGCGGAAAGCGAAGCCGAGGCCGAGCGGGCGGCCCAGGACTGGCCGCCGGAGTTCTGCGTGGACACCCTGACCGTTGCGGCCGGCCGGCCCTGGGAGGACGCCTTCCTGACCGCTCTCCGCAGGGCGCTGGCCCAGGCCCGCAAGAAAGCCGAGGTGGAGGGCCTGCGCCGGGCCCTGGCCGAACGGGAGGCCAAGGTCCGCGAGGTGCTCAAGGAGATCCACGAGATCCGCTCCCTGATAAACGTCAACCTGATCAAGGAGGTCGAGAAGCGGATCGCGGTCGAAGCCAGGTACATCTGGTTCCAGAAGGAAAAGCAGCGGCTGGAAGGGATCGTCCGCAAGATCTACGAGGCCAACGACGTCGGCAGCCTGCTCGACGTCATCCCGGAGATCCGCGACGCGGTCAAGGCCCAGAGCGCCTCGGTCTACATCGTCGAGCAGAGCGAGACGTCCGGCCGCTTCCTCAAGCCCATCCTCTGGGACAACGCCTTCCTGGTCCAGTCGGAGTTCAACGGCTTCGTTTTTTCGCTGGACTCGCCTGGTTTCGCGCCTTCCGCCGTGGTCTACAAGAGCCCGGTCCACGTGACCGACTTCTCGACCGCCGACAAAGCCGCGGCTTCCCGCTACAAACTGCTGCTGAAGACCTCCCCCAGGACGCTCCTGGCCGTGCCCATCATGCACGGCTCCGAGGTCATCGGCGTCATCGAGGTCTACAACAAGCTCAAGAACGGACGGGTCGCCGCCGAGGGCTTCAGCCGCGACGACCGTGAGATACTCCTCAGCCTCTCGGAGCACATGGCCTTGGCCATGATGAAGCTCAACCTTATCCACTACGACGCCCTGACGGGGCTGCTCCGGCCGGAGCCGTTCCTGGACATGGTCCTGCAGAGGATAAACTCCATGGGCAAGCGCAGCCGGGAGGAAGGCCACATGGCCCTGGTCATGGGCGACGTGGACTGGTTCAAGAACTACAACGACCGGAACGGCCAGGAAGCCGGGAACGTGCTGCTGCGGGAGCTGGCCCGCGTGCTCAGGTCCTCGATCCGCGAGGAGGACCTGCTCTGCCGCTACGGCGGCGAGGAATTCCTGTTCTTCCTGACCGGGGTCAAGAGCGTCGAGGAAGCCTGCCTGCTGACGGAAAGGATACGCAAGAACGTCGAGGACCATTATTTCGAGTTCCAGGAGTTCCAGCCCCGCGGCAACCTGACCATGTCCTTCGGCGTGACCGTCTTTCCCAAGAAGAAGGGCGGTCTGAAGCTGCCGCTCGCCCGGGCCGACCTGAAGCGGTTGGCGGCCGAGGCCGACCTGGCCCTGGCCGAGGCCAAGGGCAAGATGCGGCCGGAACTCGCCGGCCGGGAGGAAAGCGCCGAGCCGTCCAAGAACAAGGTCAGCTGCTTCGACCTGATCAGGCCGGAGGCCGTCCCGGAAGCGCCGGTCAGGATCGAGCCGCCGCCGACTTTCCAGGAGATGAGGCGCCAGGAGCGCTTCAGCGTCTCGACCGTGCTCATGTTCAGGGAGAAGGAAGGCTTCAAGGTGGCCAAGACCGCCAACCTCAGCGCGGGCGGCGCCAGGGTCATAACGAACTCATCGCTGCCGGTCGACACCACCCTGGAGACGCTGCTCGTCATCGAGGATATCGCCCAGGCGATACTCAGCGACGTCGTCTATTCCGAGAAGTCGGGGGTCGAGCCGGCCGTCTTCTACTCCGGGCTCAAGTTCAAGAACCTGTCCTATAGGGAACTTTCGCTGCTGGAGAATTTCCTAGCCGGGTTCCGCAAGAAAGTCTGAGTCCGCGCTTCAGGCGCCAATCTCCTGCTGAAGCGAAGCCAGGTAGAGCGGCCTGGTCTTTATCCTCTCCAGGAGCGCCTGCCGGGTCTGCTCTATTCTCTTTTCGAAGTTCAGGAACTCGCCGGGCACGGTCCAGTTCTCGATGCTCAACCTTTCTAGGAGCCCGCGCATGAACCTCTCGCTCGCGATATCCGACGAGATCCGCGGCAGCGACCAGTCGCCCTTCTCGCAGTTCTTGACTATGGCGAAGACCAGTCCCCGGACGAGCTCCTGGCTGTGGATGAGCTCCTGCTTCAGGAAGAAATGCTCCCTCGGCGACTCGGTGCGGTCGAGCTTCATGACCTGGTCCCGACTCTGCCTGACGATCGACCCAATCTCTTCGAAGACCCTGACGACGTCGACGACGGCCACGGACTCTTTCTGGTAATAATCGACTTCCGCCCCGCCGTCGGTTATCTCGACCCGGTGCCAGGGCTCGAGCGTCCGGTCGAGGTCCGCTTCCGTTCCTGTCGACAAAACCGGGCCGGTATCGCGGCCGCCTTCGACGGGAACTTCGGGGTCGGGCTCGCTGTTCCCGGGAGGCACCGAAGGCCGCTCCCTTCCCGCTTCCCCGGAAGCCAAGGACGGAGAAGGTCCAACCGCCTTCGTCTCCCCGCCGTTTTCCTCCGGTTGAGGCAGGTCGTCGAACAAGCCGGGGCCGAGACCCGCCTCCTGTTCGAGGCGCGCCAGGGAGGCTGCATCCATGCCTTGACCCAGACCGGACGAACCCGCCGACAGCAGCTCCTTTATCCTGCGCAGCCTCTCGATCTCGCGGTCCAGGTCGATCTCGACCGGGATCTCCCGCTCCTCCAGGATCTCGGCCACAATGCCGAACCTCTCCCGGAGGTCCTTCTTCAGGAAGGCGGCCTTCTCGGCCGTTCTCTCTCGAAGCTCCTCGAGCTTCTTCTGGGCTTCGTTCAGCTTCCTGATCTCGTCCACCGTGGAGCGCGTCAGGCTCTCTATCTCGGCCTGGAAATGAAGGACCTTTTTGAGACGCTCCCGGATCTCCTCGAGACAGGCCCCTCTCTCCTCCTCCGCCTCGCGGACCATCAGCCGGAACTCGGACAGGGCCTGCCGCTCCGACTGGAATTCGCGCTCTATCTCCTCTTTCCTGATGCGGGCGGCCTCTTTTTCCTTCAGGATGCGGGCCTCGAGCTCCTGCTCGATCTCGCCGACCCTGCGCTTGAGAAGAAGCTCGAGCTCGGACTCGACCTCTTTCAGTGATTCGGCGGCGCTCTTCGCCGCGCGTCCCGCTTCCTCAGCCATCTTGTCCTCAGCCTCTTGCGCGCTATTATCATCAATCCCTCGTGCGGTTGTCAAGGAAGAATCGGCTCCATGACGAACAGTGTGGGCGCGGACATAAGCCTTTATCGCAGCGCGCGCTTGAATTGCCCAAGGAAAAATTGTATAAGGAACATGATATCCGCGAGGCTTTCAGGGAGGAGCCGAGGCCAGATGCCCAGCATGCGCGTAGTCGTGATCGGCGATAAAGAGAGACCGGTCAGGACCGCGGTCGAAATACTGCGGGAATACGGCGTCGAGGCCGAGCCCATGCCGGCGCTGCCGGCCGAGGGTCTGCCGCCGGGCCTGTGCAACGGCAGCGCCGTGCTGGTCGTCCCGGTCGAAGACGACAGGAACCCGGTCATCACCAGGCTGAGGGCCATGAAGGCCGGCCGTGGCTCGCCTTCCGTGATCGCTTTTCTCAGGGCCGGGGCCAGGGCCGACCTCATGCCCCTGGTCGCCTCCGGCATCATCGACCAGATCGCCTACGAGGACAGGCCGGCCGCGCTCTACACCGCCGTCAGGTCCGAGGTCGACAAGGTCGTGCTCAAGCACAACCTGGAGGCCCAGAAGAAGAAGATACGCCTGCTCCTGGAGGAGGTCTCGGCCGAGTCCAGGAAGTTCGCCGAGCTGGAGCAGGCCTTCGAGGGCACCATCGAGAACTTCATGACCGCGCTCGACCTCCGGGACGTCGAGACCTACGGACATTCCAAGACCGTGGCCCGCTATTGCCGCGTCCTGGCCGAATGCTTCGGCATCAAGGACGGCACGACGCTCGACAACATCAGGAAGGGTGCCCTGCTGCACGACACGGGCAAGATCGCCATCCCCGACGCCATCCTCAACAAGCCGGGCCCGCTGACGGCCAAGGAATGGGAAGTCGTCCGCAAGCACCCCGTCCTGGGCTACGGCCTGATCAAGGACGTCAACCTGGTCAAAGAGGTCGGCAACATCATCCTCTGCCATCACGAAAGATTCGACGGCACGGGCTATCCCCAAGGCCTCAAGAACGGCGAGATCCCCGTCGAGGCCCGCATCTTCGCCCTGGCCGACACACTGGACGCCATCACTTCCCCGCGGCCTTACCGGCCCCAGCGCAACTTCGAGACGGCCAAGAAGGAGATCCTGCGCAACTCTGGCGGCCAGTTCGACCCGGACGTGGTCCAGGCCTTCCTGAAGTTGGGGCTGGACGTCTGGGAGAGGATCCGTTACGAAACCACCCGGCTGCTGCCGGAGTTCGCCAATATGGAGTCCGTCCGGAACCGTAAATAGGCGGCGTCGTCAGGCCCTGCGGGCGGTTATGACCCTGGCCCGGCCGGCCAGGTCCCAGGCCGTTTCGATCTCCCGCCAGCGGCCGTCGAAAAGCTCGAGGACCCTGTCCCTCTGCCCGTCGCCGATCTCGAAAATCAGATAGCCGCCGGGCTTCAAGAAAAACCGGGACCTTCTGACCAGCCTCTCTATCACCTCGAGGCCCGACAGGCCGGCTAGGAGGGCGCGCCGCGGCTCGTGCGCCCGTATCTCCTCCGGCAGCTCCTCCCATTCCCCGCGCGCCACGTAGGGCGGGTTGGAGACGATGAAATCGAACTTCAGCCCGCGGCCCCTGAAAGCCGAGAACAGGTCGCTGCGGACGAAGACGATGTTCCCGAGCCTGTGGCGGAGGGCGTTGCTCCGAGCCACCTTGAGGGCCCGGAGCGAGACGTCGACGGCGTAGACCGTGGACCTGGGCATCTCCTTGGCCAGGGCCACGGCCAGGTTGCCGCTGCCTGTGCCGACGTCGAGGATGAGCTCGCCGTCGCGGCGGGCGAGCTCCAGGACCTTTTCCACCAGGACCTCGGTCTCGGGCCGCGGGATCAGGACCGAACGCGCCACGCGAAGCTTCAGGGACCAGAATTCCTTCTCGCCCGTTATATAGGCTATCGGCACGCCCGCCAGTCGCCTTCCGAGCAGACGGCGGAAATCGGCCTCCACCCGCTTCGACGCGGGAGCCGAGGGCGCCCTGAAGAACTCTTCCTCGCTCAGTCGGGCCGCTTTGAGCAGCAGGACCTTGGCCTCAAGGGCGGGGCTGGGACTGCTCCCGAGGGCGGCGGCGCCCTCGCGCAGCAGGTCGCTCAGGGTTCTCTCAGACGGCCGGCCCGTTTCCGGCACGCTTCCGCTCGCTTTCGGCCAGGGCGCGGGCCTGGGCCTGCAGGACGAGTTTCTCGATGATCTCATCGAGCTCACCGTCAAGTACGGCTTCGATGTTATGGAAACTCTCGTTCAGTCGGTGGTCGGTTACCCTGGACTGGGGGAAATTGTAGGTCCGTATCTTCTCGCTTCTTTCGCCGGTGCCGACCTGGGAGCGCCTGTCGCGGGCGATGCGGGCGTGCTGCTCCTGACGGGCTATGTCGAGCAGCCTGGCCCGGAGCACACGCAGGGCCTTCTCCTTGTTCCTGTGCTGGGATTTCTCGTCCTGGCAGGAGACGACCATCCCCGTCGGCAGGTGCGTCACCCTGATGGCCGTGTAGTTGCGGTTGACGTTCTGGCCGCCTGGGCCGGACGAGCCGAAGGCCTCGATCTTGAGGTCCTTGGGGTCGATGCTGACGTCGACTTCGTCGGCTTCGGGCAGGACGGCCACGGTCGCGGTCGAGGTATGGATGCGGCCCGAGGCCTCGGTCTTCGGCACGCGCTGGACCCGGTGCACGCCGCTCTCGTACTTCAGGGAAGAGAAGACGCTCTTGCCCTTGATGCCGGCCACGGCTTCCTTGACTCCGCCGATGGGCGACAGGCTGACATCCATGACCTCGAACTTCCAGCCCTTCTTCTCCGCGAAGCGGGCGTACATGCGGAACAGGTCCTGGGCGAAGAGCGAGGCTTCGTCGCCGCCCGCGCCCGCCCTGACCTCCAGGATGACGTTCTTCTCGTCGTTGGGGTCCCGCGGGACGAGCATCAGACGGAGCCCGGCCGCCGCCTCCCGTTCCCGCGCCTCGAGCTCCTCCACTTCGCTCTGGGCCAGACGGCGAAGCTCCGGCTCGGTGGCGGGGTCTTCGAGCAAGCGGCGGGCTTCGGCCAGGTCCCCGGCGATCCTCCGGTATTCCTCGTATTTCCTGACTATGGGCTCGAGCTCGGCCCGCTCCCGGGAGACCTCCCGGAGTTTCTGCGGGGCGAGCGCTATGGAAGGGTCGGACAGGGCCTGGGTGAGCTTATTGTATTTTTCCTGGATGGCCTGGAGTTCGGGGATCATCGGGACGGTTTTTTGGCATTGCCGTATTTCTTCCTGAACTTCTCAACCCGTCCGGCGCTGTCGACGAGCTTCTGTTTGCCGGTGAAGAAAGGATGGCACTGGGAGCAGATCTCCACCCTGATCTCCTTCTTGGTGGACCTGGTCTTGAAGGTGTTGCCGCAGGCGCAGATGACGGTGCACTCCTGGTACTGGGGATGGATGTCTTCTTTCATGGATCTCTCCTTGGGAAGTCCATTATAGCAAATCGGCTTGGCCGCCGCAAAGGAAAGGCAGGTCGCGTTTCTTCCTTTCGAAGGCTTCCCGGTCGACCGTGAAATCGAGGCGCCTGGCCTCGGCCCTTAGGGCCTCACGGTAGGGCCTGGAGTCGAAATAATCCTTGAGCCCCCTCGTCAGGGGGAAAAGCTGCTCTTCCGCCTTCCATTCATAGACCGAACCGTCGGCCCGTCTGAGGCAGTTCAAGTGGATGACCCAGGCCAGCTCCTTGAACGGCATCCGGACGAACTGACGCCTGATGGCCAGGACCTCGGCTTCCTTGTACGGGTTCCAGAACCTGAAATAGCGGGAGAAAAGCACGGCGTTGTGATAGTAAGCGGGGAAAGCCAGGAGGCAGTCCTTGCGCATCAGCCGGGCCAAGTAGACGAACAGCTCCATGATCTTCTTGCGGATGCCCAGGCCGGGTCTTACCTGACCCGGCAGCGGGACCTGACCGCCCGTGAACTTGGCAAGCGGGTTCTGGATGGTCAGCCACTCCAGGGCCAACCCGTTCTGGGCAGGGAAAGGCGGCAGTCCGGCCGGCGGCCGGGCGGGCGCGAAAGGCATCTCCTTGACCTTGAGGTCGACGATCAGGTTTTCCGGCCCGGCGGGCTTGAGGAAGATCCTCAGCCGCTGCGAAGGGTGGCCGCTCGTGTCCAGCTCGAACTCGAGCGGCCAGAGGAAACGCTTGCGGGCTTCCTTGAGGAAGCTCTTCTTGGCCAGGACCGCCATGACCTCGTTCAGGGAATAGCGGCCGAGAAAGAGCAGGCTGCCCTTGTTGACGGCCAGTTGGGAGTAGATCTCATTTTCATCGACGAGCGGCTCGCCGGAGCCGAAAAAAACGTCCTTTTCCCGCGGTCTCTTCATGTCCTGCCTTTGCCCGCCGTTACCGGTCCGTCCGCGGCCGCGGCCTCGCGCCGGGCCCTCCGCCCCGGGCGGCGCTTGCTGTCGGCCCGACCCTCAGCCTCTTCGGCCGGGAGCGCATAAAAAGAAAGGATATCATCTCCCATCCGGACACGCCGGACAAGCGGGAAATCGTCCTCGCTGGGATTGACCTTGTCGAAATGCCGCATGACCAGAAGGCCGCCGGGCTTGAGGATGCCTCGTTTCCTGACCACCTTGAGGGGGTTCCTGGTTTCGAGCAACCTGTAAGGCGGGTCCAGGAAGATGAGGTCGAAGCCCACTTTCTTTCCGGCCAGCTCGATCACGGCCCGGTTGAATTCGCGGTGCATGACCACGGCCCTGGACTCGGCCCCGCAACGGGCCAGGTTCTCCCTGATGACCTTGACGGCCGGATAGAACTCGTCCACGAAGACGACCCGGGCCGCTCCCCGGCTCAGGGCCTCGATGCCGATCGAGCCGGTTCCGGCGAAGCCGTCCAGGACGGTGCCGCCCGCGACACGCTCGCCCAGGATATTGAACAGCGCCCCTCGCAGTTTGTCCTGCATGGGCCGGACCGCCGGGTCGGGCACGCGCTTGAGCCTCTGGCCCTTGTATAGTCCGCTGATGACCCGGATCATTCCTCCGCCTTTCTCTTATTAATATGGCCTGCCCGCAGCCGCCGTCAATAGCGGACGATCAGGCATCCCGACCGACTTTCCAGGCCTTTGACGCCCTTCGGCAGGTCATGCCAGTCGGACAGCCGGACAGGCTCATAGCCTTCGAGCTTGGAAGCCAGCCCGATCACCACGTCCAGGAAGAGCGGCGAAAGCTCCTGCATGCCCACCATGAGCTTTTCCATCTTGATGCGTATCTTGCCCTCTTTCGTCTGGAAGGAGGCGTTGAACAGCACCTCCTGAAGCCCGGCCAGGCCCTTGAGCGCCGGAATGGAGCTCAGGTCCAGGACCAGCCGTCCCTCGACCTTGTTGCGCGGCTTGAGCTTGAGCATCAGGCCCTTGACGTACTTGTCCTTCTCCTGCTCGAGGCGGCGGGCGATGAAGGCGTTGAAGTCCCCTTCGCTAACGACGGCCTCGCTCCCGCGCCTTCCGGGCTCGGACGCCCGCTTCTCTATCCCGGCCAGAAGCTCCTCGACCCTGAGCGCCGCGGACAGGCGCGCGGCCTCCGAATTCTTTTCCTGCATGGCCGCGGCGCCAGGCAGCAGGCACGAGGCCGCGATGAGCAGCCACAAAGAGCGCCGGAGGATCTTGCCCATGTCGCCTAAATGTTACCAGATACGCCCGCCGCCGCCAAATCACGGGCGCACAGGCCGCCGTTTCAATTCAGCCTGTCTTCTCGGGCTCGTCGAGATGCAAATCATCCGACTGTCTGTGCGTCCCCAGTCCAAGGCGTCGACGCCGAAGGGGACTGGGCCGGTCTTTGGACCCCGGCACCGAGGTGCGGGCAAACAGCGCCGGTCATCAGCGTCCGAAACGCCTGCTTTCGGCCGCCGCGGGGTGGACGGTCGGAGCGGTAATAAAAGCGCGTCGTCAGGCGAAAACACTTCCGGAAGCGTTGTGAGTCCGACGGGACAAGTCCGCGCCGCAGGACCGATGCGGCCAAAAGGAGAATCAGGAGCCGACGCGCTTTCAGGACGGGCCGCCGGCGCTCTCTACCGATGGAGCGGGCTTGGGGATCTCTGGTTTGTCCTGGGCCCGGGTCACGGCCCTGATGACCAGAAGCGCGACGGCTATGCCGGCCGAATCGATGAGCCAGTCGACGGGGCTGGCGTTCCGGGACCTGATGAAGCCCTGCAGGAACTCGTCCAGGAAGCCGTAGAGCACGGCGACGCCACCCGCCCGGAGCGCCCATTCCCTTTTCCAGTTCGGCGGCCCGCCCGCCCTGAAGGCGCGGTAAAGCAGCCAGGCGAGCAGAGCGTAGCCGAAGAAATGCAGGCTCTTGCGGAACAGGGAGTACGCGGTATGGGCCAGCTCCCAGGAGACCCTGGGCAGAAACGTATGCAGGACGCCCATGAACAGGCGGTATAGCCTGTAGCTTTTCAGGCCCTTGCCGCCGAGCGGGAATATTATGGCCATCCACACGACGGACGGCAGCCAGTATCTCAGGAATTTCTTCAACCCGGCTCTCCCTTCAGCCACCGGAAAAAAGCTATCATAGTCGATTCCCGGGCGATTTCAAGTGCTTTGTCATGGGTCGGGCCGTCCGGAAACGCGAGCCCTGGCAGTCTTCCCCCGGCCGCGGCGAGCCCGAAGGCGCCCGCGCATCTCCAAAGAACCGGGCGCAGGCGCTCAATTCAAACGAATTCGATTGGTCGCTGCCTGTCCCTTATTCTCACTGAAGAGCATCTCGATACTATAAGGGTAAGTGGGACAATGGGAGGGGCGGCACGGCTCCAGTCCCGCAACGCCCGCAGAGAAAGGGGTTCCCCGCGGGGGGATGCGTGGAGCGAGGACGGGCGGGGACGAGCCGTGACAGGACCCCGCCCCGGATCAAGTCTGTTGCGGAATCAGGGATGTCGCTCCCCCGTTTCCGGCTCTGTGACGAAAAGTGCGGGCAAACCCCAATTCTGCCACAATTTTCGTCACAGAGCCCCCGTTTCCTTGACAGCTCGGGAGGGCTAATCTATACTTAAATTTTAGCGGTTTCCCGGGTTCAGAAACAATGACGCAAACGGAACTCGCGCGGAAGGGTGTCCTCAGCCCGGCCCTCAAAAGGGTCGCGAGGGAAGAGTCCGTCCCGCCGGAAACGTTGGCCGAAAAAGTTGCCGCCGGTCTGGCGGTCATCCCGTTCAATCCCATCCACAGGCCGGCCCGTCCCGCCGGGATAGGTCAAGGGCTGAGGACCAAGGTCAACGTCAACTTGGGGACTTCCCGCGACTTCCCGCGACTCGGCGACGAGCTGGCCAAGGTCAGGGTCAGCCTCGAGTACGGAGCCGACGCCCTGATGGACCTGAGCACCGGAGGCGACATCAGGAAGGTCCGCCGGGCCGTCCTCAAGGCCTCGCCGCTGCCGGTCGGCACTGTGCCCATCTACCAGGCCGCGGTCGAGGCCATCGGCCGCCGCGGCGCCATCGTAGATATGACGCCCGACGACCTGTTCCAGGCCGTGGAGAACCAGGCCCGGGAAGGCGTGGACTTCATGACGGTGCACGCCGGACTGACCCTGCGCGGCATCGAAAGACTCAGGAAGCAGGGACGCGTGGCCGATGTCGTCTCCAGGGGCGGCGCCTTTCTGCTGGCCTGGATGCTTCGCAACCGGAAGGAAAACCCCTTTTATTCCGACTACGACCGCCTGCTCGAATTGGCGGCGAAATACGACGTCACGCTGAGCCTGGGCGACGGGTTGCGGCCCGGGTCAGTCCTGGACGCGACCGACAGGCCGCAGGTCGAGGAGCTGCTGACGCTCGGCGAGCTTGTCAAGGCCGCCCGGGACGCGGGGGTCCAGGCTATGGTCGAGGGCCCAGGCCACGTGCCGCTCGACCAGGTGGAGATGAACGTGAGGCTGGAGAAAAGGCTCTGCCAGGGCGCGCCGTTCTACGTCCTGGGGCCGCTCGTGACGGATATCGCGCCGGGCTACGACCATATCGTGGCGGCGATCGGGGGCGCGCTGGCGGCCGCGGCCGGCGCCGACTTCCTCTGCTATGTCACCCCGGCCGAGCACCTCGGGCTGCCGTCGGTCGACGACGTCAGGGAGGGTCTGATCGCTTCCCGCATCGCCGCCCACGCCGCCGACATCGTCAAGGGAGTCCCCGGCGCCCTGTCCGGGGACCTGGCGATCTCCAAGGCCAGGAAAAGCCTCGACTGGGAGACCCAGAAGAGGCTCGCCGTCGACCCGGCCAAGTTCGAGCTCGTCCGCCGCCGGAGACGCTCCCGTTCCCGGGCCTGCTCGATGTGCGGCGAGTTCTGCGCCATGCGCATCGTGAGCGAGTTCCTGGAACGCGAGGACGGCGGCGATGAGACCTGCGTCTGAAGGCCTGCTGTTCGGGACGGCGGGCGTCCCCCATTCGGCTGCGGCCGATTCCACCGTCTCAGGCATCGAACGCGTCCGCGAGCTCGGCCTCGACTGCCTCGAAGTCGAGTTCGTCCGCGGCGTCCACATGGACGCTGAAACCGCCGCCGCGGTGCGGCGCGCCGCCGAAAAGCACGGGGTCAGGCTGAGCGTGCACGCGCCCTACTTCATCAACCTCAACGCCGCAGACGAGGGCAAGCGCCTGCAGAGCCAGGAAAGGCTGCTCAAGTCGGCCAGGACGGCGGCCGCCTGCGGCGCAGTCTCGGTCGTCTTCCATGCCGGCTACTACGGCGAGTCCGAGCCGGAGCAAACCGGCCGGACGATCAGGGCCGGGCTGGCCCGGATCATGTCCATCGTCCGGCAGGAACGGCTGCCGGTCAGCCTGAGGATAGAGACCATGGGCAAGAGGTCCCAGTTCGGGTCCCTCGACGAGGTCCTGTCGCTCTGCCGGGAGGTCGATGGCCTCAAGCCCTGCCTGGACTTCTCCCACCTCTACGCCCGAGAAGGCCGGGTCAACTCCTACGGCGAGTTCGAGAGGGTGCTGTCCAAGGTCGCTAAGAAGCTCGGCCTCCGGGCCCTCCGGGACCTCCACATCCATATCGCCGGCATCCATTACGGCCATGCTGGAGAGCTCAAGCACTTGAACCTGGAGGAAGCCGACTTCCGATACTACGAGTGGCTGGAGGCCCTGCGGGCTATCGACGCGAGCGGGATGGTCGTCTGCGAAAGCCCCAACCTGGAGCAGGACGCCCTGATGCACCAGTCTCTCTACCGGAGCCTGGTCTCCAAGGAAGAGGGACGGGCGGGCGCATTGAACCGGGCGGCGAAAACGCCCCTGCCCTAGCGGCCGGAGCCGCGGCCGGCTTTGGGCGCTTTTTTTTGGCGGCGAATAATGATAATAATATCTTTCACTCATTTAGACCGAATTTCTCAAGGAGCAGGCTATGGTTGAGATAAGATTCCATGGACGCGGCGGGCAGGGAACGGTCGTCGCCTCCAAGGTCCTGGCCGACGCCCTGGCCAAGGAAGGCAATTACGTCCAGGCCTACCCCGAATTCGGGGTCGAGAGACGGGGCTCGCCCGTCGTGGCCTTCATCAGGATCGACGCCGGGCCCATCTACGACAAGAGCCGCGTCTATAACCCCGACCACGTGGTCATCGTCGACCCGACCCTGGTCGACGCCGTCGACGTCACGGAAGGGCTGAAGCCGGGCGGGACGGTCATCATCAACACCGACCGGCGGCCCGAGGAATTCCCCTTCCACGGACGGTTCAAAGTGCGGACGGTCAACGCCACCGAGATCGCCGTCAGGCATAAGCTCGGGACGCTGGCCGCGCCCATCGTCAACACCGCCGTGGCCGGCGCCGTCGTCAAGATCCTGGGGCTGACGAGGTTCGACTCCCTGGCCCAGGCCATCAGGGAAGGCGTGCCGATAAAGCCCGAGGAAAACGTCCTGGCCGCCGCCGAAGCCTACGAAAAGGCCTGAAAGGAAAGCCGCCATGAAAAAGAAGAAGGCTCCCAAGATCGTTTTCGACTCGGCCGATGAGATGCCGACCATGGTCATCTCCATCGGCGCCCAGACCCACAACCTGACCGGCTCCTGGCGCAACATCAGGCCCGAGATCGACCTCAGCAAGTGCATCCAGTGCGGCATCTGCTGGAAGTTCTGCCCCGAACCGAGCATCGAGGTCGTCGACGAATGGCCGGTCATCGACTACGACTACTGCAAGGGCTGCGGCATCTGCGCCGAGGAATGCCCGGCCAAGTGCATCGTCATGGTGGAGGAGAAGAGATGAAAAAGGTCATCATGGGCAACCACGCGCTTTCCTACGGCGCCATGCTCTCCCGCGCCCAGGTCATCGCGGCCTATCCCATCACGCCCCAGACCCAGGTGGTGGAGCTCCTCTCCGAGATGTGCGCCGACGGGATGCTGGACGCCAAGTTCATCAAGGTCGAGTCCGAGCATTCCGCGATGGCCGCCTCGATCGGCGCCTCGGCGGCCGGCGCCCGGGCCTTCACGGCCACCTCCGCCCAGGGACTGGCCTTGATGCACGAGATGCTGCACTGGGCTTCAGGCGGCAGGCACCCCGTGGTCATGGGCAACATCAACCGGGCCATGGCCCCGGGCTGGAGCATCTGGACCGACCAGAACGACAGCCTGTCGCAGCGCGACACCGGCTGGATGCAGTACTACTGCGCCTCCAACCAGGAAGTCCTCGACACGGTCATCCAGGCCTTCAAGGTCTCGGAAGCGCTGATGATCCCGGCCATGGTCATCCTCGACGCCTTCGTGCTCTCGCACACCTACGAGGTGGTCGAGGTGCCGGACCAAGCCGCGGTCGACGCCTACCTGCCGCCCTTCAGGCCGGAGATAAAGCTCGCGCCGTCCGACCCGCACGCCTTCGGCGGACTGACCTCGCCGGAGCACTACTTCGAGCTCCGCTACAAGCTCCAGAAGGACATGGAGAAGGCCCCCGCCCTGATCGAGAAGACGGGCCTGGAGTTCGAGAAAGCCTTCGGCCGGCGGCTCGGCCTGGTCGACGAGTACATGCTCGACGACGCCGAGTTCGTGTTCGTGACCTCGGGCACGCCCGGCTTCACGGCCAGGGTGGCCGTCGACGAGCTGCGCAAACAGGGCGTCAAGGCCGGCAACCTGAGGGTCAGGGTCTTCAGGCCGTTCCCCTTCGAGGCCGTCCGCAGGGCTCTCGGGAAGGCGGCCAGGGTCGCCGTGGTCGACCGGAACGCCTCCTACGGTTATCACGGCATCTTCTATCAGGAAGTCAAGTCGGCGTTGTACGGCACCGCCGCGACGCCGACGGTCCACGGCTACATCACCGGCCTCGGCGGCCGGGACATAACGACTGGCCACTTCAAGGAGATCGCGGCCCACGCCCTGGCCAACGACAGGGCCGAGGAAGAGATCGTCTGGATAGGAGTGAAGAAATGAAGAAAGAGAAGAAGATGACGCTGACACTCCCGGCCGAAGAGCTGATGAGCTGCGGTCACCTGGCCTGCCAGGGCTGCGGGGCCACGCTGGCCATGAGGTACATGCTCAAGGCCCTGGGCCAGAAGACGGTCGTCTGCATTCCGGCCTGCTGCTGGGCCGTCATCGACGGGCCCTATCCCTATTCCTCCCTCGACACGCCCATCTACCACTGCGCCTTCGAGACCGCGGCCTCGACGGCCACCGGCGTCAAGGCCGGGCTGGAGATGGTCGGCGACGCCGAAACCACCGTCGTGGCCTGGGCCGGCGACGGCGGGACCTTCGACATCGGCATCCAGGCCCTGTCCGGAGCGGCCGAGCGCAACGACGACATCATCTACGTCTGCTACGACAACGAAGCCTACATGAACACCGGCATCCAGAGGAGCTCGGCGACCCCCTACGGCGCATGGACGACCACGACGCCCGTGAAACATTTCAAGGACAGGCCCAAGAAGGACATCGTCGCCATCATGGCCGCCCACCGCATTCCCTATATCGCCACGGCCAGCGTCGCTTACCCCGAGGACATGTTCAAGAAGATGAAGAAGGCCAGGGAGATAAAGGGCACCCGTTTCTTCCACGTCTTCGCGCCCTGCCCGACGGGCTGGAAGAGCCGGCCCGACGACTCGGTCAAGCTGGCCCGGCTGGCGGTCCAGACCGGCCTCTTCCCGCTCTACGAGATCTTCGACGGGGAAAGGACCGTCATCAACATCAAGCTCAAGGACAGAAAGCCGGTAGCGGACTACATCAGGCTCCAGGGCAGGTTCAGGCACCTGAAAGAGGAGGCCGTTGCCGCCATCCAGGCCGAGGTCGACGCCCGCTGGGAGAGGCTCCTCAAGCAGGCGGAGTGAGCCGGGGCCTCGGGCGAGGCCGGCATATTCCCGCCGGCCGGATGCGGTCGGAGCACATCGTGCCGACTTGCTTGGATATCCTATTTGTTCTATAATTTCTATCGGAATGATAGATTATAGCCGGCCTCAAGCTCGGCCGGCCCGGCGACGGTTCGGCCCGGGCCCAAGGACTTCGGTCCCTCGGAGGCCGGGACGAGACGGACGGGCTCGAGCGCAAGGAGCGCCGGAATGACAGGAGAAGAAATGAAGAAAGCCATCCTTCTAGCGGCTGCCTTCTTGGTCCTCGGTTTCGCGGGCCTTGCGGCCTGCCGGGCCGACGACGCCGCGGCCCCCGATTTCAAGGTCAAGGACCTGGCCGGCAACGAGATATCGCTCGCGGACTATAAGGGAAAAACGCTGTTCCTCAACTTCTGGGCCACCTGGTGTCCACCCTGCCGGGCCGAGATCCCCGGGTTCATAGAAGCATACAGACAATACAAGGAAAGAGGGCTGGAGATACTCGGCCTCTCGGTCGACGACCTGCCGCCCGAGCAGGTCAAAGAATGGACCGGCCAGGCCGGCGTCAACTACCCCGTGGCCATGGCCGACGCGGCCGTCGTCGAGAGCTTCCGTCCCGGCGAGTTCATACCCACGACCATAATCATCGACGCGGGCGGCCGCGTCCGGTACCGGCACGTGGGCTACCTGGACAAGCAGGAACTGGTCAGGCTGTTCGAAAAATTCTCGGCCCCCTCAGAATAATCAAGAACTCCCGACGTTGACTTCCCCTTTACGTTGGGTTATTTAGACCCTGAACAAAGGGACGCCATGATCCACGAGAGCGGTCTTTCCGCCGCCCGGCAGGCCGACTATCCTCCGGCAGCCGCCGCCGAGGGCCTTCCCTTCTGGCTGCTCCTGGCCCTCATCTGCGTCGCCCTGCTCCTGGCCGCGTTTTTCCTCCTCCGCAACGAGGCCTTCCGTCTCAGGCTGAACGTCTTCTTCTCCGGCGCCCGGCGCAGGATGACCGTCCTGCGGCTGAAGACGCTCATCAAGCGGGAGAAGGAGCGCAAACGCCAGCTGCTCGTCGAGTTGGGCAAGAAAGCCTGGTCCGAAGGCCTGACCCTCGAGGGGGTGGAGGCTGAAACCGAAGCCCTGTCGTCGCTCGACAGGGAGCTCGCGAACCTCCACGCCGAGTGGCACGGCGTCTTCTCCCGGATCCAGGAGCTCGAGAAAAAATACGATTCGCTGGCCGCCGGCTTCCAGAACAGGCTCGTCGAGTTGAAGAAGCTCCGGGCGCCGGTCCGCGACAGGCTCAAGAGCCTGCGGGCCGAGAAGAAGGAAGTTGCCGCCAGGTTGCGCGGCGCCAAGGAAGAACTGAGGTCGGTTACGGGCCGGGCCCGGCTTGTCCGGGAGCGGCCGCTGTTCCCCGAGCTCGTTGCCGACGCGGCGGAAAAGGACCCGGCCGCTCGGGAAGAGGCCGAGACGGGTCAAAGCCTCGAGGCCCTGGCCGAGCACGCCCGGGCCGTCCGGGCCAAGGTCGAGGAGCTGGAGGCGCGCGCCGCGCTCCTGGAGGAGGAAACGGCGGGCCTCGAGGAGCGGGCGGCCGTCCTGGCCTCGGGCATCCGCGATGCCGAAGAGGAGCGCAGGTCGGGCCTAGACGCCCTCGAGATGTCCATCATTCTGGAGCGCCGGGCCAGGGACAGGGTCCAGAAGGGCATCCTGACCGTCAGGCGCCAGATGGACCCACATTTCGAGGCCCTGGGCCGGGCGCTGGCCAGAGAACGCCTCGAGCGCGAAGACCTTGAGCTGCTCTATATTCAGTACGACGCCATCGAGAACAAGCTCGCCGAGCTCGACGCCCGCCTGAAAGAGCTGCTCTGAAACGGCCCCGGCCTTTACCGGGGCGTCCGCCGAAGTTAGAATAGCCTTGTCATGAAGCCGAAGCTGTTGGTGCACGCCTGCTGCGCCCCCGACGCGCTCTACGTCATCGGGCTGCTCCGGGAAGAATACGAACCGACCCTGTTCTTCTCCAACTCCAATATCCACCCGGCCGAGGAGTACTCGAAAAGGCTCGAGGACGCCCGCCGCGTGGCCGGCCTGCTCGGCGTGCCGTTCATCGAAGACGCCTACGAGCCGGAAAAATGGCTGCGGGCCGTGGCGCGCTTCCGGGACGAGCCGGAAAAGGGCCGGCGCTGCGACATCTGCTACGCCCTTCGCATCCACCGCACGGCCGAGACGGCGGCGCGCCTCGGCTTCGAGGCCTGCGCCACGGTCATGACGGTCAGCCCCTGGAAGAAGGCGGACGTCATCAACCGCATCGGCAGGATGTCGGCGGCCAGGTTCGGGGTCGCCTTCCTGGAGTCGGACTTCAAGAAAAAAGACGGCTTCAAGAAAAGCGTCGAACTCAGCCGCGGCCACGGGCTTTACCGCCAGAGCTACTGCGGCTGCGTCTACAGCCGCGAAGCCGCGTCGAGGAAAAGGACTTGAGCGGAAGGCGGGCCGTCGAGTACACCGTTTTCGGGGTCGTCCAAGGGGTCGGCTTCAGGCCCTTCGTCTTCAGGCTGGCCGAAAAGCTGGGCCTCGCCGGCTGGGTCAAGAACTCAGGCGGCGGGGTCGAGATCCACGTCGAAGGCCCCGGCCCGGCGGTGGAGAAAAGGTTCCCGGAACTGCTCAAGAAAGAGCTGCCGCCGCTGGCCCGCATCGAGCGGCTCGAAGCCCGGCCGGCCGCTTTCCAAGGCCGCCGGGACTTCCGCATCAGGAAGACAAAGGAAGAGAGCGGCTTCGTGTTCATCTCGCCGGACATCGCGACCTGCGATGATTGCCTGGAAGAGGTCAGGACCGCGGGCGAAAGACGGTTCAGGTATCCGTTCACCAACTGCACCAACTGCGGTCCGCGCTACACCATCGTCCTCGACCTGCCGTATGACCGGCCGAAGACTACCATGGCCGGCTTCAGGATGTGCCCGGACTGCCGCAGGGAGTACGAGGACCCGCACGACCGACGGCATCACGCCCAGCCCATCGCCTGCCCGAGGTGCGGGCCGCGGGTCTCGCTCCGGCACGCCGCGACCGGCAGAACGGAGAGCGGCGGGATAGAGGAAGCGGCCGGGCTCATAAGGCAGGGGAAGATCCTGGCCGTCAAGGGGTTGGGCGGCTTCCATCTCGTCTGCGACCCCTTCCACGCGCGGACCGTCCGACGCCTGCGACGGCTGAAATCCCGGCAGACCAAGCCGCTGGCGCTCATGGCCCGGGACCTGGAAGAGGTCGAACGCTACGCCCAAGTGGGCAGGGTCGAGAAGGAACTGCTCCTCTCGCCCGAGCGGCCCATCGTCCTGCTCAAGAAAAAGACGGACATCCCGCTCATCGCCCCCCACCTGGACGAGATCGGCTTCATGCTGCCGTACACCCCCCTCCATCATCTGCTGCTCGAAGGGACGGGGCTCATCGTGGCCACGAGCTCGAACAGCAAGGACGCGCCCATCATGAAGGACGAAGCCGAGGGCGTAGCGGGACTTTGCGATCACGTCCTCACTCACGACAGGCCGATCGCCATGCGGGCCGACGACTCCGTGACCAAGGTCGCCGGCGGCCGGCGGCTATTCGTCAGGCGCGCCCGAGGCTTCGTGCCCTACCCGCAGCCGGTGCCGCCGGCGCTCCGTTCGGACCGAATGCTCCTGGCGCTCGGCGGCGAGTTAAAGGACACGGTCTCGGTCTACAAGGACGGCTACGTCGTCACCAGCCAGTTCCTCGGCGACCTTGACGACTACCGCAACTTCGGCTACTTCAGGGAGACGCTGGAGCACCTCGAGCGGCTGTTCGACGTCAGGCCGGCCGCCGTCATAACCGACCTTCACCCCGACTTCAGGACGACGCGCTTCGCGCGCGGGCTGGGGCTCCCCCATTACACGGTCCAGCATCACTTCGCCCACGTGCTGGCGGTCATGCTCGAACACGGCCTTCCGCCCGGTAAAAAGGTCCTGGGAGTCGTGCTGGACGGCTACGGCTACGGCGCAGACGGCTCGGCCTGGGGCGCTGAGTTCCTGCTGGCCGACTATTCCGGGTTCGAGCGGTTCGCGGCCTTCCAAACCGTCAGGCTGCCCGGAGGTGACCTGGCCAGCCGCGAGCCATGGAGGATGGCCCTTGCCTATCTGGCGCTTGCTTTCGGGGACAAGGTGCCGGACGTGCCGGAGCTCGCGCTTGTCGAGCCCGCGAGCAAGCAGGCGGTCCTGGGGATGATACGGCAGGGGCTGAGAAGCCCGCTCGCTTCGAGTTGCGGTCGCCTGTTCGACGCGGTTTCCTTCCTGGCCGGGCTGGCGCCAGTCAGGATGGAGTTCGAGGCCGAGGCGGCCATGCGCCTGGAAGCAGCCTGCGACCTGTCCGAAACGGGCGCCTATCCTTTCAAGGTGGCTCCGGCCAAAAGCGGCTCCCGCTACGAGGTCTCGTTCCTGCCGCTCATCAGGTCGGTCCTAAAGGACCGCAGGAGGGACGTCCCGGCCGGGAAGATCGCGGCCAGGTTCCATAACTCGCTGGCCCGGGCCGTCGCCGAATCAGCGGCGCTGGCCCGGGAGCAGGCCGGAGTAGACACGGTCGCATTGAGCGGAGGCTGTTTCCTGAACAGACGGCTCCTCGAGGCGGTCGAGCCGCTCCTCGCCGCGAAGGGATTCAAGGTCCTGCGTCCGACGGCTTACTCGCCCAACGACGAATCGGTATCGGTCGGCCAGATCGCCTGGGGGCTTTTGAAACTCAGGGCTTAGGGCCGGGAGAAGTCCTTCCCGCCTGGAACCTGAGCCCTCCTACGAGGGACAGGACGACGTTGGAAAGCTCGGCCAGGATGAAGCCCGCCCCGCCGAGACAGGCAAAGCCGAGTACGGCGCCGAACAGCGGAAAAACGATGCCTCCCTGAAGCGTCCCCTGGATGGACGTCAGGAAGTCGGGCAGGCGCGCGACGAAACCGGGGAAGAACCCGGTGACTCCGACCAGGAGCCCGGCCAGGATGCCGGCGAAGACGCCGAGCCCTCCGCAAAACCAGAAGAAAGAGATGGCCCGGACCGACCTGACCACGAACAAGCTCTCCGCCTGCCCGCCAGAAGCGAGAGCCTCGTCTCCGGCGGCCCGGGGAACGGCGTCCTGCGGAACGTCCTGCAGGACGGAGGAAGGCGTCAGGCAGACCGGACAGGACGCGTCAGGCGCTTCGAGCCGGGTCCCGCAACGCGGGCAGACCAGTCCCGCCTTCGTCCCCTCATCTTCGCGCGGGACGTTCCCGCAGCGGGCGCAGAACTCGGCCTCGAGGTCGTTCTCGAACCCGCAGTAGATGCAAATGGCCCTGTGCTTCCCGAGCGACGGCGGTTCGGACTGGACCCAGTCGTTCTTATGGTAATCGAAGCAATACCACTTGGCGGTGCGGGCGCCGATCATCCAGAACTTGCCGGCGTCGTCGCGGAACCTTAGCTGTTTCAGAGCGTCGATGAACTCCCTCTGGGAGATGCGGCCCTGCCGGAAATCCTCTTTCAGGGAGAGGAATTTTTTCTCAACCCTGCGGAACCTGTCTTCCATATTCACCTGTGCATGCTCGCTCGACCAAGCCGGCCTTGGACAGCGGCCGGCAAATTTAGGCTAATTTATTATATATCAACATGTTAAAGCAGTGCCGAATCTTTGAGCAGTTTGTTGTAACTTCATGAAAAACAAACGATTGCCATTCTAAATCCGAGCCTTTTACACAAGATTTCCACAAAAGTTGTGAAAAAGTGCAACCGCGCGTTGTCATGTTTCCAAGCGTCATTGAGAACACGGCTTATTTTACTCTCATTCCAAGCTGGAGCAACAGGCTGAACAGGTCGTAACCCTTGACCGGCGCCGGGATGAAAGACAGGATGAAAATGAGCACGGCCAGTGCTCCGAGCAGCTGCCTGCCTCTGCCCAGGCTGGCCTCCTCGTCGAGGACGCGGGGATGTTTCAAGCCGAAGATGATGATGACGACGGCCCAGACCAGCCAGCCCAGCCAGAGGAAAACACCCATCATGATCAAGGCGGGGACAACGACCAGGTTGAGCTTGCGGCTCTTGCCGCCGAGCGCCGCGTAGGCGATGTGCCCGCCGTCGAGCTGTCCGACGGGGAACAGGTTGAAACTGGAAACGAGCAGCCCCACCCAGCCGGCGAAGGCCACGGGGTGGAGGATGATATCGGTGCCCTGGCCCAGGTGACTGAAGAACAGCCCGACCGCGGCCTTCAGGATGAGCGGTTCTCCGAAAAGGATGACCTCCTCGCCGGGCATTCCGGACACGGTCCGGGAGAGAGCCAGGCCGCCCAGGACGGCCGGGATTGACAGCGCGAAACTGACGAGCGGGCCGGCGACGCCGATATCGAACAGGTGCCTCTTGCTCAAGATGGGGGAACGTATCTTTATGAAGGCCCCGCTCGTGCCGATCAACGACGGGAAGGGGATGAAATAAGGCAGGCTGGCGTCGATACCGTAGCGCCTGCAGGCCAGGAAATGGCCGAGCTCGTGGCCGGCCAGTATGAACATCAGGACGAACGAGTAGACGGCGCCCAGCCACAGGACTCGCGGGTTGAACAGGGAAACGGCCGACGCCGGCCCCGCGCCTGCGGGCAGCTTATCAGCGAAGACATAGTTCGCGCCCCAGGCGAGGCCGACAAAAAAGGTAGAAAGCACGGTCAGGACGAAAAGGAGCAGGTTCACCCAGGCCTTCTTCCTCACCGGCTGCCCTCACTTTCGCCTTTCGTTCCAGGGTCTCGACGGCGCTGAACGCCCGCGGCCGGACCTCTATAAAAGCCCTATTAAGAAAAAAGAGGAGCGAAGCCGCCCCGCTCCTCTTCCGTTCGACCCGTCTTCCGTCTGACGGCCTCAGCCCTGGAGCCGGTGGAACTTGGCCATCAGCTCTTCCTTCGACTCCTTGTGGGCAGGGTCGGGAACGCAGGCGGCGACGGGGCAGACCGAGGCGCACTGGGACTCGTCGTAATGGCCCACGCACTCGGTGCACTTGGCCGGGTCGATCACGTAGCGTTCGTCGCCGGCCGAGATGGCCGCGTTCGGGCAGGCCGGCTCGCAGGCGCCGCAGTTGATGCATTCCTCGGTGATCATATAAGCCATTTTCCGTCCTCCTGGCTAAGATACTGGCTTATTATATCCAATTTGAGCCCGATGGCAAGATGCCGTCGGCTCCACGACGAACAGTTTGGCAGACTCGGACTGGTTAATGAGGGAAAACCGGGCACAGGGACCGGCCAGCGGCAGTTGGGATATAGTCGGTACCTCTCCCCGGTTTTCCCGGTTTTCCGCTTTCCGTCATAGAACCGATGCCGTCGGCCGCCGCGCCCCCGGCCGTCCGGCGCCGCGTTCAGTTCCCCGCCATGGCCAGCCGGCCGGCCTTGAGCAAAGCTTCGTAGCTGAAGGGCGACTGGGCGTGCTCGGACTGCAGCTTCTGGTACGTTTCCAGGGCCAGTTTCTTATCGCCCTTGAGCTCGTAGGACTCGCCGAGGTAGAAGAGGGCGACATCGGGCGGGAAATCCCGCGGGGCGTCGGCGAGGATCCTCTTGTAGGCCGCGACGGCCCCGTCGTAGTCCTTCTTCAGGACGAGGACGCGGGCCTTGAGCATTTCGGCCTGATAGTAAACGCCGTCCTTCCTGCCGGAGGGAAACTTCTGGAGATAGGCGCCGGCCTTGTCCGGGTCGCCCTTGGCTATCCAGTACTTGGCCAGCTCGAGATAGGCCAGGCGATTGAACTTGCCGCGGCCGGCGATCGCTTCCAGCCGGGCTAAGTTGCCCGGGTTTGTGTCCAGGCCGGCGCTCAGCGAAATTATCTCGCCCGCGACGCGGCTCTGGCTCCGGTCGTTCATGGCCTGCAGCAGGCTGACTACGCCGAAGATCAGGGCCACCGCGGCCAGGGCCAGGCCGGCCATGATCATCTCGCGGCGGCGGGTCTTGAAGAACTCCAGGACGCGGTGCATGCCGGTCAGGAACCCGTCTTCCTTGAGCTGATGCCTCTCTTTGCGCTTCATGATCGACTCCGACTCCTTTTTAACACATTACCGGCAAAAAGCCAAACGCCGGGCAGGCGGCGCCGGGATTATCGGACCAGGGCGGCGTCGAACCGGCCTTTTTCATAGCTTGTTTGTGCCCTTTATTCAAGCATTCTATTCAAAGGCACGGCCAGCGTGTTCCCTGGACCGGCACGCCCATCTGACGCACTTGAGATAGGTTTGCCATTTAGGTACCAGGTACTGCTGGCACCTGATACCTCAGGCCGGGAAGGCTGGGATAAGAGTCAAGGGGCTGGTGGCTCTCGATGATCGTCGGGATTGGTGTCGGCAAAAGCCGCTAAACCCCGAAGGTGATGAGGCCGGTCATCTTCTTGACGGCTTCCCGGACGGCTTCCTTGGTTATGGCGCCTTCCTTCTCGGCCTTGACCGCCCGGAAAAGCTCCCAGGTCGAGAGCAGGCCGTTGCCGTCCTTGGCGGCTTCGTCGGTCTGCAGTTTGGAGAAGGGGTTCTGGCGCAGCTTGGGCTCCGTCTCCAGGAAATAGTTCCCTACCAGGACGGCCTTCATGTTGGTGTTCCCGAACTCCTGCATCCTGCGGCCCTTGTATCTCTGGAGCAGGACGCAGTCCTCGTCGCTGGCCCAGTTCTTGTCGGACCTGACGACGACCAGGATAAGGCTGTTCCGGCGCAGGCTGGCTTCGAGCGAATCCGTGCCCGGCTCGATCAGCCAGATGTCCTCTTCCTTGTCCCTGATCACGTTCTTCCAGTATTCGTCGACGTCTACGGCGACCGGCCAGCCGAGATAGCGGAAGGTGTTCAGGACGGCCTTCTTCAGCTCCGGCCCCTGGCCGAGCAGGAGCTTGTAGAAGATGTCCTGGCTGGCCTTGCGGCTCTCCTGGATGAGCCGGTCCAGTTCGGCCAGGGCCTGCTCATGCCGCTTGACCTCGTCTTCCTTCTGCTTGTAAAGGGCCTTGATCTCGGGAAAAGCGTATTCCTCGTCCTCAAACCAGGCCGGCATCTCTCCCTCCTTTGCGGCTCCCTCGAGGAGCATCTTGTTGCGCAGCAGATACTGGGCCACCTGGACGTCCTTGGGCCCGAAGGAAGGCAGGATGAGGAAAGACCCCTTTCCCATCTTGCCCATAAGGGCCACCGGATAGCCGTCGGCGCTCTTGGCGAAGACTTCCAGGAACCCGGAAGGGCCGACGCTGACTTCCCAGGCGCCCTCCTCCACCACGCGCGGAACGAGCTTGAAGGCGTGCCTGAGCGAGGCCCGGAACCTTTCGAACGGCACATAGAACAGGGCCTTGGGGTTGAAGCGGATGCTTTCCGGCCGGCCCAATTCCTGAGGTTCGAGCCAGTCGGCGCCGCCGAGATAATCCTTGACGGCGGCCGCGCCCGACTGCTTGATGAAAAAAACGGCCAGGCCGCCTTTTTCGAGCCTCTTGGCGAGAACCTTGCCCGCGGCGCTCACGGCTTCCTGCCCGCCTTCCCCTGCCGCCAGCACGAAGAAGGCCTCGCCGGCTTCGACGGCCCTGGAGAACGCCGCCTCGTCGGCTGAGGCGCCGGCCTTCAGCAACTCAACGTCATATTTCTCGGAGCGCAAGAAGTCCCTGTCGCCCGCCTCGAAGTCCAGGAGCAAAACTCTGGCCACCTGCGCAACTCCCTTACAGCAACGGATCCCGGCGATAATTATACTGAATTCCCGCCGATGTTCAATCTTCTTTCGCCGCCGGGGAGCCGTCAATCACCCCCGAAGATGATGAAGAGGGGGATTTTCAGGGGGACGGGCTTCCTGAGCCGAGCCGGGCCCTGTCCAGGGCCTCTCTCCCCTGGCGCGGAAGGAACGCGGCCGGCCGGCGGCCTTTGCGCGCCCAGGCCGTTTCGTTGACGGACCGCTGCCGATCGTAACTGCAATTGCACAGAACACACATCTTGAGATCATTATTTTCCGAGAGAAGAAGCGGGGCGATTCGATGGCTCTCAGGCGCGGCCATGGCCTCGAGAAGATATATCCGCGGGACGGGAGCGCCCCGTGCCCTCGTGTTGTTGTGTTAGAATAGGGCCGGTCATGATGAAGCTCGCGCTCTGGCTCGCGGGGATCGCCGTCCTTCTATTTGGCCTCGACAGGCTGCTGCTCCGCATGGAAAGCCGAGGCTGGATCTATTACAGGAAGAAGAAGCCCAGCCCCGGGACGCTGGGCGGCGCCTGCCTCGAAGTGCAGCAGTTGCTCGAGCCGTCCAGGACCTACGTGATAGAGGTCATGAAAGAGGAAAAGAAAGAGCAGGCTGAATCGGGAGACCCGCCTGAAAGCGGGGCAGGCGATCCGGCCGAATTTGTCAGAGACAGTGACGATGAAGGCGGCCCGGGAGCAGGACCCGGCCGGCCCGATAAAAGGCCTTGGAATCCATCCGAAAGGGGGAACCGATGAGGATCGCGGTCTTTTCCGACATACACGGCAACCACTACGCGCTCGAGGCCGTGCTCAGGGACATCGAGGTCCGCGGCTTCGAACTGGTTCTCTGCGGCGGCGACCTGGTCGGTTACGGCGCCTTCCCCAACGAGGTCATCTGGCTCCTGCGCGGGCGCCACATACCGACCGTCATGGGCAACTACGACGAAGGGGTCGGGCTCGACCGCGACGACTGCGGCTGCGCCTACCGCGACGAGCACGCGAAGGCGCTGGGCGCGCGCTCGATAGAGTGGACCAGGCAGGCCGTCAGGCCGGAGAACAAAGCCTTCCTCAGAGGCCTGTTGAAGCGGCTGGAATTCAAGGTCTACGACAAGAGGTTCCTGCTCGTGCACGGCAGTCCGCGCCGGATAAACGAGTACCTATACGAGAACAGGCCGGAGCATTCGCTGGTCAGGCTCTTCGAAGAGGAGAAGGCCGACGTCATCATCTGCGGACACACCCATCTGCCTTACGTCAAGGAACTCAACGGCAAGCGCCTGCTGAACTCGGGCAGCGTCGGCAAGCCCAAGGACGGCGACCCGCGCGCCGGCTACCTGGCCGTCGAGGTCGACGAGAAGGGGCTCCGCGCCGACATCATCCGCGTCCCCTACGACGTCGAGGCCGCGGCCCTGGCGGTCGAGGTGAGCGGCCTGCCGGTCGAGTACGCCGCCATGCTCCGCTCGGGGAGCGATCAGTCGAGCCGCCAAACGAGCCGGTAGCGGACGACCTTCTGGAAGCCTTCCTCGTCCTCTTCCCGGCAGTACATCCTGCCGCGGACGACCTTCAACAAAGCGCCCCTGAAAGATACTCGGGTGATGAACCGCCCCTCGGGGTCGAAGACGTCGTGGATGTAATTCCCATCAGGCGATCTCTCGAAAGTGCCGACGAAAATCCTGCCTTCATCGTCGCAGTAGAACCTGCCGAAAGCCGGATGGAAATCGGAAAAAGCGACCTTGATCTCAGGAGGAATGTCCTTCTTCCGTCCCGCCTTTTCCTCTTCCGTCACTCTCACCGGGTCGAAGTCCTTGGTCACCTTCTTGAAGAGCCGGCCTTCGGGGTCGTAGAACTCGAGCGTATAATCGGCGGGCCTGCTGTGGATGACATTATCGGCCGGGTCGATCTGCCACCGGGAGACGGGCATGAACGGGTTGAGCCCCTTCGCGGCGTTCGGCGCCGGCGAACTCGTGATCTCACGGGGCGAGCCCATCGTGCCGTCGAAGCGGATGAGCTTGTAAAGCGGATTGTCGGAGTCCATGATCCCGACCGTAGCATAGATGTTCTTCTTCGAGTCCATGGCCGCCACCAGGATCCAGTATTCCTTGGCGGAAAGGGCGCGGAGGAACTCGCCTTCCGTGGAAAAAAAGGAGACCCGGCGCGCGGCCTGCGGCACCATCACTTCCCTCCCGAGGACCTGGACCGAGAGAGGCGATTCGATTTCCCCCGGGCCCTGTCCTTTCCGGCCGAAGCGCCTCAGGAAGCGGCCTTCCCGGTCGAAGACGAACACGGCGGACTCCTGCCGGCTCAGGATGAATATCGAATCGTCCTCGCCGATGTCCAGGGAAGCGATGTCGGTGAGCTGGGTCTCCGGTCCGGCATCCGCTCCGCCGCTGATCACGAGGTCGCGTTCCAAAGTCAGGACCGGACCGGGATGGAGCGGCTCCTTCGGGTTCTTGACCACCCGTATGCCGTTCTCCTCGCTCACAGTGCCTTTCCATCCGGGCTTGCCCCGGCCGCAGGAGCCGAGGAGCGCCAGGACCGTGACGACCGCCGCGGCCGGCTTCAACGCAGATCTCGGCATGTCGCGCCTCCACATGCCGCCGTTAAAAGGCGGCAAGAACATAAAGAGTCGTTTCCCGGTCGAATCCGCCGATAAAGGATCTTCTCCTCATTTCCCCGTCCAACCGCCATGGACAAGTGTAGACAGCGGCGCGGATATTGTCAACGGCGCGAATTGCCTCAGGAGAGAATCCAGCGGACCTATTCTGAGTTTATTCCCGCCCCGGACTAAGCCATGAAGCTAAAGATATGGCCTCGAACTGCGCGCCTCATTGCCTATTGACCGACAACGGGACATGAACGCTCGACCTGCTCCCGACGCTCCTGAGGCCCGCGTTGATGTAGAGCAGATATTTCCCCGTGGTGATGAAATCCGTCGCCATTTCCAGGAACAGGACCTCGTGGCCCGCCGCGCGGACCCGGCGGACGACCGCGAAGGGCACGTCCCGACCTTCGCCCGTGGCTGTGTCCACCAGGGCGAGCTTCAGACCGAGATCGTCTCCCGCGTCTTCCTTGACCTGGACGGGAACGATCAGCAGGAGTTTATCGGACATAACCGGTTCGTCCGCCATCAGGGGAGTACAAGCCAGCGGGTTGTAGGCGTAGATCTCCCGCCAGACCCCGTCCTCGGATCGTTCCCCCGTAAAGGCCTCGAGCAGGGTCGCTCCTCCCACCGGGACGAGAACCAGGGGCGAGGATAAGCCGAAGCCGGTCGCGTCCGGACTTCTGATGTACGCTGATCCCGTGGCCAGGGCGCTCTGACCCGAATCGAGGTCCCTGATCACCAGCCGGCATTTCATGGCTCCCGGCCGGGCTTCCGTCGCCGAGGTGAAGAAGAGAGTCTTGCCGCGCTGGCCGGCGACCGGGACGACGGCCCGCTTCAAGCTGACAAGATCTTCCTGCTCTTCGAAGAAAATGGGCATTATCTCCGCCGTCTGGCCCTGGAACACGTCCCAGATCTCGCTTGGCAACCTGGCCAGGACGCGCGCCTGGATCCCGTGGCTCGTAACGTAGCAGAGAATGGTCATGGGGAACTCTATCGGGGGGTTAATGTCGGACCGGCCGTTCAGGGCCAGGTCGAATAGGTGGAGCTTTTTCTCTAAATCGGTATATTCTCTAAATGGTTTGGGGTTGTAATATCCCCGTTGCGCTCGGACGATGCATCCCTTCCTGTTCACCTCGACCTTGACCTCCCGGTACTTCCCGTCCGACGCGGCCGGGACCCTGTATCCAACAACGTAGTAGGCCCCCGTTAGGTCCACGACCTCACCCAAGTCGCGCTCGTAGAAAAGGATATTCCCGAAATAGCGCCCACCGGTACTCCCGGCCATGAATTTCAGGGTGTCCATACCCGTTGTCTTCTCGTCACGGAAGGGGCTCGTGACGGTCGTACCGACGTTGTCGGCACTGAACATGCCTCCCGTGCGCCTATCAAAGGCCATTTCGTCATAAACGAAAAGAGCGGGTACCTTAGCCGACTCGCGGGTGTCGAAGGCGAACAGAGAGCAGTTGGCCCTGCTGAACTCCTTGAGCATTGTATCCATAAGCTGCCTCAGCACAGGGTCCCCGATCTCAAACCGGGACCCCGCCTGCGGTCTTGAAGAAAAACCGCCGGCGCCGCCCGCCCTTGGAGTTCCGACATCGCTCAATGTTGAATCGCTTCCAACCAGGTTTCTCGACTGAACGAGGGAGCTCGGTACGCCGCCGGAGAAGAACAGGAGGTTCTTCTGCCCCTGGAGCAAACGCAGGGCCAGGGCGAGGTCGGTCAGCGCGCGAAAATATTTCTGGACCTGATGGAGAGAGTCCTGGCGCTTCATCTCCATCTCCTTGGTCGCCCTTCCCTCCAGCTCGACCATCGCCCAGTAAGCCTGCTCGACCTCGTCCGCGCGTCCGGCGACGGCCCGGGCAGTGATCTGAGATACGGCCTTCCTAACCTTGTCGTGGTCCCGTGTCAGGAATTCATGGACTTTCAGCCCCCCCAGCATTGAATAGGACATTAGAGCCGTTTCGTCATCTGGCCCGACCTTAGTATCGAGGAAGTCCAGGGCGGCCTTGACGCCGGCCGTAACGCCCTTATGTGTATTGAAGGCGAAATCAAAGAACAGGATAAACTTTCGCTTGAGGGATGGAATCTCCGGGCTGGGAGGCGCGAGGGCTTCCGGCCGGGTGTCGGTCATAGGCACAGCTGACCGGAACCCGTGCCGTTCGAATTCGGTGACGACGACCTGTTTGCCGCCGTCATAGACCCTGAAATCGTCCCGCGTCAGGTCCATAACCGGCCGGCCGTTCTTGTCGGTCACGTAAACCTGGATAAGCTTCAGAGTCACCGAAACGTCGTATTGGAGCGGCTTCTGCTGCCCGGGGGGTCGTCCGGCGGCCTGCAACAAGAGGAGAGAGCCCCCGGCAAAAAGCAAGAACAGAACCGCTGCTCTCCGCCGGTATTTTTGTATTAGAGCATACAGTTGCATTCCTTTAGAACCCCACTATCAAAATAGACCTTGAGACATTCGCTGTCAAGCGAAGTTGGAGGAGGAAAGCGGCCGGGGAGCCATAGTTACCGCCGACGCCGCAGGCATGAACTGTCGGCTGAACGGAAAAATAGCGGGAGTGGCCGGAAGGCGAAGTGCCCCTGGCCCGACTCGAACGGGCGACACATGGATTAGGAATCCATTGCTCTATCCATACTGAGCTACAGGGGCATGATGCCCTGCCCGGCGGGAATACTATAGCCGATTCTCCGCCCGTTTTCAATCGGGCTCGGGAGCCCCGCGATCGCAACGTGAAAACGGCCCCGCCATGAACGGATTACGGGCGACGGACGTTCCTATCGCAGTTTCTTAGACGCGGCCGGCCCGCGCCGCGGCGGCTTCTGGCAGCGGGGGCAGAAATGGCTGCTCCGGCTGCCGATCCTGATCCGCTTGACGGGCGTGCCGCAGACGACACAGGCTTCTCCCTCGCGGCCGTAGACCCGGTGCATCGTCTGGAAACGGCCGCGCCTTCCCCGCCCGTCGACATAGTCGCGCAGCGATGAGCCTCCCGCAGCGATGGCCCGCCGCAGGACCTTGCGCAGCGACCGGTGCAGACGGGCCAGGGTCTCGCGGCCGAGCTCCGAAGCCCGTCTCGCCGGGTGGATGCGCGCGTCGAACAGGGCCTCGTCGGCGTAGATGTTGCCGACACCGGCCACGACCTCCTGGTTGAGGAGCAGGCTCTTTATCCCCGCCTGCCTGCCCTCGAGACGGCGCGCGAACTCGGCCGGCTCCATCTCGAGGGGCTCCGGCCCGAGCGATGCGATCTCCCGGCAGGACTCCCCCTCTCCCCGCTTCAGGCAGAGCATGAAGCCGAACTTGCGAACGTCGCGGAAGCGGAGCTCGGGACCGCCGTCCGCGAACCTGATCACGAGGCGCAGGTGCTTGTCGGGGGGCTCCCCGGGAGCTGCGATGAAAAGCTGGCCGGTCATCTTGAGGTGGAAGACCAGGCGGCTGCCGTCCTCGAACTCTATGACGGCCATCTTGCCGCGGCGGCTTATGCCCGAGACCCGCAGGCCGGCCAGGTCCTTCAGATCGCGGTCCGAGCCGCGCCGCAGAAGGGGCTTCCAGATGAGGCTGATTTCCGCGACGACCCGGCCCGTCAGAACCGGCCGCAGGGTCCGGACGACGGTCTCGACTTCGGGCAGTTCGGGCACGCCGCTATTCTATCGGAAACACCGGGCTTCCGCCACGGCTTGTCCTCAAACCTTGATTTAAGCCGCGGATTCCACTAATATTGTCCCATCATGAAGCTCAAAGCCATCTTGGCGCTTTTGCTCGGCTGGCTGGTGCCCGGACTGGGCCACGCCGTCCAGAAGAAGTACTGGCGGGCGGCCGTTCTCGCCGTTTCCATCTTCGCCATGACCGGGCTGGGACTGGTCATGGGCGGCCGGGTCTACCCCTTCCAGACCGAGAACCCCCTGACCATCCTGGCCTTCTTCTCGGACCTGGGCAACGGCCTTTTCTACGTCCTGACGCGCCTGTTGTCCTTCGGCGCCGGCGCCCTCGAGCGGGCGACCTTCGAGTTCGGGACGGCCTTCATCGCCGGGGCCGGCCTGCTCAACCTCCTGGTCGCCCTCGACGCCTACGACATCGCCGCGGGGAAAAAGCAATGATCCTCGAGAACCATCTTTTCTCGCTCTGCCTGTACGCCGCGCTGACGTCGCTCGTCATGGCCGTCATCCGCCGCAACACGACCAAAGAGCGCCTCCGCTACGGCGTCACTCTCTTCCTGATCATGGTGGCCGGGGCCGTCGCTTTCGGCTGGTTCATGTTCCTGTTCATCAAGAGATGAGGCCGGGCGTTCCGCCTGAACCTTTCCATCGGGTCTTTTCGCGGACCGTTGTGATATAATCCCCTCCTGACCCCGGAAGCCGGGCCATGATCGAGCTCTACCACATCTCGAAGCAGTACCAGAAACCCTTCTGGGCCCTGTCCGACGTCTCGCTGAAGATAAACAAGGGCGATTTCTGGTTCATAACGGGGCCGAGCGGCTCGGGCAAGACCACCCTGCTCAAGATCATCTTCCGCGAGCTCCTGCCGACAGAGGGACAGATCCTCATCGACGGCGTCAACGTGCTCAAGGTCCCGGACTCGAAGATCTACATGCTCCGGCGGCTCATGGGCATCGTCTTCCAGGACTTCCGCCTGATGTTCCACCGGACCGTCTTCGACAACGTCGCCATACCGCTCCGCGTGGTCGGGACGAGCCGCCGGGAGATAAGGCGGCGGGTGTTCGCGACCCTGCAGAAGGTCAACCTCCACCACAAGATGTGGGACCTGCCCTCGCGGCTCTCCTACGGCGAGCAGCAGCGGGTGGCCATCGCCAGGGCCATCATAAACAACCCGGACATCATCCTCGCCGACGAGCCGACCGGCAACCTCGACCCGGAGCTGGCCTTCGAGATCGTCAGCCTCTTCCAGGAGATAAACAAGCAGGGCACCACGGTCATCATCGGCAGCCACGACCGCGAGCTCATCCGCCAGTTCGGACGCAAGATCGTCTTCCTGCAGAAGGGCAGGATCGCCGGCCAGGAGGTCAGGCCGTGATCGAGAAGCTCAAGTACCTCTTCCAGACCGCCGGCAACAACCTCTGGCAGTTCCGGAGCAGGAACATCTTCTCGCTGGTCATAATCTGCCTCGCCTTCCTCACTGTGGGCATCTTCCTCTCCCTCTCGAACAACCTCCGCCTCACGGCCCGCAACCTCGCGAACAACATGCTCGTCGCCTTCTTCCTGGACAAAAAGGCGGACGAGGCCTCGGTCAAGACGCTCATGGCCGAGATCGCGACCGTCCCCTTCATCAAGGAAGTGCGCTTCGTCGGCGAGGCCGAGGCTCTGGAGAAGTTCAAGGCCGGCTTCCCAGAGCTCAAAGGCGTCGTGGAGAACCTCAAGACCAACCCCTTCCCGCCCTCGATCGAGGCCCGGGTATCGGAGCGGACGCCGCCGGCGGACCAGCTGCTTCGTTTCATCGAGAACATCCGCGGCCGGCCCTTCGTCACCGACATACAGTACAACCAGGACTGGATCGAGAGGGTCAAGGCTTTCAACCGCGTCGTGAACTCGGTCGGCGTCTTCCTGGGCGGCATCCTGCTGCTGGCCTCGGTCTTCATCATCTCGAACGTCATCAGGCTGAACGTCTTCGCCCGGAAGAACGAGATCGAGATCCTCAGGCTGGTCGGCTCGACCAACCTGTTCATCCGCATACCCTTCTGGCTGGAAGGCGTGGCCCTGGGCCTGCTGGGCAGCCTGCTTTCGCTCTTCCTCCTTCTCATCGTCATCAGGACGCTCCCCCTCTACATCGGGCCGTCGCTCGGGGCGCTCGGAGAGCTCCTGTCCTTCAGCTACCCGGACCGGTCACAGGTCGCTCTCATCCTGGCCGGCGGCACGCTTACGGGCTTTTTCGGCAGCGCCACGGCTGTTTCCAGGTTCCTCAAGGTCTGAGCCTCCTCAACCGATGAGATCAGCGAGCCGCCGCTCGGTTGACACCCCGGCGCCGATATCTTAGAATTCTGGCTGAATGAGCGGCATCGGCCAGGAACTACGGAAACAGCGGGAATCGCGCAACATTTCCCTGGACGAGATGAGCTCCGCCACCAGGATCGTCCGGCGCTACCTGGAAGCGCTGGAAGAAGATCGTCTCGAGCGCATCCCGGGCGGTTTTTTCCTCAAGGCCTTGATCCGCAGCTACGCCGCTTTCGTCGGCCTCGACCCCGAGGAGGTCATCGCCAGGTACCGGGCCGCAGGCATCATCGACGCCCGGCCCGAGCCCTCCGCGGAAGAAACCCCGGAACCTCGCGGTTTCGCTTGGAAAAAGAGCCTCCTTTTCCTGTCCCTGGCGGCCGCCGCCGTCCTGGTCCTCGTCCTTGCCGCCATCCTGATCCTGAAACCGTCCGGACGCGGGCCGGGCGGGACCGCACCCGCGACGGCGGTCCAGGCCGAGCAGTACAAGCTCCTGCCGCCCGCGACCCCGCCGGCCGCGTCCGAGCCGGCGCCTACGGCCGAGGAGAAGAAACCGGAAGGCCTGAGCATCATCTTCAGCTTCAACGAGGAGACCTGGCTCCAGGTCTACGCCGACGGACTGCTCGTAGTTGACGGTCTGTTCGAGCCCGGCAAGCAGGTCCAGGCCAACGCCGCCGGAGAGCTCCTCATCCACATCGGCAACGCGGGCGGCGTGACCTTCACGCTGAACGGCAAACCGGGCCGCGGCCTCGGGCTCTCGGGCCAGGTCCGCCGCAACATCCGCATAACGCTCGAGAACAGTCGGGACTTCCTGTCCGAGCCGGCCGAGACGCCCGCCTCGCCTCAGTCACATTGACGATACTCCAGACGGCAACGGACCATGCCCATTGACGAGACCGAAGCCATCGTCCTGAGGGCCTCGCCCCTCGGCGAGCTCGACAAGCTCGTCGTCCTCTTCTCCCGGGAAAAGGGCCTCATCCGGGGCGTGGCCAAGGGCGCCCGCAAGTTCGGCAACAGGTTCTGCTCGAGCCTCGAGCCCATGTCGCTCGTCCGGGTCATCTTCTACGAGAAGGAGCAAAGGGAGCTCGTGACCATCTCCAACTGCGACCTGGTCGAGTCCTTCTTCGAGATGCAGAAGGAGCCGAGGACGGCCTTCCTCATGGCCTACTTCGTCGAGCTCATCGAGGAGTTCTTCCCCATCAGGGCCCGCGAGGACCTGCTCTTCCGCCTGCTGATTTCCGTGCTGAGGCAGCTCAAGCAGGGCGGCGAGAGCGGCCCGCTGGCGGCCTATTTCGAGGCCTGGTTCCTCAGGCTCAACGGCTTCCTCCCCTCTTTCAGCGTTTGCCGCGGCTGCCGCAAGCCGCTCCGCGGCGGCTGGCTCGGCCCGAGGAAGGACGGGGCCTTTTGCGACGAGTGCGCCGAGGTCAAGAAGGAAGAGGTGCCGCCTGAGACGGCCGCCTTCCTGGCCTGGGTCAGCAAGAACCCGCCTCCAAAGGCGGTGTCCCAGACTTTCTCGGCCGGCGAGCTCGGCCGCATCCGGCGCGTCCTGCAGTCCATCATCATCTATCACATGGAGAAGGAGCCGCGCAGCCTGCAGTTCCTCAAGGAGAACCATGACCGGTAGCGCGAACGGTGCGGCTCCGCGACCCGGCCGGCGCTATTTCTTGATGCGGGAGATGAACTCCTCGACCTCGGGTATGCCGCCCTGCAGGATGAGGTAGCCGTTCGACGGCTCCCGCTCGGTGATCTCCCCGGCGATGGGGGTGAGCATGATGCGGCGCACCTCCTCGAGGTCGGAGGTCTGGCCCAGGGCCCAGGCCAGCTTGACGTAGGCCGCCTCGGGCAGCATGTTGGCCGCCGGGATGACCCCGAGCTCCATCATGTCGCGGCCGGTGTCGTAGACGTACATCTGGACGTAGCCCCAGAGGGTCTGCACGGTCATGTAAACGGCGATGCCGCGGTCGCGGCACTTCTTCAGGGCGGGATAGAGGGGCTTGTTGACGTGGCCGAGCCCGGTCCCGGCGATGACGATTCCCCGGTATCCGTTGTCGACCAGCGACTCGATGATGTCGGGCTTCATGTTGGGGTAGTAATAGACGATCGATACCTTCTCCTCGAAGGCCGTGTTGATGACCACCTTGCGGTCGCTGCGGCGGCGCTTGTAATCCTGCCGCAGGGGCGTGATCTTCTCCCGGCTGACCATGGCGATGGGGATGTCGCCGATCGTCCTGAAGGTCGAGCGGTAGCTGGAGTGCATCTTCCTGACCCGCGTGCCGCGGTGCAGCAGTCCGTAGAGGTCCGAAGTCGGGCCGAACATGCAGACCATGACCTCGGCGATGTCGCTTTCGGCCGCCGTCTTGACGCTGTGGATGAGGTTCAGGGCGGCGTCGGACGACGGCCGGTCAGAGGAGCGCTGGGAGCCGACCATGACTATGGGGACGGGCGCGTCCTGGACCATGAAGGACAGTATCGCGGCCGTGTGGTGCATGGTGTCGGTGCCGTGGCCGATGACGATGCCCTGGACGCCCTTTTCAATCTCGCGGCCGATGGCCTTGGCCGTGGCGATGTACTGCTCCGGGCCCATGTTCTCGCTGAAGACGCCGAAGAGCTTCTCGGTTTCGAGGTTGCAGATGTCGGCGAGTTCCGGGACCGAGCCGTAGAGCTCGCCCGGCGTGAAGGCCGGGACCACGGCGCCGGTCCGGTAATCGAGCCGGCTGGCGATCGTGCCGCCCGTGCCCAGCAGCTTGACGCGCGGCTTGGCCGGGTCGTAGGGGAATTCCTTCTCCGGGATCTTGTAGTGGGCCTCGCGGCGGCCGGTGATCTTGATGTCCTCGATGGAGTCGGCCAGCAGGCCGATGTTGTAGCCGGAGCGCAGCTTGAGGACGACGTGGAACTCGTCCGCCGTCTCGGAGCGGGGCAGGATCAGGCCGGTGTAAACGCCGTGACGGGTCCTTATCTCGACGTCGCTCCAGACCAGAGCCCCGAAATTCCTGAGCGCCGCCAGGGCCCGGCCCCGGTATCCTTTATAGGCGTCGTCGCCGCTCATCGCGCTTCCCTCTCAAGGAAGGACCGGACCAGGCCGGAGACGACCGCTCCGTCCGCCCTGCCATCCAGTTTCCTCATGACCAGGCCGACCAGGGCCCGTTCTTCTTTATCCGGGCTCGGCCGCTTCAGGGACGAAAGCGCGGCCGCCGATTCCCTGACGGCTCTTTCGACCTCGTCGAGCCCGGCCTTGCCGACTTCAGGCGTTTCCGGGACGCGGCCGTTGCGGGCGGCCTCGAGCAGGGCGTTGACCAGCCAGTCCCGGCCGAGGCCGGCCTGCCGGTAGCGCGAGAACGCGGCCGCGGCCGCCGCCTCGTCCAACCGGGCCGGGTCCAGGCCCTGCCTCTTGAGCAGCTTCTCGACCCTGAGCAGAATGGAAGCCGCCAGCCCGGGCGAAACCTTGGCGGCCTCGGAGGCCCTTTCGAGCAGGCCCGCGTAAACCGAAGCGGCCATGCTCGCGGCCAGTTCCGAGCCGAGGCCGAGCTCGCGGAACCGTTCCTCCCTCAGCCAGACGGGCACGGGCAGCCGGCGCCTGACCCGGTCCAGCCGCTCCTGGGTGATGCGCCTGGGCGGCAGGTCGGTGTCCGGGTACATCCGGTCGGGGCCGGGCAGGATGCGTTCGAAGCCGTTGGTGCCGTCGCGCAGGGCCTGTCGCGTTTCGGAGGGAACGCCGACCGTGGCTTCCCTGGCCCTGATGATTATCTCCTGAGCGCCGGTGGCGGCGTCTTCCCTGTCCCCCCAGACGATCACCACGGTGTCGTCGCTTCCGGCTTTGACGGCCTTGCGGACCGAATCCCACTCGAAACTCGAGATGGTATCGGCGGCGCTGTCCGAATGGATGATATTGGGCAGCATCGTCAGACAGGCGATGACCCGGACGCGGTCCGAGATCTCCTTGGAGAAAAAGGTGTTGGTCTGGGTCTGCCAGTTGAGCAGGCCGCGGAAGCCGCGCAGCACCACGGCCTTGGCCACCAGGCCGGAGTCGAGGGCCTCGCGGACCGGCATGTACCTCGTTTTAACAAGCAGCCGGGTGACGTCATCGCTCTCCGCCCGGAAGGTCTCGGCCGTGACGCCCCGGCCCTTGAGCTCTTCGCGCAGCCGGAGCAGGTTCCACTGCCTCATGGCCTCGTTGTAGGTTAGCAGGGGTATGCGCGGGATCCTGGGCACGCCCTTGATCTCGACCCGCGTCCCGCCGGTGACGCTGACGTTGACGTCCTGGCGGGCAGCGCCGATGCCGGTCCTGACCCGGCCCGTGCTGCGGACCAGCCGGCGGCAGAGCTGGGCCACGTCGGCCACTTCCTGGGGCGTCCTCATGTCCGGGGCGGTGACCGTCTCGATGAGCGGCATGCCCAGCCGGTCGGTGAGGAAGACCCGGCGGTGGCCGATGTCGCTGACCTCCCGGCACGCGTCCTCTTCCAGCCCCAGCTGGACGATCCTGATCTTGCGGCCCTTGTAGGGTATCCAGCCGTCGACGCCGACGATGGTCGTCCTCTGGAAGCCGGTGGGGATGCTGCCGTCGAGGTACTGCTTGCGGGCGATGTGGAGCTCGTCGACCAGGCACAGGTTGTAGAGCATGCCGATGCCCAGCGAGATGTCCAGCGCCTCCTCGTTGAGCTCGAAGGGCGGCGTGTCGTCCATTTCGTAGGTGCAGACGGTGTCGCGATGGATGAGGTAGATGATCTCCTTCTTGGTCTTGAACTCCATCAGGGCCGTGCCGTCGTATTCCCCCAGCTCGGACAGTGTCGGCCTCATGTGCCTGAGGATCTCGGCGTTGAAGTCCCGGCTGTACCGGCCGGCCGGGCAGCGGCAGAAGAGCTTCTTGTCGGTGAGGAGCTGCTGGTGGATCTCGAGGCCGGAGCGGAAGCCGACCGCCTCGTAGTCGGCCTCGCTCATCTCCGAAAAGGGCTTGAAACGGAAACCGTTCATCCTGTTGTTCTTCGCGACCGCTTAATTAAAGAGTTGATTATACCATATCCGGCCCCTTCCGCCAGGCTCGAACCGGCCCTTGATTTTTTTTCTAACTCGATTAAAATAATCCCTTTAACCTGGAGCCCCGCGCTCGTTCATATCCGCTTCATCCCGGATGAGGAGGAGGGTCCTTATCACGAAGGCGCCGGGCCGGGGGAATTTCGCTGAATACGACCTGATCGCAGGAGAGACAGATGAACATCCTGGGACTGGCCCGTCACGGGCTCAATTCTTTCGAGCAGATCGCCATCATGGGCGTTCTCTTCACGGCCTTCTTCAGCCTCTGGTACGCCTGGATGCTGAGGAAGATCGTCCTCAGGAAGGACAAGGGGACGGAAAAGATGCAGGAGGTCTGGAACGCCATCCGCGTCGGAGCCGAAAGCTACCTGAACCAGCAGCTGCGCAAGATCCTGCCGCTCATCGGCGTCCTGACCGTGGCCCTCTTCCTGAGCGTCTACATCGTCCCGCCGAGCCATGAGGCCGTGGCCGAGTTCGGCGAGAAGAACGCCCAGATCATCGTGGCCTTCGGCCGCACCATCGCCTTCATCATGGGAGCCACTTTCTCCCTCCTCGTCGGCCAGCTCGGCATGCGCATGGCCATCCAGGCCAACGTCCGGGCCGCCTCGGCCGCCCGACGCGGTTTCAACGAGGCCCTGTCCATCGCCTACTACGCCGGCACCATCACCGGCATGCTGACCGACGGCCTGGGGCTTTTCGGCGGCACGGTCATCTTCATCGTCTTCGGCACGGCCGCGCCCGACGCACTCCTGGGCTTCGGCTTCGGCGGCACGCTGCTGGCCCTGTTCATGAGGGTCGGCGGCGGCATCTACACCAAGGCCGCGGACGTCGGCGCCGACCTGGTGGGCAAGGTCGAGAAGGACATCCCCGAGGACGACCCGCGCAACGCCGCCGTCGTGGCCGACCTGGTCGGAGACAACGTCGGCGACTGCGCCGGCATGGCCGCGGACATCTTCGAGTCCTACGAGGTGACCATCGTCTCGGGACTTATCCTGGGGCTGGCCCTGATGGCCATAGACCCGTCCCACAGCCTGAAGTGGATAGTCTACCCGCTCATCATCCGGGCCATCGGCGTCATATCCTCCATCCTGGGCACGTTCACCGTGCCCATCTGGGAACGCTTCCCGCTGCGCTTCCTGCGGGCCAAGGACGCCGAGGAAGCCATGTTCCGTTCCTACGAGGTCTCGAGCGTCAACACGGTCCTCTGGTCCTTCCTCGTGGCCGTGCTTTACGCCCACGACTGGAGGCTGGCCGCGCTGACCTCGATCGGCGTCGGGCTGGCCGTTTCCTTCAACCCCCTCACCTCCTACTTCACCTCGACCAAGAAGGCCCCGGTCAAGGAGATCGTCAAGTCCACCAGGACCGGCCCCGCGACGACCATCCTCAGCGGCCTTTCGGTGGGCATGGAGTCGAGCGTCTGGGCGGTCGTGGTCATCGTCGCGAGCTTCATCCTGGCCCTGGCGCTTTACTCCGGCGACGGCCCCGTTTACGTCCTCTACGCCGTGGCCATGATCGGCATCGGCATGCTGAGCCATACCGGCAACAACGTGGCCATGGATTCCTACGGGCCCATTTCCGACAACGCCAACGGCATCGGCGAGATGGCTTGGCACGGCCTGGACGACCCCGAAACGAAGAAGGCCCGCCAGATCATGGCCGACCTCGACGCCGTGGGCAACACGACCAAGGCCATAACCAAGGGCGTGGCCATCGCCTCGGCGGTCATCGCGGCCGTCAGCCTGTTCGCCTCGTTCATCACCGACGTCGGCCGGGTCCAGCTCCAGCTCGGCGTCGAGAAGATAATGGATTCCATCCGCGTCTCCGACACCAAGGTCTTCATCGGGCTCCTGCTCGGCGGCGCCCTGCCCTGGCTGTTCAGCGCCCTGTCGTTAAGGGCGGTCAGCCGGGCGGCCGGCCTCATCGTCGAGGAGGTCAGGCGGCAGTTCAGGATACCGGGCCTCATGGAAGGCAAGGTCAAGCCCGATTACGCCCGGGCCGTCGGCATTTCCACGGCCGCCGCCCAGAAGGAGCTCGTGCCGCTGGCCCTGATCGCGGTCCTGATGCCCCTCATAGTCGGCATCATCCTCCAGGTAGAGGCCCTGGGCGGCTTCCTGGCCGGCATCATCCTGAGCGGCCAACTGCTGGCCGTCTTCATGGCCAACGCCGGCGGCGCCTGGGACAACGCCAAGAAATCCATCGAGGACGAGCCGCGCGACGCCGCGGCCGGCACCGGCAAGGGCTGCGAGCGCCATAAGGCCGGAGTCGTCGGCGACACGGTCGGCGACCCGCTCAAGGACACGGCCGGGCCATCGCTCAACCCGATGATCAAGGTCACCAACATAGTGAGCCTGCTGGCCGCCCCAATACTGGTCAAGTACAGCCGGATGTCGGTCGGGCTGGCCGTCGTGGTCGCGGTCCTCATCGCCGGCGTCATCTGGTCCATAGCCAGGAGCAAGCGCGAGGTTCCGGCCTTCGAAAAGAAGCCCGGGAATGCTCCCGAGGGAAAGTGCGACGCCTGAGTTCAAGACTTTCGCCATCATCGACGCCGGGCGGCCTCGCCGCCCGGCGCTTTTTTTTGTGCCAGGCTTTCAATTTGAACGCGCGGCTATCGACAGGACGATGCCGCCGCCTCGCGGACGATAACATCCGGCCTTATTGACACCGCTTGTCGGCGCCCGCTTAGCGAAAAGGGGGCCAAATAATGACTGCGTCCGGACCGCGCCTCGGTCGGTACCTGTCCCCCATTTTTCCTGCGGCCTTTGGCCGCTGATTCTGGTCGATGGATAGGACGATATCCGCAACGTTCGCAGCGGTTGAAAGCCGCAGCCTTTTGGGGAACAATATTCGCGCCGGCCGGGCCGGCGATAACGCAACGGGCAGGCAAGCCATGATGCAGAACAGGATCTTGAACGTTTTTTGTATCGTCGCGGCGGCGATAATCGCCGAGGCTGCCGCGCTCGCGCCTTCCACGGTCGGCGCCCCGGACGAGGTCAGATGGGGAGTCGGGAACTGGGACCCGGACACGGGCCTCGGCAACCACAGGGCCGTGGTCATGGTGGGACAGGAGGCCGCCGGCGCCCGGGCCGTCCGGGTGACGGTCCCCTGGCGCAGGCGCGACGCCGATCCGGAGAAAAAGGACATCATCGTCGTCGACGCCGCTTCCGGCGAGCGTGTCAGGAACGTATTCCCCCTTAAGGTAAACCGGGAATACGGAGATATAATCTTCGAGGCCAGCGCGGCGCCGGGCGAATATTTTTTTTACTATATGCCCTACAGGCCGGAGGGCCGGAAGAACTACCCGAACGTCAAGTATGAGGGCCCGACCGTTACGGCCGAACCGGCCTGGCTGAAGGCGCTCGGCCTGGAGGCCGGCCTAAGCGCGGTTGCTACCGCCGTCGTGGGAAAGCTCCCCCGGGCCCGGACGGTCGAGATCCAAGCCTGCGACGAGTTCAGCGCTTTCCATCCCATGGAGGTCATCGCCACAGCCGCCGAAACGGGCCGGCTTCTCGAGCGCTTCCCGGAGCCTTTCCTGATATTCCCTGAAGACCGGCGCTATTCCATCCGGATGTCGGACGACCTGCCCCGGCGCTGGGCCGAAACTGGCCCCCGTTCAAGCTTCAAGGGAGAAGCGGCCCGCGGCGAGTTCTTCACTTTCCAGCTCGGCCTCTGGGCCGCGGCCGCCGACGCCGCGAACGTCTCCGTGGACTTCAGCGACCTGGTTTTGGCGCCACGCGCGGGAAAGGACAGGTTCGCCGAAGGCAAGAGCCGTTTCCGCATACCGACCTCTCGCCTGACTTGCTTCAACACCGGAGGCGTCGGCTGGGACGGCGAGCCCTTCACGAAGGACGTGTCGGTGGTCAGGGGCAAAGTCCAGGCCCTGTGGTGCGGCGTGGACGTCCCCGCCGACTTGCGGCCTGGCGTTTACGAGGGCGACGTGACCATTAGAGCGGCGGGGCTGCCGGAAAGGAAGGTCAGGCTCTCGCTTGAGGTCGGTCCGGAAAAGGCCATCGCTTCCGGCGACGACGACCCTTACGGCATGACGAGGCTCCGCTGGCTCAACTCGCGCCTGGCCTTCGACGACGAAGTCGTCAAGCCGTTCACGCCGCTGCGGGCCGCGGGCCGCGCGATAACCTGCCTCGGCCGCTCGCTCGAGCTCGCCGCGACCGGTCTGCCGGCCCGTGTGACGAGCACGTTCACGGAGGAAATGACCTCGGCCGGAGGGCCGCCCGTCGAGGTCCTGGCCGGGCCCTTCGAACTTCTGGCAGCCGACCCTTCCGGCCAGCCGCTGACCTGGAAAACGGCGCCGGCCGGGCCGACTTTCGTCAAGCGCGCACCCGGGCGGGTCGCCTGGGAAACTCTCAACACCGCCGACGGGCTCGAGATGAGGCTCCGGGCGGCCATGGAATTCGACGGCTTCGTCGAGTACAGGGTGGAGCTTCGCGCCCTTAGGGACTTGGAACTGGCCGATATTCGCCTGGAGGTCCCGCTCAAGCCCGCGGCCGCGCGCTACATGATGGGCCTGGGCTTCAAAGGCGGACGGCGGCCTGGGTCATTCGACTGGGCCTGGGACGTCAAGAAGAACCAGGACGCCCTGTGGATAGGCGCGGTCAACGCCGGCCTGCAGGTCCAGCTTCGGGCCGAGAACTACTCGCGGCCGCTCAACACCAACTTCTACCTGTCCAAGCCGCTCAACCTGCCCCCATCGTGGCACAACGGCGGGAAGGGCGGCGTGTCGGTGCGTGAGGAAGGCGCGGGCGCGACGGCGGCTGTCGCGGTCAAGGCCTTTTCCGGGCCGCGCCGGATGAAGGCCGGCGACACCCTCCGCTTCGACTTCAACCTGCTCCTGACGCCGTTCAAGCCCCTCGACCCCGGCAAGCATTTCCGCGAGCGCTACTTCCACGCCTTCAAGCCGCTCGACGAGGTCGCCGCGGCCGGGGCCAACGTCATCAACGTCCACCACGCGACGGAGATCAACCCATATATAAACTATCCCTTTCTCCGGCCGGACAAGATGAAGGCCTACATCGACGAGGCCCACCGCCGCGGGCTCAAGGTCAAGATCTATAACACCATCCGGGAGCTCTCGACCCGGGCGCCGGAGCTCTTCGCCCTGCGCAACCTCGGGCACGAGGTCTTCACCCCGGGCCCGGGCGGCGGCTATTCCTGGCTCCAGGAGCACCTCGGCGGAGACTACATCGCTGCCTGGTTCGTGCCGGAGCTCAAGGATTCCGCCGTCATCAACTCGGGAATGTCGCGCTGGCACAACTATTACGTCGAGGGCCTGGACTGGCTGGCGCGCAACATCGGCATCGACGGCCTCTACATCGACGACGTAGCTTTCGACCGGACAACCATGAAGCGCGTGCGCCGGGTGCTGGAAAGGAGGCGGCCTGAGCCGCTCATCGACCTCCACAGCGCCAACCAGTACAACCCCCGCGACGGCTTCGCCTCGAGCGCCAACCTCTACCTGGAGCATTTCCCCTACCTCGACCGGCTCTGGTTCGGGGAGTATTTCGACTACAACGCGAGCGGCCCGGATTACTGGCTGGTGGAGGTCTCCGGCATTCCCTTCGGGCTGATGGGCGAGATGCTCGAAAAGGGCGGCAACCCCTGGCGGGGCATGGTCTTCGGCATGACCAGCCGCCTGCCCTGGGCCGGCGACCCGCGGCCGCTCTGGGAACTCTGGGACGCTTTCGGCATAGGAGACAGCCGGATGGTCGGCTGGTGGGCGGACTCGAACCCCGTCAGGACCGGCCGCGACGACGTCCTGGCCACGGTCTTCCTCAAGCCTGGCGCCGGGAGGAGAGCAGAGCCGAAAGGTTCGGAGGCTGGGCCGGCCGCGGCGCAAGGTCGGTCCGCAGAAAAAGCCGCTGTGGCGTCAAAACCAGGCAGGGCGACGGCCCTGAAAGAAACCGTCTCCGGAGCGGCGCTCATAGGTCTGGCCAGTTGGGCGCCGGCGCCGGTCGACGTTAAGCTTACGATCGACTGGAAGAAGCTCGGCCTCGACCCCGAGCGGGCCGTGCTTTACGCCCCGGCGGTCAGGGATTTTCAGGACGAAGCCAGGTTCAAGCCAGGCGAGCCCGTCCCTGTGCAGCCGGGCAAGGGGGTCGTCCTTATCGTCACAAGCCGCGGGGGAAGATAGGTCCGAGCACCGGGGCCGAAGCGCAACGAGCCCGAACAGTCCTTGACACGCCCGGGCGAAAAAGACGAATATTGTCAGGGGAAGGGGCTTATGACATCCCAGGTTGCCTGCTCCGTATGCGGCACGGCGCTGCGACCGGGGACGCGCGTTTGCCCGGAGTGCGGAGGGAGCGTCGACGAGGCCACCAAGACCTTCTCGGGCCCGATTCCCGGAGCGGAAATGCAGGCCCTGCGGGCCTCCCTGAGCCCTGGCAGCCTGTTCGCGGACCGCTACATCATAATCGAGGAAGTCGGCTGCGGCGGCATGGGCTGCGTCTTCAAGGCCAGGGACAAGACGCTGGGCGCGACGGTCGCCCTCAAGATCATCCTGCCGGAATACAGCCGGGACAGCCGTCTCGTCGAACTGTTCAAGAAGGAAACCATTCTCGGCCGGTCCATAAGTTCAGAACATGTCACCCGCATCCATGACCTCGGCGAGTGGAGGGACCTGAAGTACATCTCGATGGATTTCGTGGAAGGCGAGGACCTCAGGGACCTGGTGCGTTCCTCCGGGGCCCTGACCGTGCCCACCGCGGTGAAATTCGCCCGGCAGGTCTGCGGCGCACTGGCGGCGGCCCACAAGAACGGCGTCATCCACTGCGACCTGAAGCCGAGCAACGTGATCGTGGACAAGTCCGGCAACGTCAAGGTCATGGACTTCGGCATAGCGCGCAGGCTGGAACAGGACGCGACGGGAACCGCGAAGGAAGTCAGCGGCACTCCGAAGTATATGTCGCCCGAGCAGGCCCGGGGCGAGCAACTCGACCTCAGGACAGACATCTATAACCTGGGCCTCATACTCTACGAGATGGTCACCGGGCAAGCGGCTTTCGAAGCCGAAAGCCCGTCCGGCTATATGGAGAAGCATTGCCGCGAGAAGCCGGTCGCGCCGACGAGGTTGAACCCCGCCGTTCCCGTCAGGCTGGAGCAGGTCATCCTCAAATGTCTGGAAAAAGACAGGCAGAAGAGATATCAGACGGTCGAAGAGGTCTGCCGCGACCTGGAGGCGCTCGCGGCGCCGGGAACGGCCCGGCCACTCACGGGGATCCGCAGCTTGTGGCGCCGCCCCGTCCCTCTCCTGATCGCCGGGACCTTCCTGATCGCCGCTGCCGCATTCATGATCCTTACGCGACGCCCGCCGCCGCCCGGACCGCAGAAATCCCTGGCCGTCATGAGCTTCGAGAACATTTCCGGCGACCCGGCCGACGACACCTGGTGCCGCGGCCTGCCGAACCTGATAACAGCCTCGCTGGAGCAGTCCTCCTTTCTGCGCCTGATACAACGGGAAACCCTGGCCGAGGTCCTGGGGGATGAGAAGGATTACACCCGCAAGGCCTATCCCCAGCGGGTCCTGGACGATATCGCCGCCAAGGCCAGGGTCGATTATTTCCTTCTCGGCAGCCTGATGAAGCACCGGGACGTCTACCGTCTCGACCTGAGGCTCATCGACTCCAGGAAAAAGACGGCCGTCGGACGGACCTCCTTTGAGAACCTGGCCGAGGCGGAACTGCTCGGCGTCTGCGACCGGATCTCCCTCTGGGCCAAGAAAAGCCTGGACCTGACCGGGGCCGAGCTGGAAGGCAACCTTCAGGTCAAGGTCGGCCAGTTCACGACCAAGTCCATCCCGGCCCTGATCGAGTTCTTCAAGGGACGGGATTTCATGGAAAGGAACGACTTCGACTCGAGCAACGCGGCTTTCAGGAAGGCGGTCGAGTACGACGACCAGTTCGCCCTGGCTTATGTCAACCTGAGCTTGAACGCCATATACGAAGGCAATTTCGAGAAAGCCCGGGAACACATGAACAGGGCCATGGCCCTGAGGAGCAAGCTGACCGTGCGGGACAGACTGAAACTCGAGGCCGACTACTGCTACCTTTTCGAAGGCAAGTACGGCAAGGCCGAAGCGGCCTACGGCAAGCTGCTTGCCATCTGGCCTGATGACGAGCTGACTCTGAGCATGCTGGGCGGCCTTTACAGGAATTCTGAGGCCTGGGAAAAGGCCGAGGCTTGCTTCCGGCGCCTGGCCATGCTGAAACCGGCGAGTCTTGAGCCCATCCGCAGCCTGGTTTTCATCACCCAGGCTCAGGGGCGTTATGACGAAGCGCTCCGACTCGTCGTGGATAACTCCCGTCTTTACGACACATTAGAACACAAGCACCACATGGCACTGGCCTTCCTTTATTATCAACCAGGCCGGCTCGAGGAAGCGGCCGGGGAACTCAAGCTGGTCACGGACCTAGACCCGGACTCCGAGGCCATCCATGAGCTCGCGGGAGCGATACACATAGCTAAAGGTGAATACGAGGCCGCGGAGGCCGACTTCCTGTCCATATCAGACCGCGACGCTCCGGTCGATAAAAAGGTCTCGGGATACAAGTTGCTCGGCGGCCTGTATCTCATGAGGGGCCGGCTCGACAGAGCCTCCAATACGATAGAAAAAGGTCTGGCGCTCGTCACGGCCAAAAGCATGGCTTATGAGGAGGTCCCTTTCCAACTCCTCAAAGCACGGCTTATGTACCTGAAGGGCGATTATGCCGCCTCCAGCCGCCTGGCCGCCTCGGCTGTTAAAAAGGCTCAGCAAATAAGTTGGACCCTTTTTGCCCCGCAGGCCTTCGGTCTGATGGGCCGGGCCGAGCTCGGACGGGGCAACGCGGCCGGGGCGCAAGAGGCGCTCTCAGGCTTAAAGGAACTGGTCAGGGACTCTGAATTCCTCAAGCCGCCCCCTGATATCGCCTATCTCGAGGCCGAGCTGGCGGCGGCCGGAGGAGAAACAGCAAGGGCCGCCAAGCGGCTCGAGGAAGCCGTCGCCGAACTTCCGCATCCGCACTACACGGAGAACGACCGGCAAGCGTTTTTCCACGCCGCGCTGGGAGAGGTCCTTCTCAAGACAGGCAACCTCGAGGCGGCCCGAACCGAGTTCGAGAAGGCGGTTTCCCAGCCGAGCTGCTGGTTTACGAGCGGTGAGGTCTGGGGAGACAGCCTGCTGCGTTTGGCGGAGATCCACGAGAAAAAGAACGAAAAGGACGTCGCGGCCGGATACCTGAGGAGGTTTGTCGCGCTGATGGGAGAAGGCCAGGCGCGCGCCCAAGACCTGGCCCTGGCCAAGCGGAAACTGGCCGAGCTCGACTAAACCAGGCCCAGCTCCTTCCTGAACGCCCTTATCTCACGGCTCCAGGCAAGCTTCATCCCGCAAATCCAATCGGGCAAGCGGCCGACCGTTCCGGTGGCGAAGGCGCCGGCCGCGGGACACGTAGAGCATTCCCAAAGCCGGGAGCACCGGCCGCAGGACCTTCCCCCGGCCGTGAAGGCCTGTTGGCTCAAAGAAACATATCTGCTTCTTACACGCTCACTCTCAAGAGAAGGCTCGAGAGCGACGTCGTCGATGGGGCCGAAGCAGTAGGACGCGGCTTCCGGATGCTCCGGCCGGTCCGAAAAGAAATCGGCGAATACCCGGCAACCCCAGAGCTTCCCGTCGGCAGCCAGCGCCAGCCGGTCCCAGCCCGCCGTGCAGCGAAAAAGGCATCGTCTCAACGGCTCGGCGAAGTTCGTGACGGGAACGGCCCGGGTGCGGCGGTAAACGGTCGTGAGATAGACGCGGATCTCCCGCAGCTGTTCGGCCATCCGGCCGATGTCCGAACCGCTCCAGACGGCTGTGACCGAGTAGGACAGGAGACAGCGCCGGACCCCTTTTTCCAGCAGGAAACGGGCCGAGCCGAACATCTCGCCGACTGTGGCCGGCGTGAAGACGCTGTTCGTCTCGAGCTCCAGGCCGTCAGCCTTAGTCATGCGCTCCAGGTTCTCCAGTACGCGCGAATTCGCGCGGGAGGGCCTGGTGATCTCCTGGGCCGTCCCATCATGGCTGAGGCTGACGCTGAATCGGTTGGCCGCAAAGAAGTCTATGGTTTTACCGTCCAGCAGGACGCCGTTGGTTGATACGAGGTAGCGGGGCCGTTTCCCGGAGAGTTCGGGACGGTCCCGGATGAAGGCGACGATTGCGCGGATGGCATCAAGCTCGAGAAGAGGTTCGCCTCCATAGAAGCCTACGGAAAAGCCGGGCCTCAGGTCCTCGCTGAAGGTCTCGAGGCAGCGCGCCGCTTTCTCAAATGCCAGCCGTTCGGGACGCCGCTTCTGGTAACAATAAGAGCAAGATAGGTTGCAGTCGGACGTAAGATGGAAGACAAGCCAGTCGACGCGCGGCTCCAACTCGGCGGCAGCTCCCCGAGGCACAAACCCGTCCCGCTGTCAGGGCGAAGCTCAGGACCTGATCGGCGTTTTCTCCGGGCAAACACCCCCCGCGAGAAGCGTGACGCAGGCAAGGAGCTCGGTTTTGGCCTGTTCCAGAGCCAGCAGGGCTTGCCGTATTCTTTCCGCTGTGGCCCGGTCCGACGGCTTGACCTTCTCCAGGCTCGAGACGGCCTCTTCGATTAGAACAATGACGGATTTCCTCTCCATTTTCTCCATTTGGCTTGCCTCCTTTTTCGCGGTTTCATCGTTCAGCCGGCCGTCAGAACCAATCCCCGCCCGGCTTCAACGGGAAGGGACCGATTTCAGGGAACGGCGGCCTGACAGCAAGACACTTGTCCCCTCTGAAATCGCCGCGATTTCCCCTCCGTGGGCGATATTATGACGTTACGAGGGCCAAGTCAACTGGAAAAATCATCATTCTCAAATGGGCTTGCCCGCCTTGGCCATCCGGATCATCCAGCGCACCTCCCGGACCGCGGCCGCCTCGTTGCCCTCGTAGCCGATGGAGACGAAGCGGATGTTGCCGTTACCGTCCACTACGAACTTGGTCGGGATGCCGGTGACCTTGAACTTCTCTACGACCTCGTCCTTTTCGTCCATCAGGACATGGAATGAGTAGCCGTTCTGCTCCAGGAACCGCCTGACGACCTGGCCTTTATCGGGCTCCTGCTGCCAGGTGTTGACGAACAGGAACCGGACCGAGTCGTCGCCCTTGAACTCCTCGACCAGCTTGGCCATGGCGGGGAAGGAATCGCGGCACGGCCCGCACCAGGTGGCCCAGAAGTCGAGGACCAGCACTTTGCCCTTGAGCTCGGCTAAGCCGACCTTCTTCCCGTCGAGGTCGTTGAGCTCGAATCCCGGCGCCGGCCGCTCGACCATCTTGGCGGCAAGCTCCGCCCGCAAGGCGGCGTCGGCCTCGGCCTCGAGACCCGCGAGGTAGGCGTCCCAGCCCTCCAGGCCGCCCTTCTGTTTGCCGAAGGCCGTCTTCAGGAGCTCGACCGACCCGGCGTCGGCGCGGCCTTTCCTGACGGCTTCGCCGAGCACGGCCACGGCCTCGTCGAACTTGCCCAGGGAGACGAGGCTCGAGCCGTAATCCCGTATGACCTCCGGCTCCCGGCCGCCGGAAGCCTCGTAAGCCCCTTTCAACGCCGCCGAGGCCTCGTCGTTCCGGCCCTGGGCCGCGAGCGCCTTGCCTTTGAGGCCGAGGAGCATCGGCACATAGGTCTCGACAGCCTGCTTGCGCCACTCGGCGGCCGTCATGTACGAAGGCTTTAGTTCATCGGCCCGCTTGCCCTTTTCCTCGACCAGGGATAGGCCCCTATCGACGGCGCTCATGACGAGGGCGTTCAGGCCGCCCTTCTGGAAAGCCGCCGAACCCAGCGCGTAGTAATAATAGGGCAGGACCGCGTCGCCCGCCTCCGAGAGAAGCCCGAAAGCCTCCTGGAATTTCCCGGCCTGGAGATAGCCGATGAAGAGCCTGTTCCAAAAAGACTCGGTCCGCGCGGACCCGGGGAAAGACTCACGGAAAGACTTGTAGGCGGCCAGCTTTCGGGCCGGGTCTTTCTCGGCGGCGAACTTCTGCAATTCCAGCATCTGGGCCAGCTCGCCCTTCGGGAAGGAGGCGAGCGCCCGGGACTTTACGGCCTCAGCCTTTTCGCCAGCGCCGAGTCTCGAATACGAGGAGTAGAGCGTAGAATAAACGTCGTCCGCGATGTTTGCGGAAGCAGCCACTTCGTCGACGCAGGCCAGGGCTCTGTCCTGCCAGCCGTCGGGCTTGAGGTTCATCAGGATGGACATGTAGCTGTCGAGGAACTTCGCCTTGAGCCAGGCCGCGGCCTGGAAATCCCGCTCCGTCAGGGAGAGCGCCCGCTCCAGGTCCCGGTCGAGGTCGGCCAGCGACCCCCACATCGACAGCGCCCGGCCCAGGGCGGCGCCGTAACCGGAGACCGGGTCCCCGTCATCCGAATAGAACGGCAGGGCGAAGCCTTTGCCGCCGTTGTTGTCCAGGCCTTCGCCGTCGTCCCTGATAACGCCCAGGACGCCGTAATATCCTTCGCGCGACGGCAGACGCCCGGTCCAGTTCGAGCCTGACCTGGTGAGCTCGACGACTTCCAGCTTGGGGAGCTTATCGTCCATGAAATAGGCGAAAAACCGGAGCGTCGCCGAAGCGCGGAGCTTGTCGTCCGTCGGCCTATAGGTCAGCGCGACGGGCTCGCCCGGCCTGGGCTTTGCGGGCGAGAAGCTCAGCCTCTCGGTTTGGGCCGCCTTCTTCGAACATCCGGCCGCGAAAACGAGCGTCAGCACGGCCAGAACCACGGCCGCCGATCTTGCTTTCCTCATCTTTTTCTCCTTAGCGTCAAGTTATTCCGGTCTCGTCATCGAGCGCGCTGCCCCGCCGTTCACGGCGACTTCACCCTGAGCGTCTTCGCGAACACCGCGGACGCGGGCGGAAGACAGGTCTTGTCGTCGCAGGCCTGGAAGCGGAAACCGCCCTTCAGCTCGACTTTTTTATCAGCGTAATCAGGGTCGAGCTTGAGCTGGAGCTCGACTTTGAAAACCCCGTCAAGGACGGAAACCGGGCCCCGGGAAAAGGCGACGTCGACGCGGCGCCCCTCCGGGAAGACGGCCCGCTCGAGCCTCAGGCCGGAGCCGCCGGCGACCTCCACGGCGGCCGGGAAAAGCAGTTCATCGCCGGGCTCGCTGGAGTTCACGTGGAAGCCGGGCCTGACCCTGACCTCGATGAAGACGGAGAAAAGCGCGCCTGGCCCGGGCCGGGACGACGGGTCCAACACCCTGACGGATACGATGTTTCCCCGGGAATCACGCTCTCGTCCGCGGCAGGCCGCCGCGGACATCAAGACGCAGATTATGGCGATGGCTTTTTTCATGGGAGCAAAATGAATGATCTCAAGCGGCCTCCCGGCTTGTCCGGCCCGCGGCGGCGAATGCGCGTCGCTGACTCGCGGGCTTGGAGCGATGATAGGCCGCCCCGACCGGCCTGTCAAGCCGAGCCGAATGGTTTTTCTAATCTTCTACTGAGAACCATGGAATTTCCGCGTCAGATAAGCGACCACGCCCTCGGTATGGGAATATGTTCCCCGGACCTCGTCGCGCGCGCGGACCCGGTGGAGAGGCTCTTCGCCTCTTCCGAGAAAAAGAAGCGCCTCGGAACGCCCGACGGACAGAGGAAACCCTAATGCGCAAGCAGACCTGAAGACCTAAAGCCGGATGTCATCTTGCGTAAGATAATCTGCTCTTCATCCCCCGACCGAATATAATCAAAGAATTCTTTAAGCTGCTGGTACTGGGCCACCGGGAAGACGTTCCTTTTGACCGAAAGGTCTCTCTGAATGCGTATCCGCTGCTGCCCTTCCATCACTTTAACCAGGGAAAAGGCGGAGAAGTCAGTATCTCTTTTCTTCGAGGCCGGCAGTGCCTCGACAATCAGGTTCCCGGGCAGACTGATGCTTATGTCATCGAATTCCCTATAGGGATAATTGAAGAACACGGGGTGCGTCCTCCGGGAGGAGCGGAAGGGGTACCGATCGGGATTCGTCAAGGGGTAAATGGGAAGCGTCAGGCGGTCTCCGGCTTCATTTATTATCAGCGGGACACCTACTTCATATTCCACCACGACCAGATGTGAATTGTCGGTCAGGCCCGAAACGCTCATCATGGAAACCCTGGCTCCGGAAGGCAATATTCGTTTCATCTCCTCTTCCAGTTCCTCCTTGACCTTGACCTCATCTTCGTGGATAAACTTCAGCCTTCTGACAAGGGCTTCCTGACCCTGGTAACTGACACGGACCTTCCCCACCAGCCCGCCTTCGTTATCCATAGTGAGGACGATTTCCCGCTGGCTCAAGGCCAGCTCAGGGGAAAACGTCGGGGTGTTGAAGACGGCCATTTGCCCGTTCTCAACAGCCAAGCCCGCGGTGCCGGATTTCGGCCAATGAACCAGACCGAAAGGACAGTGCGGCGTGCCCGGATCAAAGGCCTGGATCCTGTCGCCGACCTTGACTAACGCTATTTCCGAATCGAACTGGCCGTAAAATGAAGGCAAGGCCTGCCGGAATAGCTTGTCGTCCCTGCTGACCACCCGGACCAGCCGGGCCTCATAACCCGCGGCCCGCGCCAGGGCGACAAATGTCCTGGTTATATCCATCTCATAGCCGTAATTGTGTTTCAAGACATCGGTTGCTTTCTTGTTATCCTTGAGTTTCCTTTCTTCCCTCCCGGTAATTTCATGCTCCCGGCTCAAGTTCCGGATTCCCTGGACCCTTTCGTAGAGCTTTTGCAACCCCAACGCCCGGTCGGACTCTCTTCCCATAATTTTGAATACTTCTGCTTTAAGGTCGTTCTTGCCGCCTATGAATCTTTCCGAATCCTTTCGCCAGGCTTCCGCTGCTCGGTCCCAGTACTCCTTTATATCGGCTATTTTGGAGTCAAGATAATAAACGTCGAAACAGGCCCTCTCATTGCTTGCGGGAGGCATCAACTCCTCTTCTCCAAGGGAAGGTATATCGCTGACCTCCAGGTCCAGCCCTGCGTCCGTTATTCTGGGCTGCGCGTTTTTCAACTTGTTGGAGGCCCACAACAGGTGAAACTTCTCGCCGCCTCCTGAAAGAGTGAAAACCGCGCCCGGCACAAAGATAAACCTGGCTTTGCGGATGAAAATCCGATCCTGTATATCCCAGTGTACGGCAAGGATGGAACCGTTGTCGCCTTCAAGAAGACCCGGAATCAGAAAGGCCCGGGAACTTGCGAACAAGATGGATAGTTCAGGCAGGCCCACCGCCCTGGGGAATATGTCATAACAATAATCGATGATGCACCCGGCTGAAATGTCGGGAACGGCCATTGTTTTGGCCCGATACTCCAGCTTGCCCATTTTGGCGACGGTTTTTTCCAGTATATCGGGCCGGACATCCCGTGAAGTTCCGTCGGGCTTCGTAACTCTTATTCTTATATTCTTGACCTCTTCGATAATGGGATAATAGTAATGCTCCAGGTTGGCGTAATCCCTGCCCGCCGGGGTCAGTATCTTGACCCGCTTGAAAACGGAAATCGTCCGATTCCTCTTGTCGTCCTTCCTCTCAAAATAAAGACAGGCGGCCGGCGCGCCCGGGTTCCCGGGGACATCGGTCAAGGCCAGCTCCTCCGGGGTTATGTCCGGCCAGGCCTTTTCCTGTGCGCTCGCCGGCAGTCCCGGCCCAAACGCAATCAACTGGAAAATAAATAACAAGGCGATTATAAAAGATCTTACACCAGAATATAATGGTGTCAATGAAACTGGGT
>CAYWJT010000009.1:0-58509 GCA_964458655.1 uncultured Eubacteriales bacterium | reverse complement strand
ATGGCGGCACCTATCATAGCCCATCGTGTCACCTATGTATCTGAACGAGCTCATAACCCCAGGGGCGTTTTCGGGTTGGGGGGCGGAAGGATGGTCCCCCGGCCTTGATTCCCGCGCCGGAAAAAAGCTAAACTCTGTGTCGGGCCGCGGCGAAAACGCCGGATCCGGAGACACCGGGCGGCCCGGGAGGCGCAAGGATGTCAAAAATGGAAAGGCCGTTCGACGAGGAACTTCAGGGTCTCAAGGAAAAACTCCTGGAGATGGCCGCCCGGGCCGAAGAGCAGATCGGGCGGGCCGTCCTCAGCCTCAAGGATCGGAAAGAGGAACTGGCCCAGGAGGTCCTGGAGAAAGAGGACGCCGTCAACATGCTCGACATCGAGATCGACGAGCTGTGCCTGAGACTGCTCGCTCTCAGGCAGCCGCTGGCCGCGGACCTGCGCTTCATAACCTCGGCCATGAAGATATCGAGCGACCTGGAAAGGATCGGCGACCTTGCTTTCAACATCGCCGAGAGGGCGCTCCGGCTCCTGAAGTATCCACAGCTCAAACCCCTTATCGACATCCCCCGGATGGCGGAGATATCGCAGCAGATGGTCCGGGACGCGATCCGGTCCTTCATTAACAACGACGACGAGCTTGCCGGCGATGTCTGCAAGCGGGACGACGAGGTCGACGGCCTGAACGACCAGATCTTCCGGGAACTGCTGACCTTCATGATCTCGGACCCGTCGACCATCACCCGGGCCGTGGAGCTCATGCTGGTCGGCCGGCATCTCGAGCGCATCGCGGACCACGCCACGAACATCGCCGAGGACGTCATTTACATGGTCAAGGGCAAGACCATCAAGCACCACATAGATGAAGCCAGACAGTCGGGCGGCAAGACTAAAGAAAACCGCTGACGGACCGCAAGCCGCAGGCTGAGCAATGGCGCGGTTCCCGGCGCGCGCCGGGCGCCGGCGGCTCGTTCAGCTGAGCTTCCTTATCCGGACCTCGATGTCTTTTTCCCCTTCGAGCAGTTTGACCAGAATACGCGTGTCTGTCTGCCCGTAATGGTAGGGGTAGAGGACCTTCGGCCTGAAAAGGCGGGCGGCCCGCGCCGTCATCTCCGGCGTCATAGTGTAGGGCAGGTTCATCGGCAGGAAGGCCACGTCGATATCCTTGAGCGCCGCCATTTCCTGGATGTCCTCGGTGTCGCCCGCGATGTAGACGCGGAAGCCGCCGAAGTCGAGGACATAGCCGTTGCCTTCGCCTTTCGGATGGAAAGGCAGGCCGTCCGGCCTCTTATGGACGACGTTGTAGGCCGGGACTGCCTGGATCTTGAGCCCGAGGGCTTCCCGCTAGTCGACGTTCCCCAAGATGATCGCGTTCGGGACGCGGCCCGTGCAGTTCTTGGTGGCTATGACCACGGTGTCGGGCTTAAGCACGGCCCGGAAGGCCGCCGGGTCGAAATGGTCGTAGTGGTCGTGCGTTATGAGGATAAGGTCGGCCTTGGGCAGCTTGGAATAATCAGCCACCTCGCCGTAGGGGTCGACCTGGATGACCCTTCCGGCGATGTCCATCATCAGTGAGCCGTGCCCGAGGAAAGTCATGGACAGCTCGCCGCGGCCCGTCTGGAAAGTGTCCTGTTCGTGCTTCTGGGCCCCGAAGGCCGCCAAAAAAGCTCCGCACCCCAGGACCATGAGAACCATCAAAGCTATTCTCATCCCCGTTCTCCTTCTCGTCCTCTACCGGTAATTATAACCGCTGCAACCGGAAAGTTCAAACGCCCGGCTCGGGCAGGCGTCGGGCGGCGGTTTGTTGGTGCTGGAATCGGGAAGGGTTTTCAACGATAATATGACCGACGACGGTAGACAGCGGCGAAGCCGGTCGTGAGGCGGCTCTTCTTGGCACGGCCGTCGCGTTCGGTCGGTTCCACCCGCCCGTCGGGCAGTCGGCATCGCGAAAACGGGCGATATAATGGGCATTTGAGGACGTCACATGAAAAAAGCGCTGTTCTTCAAGGTTTTCCTCGGGCATGTTCTCGTCATATTGATCGTGGCGGCGGCCGTGGCCCTGTTCCTGCCGAAGACGATGCGGTCGGTCTATATCCAGGCGGAAACGGCCCATCTCGACCATACGGGAGCGGCCATGACCGCGCGCCTGCTCGAGATCATGACCGGAGGCGACAGACAGGAGCTCGAGGCCTATGTCTCCTCTCTGCGCCGTGAGACGGGCATAAGGTTCACCGTCATAGACACCCAAGGCAACGTCCTGGCCGACTCCGAGAAGGAACCCTCCGACATGGAGAACCACCTTTACCGGCCCGAGATCTTCACCGCCTTGCAAGGAGAGAAGAAGACATCCGTCCGCCGGAGCGATACCCTGAAAGCTGAAATGATGTACATGAGCCTGCCGCTGCGGGAAGATGGCAGGATAATAGGCGTTCTCAGGCTGAGCATGTTCATGAAGAACATCGAGGTCATGTACGCCAGGCTGAGGACCGGCCTGCTCCGGGTGCTGGTCCTGGCCGTCGTCCTGGCGGCCCTCGCGGCCCTCTATTTCAGCGGCGGCCTGGCCGGGCCGATCGGAGAGGTCATAGATGCCTCGTCGCGGGTGGCGTCCGGCGACCTCAAGGCCAAGGTATCCGTGCGTCGGTCCGGCGTCCTGGGCACGCTCGCGAGGAGCTTCAACAAGATGACCGGGGACCTGTCCGCCTCTTTCGAGGCTGAGTCGGCTTTGAAGGGCGAACTCCAGGAAATAATTTCCGCCGTCAAGGAAAGCATCTGCATTCTCGACCGCTCCGGCCGCGTCAGCCGGGCCAACGCGGCTTTCAGGGCCATGGTCGGGGAGGAGAAGACGGAAGGAAGGCTTTATATCGAAGTCATCAGGAGCTCGGGCTTCGCCGAGGTCTTCAAGAAAGCCCTGGACTCCGGGCAGGCCGCCTCAGCCGAGGTGGAAATCGGCGGCCGCGCCTACCTCTGCAGCCTTTCGCCTCTGGCGCAGGCCGGCAAGTTCCTGGCTGTTTTCTACGACCTGACGGAACTGCGCAATGTGGAGAGACTGAAAAAGGATTTCGTGGTCAACTGCTCCCACGAACTCAAGACGCCGCTGGCCGCCGTCAAAGGCTTCGTGGAGACCATGGAGCCTTCCATCGACGAGGCCAACAAGCCGTACCTGGATGTCATCAAACGCAACGTCGACCGCATGATGGCCATAGTCGACGACCTGCTCTATCTCTCCAGCCTCGAAGCCAGGCGGCCGGCCCTGAGAACAGAGGAAGTGGACATGGGCGCTCTGGCCCGGAGCGTGCTCGATGTTTTCAATAAGACCGCCTCAGAGAAAGGGCTGACTATGACGCTCGAGGCGCCGGAGCCGTTGCCCCGGCTCAAGGCCGACCCTTTCCAACTTGAAAAAGTGCTGGTCAACCTGCTCGACAACGCCGTCAAGTACACTGAGAAAGGCGGAGTGACGCTCCGCCTGGAGCGTCGGGACGACCGGCTCATGATCCAGGTCCAAGATACCGGGATAGGCATAGACGCCGAGCACCTGCCCAGGGTTTTCGAGAGGTTCTACGTCGTCGACAAATCCCGTTCCAGGAAATACGGCGGCACCGGCCTCGGCCTGTCCATTGTCAAGCATGTGGTCGAACTGCACAAGGGCACGATCGATATCAAGAGCAGCCCGGGCCGGGGGACGACGGTAACGGTGCTTCTGCCGCTCGAGTCCTGAGCGGCTGACGCTCTCAGGGCCGGGTGACGGCCAGCCTCTATCGCTCCGCAGCCTTTTTTCAGCCCTTATCGCCGTTCTGCTATAATGAACCTCCACGGAGGAGTCAATGCCGTTCATAGAATTGGAAGGCCTGAAGGTCGAGCTCAACGAGGAGGGCTTCCTGGCCCATCCGGAGCAGTGGGACGAGCGCGTCGCCCTGGCCCTGGCCCGGGCCGAGGAGGGGCTCGAGGAACTCACCGAGGAGCACTGGGCGGTGGTCAAGTTCATCAGGGAATACTATCTGGACAAGGGGCTGGCGCCCATGGTCCGCAAGATGTGCCAGACGACAGGCTTCAGCCTCAAGCACATATACGAGCTTTTCCCCTCCGGGCCGGCCAAGGGCGCCTGCAAGGTCGCCGGCCTGCCCAAACCCGACGGCTGCGTCTGAGAAGACTACTTTTTCCTGGCCCGCGAGGCCGCGATCTCCCTCACCGCGCCAATGGCGGCCATGATATGCTCTTCCGTGTTGAAAGGCCCGATACCGAAGCGGACGGCGCCGTGGACCTTGTCCGTGCCCAGCTGCTCATGGACGAGCGGGGCGCAGTGCAGGCCGGTCCTGGTGGCGATGTTATGGTCGACGTCGAGCATGGTGCCGACGTCACCGGCCTCGACGCCCTCGATGTTGAAGGCCAGGACCCCGATATGGTCGGCCAGGTCGTCCTGGCAATACATCACGACGCCGGGTATGTCGGCCAACCCGTCCCTGAGCATGGCGGTCAGCTTCATCTCGTTGGCGTGGACGCCGGCCATTCCCTGTTTGAGGAGCCATTTGACGCCGGCGTTCAGCCCGGCTATGCCCAGCGTGTTGGGCGTCCCGTACTCCATGCGGTAGGGATATTCCTCGAGATGGGCGCGGGCCGCGGACCTGACGCCCGTTCCCCCGGCGCGCGTGATGCGGATCTCGACGCCCTCCCGGACGCACAGGCCGCCGATGCCGGTGGGCCCGAGCAGCGATTTGTGGCCGGTGAAGGCCACGACGTCGAGGAACTGGTCCTTCATGTCCACCGGGACCTTGCCGGCCGACTGGGAGGCGTCGATGGCGAAGGTTATGCCGGCCTCGCGGCAGTAGCGGCCTATCTCTTTGACCGGCTGGACGGTGCCGATGACGTTGGAAGCGTGGTTGACTACGACCAGCCTGGTCGTCGGTTTGAACCGTTTACGTATCTCGTCCGGGTCGACGAAGCCGCGGCCGTCGAACGGCACGTGGTCGACCTCGACCCCGGCCAGGTGAAGATGGAAGAGAGGCCGCAGGACCGAGTTGTGCTCGATGGTGGTGGTGATCGCGTGGTCGCCGGGCCGGAGCAGGCCGAAAATGATGAGGTTCAGGGCGTCGGTCGAGTTGTAGGTGAAGCAGAGGCGGTTGGGGTCGTCGCCGTTGAAGAATTCTGTCAGGAGCTTCCTAGTCCCCTCGAGCACTTCGCCGGCCTCGAGGCAGAGGTCGTAGCCGGAGCGGCCCGGGTTGACCCCGAAATTCCGGTAGAAATAATCCATGTAGGCATAGACTTCCTCGGGCTTGGGATAGGAGGTGGCTCCGTTGTCGAGGTAGATGATCTTGCTCATGGCTCCTCCGCTAGGGCCGGCGCCGCCGGCCGGATAGGCGTTAATGCTAATTAAATTCCCGCTTTTTGGCAATAGCTGGGCGGCGGTTTTGGGGTAAAATGGTGTCTCGGAAACAAGCGCATGACCTATTATCTTTCGCTCGGCAGCAACCTGGGCGACCGCGGCCGGAACCTGCGGCTCGCGTCGGAGGCCCTCCGCTCCGCGGGCGTGAAGATCATGGCCGAGTCCTCGGTCTACGAGACCGAACCCGTGGACCTTATGGGACAGCCATGGTTCTACAACCAGGTGCTCAAGGTCAGTTCCGAACTCGAGCCTGAGGCTTTGCTTAAACTGCTGAAAACGGTCGAAGCCGCCCTGGGCCGAGTCCCTGGCGTGCCCAAAGGGCCGCGGACGATCGATATCGATATCCTGCTCGCCGGAGGACTGATCCACAGGTCCGAAGCGCTGGTCATCCCGCACCCGGCCCTCGAGTTAAGGAATTTCGTCCTCGTCCCGCTGTGCGAGATCGCGCCCGCCGTGATCCATCCCGTGTCGGGCAAAACCATCAGAGCATTGCTGGCCGAATCAAAGGACGGTTCGAAGGTGGCCAGGGCGGGCCAGGCTGACGTCAAGGCCGCGGGGAAGATCGATCGCGGCCGCCGGCGGCCGCGGATGCAGAGACGTGCAGAGCGGCGATAAACGCCCTATTTGTCCGCCTGCGGCGACGCCGCGTAATAGATGGCGTTGAACAACAGCTTGAAGGTCGCCTGCGACATCGCCCGGAAGGTCACCGGCACGCCGAAAAGGACGGCCCGGCCCTGGCCCAGCCGGGCCTCGATGACGGCCGCCTTGTTATGGAGCAGGCGCTCGCCGTGGACCCAGCCGCTCAGGAGCAGGTTCTCGGAAGCGAATTTGGCCACGCTCTTGACTTCGCGTCCGGGCTCGAAGGAAGGGAAAAGGTCGAAGGCGCAGCTTTCGGCGAAAACCGCCGCGCCCGTTTTCGGCATGCCGTAGGCCAACGGGTGGGACGTGTCGTATTCCAGCCTCAACAGCGAACCGGAGCAGTAGAACTCTTCCGGCTTGGCGTTCTCGAGGACGTCCCTTGCAGGCAGGCCGAACGACTGCAGCGCCAGACGGGAGGCGCCGTTCATTAGCACTATGGTACCGCCGGCCTCGGCGAAAGCTTTCAGGTTGTTGACGCCCTGGTTGCCCAGGCCGCCGACATACTGTGGAGGCATGGTGCCCTTCTCATGACCGTTGACGATCAGTTCGACGGAGTAATGGTCCGGGACGATGATGACATCGAAGCTGTCCCTGAGGCTGCCGGCTTTGACCTCGGCGTCGTGTATGGACTTGTAGGGGAACTCGAACTGCTCCAGGACGAAACGCATCCAACCTTCTTCTTCGCTCGGCACCCAGGACTGATAGACGCCTACCCGCGGCTGCTTGACCGACATGAAAGGCGCCTTGGGTTCGGAAGCGAAAGCCGCGGCTTTGAGGCCCAGCTCTTTAGTCGTCTTCTCGATGAAGGAAGGAGGGACCCCGCCGACCAGGAACGTGCCTTCGGGCCTGGTTTCGCCGTGCAGCTCGAAAGGCTTCCGGGCCCGGCGGACCGTGCCGCCGGCCTTGAGCACCCGGTTCACGGCGGCGGAGGAGGCGTTGACGGCCGGGTCGAGGGCCCAGCCGGCCGAGCCTGAGCCAGCGACTTCGCCGCGGCCGAAGGAAACCTCCTTCTGCGGCGTCATCCGGACCAGGACGGGCGAATTGGCGGCGACCGCCCTGACCCCGAACTGGTAAGGCAGGGTCCAGCCCATCATGTCGTAGGACTCGAACGGCGCGCCCTCGAATTTGCGAGGCGAGATAAGGCCCTGCCACAGGTCGGGATACTTCCTGAGGTCGGGGTATTTCTGCTCCTCGAAGACGTTCTTGACGAAAAGCGCGAAGGGCTGGTTCATGGGTATGATGAACGTCCCCTTGGGGTAGCTTATGCCGTCGCAGGTGAAGGGCTCCTCGGCCCGACCGACCTTTATGCCCAGCAAGCTCATCCGGTTGAGCAGGAGCGCCGCCGTCCCCGGGTCGGCCTGCTTTTCGGGGATGATCCAGGCGTAAGGCGGCTCCTTGGCGAAGCGCTCGATGACGTCGCGGCCCATGCGGTACTTGTTGAGCAGGAGCTCCGACCGGAAGCGCGAGGCCGTGTCCAGCACCGACATGGAGGCCGTGAGGCAGTACTCCACGGCGTCGCGCAGCCTCCACCAGCCGCCCCTCCAGGGGCTGGGGTAGAAGGCCGACATGGTCAGGTCCTGGTATTCCTTGGGGAACTCCATGATGGAGTAGAAATGGGGCGTGGCGTAGCGGTAGAGAGCCGTCTCGGTCAGGATGGAGATGATGTTGTGGGAGTCCTGGACCTGGGTCATGTAGCCGGGGTACCAGGTGTCGAAGACGATCCTGGAGATGGCGCCTTCCTTGCCTTCGGCGTCGAAGGCCGCGCCCATGGCCGAGCCGATCAGGTTCTGCCAGCGGACCACGAGGGGATGGACGTTTGGGTTGGTCGGCTCGGAGTTGGGCGGCGTCCAGATGCGGGCCGGGAAGGGCGCGGTCTGGTGATGGTTGTAGAGGATGACCGGGAACCATTCGTCGTTGACCAGCCGGGCCAGGTTCTGCGTCTCGACCAGGTTGGCGACGATGGCGTCGCGGTTGTTGTCGTGGCCGGCATACTTGTGGTAGAGCCGGGGCATGGGGGAGACCTCGTAGGGCGTGCCCACGTTGGGATGGTACCATTCGGCCAGCATGTTCATGCCGTCGGGATTGGCGAAGACCAGCACCAGAATGACGTCGTCCAGTATTTTCAGAACAGCCGGGTCGTTGGAGGAAACGAGGTTATAGGCGAGCTGGATGTTGTGCTGGGCCGGCGCGCACTCGGAGGCGTGAAGGCCGCCGTCGATGTAAACGACGGCCTTGCCCTCGCGGGCCAGCTTCTCGGCCTCGGCCGGGGTCAGGCCCTCGACGAGCGAGAGCCGGCGGGCCGTTTCCTTGAACCTGTCGAGCTCGGCCATGTTCTTAGCTGAAGAGATGACCGCGTAGGTCATGTCCTGGCCGAGCGACGTTTTGCCCATCGAGAACAGCCTTATGCGGTCCGAGACCGAGGCCACCTGCTTCAGGTAGTCAACGGCCTGGTTGTAGGTCGCGAGGTGGTAGTCGTCACCGACCTTGAAGCCGAGCACGTCTTCGGGTTTCGGGATCACGCCCCCGGATGCGGCCGGCGTCAGGAACGCCAGGACCAACAGGATCAACGCCAGGGAAAATGTCGCTTTCGTCTTGCTCATAAGCGCTGCTCCTTTCACGGAAGACGGGCTCAGAAGGCGTCCACGAAATGGACGATCTCAGGTCCGCCGTCCGCCTCGTTCTTCTCTATGGCGATGACGTCGAAGCGGCAGTTTACATCTTCCAGGCCGTTCTCGACAACATAGCCGAGGGCGATCCTTTTCACCTGCCGCTGCTTGGCCGGGGTCACCGATTCCTCGGGAAGGCCAAAGTCGTCCGAGGCCCGGGCCTTGACCTCGACGAAGACCAGGGTGTCGCCGTCCCAGGCGATGAGGTCGATCTCGCCGCGGAAGAGCCGGAAGCGGGAGGCGACGACCCGGTAGCCTTTCTTCTCCAGATATTCGGCGGCCAGGCGCTCGCCCTCGCGTCCGAGCACTTGGACTGGGCTCGGGCTTTCGGTTCTTGGCGGTTTGTTGTTCTCGGGCATCGGACGCGCGCCGGTCTCAGGACCGCCTGGGCCCGACCCATTTTATCCGGAGGCTGGTCCTGGTGTCACCGATTTTGGGGTTCACGATGACGAAGCCGGCATCGAGCAGGGCCTTTCTGATGGCGTCGGCGGTCCTGAAGTCTTTCCGTTTTCTCGCGCCTTCCGTGGCATTCAGAAGTTCTTTGAGAGGCTCGGGCCAATTTTCGGGTTTTTCTAGGAGGTTTGGGTTTTTTGAAACAGCTTCTCCCGAGGCCTGGGCTCTACTCTGGATCCAGGAATCGGGAATTTCTAAGGAATATTCTGCTTCCGGAGTTACTGTTACTGTAAGCGAACCCTGATAGGCATGCGCGTAGGTCTTGAGCTTCAACCCCAGGACCTTGTCATCCATCTCGTTAACGAACTTCTCGACCGCGGCCGCTCCGGCCATGTTCAACCGGCCGCCGTCCTTCAGCCGGTTGGTTTCGGTGACGAGCTCGAAAATCGAGGCCAGCGCCGCCGAGATGTTGAGGTCGTCGCTTAAGCCCGCGAAGAAACCCTGCCTGGCTTTCTCGACGAGGCTTATGACCTCGGCGCCGGAGTCGCCCGTGCCTTCCACGGTCTTCAGGTCAGACAGGAAATTGCACAGCCTTTGCCTGGCCGCCCGGGCCTGCTCCAGGGCCTCGAAAGTGAAGTTGAGCATCTTCCTGTAGTGAGTCGAAAGGAGCAGGAAGCGGATGTCCATGGGGTCATGGCCTTTTTCCATCAGGGATTCGAGCGTGTGGAAGTTGCCCTTCGATTTCGACATCTTCTCGCCGTCGACGACCAGGTGGTGGCAGTGCAGCCAGTAGTTGACGAACTTGCGGCCGCTGGCGGCTTCGGACTGGGCGATCTCGTTCTCGTGGTGGGGGAAGATGTTGTCCACGCCCCCGCAATGGATGTCGAAGGTCCAGCCCAAGTACTTGGAGCTCATGGCCGAGCACTCGATGTGCCAGCCCGGCCGTCCCGGGCCGAGCTCGGTTTCCCAGAAAGGCTCGCCCGGCTTGGCCTTCTTCCAGAGGGCGAAGTCGTGGACGCTTTCCTTCTCGTACTCGTCGGCGTCGCCTCGGCTGCCGGGCTTGAGGTCCTCGAGGCTTATCTTGGCCAGCCGGCCGTAGGCAGGGAAACGGGCGATGCTGAAGTAGACCGAGCCGTCCTTGACGTAGGCGTAACCCTTGTCGAGGAGCGTCTTGATTATGGCCGTCATCTCCGGGATGTGCTCGGTGGCGCGAGGGTAATGGTCGGCCGGCTTGATATTCAGGGTCTCGAGGCCTTGGAAGAAGGCCTCGATGTACTTGCGGGTGTATTCGGCCAGTCCGACCCCCAGGGCGTTGGCGCCCCTGATGGTCTTGTCGTCCACGTCGGTCAGGTTCATGACGTGCTTGACCGTGAAGCCGCCGGCCAGCAGGAAGCGCTTGAGCAGGTCCTCGAAGACGTAGGCGCGCCAGTTGCCGATGTGGGGGTAGTCGTAGACGGTCGGCCCGCAGGTGTACATCGAGACTTGGGGCGGATTGAGGGGCCGGAATTCCTCGAGCGAGCCGCTGAGCGTGTTGTAGAACCGTATCATGTGAGCCATTATCGAATAACGGCGCCGGGACGTCAACCCGAGGCGGCCCGTCCGGGTTGACCGTTCCAGGGCCTTTATGACATAATCGTTATCTCCCGATCATTATTGAAAGGGGCCTCATAATTGAAATACCTGATAGCCGTCAGAAGGGAAGATATCAACCGCTGGGAAAAACGGGTGCCCATCGTCCCGGCCGACGCTCGGCGGCTGATCGAGGAGCATGGGCTGGGCCTGATCGTGCAGCCTTCCGATATCCGCGTCTTTCCGGATGAAGAATACCGCCGGGCCGGGGCCGAGGTCGCCGAGGATATCTGCCCCTCGCGCGTTGTTTTCGCCCTGAAAGAGATACCTCTCGAACTCATCGAACAGGGGAAAACCTACGTGTTCTTTTCCCATACTGCCAAAGGACAGCCGCAGAACATGCCCATGCTCCGCCGACTGATGGAGAAGGGCTGCACCCTCATAGATTACGAGAAGATGATCGACGACAAGGGCCGGAGGGTCCTTTATTTCGGCAATTACGCCGGTCACGCCGGCATGGTCGACACCCTGTGGGCCCTCGGCCGCCGCCTGGAGCTCGAAGGGATACACAACCCCTTCACTGGACTCCAGCAGACCTGGCGCTACCAGGGGCTGGCCGAGGTCAGGGCGGCGGTGCAAGAGACCGCAGAGAGGATAGGCAGGGAAGGGGTTGGGATGCGGCTCACGCCCCTGGTCTTCGGCTTCCTGGGCTACGGGCACGTTTCGCAGGGAGCGCAGGAGATTTTCGACCTGCTGCCGCATGAGGCGCTGTCCCCGGCCGACCTTCCCGGCCTGTTCGAAAAGGGCGGCGGACGGCCGGACAGGCTCTACAAGATCGTCTTCAAGGAAGAGGACATGGTCGAACCGGCGGAAGCGGGTCTGCGCTTCGAGCTCCAGCATTACTACGACCATCCCGAGAAGTACCGGCCTGTCGTGGAAAGACACCTGCCTTTCCTGACGGCCCTGGTCAACGGCATCTACTGGACGCCCAAGTACCCTAAGTTCGTGACCAAGGCTTTCCTGAAGCGTCATTACGCCGCGGGAGCCTCTCCGCGCCTGCGCGTGATCGGCGATATCACTTGCGACATCAACGGTTCCCTGGAATGCACGGTCATGCCCACCGACTCCTCCGCTCCGGTGTATGTCTACGACCCGGAGAAGGACGAGGCCCGTCTCGGCTTCGAGGGACGCGGACCGGTCGTGCTGGCCGTCTACAATCTCCCGGCCGAGCTGCCGGTCGAAGCCTCGAATTATTTCAGCGCCGGCCTCTGTCGCTACGTGCCGGAAATCGCCGCCGCGGACCAATCCCGCGACCTCGCTTCATGCGGTTTCTCCGACGTGGTCCGCCGGGCGGTCATCGTCTACCGGGGCGCCCTCGCTCCGGATTACAGGTATCTCGAAGCGCATCTCAGGCCGCTTCAGAAATAAGTGGAGATCCCTCATGAAAAAAGTCCTCGTCATCGGCGCCGGCCTCGTTTCCAGGCCGCTCGTAAGCTACTTGCTGGACCAGGAAGACTTTGAGGTCACGGTCTCGGATGTCGAGCCCGGCAAGGCCGAGGCCATCGTGGCCGGCCATCCCCGAGGCGCAACCAGGACGCTCTCGGTCGAGGACGGGGACGCCCTGGCCGTCGCCGTGTCCGGTTCCGACCTGGTCGTCAGCATGGTCCCGGCCTTCATGCATCCCCATGTCGCCAGGGTCTGCGTCGAAAAAGGCGTCCCCATGGTCACGGCTTCCTATGTCAGCCCGGCCATGAGGGAACTCGACGCGGCGGCCCGGGAAAAGGGCGTCATCCTGCTCAACGAGCTCGGGCTCGACCCGGGGATCGACCACATGGAAGCGATGCGGATCATCCACCAGGTCCATAAAGTCAGGGGCAAGATACGCTCCTTCATTTCCTACTGCGGCGGGCTGCCCGCGGCCGAAGCCAACAACAACCCCTTCGGCTACAAGTTCTCTTGGAGCCCGAGGGGTGTGCTTGCCGCCGGCAAGAACCCCGCCCGGTTCCTTAAGGACGGGCAGGAGGTCCTCATACCGGCCGCCGACCTTTTCAAGTCCCCCGAAACGGTGCGGATATCAGGCCTGGGCGAGTTCGAGGGCTATCCTAACAGGGATTCCGTGTCCTATCGTGATTCCTACGGGATACCCGAGGCCAGGACGGTCCTGCGCGGCACGCTGCGCTATCCGGGCTGGTGCGAAACGATGGCGGTCGTATACGCTCTCGGTCTGCTCGGCGAAGAGCCGAAGGAATGGAGGGGAGTTTCCTGCCGGGGTTTCCTGGGGGCCGTCGCGGGCGTCCCCGCCGGGGGCGATGTCGAGGCCTGGCTCGCGGAGCGCTTCGGGCTGGCGCCGGATTCGACGGTGGTCTCGAGGCTCAAGTGGCTCGGTCTGTTCGATGAAAAGCCGTTGCCGCTCGAAAAAGGCGCGGCTATAGATATCATGATCGCACTGATGAGCGAAAGGATGCGGTACGAGGAGGGCGAGCGCGACATGATCGTCCTTCAGCACGAGTTCATCGCAGAATACCCCGGCGACAAGTCCGAGAAGATAACCTCGACCTTGATCGACTACGGGCTTCCCGGCGGCGACACGGCCATGTCGCGCACGGTGGGCCTGCCGGTGGCGATCGCGGCCAGGCTGGTTCTCGAGAGGAGGATCCATCAGACAGGTGTCCGCATCCCTCTCGACCCGGAGATCTACAACCCCATCCTGGAGGAGCTGGACTCGCTGGGGATCAGGTTTTCCGAAAGGATAAGACCCCTGCAGCCTTGAGGAACAGGGCCGGGCCGCGGGCCCGTGACTGCAAGCGCCGATTCTTACTATATCTATGTATTTGATATGAATAGAGATAGCACAAATCAAAGGACATGGCTGTTAACAGGCTGTTAATTGACAAAGGATGTTTCCGGGTGCTATAAATTGATGTAGGATATCGGGCAGTTGAGATGAAGACGGAAACCTCTCTCAGGGAGAAGGACAGGCTGGTCCTGACCATAATAGTGGAGCAGTATGTCCGCGAGGGCCGCCCGGTAAGCTCCGGATCCGTGGCCCGCCATCGTTCCGTTTCGGATTCGCCGGCCACCGTCAGGAACATAATGGCCAAGCTGGAGCGGCTGGGATACCTGTCGCAGCCGCACACGTCCGCCGGCCGGGTGCCGACCGACCTGGGCTTCAGGCACTATGTCAACGCCATCCTGGAAGCGGAGCAGCGGTCCGGCGAGCCCGAGAACGTGCGAGTGCTCCAGGAAGCGGCCACGACCAGGCGGTTCGACTTCGATTCATTGCTCAGCCGGACATCCAAGGTCCTGGCCGACTCCTCCGACAACTTGGGTTTCGTGATATCGCCGCGCGTCTCCAGAGTGCAGTTCCAGAGCCTGCGGCTGGTCAAGATCTCAGACGAAAGGGTGCTGCTCATCATCATCACGCCCTTCAACATGGTCCTGACGGAATCCGTGCCGGCCGGACTGGGCCTGAGCCAGCTCGAACTCGACCGAGCCGCCCATTTCATAAGCGAGAATTTCCGGGGCCGGACCCTGCGCGAAGTCCGCGACGCCCTGATCGAGGAGCTTCCCCGCTACAAGCTGAAACTAGAGGACATGCTCAACAAGCTCATGGACATAGTCCGGGCTTCGATCGACGCCGAGGAAGGGGAGGACAGGATCTACATGCAGGGCGCCGCCAGGCTGCTGGAGAAGGTCGGCGGCCCGGACATGAACAAGCTGCGCTTCCTGTTCCAGACCTTCGAGGAGCGCGCCCGGCTGGTCAAGCTCCTTTCGGAATTCATCAGCCTGGACCGGGTCAAGGTCCTGATCGGGTCGGAAGTCGCCATCCCCGATATAAGGGATTTTTCGCTGGTCCTTTCGCATTACGGTTACAAGAACCAGGTCCTGGGCTCCCTCGGCATAATAGGCCCCAAGCGGCTGCCCTATGACAGGATCATACCGCTAGTCGACAGGGTCGCCAGGCGCCTGAGCCAGGCCATAGCAGTGTGCAGCAAAGAGGTCTCTCTATGAGCGATGAAAAAGAGAACGACAGGGGAAAGGCCCCGGGCCAGGGCGCCGGGAACGGCGAGGCCGAGATCGAGTTCATCAAGGAGCCCGAAGCCGAAAGCGGCGCGGACGCGGCCAAACAGGAGAAGCACGCGAGGAAAAAGGCCCGCCAGCAGCCCGCCCAAGCCGGGGAGGCGGTTCGAGGCGGCCGGGCGCAGGCCGCCGCTGAAACCTCCGAGCCGGAGGCCCAGGCGCTCCTGGAGGTGATCAAGGCCAAGGACGAGGAGATAGCCGCCCTGCGACGGGAGCTCGACGGCTTCAAGGACCTTTACCTGCGCAAGCTCGCCGACATGGACAACCTGCGCAAGCGCCTGGAGAGGGAAAAGGACGAGTATTATCAATACGCCTTGAGCGACCTTCTGGCGGAGCTTCTTGCGATCATCGACAACCTGGAGAGGGCCCTGGAACGGCCTGAGGAGGAGGCCGACGGCAAGTCCTTCCGGGAAGGCGTCGAGCTCATCTACCGCATGTTCAAGGCCCTCCTGGCCAAGAACGGCGTTCAGGACATGGACACGACCGACAGGAAATTCGACCCCAACATCCACCACGCCACGAGCGTCGAGGAGGTCGAAGGCCTCGAGGAGCCTGAGATAGGCGAGATCCTGCAGAAAGGCTATTTCCTCAACAAGAGGCTGCTCCGGCCGGCCATGGTCAAGGTCCTGATGCCCAAGAAGAGTTGAGCATGGGAAGGACGATCGGCATAGACCTGGGCACGACCAATTCCTGCGTCGCCTACCTCGAGAACGGCAACCCCATAGTCATACCCAATCTGGACGGCCTGAACACGACGCCGTCCGTCGTTTCCTTCACATCGGCCGGCGAGCGCCTGGTCGGCACGCCGGCGGTCCGGCAGGCGCTGACCAACCCGTTCAACACCGTCTACGCCGTGAAGAGGCTGATCGGACAGAAGTTCAACTCGCCCCGGGTGAGCGAGGCCCGCAGCAGACTGCCCTACAGGATCTCCGAAGCCGAGAACGGCGACGTCATGATAGACATCGAATCCCGGTCCTTCTCGCCGCAGGAGATCTCGGCCATGATCCTTTATTACCTCAAGGCCTGCGCCGAGTCCTATCTGGGCGAGGAGGTGACCGAGGCCGTGATCACGGTGCCGGCCCATTTCAACGACGCGCAGCGGCAGGCCACCAAGGACGCGGCGCGCATCGCCGGGCTGGAGGTCCTGCGGGTGATCAACGAACCCACGGCGGCCGGCCTGGCCTACGGCCTCAACGCCAGGCAGAACGGAGTGGTGGCCGTTTACGACCTGGGCGGCGGGACATTCGACATCACCATCCTCGAGATCCGCGACGGTATCTTTCAGGTGCTCTCCACGATAGGCGAGACCTACCTGGGTGGCGAAGATTTCGACGCCCGGCTGGTCGCCTGGCTGGTGGACGGCTTCAAGAACGAGACCGGAATCGACCTTCCCGGCGACAAGTTCGCCATGCAGCGGATCAAGGAAGCCGCGGAGAAGGCCAAGAAGGAACTGTCCTTCATAGGCGAGACCGAGATAAACCTGCCCTTCATCAGCTCGGACCGCTCCTCCTCCCGCCATCTGCGCCGCGTGGTCACCAGGCAGATCCTGGAGGTGTTGACCATCGACCTGGTCGAAAAGACCATCCCGCTCATAGAGACGGCCCTGGCGGACGCCAAGGTCAGCGTCCACCAGGTGGACGAGGTCATCCTGGTCGGCGGCCAGACGCGCATGCCCCTGGTCAAGCGCACGGTCGGAGAGTTCTTCCGGAAGACGCCGGTCGAGAACATCAATCCCGACGAGGTCGTGGCGGTCGGCGCCGCCGTCCAGTCGGGCATACTGCGCGACAGGACCACGAGCGACCTGGTGCTGCTGCTCGACGTGACCCCGTTCTCGCTCGGGATCGAGACCGAGAACGACGGCTACGAGGTCATCATCGAGAAGAACACCACCATACCCGTCCGCAAGACCAAGGCCTTCACCACGGTCGAGGACAACCAGAGGCGGGTCCGCATCCATGTTCTCCAGGGCGATTACCCGGTCGCCTCGCTCAACAAATCCCTGGCCGTATTCGAGCTCGTGGGCATCGACCCGGCCATGGCCGGCGTCCCCCAGATCGACGTCACCTTCGAGATAAACGCCGACGGCCTGGCCCACGTCTCGGCCCGGGACACGGCCACCGGCCTGGAGCAGAAGATAATCGTCCAGCCCTCTTCGGGCCTGCAGCCGGGCGCGATCGACGCCCTGATCGAAGACCGCAAGAAATCCGAGTTCGTCAAACTGGACTCCGATGCCAAAGCGTGATTATTATGAGATACTCGGCGTTTCCAAGGACGCCTCTCAGGAAGAAATAAAGAAGGCCTACCGACGCCTGGCGCTCAAGTACCATCCCGACCGCAACCCGGGCAACAGGGAGGCCGAGGAGAAGTTCAAGGAAGCGGCCGAGGCCTACAGCGTCCTGGCTGACCCGGATAAGAGGTCGGCCTATGACCGCTTCGGCCCGGAAGGGCTGAGGGTGGAGGGCTTCCAGGGCTTTTCCGGCTTCGACTCCTCGGTCTTCGCGGACTTCGAGGACATCCTGGGCAATTTCTTCGGCTTCAGCTTCGGGGACGTCTTCAGCGGCCGGGAATCGCGCCGCGAACGGGCAAGGCAGAGGGGCCGGGACCTGGCCCTGGAGGTCAGCGTCAGCCTGGAGGACGTCGCCCGCGGCGTGGAAAAAGAGATCTCGCTTTCCCGGGCCGAGACCTGCCCGTCATGCGGCGGGACGAGGTCGAAACCGGGCAGCGGCCCTTCGGTCTGCCCCGCCTGCGGGGGACGGGGGCAGGTCCGTTACGAGCAGGGCTTTTTCACCGTGACCAGGACTTGCGCAAAATGTCAGGGTCGCGGCGAGGTCATTGCCCATCCCTGCGAGAAATGCCAGGGCAAAGGACAGGTCAAAGGCAAGAGAACCCTCAAGGTCCGGATCCCCGCGGGCGTCGCGGACGGCGCCAGGCTCAGGCTGCAGGGCGAGGGCGACGCAGGGGACGCCGGCATGCCCCCGGGGGACCTTTACATCCTTCTGCGGGTCGACCGGAATCCCTTTTTTGAAAGGGACGGCCGTGACCTGGCCTGCGAAATAGAGATCTCGATGACCCAGGCCGCGCTCGGGGCCCGTGTCGAGATACCGACCCTCGACGGGACTGAAGTCCTCAAGGTCTCGGCCGGCACCCAGCCAGGCGAGATCATCCGTCTCAAAGGCAAGGGCCTGCCGGACCTCAACAGCCAGAGGAAGGGCGACCTTTTCGTCAAAGTCAAAGTCAGGACCCCCGAGCACCTGACCAAGGAGCAGAAAGCCCTGCTGCTGAAGCTCGCCGAGCTGAGGGGCGAGGACCTGGAAGCGGTGGACAAGAGCGTCCTGCATCGGTTGAAGAACATCTTCCAGTGAGCGACGAGGCCGGGTTTGACCGCTAACCAGTTCTACGTGCCGCGGGTGGACACGCAGGACGGCAGGGTTTTCCTGGCCGGTCCGGAGCACCGGCATCTGGCCAGGGCGGCCCGGGTCAGGGAAGGCGAGGAGGTCATCCTGCTCGACGCCGGCGGTATCAGGTATCGTGCGGTGGTCGTAAAGATCACCCCCGCCGGGACGGAGCTGGAAGTCAAGGCCGCGCTGGAGCCCGAGCCCGTCAGGTTCAGGCTCAGGCTGGTTCAGGCCTTGCTGCCGGCCAGGAAGATGGAGTTCGTGCTGCAGAAGGCGGCCGAAGTCGGCGCGTCTGAAATAGTCCTGGTCGAAACGGCCCGCTCCGTCGGGTTCCCGTCATCCCGGGCGGCGGGCAAGCGCCGCCGATGGGAAGCCATCATCCGCGAGGCGGTCAAGCAAAGCAAAGGCGCCACGCTCACCGCTCTTCACCCGCCCTGCAAGCTGGAAGAGCTCCTGGCCCGCGATGCGGCCGGTCCGAGCTTCGTTCTCTCGGAGCACGGCGGACGGCTGTTCAAGGAGGCCCTGGCTGAAACGGCCGGGGACGCGGCCGCCTCGGACCGAGCACCCGGCTTGGTCACCATCGCCGTCGGGCCCGAGGGCGGTTGGACAAAAGGCGAAATGGAGCGGTTCGAGACCGGGGGTTACATGCCGGTCTGGCTGGGACCGCGGCTGCTCAGGACCGAAACGGCCGCGCTGGCGGGGCTTTTTTTGGCCGCCCATTATTTGAACCACTGACATGTTCCTGCAAGGACAGAAGGTAGGCAAGTACGAGATCCTGAGGTCGCTCGGCAGCGGCGGCTTCGGCTCGGTCTTTCTGGCCAAGGACACCTGGCTGGACATCAAGGTGGCCATCAAGGTGCCCCACAAGCAGTCCATGGAACTCTACAAGCTCCTCAAGGAGCCCCGCCTGCAGGCCGCCCTGAGCCATCCCAACATCGTGCGTATGCTGGGCGCTGAAAAGGAAAAGAACGTCTTTTTCATGGTCATGGAGTACGTCAAAGGCCAGACGCTGGAGAAGGTCCTGGAAAAAGAGAAGGTGCTGGGGCCGGAGCAAGCCGTGGATTACATAAAGCAGGTCGCCCACGGCATAGACCACGCCCACAAGAACAAGATCATCCACCGCGACCTGAGGCCGTCCAACATCATGATCTCCGAGGAGGGGACGGTCAAGATCACGGATTTCGGCACGTCGGCCTGGCTGAACTCCGTCCAGTATGCCTCGACCCGGATAGGTTCCCCGCCGTACATGGCCCCGGAACAGTTCCTGGGCAAGGCCAGCTACGCCGCGGACCTCTATTCCATCGGCTGCATCTTCTACGAGATGCTCATCGGCCGGCCGCCCATCTTCGACCCCGACCCTTTCAAGATCCTGGAAAAGGCCCAGCAGGGCAAGATAACTCCGCCGCGCCTGCGGAACGGCCGCGTCCCCAAAGAACTCGACGCCATAATCATGAAAGCCCTGGCGCCCAAAGTGGAGGATCGCTACCGGAGCGCCTCGGAGCTCGTTCGGGACCTGTCGCTCTACAAGGGCGCGCAACCCCGCACAAGTGAGCTCGACGACATCATGGTGAGGATACGGGCCAGGGAGCAGAAGACGGCGGCCCTGTGCTGGAACTGCCGCCGGCCTCTGCCCCTGCGGGCCACTGTCTGTCCCCACTGCGGGGAGAAGAACTGAATTGGGATTCATAGTGACCCCGCGCGGCACGAGCCGCAGGGTCGTTCCCAACGGGCGCGTCAAGCTGCTCCTGGTCGAGCTAGATGCCAATTGCCTCAGGTCGGCTCCTGTCCCCGGGTTTCCTGATTGACTTCGACCCGGGGCTGGGATATCATGAGCTCCGAGGCTGAAGGAAGCGCCTGATCCGCCGTGAGGCGGAGATCCCGGCGGTCCGGGAGGGCAGAGACTACACCGTGTTGGATCAGGCTGAACGGGAGGGCCACAATGGTCATTGACGAATTCTTGAAGATAGCGATCGAACGTGACGCGTCGGACCTTCATTTCAAGGCCGGCAACCATCCGATCCTCCGGATAAACGGCACCCTGACGCCGCTCACCGGCTATCCCAAGCTGACCCAGGCGGATACGGAGGAACTGGCCCACCAGATGCTGACCGAATTCCAGCTCAAGCGGTTGCGGGAGGACTTCGACATAGATTTCGCCTACAGCCTGTCGGGCTTCGGCCGCTTCCGCGGCAACATCTTCTATCAGCGCGGCTCCCTGGCCATCGCCCTGCGCATCATCCCGCTCGAGGTCAAGACCATCCGGCAGCTCCTGCTGCCCGAGGTCCTGGAAAAGATCTCGATGTTCCAGAGGGGCCTGGTTCTGGTCACGGGGACGACCGGAAGCGGCAAGACCACGACTCTCGCGGCCATGCTGGAATACATCAACACCTACCGCCGCGAGAACATCATCACCATCGAGGACCCCATCGAGTACCTGCACAAGGACAAGAAGAGCACCATCAGCCAGAGGGAAGTCGGCATGGACGTCACGTCGTTCGGCCGCGGGCTGAGGGCCTGCCTGCGCGAGGACCCGGACGTCATCCTGGTCGGCGAGATGCGCGACCTGGACACGGTCGAAACGGCGCTCCTGGCGGCCGAGACCGGCCACCTCGTTTTCAGCACCCTGCACACTCTGGACGCGCCGGAAAGCATCAACCGCATCATCTCGGTCTTCCCGCCGCATCACCAGCGCCAGGTCAGGCTGCAGCTCGCGGGCATCCTCAAGTCCATCATATCCATGCGCCTGATACCCCGGATCGACGGCCAGGGCCGCGTCCCGGCCGTCGAGGTCATGATCTCGACCCCATACATCCAGGAGTGCATCGCGGACAAGGAGAAGACCAACCTGATCCGCGACGCGGTAGCCTCGGGCGTCTCTCAGTACGGCATGCAGACGTTCGACCAGTCGATCTACCAGCTTTACCGCGACGGGTACATCTCATTTGAGCAGGGCATGAAATATTCTTCCAACGCCGAGAATTTCAAGCTCCGGGTCATGGGCATCCAGTCGACGCTGGACATCGCCCTCGAGGAGATGGAGAAGTCCATGTCCAAGGTCGAACGGGTCGAGGGCGAAGGGGGCCGCGAAGAATAGCTTCCATGAGAGCCCAGGAGATCCGTGAGGCCTTCCTGCGCTTTTTCGCCGACAGAGGCCACAAGGTAGTCAGGAGCTCATCGCTCGTCCCACGCGACGACCCGACCATCCTGTTCACCAACGCCGGCATGAACCAGTTCAAGAACGTTTTCTTGGGCGCGGAAAAAAGGAGCTACCGGCGGGCGGTTTCCGTCCAGAAGTGCCTGCGCGTCAGCGGCAAGCACAACGACCTGGAGACCGTGGGCCGGACGGCCAAGCACCATACCTTTTTCGAGATGCTGGGCAATTTCTCCTTCGGCGACTACTTCAAGAAGGAGGCCATCCATTACGCCTGGGAGCTTGTGACGAAGGTCTTCGGTCTGCCGCCGGACAGGCTGTATGCGACGGTTTACCAGGATGACGACGAGGCTTACCGGATCTGGGCCGGCGAAGTGGGAGTGCCGGAGGAACGCATCTTCCGTTTCGGCAAGAAAGACAATTTCTGGGCCATGGGTGAGACAGGCCCCTGCGGGCCCTGTTCCGAGATCCACTTCGATTTCGGGCCGGACGGCGCGGCCGGAGAGCCGCGCGAGCTGATCGAACAGGGCAGCGACCGCTTCGTCGAGCTCTGGAACCTGGTCTTCATGGAGTTCGAGCAGGACGAGGGCGGCGTCATCAAGCGCCTGCCCTCGCCTTCCATAGACACCGGCATGGGCCTGGAGCGGATGGCCGCCGTGCTCCAGGGAAAAAGGAGCAATTTCGAGACCGATCTTTTCGCGCCGCTTATTGAAACCGTCACGGAGCTTGCCGGCAGGGAATACCCGTCGGGCGACGAGGCCGACGTCGCGGTCCGGGTCATCGCCGACCATGTCAGGGCCGTCACCTTCCTCATAGGGGACGGCGTCAACCCGGCCAACGACGGCCGAGGCTATGTCCTGAGGCGGCTCATCAGGCGGGCCTTCCGCAAGGGCAACCTCATCGGGATCGAAGAGCCGTTCCTATACAAGTTGACGGGCCGGGTGGGCGATATCATGAAGGAGGCCTACCCGGAGCTTCTGGCCTCCATGAACTACATCTCACGGGTCTGCCTGGCCGAAGAGGAGCGGTTCTCCGCGACCCTGTCGAGCGGCCTGCGCTTCTTCGACCAGGCCGTCAAGGAAGCCGCGGACAGTCAGAAGGGCGTCATTCCCGGAGACGTGCTTTTCCGCCTTTATGATACTTTCGGGTTCCCGCTGGACCTGTCGCAGGAACTGGCCCAGGAGAAGAGCCTGGCTGTGGACGAGGCCGGCTTCAAACAGGAGCTTGAGAAGCAGCGGGAGCGGGCCCGGCAGTCGTGGAAGGGCGAAGAGAAGATGAAGGAACAGAAGCTGCCCGAGGAGCTCCAGGGGCTAAAGGTCGAGCCGCGCTGCTACGAAACGGGCGAGGTCGCGGACGCCGCGGTTCTGGCCCTGCTCAGGGACGGTGAAACCGTGAAAGCGCTGAAGGCTGGCGAGAAGGGCGAAGTGGTCCTGTCCGAAACACCGTTCTACGCCGAGGCCGGCGGCGCGGTCGGGGAAAGCGGCGCCGTCCTGAACCAGGGCTTCTTCGGCCGGGTCCGCGACACGTATTACCTTTCCCCGGCCATCATCGCCCACAGCGTGGAGGCCGTTTCCGGAGAGCTCAGGCCGGGAGACCGGGTCAGCGCCGGCGTCGACCTGGAAAGGCGGCAGGCCGCTTCGCTCAACCACACGGCCACCCACCTGCTGCACGCGGCCCTGCGACAGGTGCTGGGCGACCACGTCAAGCAATCGGGCTCGCTCGTTTCACCCGAGCGGCTGCGCTTCGATTTCACCCACTTCGCCGGGCTGTCGAGGGAAGAGCTCAGGCGGGTGGAGGAACTGGTCAACATCCAGATACGGCGGGACCTGCCTGTCACCATCAGGGTGACCAGCCTGGAGGAGGGCCTGAAGGAAGGCGCTACGGCCATTTTCGAGGAGAAGTACGGGGAGAAGGTGCGCGTTGTCAGCGTCGCCGACTTCAGCAAGGAGCTCTGCGGCGGCATCCACGCCAGGTCGACCGGCGAGATCGGGTTGTTCAAGATCGTCTCGGAAGCATCCGTCGCTTCTGGCATCAGGAGGATCGAGGCGCTGACAGGACGGGCGGCACTTGCACATGTCTGGGAGCTAGAGGATGTCCTCGGCGACGTTGAAAAGAGCCTGCAGGCGCCGCGCCGGGAGCTGGCCCTGCGGGCGGACAAGCTCCGGGAGCAGGTCCAGGAGCTCGAAAAAGAAGCCGGCCGTTTGAGGCGTAAACTGGCCGAGGGCTCCGTCGAACCGGAGGCCGGCCGCGTGCTCGAGATAAAGAACATGAAGGTCCTCATACGCCGGGTCCATGGCCTGAACATGGCGGAACTCAGGGATCTGGCCGACTCGCTCAAGCAGAAGATGGGCGGCGGGGCCGTCATACTCGGTGAAACCGAGGGCGACAAGGTATATGTCGTCGTTTCCATAGCCAAAGACCTGACCGGCAGGCTCAGGGCCGACGTTCTGATCAAGGAGATCTCGCGCATCATAGACGGCGGGGGAGGGGGCAGGCCCGATTTCGCCCAGGCCGGCGGCAAGAAACCGGGCGAGCTGGACAGGCTCTTCGAGGAGCTGCCCCGGATCATCGAGAAAACTGCGGCATGAAGATCTTCGGGCCGGGTTCGATGGGAAAGCATCCCGTCGGCCGGTTTCCGTCCGCCGGCCGGCGTCCCGCATACATCATGATGGCTGTGGTTCTCGCGGCCGCATCCGCTCTGGCCGTCTCTCCGGCCGACCTCAAGAACCTCTACGACCCCATCGTCAAGAAAGCCGGGGCCCGGCACGGCGTCGACCCCGAGTTGATCCACGCTATAATCAAGGCCGAGTCGAACTACGAGCGCTTCGCCGTTTCGGCCAGGGGCGCCTTGGGCCTGATGCAGTTGATGCCGGCGACGGCCAGTCATTACGGCGTGCTCAACGTCTTCGACCCGGCGCAGAACATCGAAGGCGGCACCAGGTACCTAAAGGACCTGATAGGTCTTTATAACGGCCAGACCAGGCTGGTCCTGGCCGCCTATAACGCCGGCCAGGAAGCGGTGCGCAGGTACGGCGGCATCCCGCCCTATAAAGAGACGCGCGACTATATCGCCCGCATCCAGGCCTCCTACAGCCGGCAGGTCATCAGAGGGCCGGGCAGCCAAATATACAGGTTCTACGACGACAACGGCAGGCTGGTGCTGACAAACGACATAAACCTGGTCAAGAAGAAGAGCGGCGGCTAACCCCTCGCCGGGTACCCTTTGACAGGCAGGCTGCCCGGCAGGAGCTCGAACCTGGCCGGCAGCCGGCCCACCTGCTCCCCGTCGAGCTCGAGCAGTATCCCGGCCGGCTCCAGCGCAGCGGCTTCGACCGAACGTCCCCGGATGAAACTCACTTTCGGATGGCCGAGGTGCGAGCCGTTGATGAGTTTCCAGCCGTTCAGGCAGAACTCGAGGAAGCTCATGCTCTTGACGAGAATGGCGTCGAACAGCCCGTCGTCGAGGCTGGCGAGTGGCGCCACTTTCATGCCCTTTCCGAAAACACGGCCGTTGGCCACGGCGCCTATCAGATAACGGCCTTCCGGGATATCGCGGTCGTCTACCCTGATGCTTACCCTTCTGCTCCGGTATTCCGCCATCGCCGATATCAGGCAGCGCACGTAAGAGGAGGCCTTCCGTCGCAGTCGGCGCTCGTTGACCCGCCTGACTACCTCGCCGCCCAGGCCGAAATCGGCCACGTTCAGGAAGAAGCGCTCCTCGGGCGCGCCTTCATTGTTGGTGTAAGTGACGCGGCCGACGTCCATGCGGACCGAAGGAGCTTCGGTGATGACCTTGAGGGCGCCGCCGAGGCCGGGCGGTATGTTGAGGCTTCTGGTCAGGTCGCAGCCGGTGCCGGAAGGCAGGATGCCGATGGTCGCTTCCGGATTGATGAGGCGTTCGTTCTCATAGAAGCCGTTGGCGATCTCGTTGATGGTGCCGTCGCCGCCGACGCCGATGACGAGCTCCACGCCCTCCTTGACGGCCTGGCGCGCGATCTCGGACGCGTGCAGCGGCTTCTCCGTGAACTCACACTTGAATTCCTTGATGAATCCCCGGATGGCGGCGCGGATCTCGGCCCAGCGCCTTCTCGTCCGGCCCTTGTTGGAGGCCGGGTTGACGATGACCTGGGCCTTAAGACGCATCACCGGGTCCTTGGGCCGGCGGCCGGGTCGGCTGAACGGGGGTCTTGGGGCGGCCGAAAAGCGAGACGCCAATCACGCCTCCCAGGGCCCCGAACACGGCGAACACGGCGGCGGTGACGAATAGCCCGAGCAGGAAGAAAGCCGGCGAGAAACCCCCGGAGGTCCGGCTGAGCCACTCATCCCAGCCGGCCGGCATCTCCGGGGCGAATTCAGACATCTTCTCCAGGAACCTCCTGGATACGGCCAAGTTGAAGCCTTTGAGCGGCAGGCCGACCACCGTCTCGGCGACCGCGGCAACGACCCCGGTCAGGACTCCTGTCAGGGCGCCGTCGCCGACCTTGAGGCCGGTCGGGGTCCGGCGCGACACGAGGTATACTGCCGCTGCCGCCGCGCCCACGACCCACAGGCAACAAAGGCAGTTGACGAGGTTGAGGAAAGGCAGAGCGGAAACCACGCCGGCCGCTCCTCCGCAGATCAGGGCCGGGGTCAAATAATCGATCTTGTTATTTTCCATCCTGGCTCCTAAGCGTCGATTCGGTCATCGAACCCTATTTTACGTTTTCCGGGATGTCAAACGCAAACCGTCAATGAGCGGATGGGCCAGGGCCAGGAGCTCCCTGAGGCCGGGAAGCAGGAATCCGGGCAGAAGGCTGCCCCAAACAAGCCCGGTCAGGAATCGCACCCCTATCGGCGAGCGCCATACCCCGATCAGGCCGGCAAGGGAGTCAACGGCGATGGGGAGCGTAAAGAGAACGAATGTCCGCGGACGAGGAAGAGGAGGGATGGGAAAGCGCCGCGCAAGCGGCAGGGCCAGCAGCCCGGCCAGAAGGCCAGCGTAAATGCCCAGACAGCGGCCGCAGACGGCCAGCGGTTGGCCGGCCAGGTGGAAGCTGCGGGCAGGGATCTGATGGCAGACGTTGGCGTAAACGGCGTAGATGAAGGCCGCGGGCGCGGCCGCGCCCCGGCTCCTGAGATAGGGAGCGAGAAAGATGAAGGCCATCCAGACGACCGAGCCAGCGAGGGTCAGAAAATAGACCTTCCTGTCCTTGACGTGCCGGTCCGGGGCCGCGTTTGGAGCTGTCATTCTCGGCCTTATCGAGCCATTTTACGCTTTTTTGTCCCGGCCGCAAGCCCGCACAAGCGGCGCTTGCCGAACCCGGCTCCTGACCTCCACGCGGGTGCGCAAGCCGTGGGCGGCGAGCAGGGACGCCATGCGTACGACGATTACAATGGACGAAAAAGCGCTTTGCGGAAAGATATTGCCTGCCGTGCCGGCTCGGATCCGGCGCCCGCCCTCGGTTTTCCGTTTTCCGCCGTATCCGTCGGCAATAGCTCCGGTTTTTTCGGACGGCGGCCAGGGCTTCTGGGTGTAGCGCTCTGTGCCATTTAGCCCGGAATTGCGGTTGACAGCGGGGGATGTTATTGACTAAATTAAGCCCGCCGGCTTTTCTCGCGAGCGTTTTCCTGAGAAGGAGGCAAAGGATGAAAATCCGGAAGAGGGTTCCCTTGATTCTTCTGGCCCTGGGGTTGGCCTGTCTGCCGGGCTTCGGCCAGACCGAAGACGCCGCCAAGGTTCAGGCCCAGGCGGAGGCTGGCGTTCTGGCCGTGATCTTCTACGGCCCGGACAGGGCCGAGATCGCCAAGAGCAGCGGCATCGTCGTGGCCCAGGACCTGGTCGCGACCGCTTACGACATGGCCGCCCAGGCCGCGGACGCCGAGGTCATGAACGCCAGGGAGAAGAAATTCAGGGTCGAGGGGGTTGTCGGATTCGACAAGGCCCACAACATCGTCATACTTCGCGTGAAGGGCAAGTTCCAGCCTCTGACGCCGGGCAGCTTCGACGCCCTGGCCGAGGGGGAGAGGCTCTTCGCCCTCGGCTCCAACGAGGCCGGTTCCATCATCATCTCCGAAGGGACGGTGAGGCGCGTCCGCGAGCTCGAGCGGGGCTTCAAGACAGCGGATTTCTCCCTGACGGTCCCGGAGCAGTTCCGGGGCGGTCCGCTGCTCAACCTGGCCGGACAGGTCGTGGGCATGGTCCAGGTGCTGGACAGAAGGATTCGGTTCGGCGTCCCGTTCCCGCTCGTCCAGGCGGTCTCGACGTCCCAGAAGCCTACGGCCCTCAAGGACCTGCAGAAAGAAAAATACTACGAGACCTTTGAAGGCGCCTGGCTGGCCGGCCGCATGGCTTTCCTCCTAGGCGACGCTTCAGCGGCCAGGCCGTACTTGGAAAAGGCCGTCAAGCTCAACCCCTCCTTAACCGCCGGCTGGCTCATACTGGCCCAACTATACGCCAACCAGAGGGACCTTTCAGGCTCGGCCGAAGCCTACCGCCGGGTCATCGAGACCGAGCCGGAAAGAGCCGAAGCCCACTACGGGCTGGGCCGGGTGCTCATGGCCATGTCGAAGAACCCCGAAGCGGCGGCCTCTTTTGAAAAGGCCGCTTCTCTCGGGCTCGGGGTCAAGGAACTCTACGTCGACCTGGCCACGGCTTACGAGAACACGCAGGAATGGGAAAAGGCCGCTGGCGCCTACGAGAAGTTCATCAGCCTGAAGCCGGAATCGACTTGGAGCGCCCTGCTGCGGCTGGGGATCTGCAGGGGGAAGCTGGGACAGTACGACCTGGCGGTCGCCGCCCTGGTCGAGGCCTTGAAGGAGCAGCCCAACGACCTGCAGGTCAACCTCAACCTGGCCGATGTCTATGAAAAATCCGGCCGGTTGGAGGAAGCCGAGGGCGTCTACAACAGGCTGGCGGAGATAGACAAGGCCAGGGCCAAGAACTACTACATGCAGGTCGTCAAGATCTATGATACCGCCGGCCAGCCTGAAAAGGCGGTTGCGGCGGCCACGAGGATCGTCGAGCTCGAGCCCGGCAACCAGGACAACCATTACAACCTCGGCCTGCAGTATTTCAAGCTCCAGAAATACCCGGAAGCGATACAGGCCTTCCAGAAGGCCCTGGAGATAAACCCGGAGTTCTCCTACGCCTGGTTCCAGACCGCCTCCTCCTACTTCAACCAGGCCAAGTACAAGGAAGCCGCGGCCGCCTATAACAAGTACGCAGAGCAGCGTCCGGACGACCCGGCCGGATGGCTCAGCATCGGTGTCTGCTACATGTATCTCAAGGACTACGAGTCCGCCCTGGAGCCGCTGAAGAAGTGCATCGAGCTCAAGCCGGACAACGCCAGCGCCCTCTACAACCTGGCCATCTGCTACATCAACCTGCATTCGGAGTTCAGCGCCCGGGACATCTACAAGAAGCTCCAGACCCTGGACCCGGCGCTGGCCCAGAAGCTGAGCAAGTATCTTAAGTAGGGAGGACGGGGGCGGCACAGGCCACGTGTCCGCCGGGCTCCCGGCCGGAGTCCGCCCCTTGGTTTCCGGACGCGTTCCCTCTCCCGGGGATAAAGCGCAGGCAATCGGAGACGGCGGGACGATTCAGGCTTCCCCGACGCTCACGCTGGATGGGGTGCCCTGTCGAAGCCCTTCAGGAAAAAGGGAAGGCCGCGCCGGTTTCCACGGACATTTGACAGTTTCCAGGTCCTGTGGTAATAAATAATCTCCCGCCAGTAATGCATAACCGTAAAACGGCTGTCCCCATCCGTTCAGAAAAAAAGGGCAGGTGGCGGAATTGGCAGACGCGCTAGGCTTAGGACCTAGTTCCTGATGAAGGAGTGCGGGTTCGATCCCCGCTCTGCCCATTCTTCGCGCCGGGTCAACGAAAGGATAGATGATGAACGAAACCGCGTCTAGCGCCAAAGTGACGGTCCTCAGTCCCAGCCGCAGGCAAGTCGAACTCGAGGTGCCGGCCGGAGAGGTGGCGGCCGAGTATGAGAAAGTCCTGAAGAGCTATGTCGAGCGGGTCAAGATGCCCGGCTTCAGGGCCGGCCATGCCCCGAAGGAACTGGTCAGGAAGAACTTCGACGACGATATCAAGCACGATGTCTACGACCTGATCATCCCGCGGATCCTCGAGCGCGAGCTCCAGGCCCTGAACATCAAGCCGGCGGCTTCGCCCCGGCTCAAGGGCCTCCAACACGACGAGGGGGGACCGCTGCGCTTCACCGTCGTAGTCGAGGTCATCCCGGAGTTCGAGCTCCCTGACTACAGAGGGGTGCGCGTCAAGAAAACCGAGACGCGGGTCACGGAAGAAGACGTCGACCGGGCCGTCGAGGAGCTGAGGGCCAGAGCGGCTGACTATGTCCCGGTCAGCGGCCGAGGGGTAGGTTCCGGCGACTACGTCGTCGTCGAGATCCAGGGCCGCGAGCTTGCCTCCAAAAAGTACCTGCCGGCCGAGAAGGCCGTCGTCCTCGCCGGCCGGCAGGATAACGAGGCCTGGCTTAACGAGATATTGGAGGGCATGGAAGCCGGTGAAACGCGGCTGCGCAGGGTGGTTCACGACAAGGAACACCCCAACAAAAGGCTGGCCGGCAAGGAGGTCGAGTATCGGGTAAGCGTCAGGGAGATAAAGGAAAAGAAGCTGCCCGGGCTGGATGACGAGTTCGCGAAAAGCGTGGGCTCGTTCAACAGCCTGGCCGAGCTCAGGGACAGGCTGCGCCGGGAGCTGTCCGAAGCCCGGGAAAAGCAGGCCCGCGACGAGCAGGCCTCTGAAGTCCTGCGGACGCTGGCCTCGAAGGTGGATGTCGAACTGCCCGAATCGCTGGTCGAGGCCGAAGCGGAGAACATCCTGACGAGGTTCCTGAAGAACCTGCCCGGCCGGGCCCTGGCGGAACCGGCCCTCGAGAAGCTCAGGACCGAGGCCAGGAGACAGGCCGTCGAACACCTGAAGAACCACCTGATCCTGGACAGGCTGGCCGAGAAGGAGGCCATAACCGTGAGCGACGCCGAAATCCAGGAGGAGGTCCAGAGGCTGGCCCGCTCCAACAACCTGCCGCCGGCCGCGGTCGAGGAATACCTCAGGAAAGAGGGAAAACGGGAGGACTTGGTCGACGCCGTCCTCTTCAGGAAGTCGGTTGACTTTTTGCTCAGAAACGCTATAATGGAATAGGCAAGAGTAAGTCATGCTTGCTTTCCCCCGGACGCCAGTCGAATTGACATAAATCCCTTGCGGCCGCCCCGAGAGGCCGTCATGCCCGGCGAAACGGCCGGAGCCTCCGGAGGCACGGAGTACATGTAAGATGCCGGAATCCAGCAGCCAGTTCGAGACCTTCCGGGACATCCCCCTCATACCTCTGAGGGACCTGGTGGTCTTCCCCTCGACGCTGGTGCCGTTCATGGTCGGACGCGCCTCCTCCATCCAGGCCCTGGAAAAGGCCGCCGAATCCGACAAGCTCATCTTCCTGGCCGCCCAGATGGACGCCTCTCTCGACAACCCCACGCCCAAGGAGATCTACTCCGTCGGCGTCACAGCCAAGATAATCCGCATCGTCAAGACCGACGAGCGGAGCATGAAGGTCATCGTAGAAGGGAAGAACCGGGCCCGGGTCGTGGAGTACCTGGCGACGTTCCCTTACTACAAGATACTGGCGAAGGTCGTCAAGGAGGTCGAGGAAAGGTCGCCCGAGTCCCGGGAGCTGCTCAAACGCGTCCTGTCCCTGTTCGAGGATTACCTGAAGCTGAACCAGGCCGCCAACCTCGATTCCATCATACCGGCGCTGCGCGAGAACACTATGGAGCGCATCACCGATATCGTGGCCTCCCATATCTACCTGCCGCTCGAGGAGAAGCAGAATCTCCTCGAGACCTTCAACGCTTTGGAAAGACTGCGCCGCCTGAATTACCTGCTCGAGAACGAAATACTCAAGATCCAGTCCTCGCTCGGGAGCGAAGGGGGCAAGCCGGCCAGGCGCCGCCTCGCTTCCAGGGAGGCCGGTCAAAAAGCCTTCGGGCCCGGAGGCCCGCAGTACCGCGGCAAAGAGGACCAGCCCAACGAGATCGAGGAGCTGCGCCGCAAAGTGGCCCAGGCCGACATGCCGCAGGACGCCCGGGAGAAGGCCTACAAGGAGATAGAGCGGCTCGAGACCATGCCGCCGATGTCCGCCGAGGCCACCGTCAGCCGCAACTACCTCGACTGGCTGCTGTCCCTGCCGTGGAACAAGAAGTCGCGCGAAAAGAAGGACCTTAAGGACGCCGAACGCATCCTCAACGAGGACCATTACGGCCTGGACAAGGTCAAGGAGCGTATCCTGGAATACCTGTCCATCAGGCAGTTGGTCAAAAGCCCCAAGGGCGTCATCCTCGGCTTCATCGGGCCCCCCGGGGTCGGCAAGAGTTCGCTGGGCAAGTCCATCGCCCGGGCCACCGGCCGCAAGTTCGTCCGCCTGTCGCTCGGCGGCGTCCGGGACGAGGCCGAGATCCGGGGGCACCGCCGCACGTATATCGGGGCCTATCCCGGCCGGATCATCCAGATGATCAAGCGGGCCGGCACCAAGAACCCGGTCTTCCTGCTCGACGAAGTGGACAAGATGAGCGCCGATTTCCGGGGCGACCCGGCCGCGGCCCTGATGGAAGTCCTCGACCCGGAGCAGAACAACGCCTTCCTCGACCATTACATAGACACCGATTTTGACCTGTCCCAGGTGATGTTCATAGTAACGGCCAACATGGTCGACCCCATTCCCAGGCCCCTGGTCGACAGGATGGAGGTCATCAGGCTGCCCGGCTACACAGAGGACGAAAAGGTCCAGATCGCCAAGAGATTCCTCGTCCCGAAGCAGCTCGCGGCCAACGGCCTGACCGCGGACAACCTGGAGATCACCGACCGGGCGCTGATGAGGATCATCCGGGAATACACGAGGGAGGCCGGCGTCCGCAGCCTGGAGCGCGAGATCACCTCGATCTGCCGAAAGGTGGTCAAGAAGATCGTCCTTAAGGGAAAGGGTCACAAGGAAAAGGTGACATTCAAGAACATCGAAACCTACCTGGGCGTGCCCAAGTTCCGGCGCTCCGAGCTCGATACCAAGGAAGAGGTCGGCGTGGCCCTGGGCATGGCCTGGACCGAGTTCGGCGGCGAGCTGCTCCGCTTCGAGGCGACCAAGATCCACGGCAAGGGCAACTTCACTCTGACCGGCCAGCTGGGCGAGGTCATGCAGGAGTCCGCCCAGGCCGCTTTCAGCTTCGTCAGGGCCAAGATGTACGAGCTCGACGCCATCAAGGACCTGCACCGCAATTTCGACATCCATGTCCATGTGCCCGAAGGGTCGACGCCCAAGGAGGGGCCTTCGGCCGGCATCACCATTGCCACGGCGATAATTTCGCTCCTGACCGACATACCCGTTTCGAAAAAGGTGGCCATGAGCGGCGAGATAACCCTCAAAGGCAAGGTCCTGCCGGTCGGCGGCATCAAAGAGAAACTCCTGGCGGCCTTCAGGGAAGGCATCAAAGAGGCCGTCCTGCCCCTTGACAACCGTCCCGACCTCAAGGACATCCCCAAAGTGATAAAACAGAACATGACCATACACCTCGTCGAGACCATGGACGAGGTCCTGAAAATCGTCCTGACGCGGGAGCTGCCGGTCAAGTCCTCACCGAAACCGGGAGAACCCGCCCTCGAGGCCGAGAAGACCGTGGCCAAGGAACCGCCCATAGCCAACTGAGCTTTTAATAGGCCCTGGACATCGATCGAAGACCCGGAAGGCTCACCCTAAGGCGAGCCGGTAAGAATACCCAAGCGAGGTCAAGATGAAAGAGTACAACCTGCTTGAGCTTGAAGAAAAAGAAGTGCCGGCCCTCAAGAAGGTCGCCGTCGGCATCGGCGTCGAGGACCAGGAGCTCCAGGATTCCAACAAGCACAGCCTGATCTTCAAGATCCTGGAGGCCCAGGCCAAGAAGCAGGGCCTGCTGTTCTCGGAGGGCGTCCTGGAGTGCCTTGAGGACGGCTTCGGCTTCCTCCGGGCCCCGGAGTTCAGCTATCTGCCCAGCCCCGACGACATATACGTCTCTCCCTCCCAGATCCGGAAGTTCCAGCTCCGCACCGGCGACACCATCTCCGGCGTCGTCCGGCCGCCCAAGAACGGGGAGAAGTACTTCGCCCTGATCAAGATCGAGGCCGTCAACTTCATGCACCCGGACGTCATCATCGAACAGAGGCGCAACGTCCAGTTCGAGAACCTGACCCCGCTCTACCCCTTCGAGATGATCAAGCTCCAGGACGGCAACCCCAAGAACATGAACGCCCGGGTCATGGAGCTCCTGACGCCCATCGGCAAAGGCCAGCGCGGCCTGATCGTCTCGCCGCCCAGGGCCGGCAAGACGACCATCCTCAAGACGATCGCCAAATCCATCGAGAAGAACCACCCCGAGATCTTCCTCATCGTCCTGCTGGTCGCGGAAAGGCCGGAAGAGGTGACTGATTTCAAGCGGAGCGTCAGCGGCGAGGTCGTAGCCTCGACCTTCGACGAACCGCCGACCAGGAACGCCCAGGTCGCCAACATCGTCCTGGAGAAGGCCAAGCGGCTGGTCGAGATCGGCCGCGACGTCGTCATCCTGCTCGACTCCATCACCAGGCTGGCCCGGGCCCACAATTCCATCGTCCCGCCCTCGGGCAAGGTCCTGTCCGGCGGCATCGACGCCAACGCCCTGCACAAGCCCAAGAAGTTCTTCGGCTCCGCCCGCAAGGTCGAGGAAGGCGGCTCGCTGACCATCCTGGCCACGGCCCTCATCGACACCGGCAGCCGCATGGACGAGGTCATCTTCGAGGAGTTCAAGGGCACCGGCAACATGGAGATAAACCTCGACCGCCGGCTGGTCGACAAGCGCGTCTTCCCGGCCATCGACATCAGCCGCTCCGGCACCCGCAAGGAGGAGCTCCTCATAGAAGAGGTCGATCTCAACCGGATCTGGGTCCTGCGCAAGGTCCTCAGCCAGATGAACGAGGTCGAGGCCGTCGAGCTGCTGATCGATAAGCTCGGCAAGACCAAGACCAACCAGGAATTCCTCAACGCCATGAGCAAGGGGCTTTGAGGCCGGCGCCGCGCTTTTTCGCTCCGGCGGCCGTCTTCAATTCCCGGAGCCGGGAACGATATCTTCGATGATGCTCAGGAAGGCCTCCACCACCCGCGGGTCGAAGTGCCTACCGGACTGCTCGCGGAGGTATTCGACGGCCTTTTCGTGCGTCCAGGCCTTTCGGTAGGGGCGGTCGGAAGTCAGCGCGTCATAGACGTCCACGACCGCGAATATCCTGGCGGCTAGAGGGATCTCTTCGCCCCTGAGGCCCCGGGGATAGCCCGTTCCGTCCCATTTTTCGTGATGGCAGTAGGGTATGTCCAGAGCGGGCTTCAGGTATTCGATGCGCGACAGCATGCGGAAAGCGCTTTCCGGGTGGGCCTTCATGACGACCCATTCCTCTTCCGTGAGCGCGCCCGGTTTGAGCAGGACGGAGTCCGGGAGGCCCATCTTGCCGATGTCGTGGAGGAGGGCGCCCCGCCTGATGTGCGGTAGGTCCTCCGCGTCGACACCCATTTCCCGGGCCAGGCGCAGGCACATGTCGGTGACCCGCTCCGTGTGGTGCTCCGTCTCCCTGTCCCTCAGGTCGAGGGCGTAAGCCCAGCCCTCGATGGTCGCGTCGTAGGCCATGGCCAGCTCCAGGTTGGAACGCTGCAGGTCCGTGAACATGGTCGAGTTCTCGACCGCGATGGACGCCTGGCTCGCCAGCGTCTCGAAAATGAAGGTCCATTCCCTGTCGAACCTCGGCGGTTTGCGGAAGAAGACCTCCAGCACGCCTCTGACCTCGCTCTTGGTGACGAGCGGGGCGGCCGCGTAGCCCACGAAGCCTTCCTCCGCGACCATCTGGCGCCTGGCGAATTCAGACAGGCTTTCCTGGTCGGTTATATAGATGAACTTCTGACTGAGAGCGACCCGGCCGATGCCCGGGTCGCCTGGTTTGACCGTCTTCTTTCTGTAACCGGAAAGGTTGTAGAAGCCGCGGCCGGCCGCCGGCTCAAGGGCCAGGCCCCGCTTGTTGAAGAGCAGGACGCCGACGGCGTCGGCCCGGAGCTGGCCGATGATGTGTTCGAGGATGAATTCGAGCGTAAGGTTCAGGTCCAGGCTGGAGATTATCGCCCGGTCGATAGCCTGCAAGCTCTGCAGGGTCGAAAGCCGCTGCCTCGTCTCTTCGAAAAGCTGCATGCGGTGAAGGGCCGTGCCGGCCATCTCCGCCAGGGAACCGAGCAGTCTCACTTCCTCTCTGCTGAAGCGCCGGGGATGCCGAAGAGAAACTGTTAGGCCGCCCCAGATGTCGGTTTCGGTCTTGATCGGTATGATGGCGCCGCTCCAGCCGCGCGGTATCAGGGCCCGGCGGTCGGCGGGGACGAGAGGGTCCTCGGCGAAATCGGAAATTATATACGGCTCCTTGGACTGGAAGACATGGCCGGTGACGCCCTGCTCCGGGCTGAGAGTGGGAAATTGATTGAGCGCGGTGAACCAGCCCCGGGAAACTACCACCTTGAGCAAGTCGCTTTCCGGGTCGTAGAGCCAGATCGAGCCGGAGTCGGTATCCAGGACCTTCAGGGTGTTGTCAAGAAGGACGGGCAGCATCTCTTCCTTCGTGGCTGCGGTCCTCAGAGCGGCCGAAACCCGGTTGATGGTCTCGAGCTCGGCCAGCCGGCGTTTTTTTTCCGCGTCGAGCAGGGTCCGCTCCACGACCAGGCCTATCTGGCCGGCCATGGTCTCGAGCAGGCAGATCTCGTCCGAAGTCCAGAGGCGGACGCGTGGGGAAAGGATGAGAGCGCCGCCGGTCAGGCCGGCGCCGGCTTTCAATGGCACATAGACGCCGGACTCCACCCCGTATTCGCCGGCCAGCTCCCGCAGGGCGGGGGAGGGGAGGTCGTCGGGATTGACGAAGCTGATGGTCCTGTCGCCGGCCGTGCCGGTTTCCCTGATCACATCAAAGAAGGCGTCGACGGATTCATCGGGCAGGCCGCGCAGGACGCGCACGACGGGCGGGAGGGAACTATCTTCGTCCCTGCCGCGCACCCAGATGCCGCCTTTTTCCACGCGAAAGAGGTCCAGCACGCGCGACAGCGTCGATTCGAGCAGGCCGGCCAGGTCACCGCTGCGCTTCTCTGAGGCCGCGGTCATCTGGTTCAGGGTGGTGAGGAAGGCCGCCCGGCGCTCCGTCTCCTCGAACAGGCGGGCGTTCTCCAGGGCGGCCGCGGTCAGGGAAGCCACGGTCTCGAGGAACCGCGCGTCGCCGTCGCTGAAACAAGCTGGGGAGCGCGACTCGATGTTCAGGACTCCGGTGACTCGGCCTTCCGGGAGTTTGAGAGGGACGCAAATCTCGGAACAGACCCCCCTGTCAGCCTCTATATAACGGGGGTCGGCCTTGACGTCATCCGCTATTATGGTGTCTCCAGTTTCTGCAACAGCCCCGGTTATGCCGCGTCCGACCCGCAACTTCGCTCTGGCTATGGCTGCCAGTTCATCCGAGAACGCTTGTATCTCCTTGCCGGCCGCGTCTATTATGACCGGAAAGAGGCGGCCTGTCGGGGCGTCGACCCGGAAGATTTCGACCCTGTCGTAATTGGGCAGATCTTTAAGCAGCCAGGCGAGGGCCCGGCCCGTTTCCTCGGCCGAGCGCAGGCTGAGGAGCTTGCGGCTCAACTCGTGGACGATGACCATCTCCCTAAGCCGGCGCTCCAGGTCCTGGTTGAGCTGCCGCAGCTCGGCCTCGGTCTGCTTGCGGGCGGTGATGTCCCGGGCTATGCCTTCAATGGCGACGACGCGCCCGTTTTCGTCGCACACCGGCACGTTGCGCTGTTCGGTCCAGATGACCGTGCCGTCCTTTTTTATCCAGCGCAGAGTGATGGGCTCCCCGAAAGCTCCCTTTCCATAAAAGTATCCTTCTAGGAGGTGGCGGTCCTCCGGATGAACGAGCTTGAAGCCGAGGTCCGGGTCGGCGTAGTGTTCTTCCGGCGTGTATCCGGTGAGGGCGGTCGCCGCGTCGTTGACGAACTCAAAGCCTCGCCTCGGCCGGAACGTATAGCGGTAGATAAGGTCCTGGGCGTTCTCGGCCAACCTCCGGAATCGCTCTTCGCTTTCCCGGAGGGCCTGCTCGGTCCACTTCTTCTCTGTGATATCGCGCGCGTAACCGCCCAGGCCGAGCCGGCCGTCCGGCAGTCGTATCCTGAACTTGATGGCCTCGAAGACGCCGACGTCAGTATGATCTTCGGCTACGACGACTCCTTCGCTCTCGAGGGCTTGCTTGTCGCTCGCGCGGCATTTCCGGGCCAGCCGCCGCGGCATGAGCTGGAAATCGGTCTTGCCGGCGACCTCCTCCGCCGCGAGCCCGAAGAACCGGGCGTTGGCGGCGTTGACCATGACGTAGCGGAAGCGGTCGTCCTTGATGAAAGCCAGGTCCGGGGTGGCCTCGACGAACGACCTGAGCATCTCCCGGCTGGTCCGGACGAGCTCCGAGCCGGCCTTGAGCTCGCTGATGTCGGTCAGCGTGGATATGACGGCCGGCCTGCCCCCCCAACTGATCGCCGCCGCGGACACCAGCACCCAGCCCACGCCGCCGTCCTTTTTGGTGAACTTGAGCTCATAGACGGACGGCGGCCTTTCCCCGCGCTGCCGGGCCAGGCCCCTTTCCCTGGCCATGTCCCTGAAATCGGGATGGATGATCTCCCAAAACTTCATCCGCAGGAACTCGTCGCGGGAGAAGCCGGTGAGCCTTTCCATGGCCGGGTTACAGTAGATGAAATGCTCGCCCTGGATGACGGTTATCCCGGAAGCCGTCGTGTCGGCCAGGACCCGGAACATCTCCTCCTGCTCGCGGGCGGCCCGCTCGGCCCTGACCTTCTCGGTGACGTCCCGGACGTATTCTATGACGCCTGTAATCCGGCCGGAGGCGCTGTCGACCAGGGGATAGGTGTAGAGCTCGGTATGGCCGTGAGCGTCGGTTATGAGCTCGAAGTCGGGACGGCCGGACTCGAGGGTCCTGCGGCTGGGACATCTCCGGCAGGGCGTCTGCCTCTTGTGATAGGCCTGATAGCATTTCTTGCCCACGATGGGCATCGAGAACGAATAGCGCTCCTCCATGACCGGGTTGACCGAGATCACGTTCAGGTCCTTATTGAGGACGCTGATGCCGTCCTTGATGCTGGTATAGATGTTCTCGAGGAAGCGCTCGTTCTCGATCAGGTCCCGGCGCAGGTCCAGAAGGTCGCTGATGTCGACCGCCGTGCCGATGCCGGCGGGCTGACCCAGCCAGTCTATCCTTCCGCCCGTGAAGTCTATCCAGCGCGGCTCGCCGTCCTTGCGCAGGACCTTGAACTGGTAATGGCTCGGGACCGGTTCGCCGCGCTGCCGGGCCAGGCCCCGCTCCCTGACCATGTCACGGAAATCCGGATGGACCAGGTGCCAGAAGGGCAGCTTCCTGAGCTCCTCCTGGGTGTAGCCGGAAAGTGCTTCAGCGGCCTTGTTGGCGTAGAGGAGTTTTTCCCGGTAGACGAAGATGGCCGTCGCCGTCGTGTCGGCGAGCGTCATGAACCTCGCTTCGCTCTGCCCCAGGGCCGCCTCGGCCGCTCTTTTTTCCGTGACATCCTCGAAAGCCAGCAGGATTCTCTCGGTCTTCTTGCCCTCGTGATACAGCCGGCGGCCGTTGAGCAGGATCGTCCTTCTGCCTATCCGGGGGAAATCGGCCGTCATCTCGAAACCTTCAATGGACGTGTTCTTGGGCAGGATGGTCTTGAGCAGACGGCGCAGTTCCGGAACGTTCCAGCCGCCGTCGCTCAGCTCGAAGATGTAGCGGCCGATGGTCCTGGCCGGGGTTTTTCTGAAAAGGCGGCAATAGGCCGGGTTGGCGGCCACGACGCGCAGTCCGGGGTCAAGGACGAGCAGGGGCTCGCGCATGGTCTCGACGATGCTCTGGGCGAAGTCGCGGGCTTCGGCGACGGCTTTCTGGGCCCGACGCTCGGACGTCTGGTCGCGGAAAACGAGGACGACCCCGATGACCTGGCCGCGGTCGTCCAGGATGGGGGCTCCGGCATCGGCGATGGGTATCTCGCGGCCGTTTTTCGCCACGAGGACGGTATGATTGGCGAGCCCGATGACGACGCCTTCCCGGATTATGCGCCTGACGGGGTTTTGTGCGGGCTTGCGGGTAAGCTCATTGATTATTTTAAAGACTCGGGAAACGGGCTTGCCCCTGGCGCTTCTTTCCGGCCAGCCGGTCATGCGCTCTGCGACCGGGTTCATCCTGACGACGCGGCCGAGCCTGTCGGTGGAGATAACGGCGTCTCCGATGCTGTAGAGAGTGGCCCGGAGCTCGGCTTCCTTGAGCAGGAGCTCTTTGAAGGCCCGGCTGTCCGTGGAAGAATCCTGGAACTCCAGAAGGACGGCAGTTTTACCCTTGTAAACGATTTTCCAGGCCAGGACAGCAGCTTCGGCCTTCGGGCGGTTCTTCAGGTTCAGGCGGCAGGTCAGTCGGACGGGCGTTTTTCTAAAAGCAGGCGAGGAAAGCAGCTTACGGCGGATAAACCGGCAATTCTCTGCGGAAAGAAGGTCCGTCAGTCGTTTCCTGAGAAAATAAGCCCTGGAATGGCCATAAATATATATGGCTCTGTCATTTACATATAATATGCGGCCGCTCTTAAAGTCGGCTGTCATGGCGGGGAAGGGATTCGCGGAAAGGGTAAGGTCAAAAGGATCCGGAGAACTTCTTCTTGGCTGCGTCATGTTTTATGGGCCTTTCAGCCAGGCGGCCGGCTAATTGATCCTAATGAAAAATAAATATAATTAATATCGGGAGAAAAGCAAGCAGCAAAATTCAACCGGGGCAGCCCTGGCATTACGAGAAAATAAATCTCATAGGCCATGTGAAATTCACCTTATTTGTTTAGTCGAAAAGAAGAAGTCCGGATTGAAAAGATTTCCACACCTGACGAGAAAATGTGCTTGGCGATTTCAACAGTCGGTGGAAAAGCCTAAGATACAGATAATAAATAAAATATTCGTGGCTAATTAATAACGTCGCATAAGGTATATTATGTAAACTAATATCACCTAAGGCAGCCAACCTGGCTTCCATGCTAATAATGCGATCCAAGGCCGAAACGGCTAGATTGTTTGTCTTCGAGCTTATCCGAAGGCAGTTTGCTTCAATCCTGAGATATAAGTCGCGGAGAACTAGAAGAATACAGAGGCTATTTTCTGCCTTTAATGTCTTTTTTCAGTTGAGCGATTATGCTCTCAAGCACTTCGATTATTTCTTGCTTTGAAATGCTCTTCTTCTTGAACTCGAGCCTCATCCTGAAAAGGTCGGTCGAGGACTGGTCCTCTGGGACAAAATTATATACGAAATACTTTATTTTCTTCGTTTTGCCCTTGAAGAGCTTGGATAATTCCCTGGTATCCTCGCGGGACAGACGGCGCTCGGTTATTTCCTTTACCAGGTTGAGCATATCGTCAGTTGTCGCTTGTCTGGCGACCTCAAGGATCATGGTTCGGCTGAAGATACCGGCCGACTTGATAATGGCCCGGACATCATCTGGAATCCTGGCTATGGACATTATTTCTGTTATCGTGGAGCGTGCCTTGCCTATCTTATCGGCAATGTCCTGATGGCTGTAGCCGTAAAGCTCGGTCAGGGCCTGGAGGCCTTCGGCTTCTTCGAATACGTCCAGGTCTTTGCGCTGAAGGTTCTCTATCAGGGCGATCTCCATGGCCTCGCGGTCCTCGACATCCATTTCGATGCAAGGGATGTCTTTGAGGCCGGCAGCCTTGGAAGCCAGGAATCTTCGTTCGCCGGCTATGATCTCGAACCTGGTCCCCATGGAGCGGACCAGTATCGGCTCCAGGACTCCTTTTTGCCTTATGGATTCGGTCAGCTCTTCGATATTGCCGAGTTCGGTCCGCGCTTGGCGGGGGTTGGGGTCGATCTTGTCCACCGGGATCATCCGAACCCTAGGGCCCGCCGGCGTATGGGAGAGCAGGTCGACAAAATGGCCGTCATGACGCATGCCGATGCTTTGGGGAAGGCCGGATTTCTTAGTTTTTTGCACGGCTTATTATCTCCTCGGCGACTTTTCTGTACTGTTCGGCCCCGATGGAATCTGGGGCGTATGTGAAAATGCTTTCCTTATAGGCCGGACTCTCCTCGAGTTTTACGCTCTTAGAGATGGAATTTTGAAAGACTCTGTCGCCGAAAACTTGACTGATTCGCTCCACTACATCCCTGGCCAGGTTTGTCCTCTTATCATGAAGCGTGATAAGGACGCCCATAATCTTCAGGCTGGGATTGGCGATCCTCCTGACCTTATCGATGGTCTCAAGAAGGTCGTCGGTCCCTTCCAAGCATAGATACGAGGATTGGATGGGTATTATGACGTAGCTTGCGGCAACCAGGGCGTTAAGTGTTATCAGGCCGAGGGTCGGAGGGGTGTCGATGATAATATAATTATATTTATGTTTGACGACCGCAAGCGCGTCCTTAAGACGATAATGGCCGTCGAGCTCTCCAATTAAAGAAGGCTCGAGTTTGGCCATGGAAATTCTAGTAACGGTAACGTCCAGGCCGGGTATGCTGGAGCGGGCGATGATTTGTTCGATATCACCGGCCTTGTTCATGAGGACGTCGAATAGGGATTTTTCGTATGAAGACGGGTCGTTGACGAGGGAAATCGTGGAATGGGCCTGAGGATCCATGTCCACGAGAAGGACCTTTTTGCCCATCAAAGCGAGCGCCGCAGAGATATTTATGCTGGTGGTTGTCTTCCCTACTCCGCCTTTTTGATTGGTAACGGCGATGATCAAGTGCCTTCTCCTCGACGGATGATGAGTATAATGCGAATATATAGAAATAAGAAGATGGAATCAAGAGCAAAATTAATTCACTGGCGCTGAATGTCGGCGTGCCGACGATGTATAGTATTTTATTGCGATGGGTGACCCAAACGATATACGGGATATTATGTAAATAACAGATAATAAATAAATTAGCTATATCTGAGGTGATAAGGGCTATACATACGCGTTCGCTTTGAGATAACTAATTAATAATAAATAAAATATGTGTTTTTTTTTACGGTCACAGGTCGAGCTTAGCTGGGATTGGAAAGGTTTCGAGCCCCGCTTTCTTAAGAATTTCGTTGAGACCCGGCAAAAAAGAAATAATATCGGTGTTCAGTTTTAAGACATTCGCTGTCATACGCTCGGAAAATTCTCTTATTGCGCGCAGGTCCATTTCAGTGGGCGGCGTGGGCAGGTCGATCAAAGACGAAGAGAGCGCGAGCAATCGGATAAGGTGAGACCCTCCGGCCAGGGCGGTTTCATAATCGACGTTGAGCAGGGTCATATCCGGCGGCACCAATTCCTTTTCGATAGGCTTTAGTTTCTTGTCGAGCTCCTGAAGGGCGGCCTTGATATCCGGCTTATCGTCAGGGACTTTGGCCAAAAGCCGGTCCAGGTGCCTTCTTAGCCCGCGCAGAGCGGTGACCGCCATATTGGATTGCCTGGTCAGCTTCAGAAGGTCGCCGAAAGCCCGGCACTGGGCGCGCCAGACTTCAAGCGAGAAATCGACCCTGGGGTCGGGTTTTACATCGAAGGGCGTTTCGTGGCTTCCGCCGGCCGCCGGGGTCACGAGCAGCGTGTACTTCCCCGGCGCGATCATGGGCAGGGCGGTCGCGGCCATGCCTGTCGGTTGGTGCTTTTTGCCGTCGGAGGCCTCCGGAACGAACTGCAGGTTCCAGGTCTGCCTTCTGAGACCGGCTTTCTGCTCGGAGAAAACGAACTCGTGGACCGCGCGCCCGTCCGCGTCGAGGACAGCCAACTTCGGCTTCTCGGCCAGGTCGCTCTTTATCCAGGCGGTGATGTTGAGGCCGAAGGCCGGGTTCTTGCCCGAGAAGGCGGACTTGGTCAGGCCCTCTCCCCTGGCCGCGGAAGCGAACTGGACGACCGGCCTGAGGCCGAAGAGATGGAAGTCGGAGTCAAGCACGCGGTCGGACATCTCCTGGAGGAATGATATGTCGTCCAGGATCCAGACGCCCCGGCCGTGGGTGCCGATGATCAGGTCGTTCTCCCGGGGATGGACGGCGATGTCGTGGACGGCGACCGTGGGCAGGTTCGCGCAGTGGAGCGTGAACCATGAGGCGCCGCCGTCCAGGCTGGCGAATAGGCCGAATTCCGTGCCGGTGAAAAGGAGATTACGGTTCCTGGGGTCCTCCCGGACGACATGGACCCAGCCGACCGCCGGCAGCCCGGTCCGGATAGGCTTCCAGGTCCGGCCGTAATCGGCCGTCTTGTAGACGTAGGGGCTGTAATCGTCCTGCCTGTGATTATCGAAGGAAACGTAGGCCGTTCCGGCCTCGAAGCGTGAAGCTTCGACACGGCTGCACCAGGCGTTCTTGGGCAGTCCGGGAATCGATGGAGCGACGTTCTTCCAGGTCCGGCCGCCGTCCCGGGTGAGCTGGAGGTTGCCGTCGTCCGTGCCGCACCAGATCACTCCCTTTTCGAGCGGCGACTCGGCCAGGGTCACGATGGTGCAATGGACCTCGGCGCCGGTGTTCTCGACGCTGAGCGGCCCGACGCCGTTCTTCTGCTTGGCCGGGTCGTCGGTCGTCAGGTCCGGGCTGACGACCTGCCAGGACTGTCCGCCGTCTGTCGTCTTGAAAAGGAAGTTACCGGCCGTGTAGACCGTCTTCGGGTCATGGGGTGATACCAGTATGGGCGAGTTCCAGTTGAAGCGGTAAGGCTTCTCCCCGGAGGGCGCCTGGGGCCTGACCGACTTGCCCCGACCCAGGCGCAGGTCCACCCTGGTGATGCCGTTCATCTGGCTGTTGACGTAGAGGGTGGCGTAGTCCGACGGGTCAGGCTTGACGTAGAACCCGTCCCCGCCGCCGACGATGTACCAGTGCTCGTTCAGTATGCCCCGCGCGTCGAGGGAGTTGCCGGGGCCTCCCCAGGAGCCGTTGTCCTGCAGGCCGACATAGACGTAGTAGGGGTCGCGCAGGTCAAAGCCGACGTTGTAAACTTCGGCGGCGTCGATGGACTGTACCGGCAGCCAGGTCAGGCCGGCGTCGAAGGAGATGTCGAGGCCGCCGTCGTTGCCGTCTATGAGGTGCTTTGGGTTGGCCGGGTCTATCCAGAAGCCGTGGTGGTCGGAGTGGATGCCGCCCCCGATCGCTCGGAACCTGCGGCCCATGTCGTTCGAGACGAAAAGTCCCGTCGAGAGGACGTAAATCGTCGCGTCGTCCGTCGGGTCCACGAAGGCCCGGCTGTAGTAGAAGGGCCTGTTGTTCACCCGTCTAAAGGTCTCTGCGTCGCACATCCTCTTCCAGGTCTCTCCCCTGTCCTCCGAGCGCCAGATGCCCGGGTCGCTGTGCTCGATCAGGGCGTAGACCACCCCCGGTTTGGAGCGGGCGACCGAAATCCCGATGCGGCCGAGCGTGCCTTCGGGAAGTCCGCCTCCGCCCAACTTATTCCAGGTGCGGCCGCCGTCGGAACTCTTCCACAGCCCGCTAGAGGGCCCGGCGTTGACGTACTCCCAGGGCCTGCGCCCGTGCTCGTAGGCCGCCGCGTAGATCACCTGGGAATCGGCCGGGTCCACGGCCAGGTCGCAGATGCCGGTGTTCTCGTTGATGTAAAGCACCTTGGTCCAGGTCAGTCCGCCGTCGATGGTCTTGTAAAGCCCGCGTTCCTGGTTGGGCCCCCAGAGATGGCCCATAGCCGCGACGTACACGATGTTCGGGTCTCCCCTGTTTATGACGATGCGGCTGATGTGCCTGGTGTCGGCCAGGCCCATGTTCTTCCAGGTCTTGCCGCCGTCGGTCGACTTGTAGACGCCGTCGCCGATGGTGACCGAGTTGCGGCAGGTGGCCTCGCCGCTGCCGACCCAAACGATGTCCGGGTTGGACTGGGCCACGGCCAGGGCGCCGACCGAAACGGTGCGCTCGCTCTGGAAGACCGGGACCCAGCTCGTGCCGGCGTTCTCGGATTTCCAGACGCCGGAAGGTCCGACCGCCGCATAGATGATCGCGGGGTCTCTTTCCACGGCCTCGATGTCTACAGTCCGGCCGCCCATAACGGCCGGGCCTATGGCCCTCCAGGTGAAGCCGCCGAAAAGGTTCTCCACTCTGGAGGCTTTCTGGGCCGTCAGTTCGGCCGGGCCTGTCGCCAGCGCGGCCAGCGTCAGCGCCGCGAGCAACGCGGCGGTCCTGGATCGGGAAAGCGATATGTTCGCGGCCATGTTCCGTCCTCCTTCTTGAGCTGTTGGTTGGACGAAGCGATTCACTATATATCATACGGGCGGCGTGCGAAAAAGATGGCGCGGGACGCGAGCTCGGTTCGGTCGAGTCGTTCTTTGCTTCCAGCCGGAATTTGTCCTATCATGCTATGTTCGAGAGGTCCTTTGGAAGGTCGGATTGGCGAAGAAGGTTTTTTCATTATGGGTGCTGCCTGACGGCATATCGCTTAAAGCCGCGCAAGGGGACCGCCTTAGCGAAGTCCTGGAACGGGCCGGGCTGCCCCTCAACCTGTATTGCGGTGGCCGCGGCGTCTGCGGCAAGTGCGTCGTGTCGATCCTGGAGATGTCCGGCCTGCCGGGCCGTGAAGGACGTGAGCCGCAGCTCATGCGCATCCTGCTCGACCGCGGTTTGAGGGAACGTGCCTGCCTCTACAGGATACGAGAAGATGCTGCCGTGCTTGTCCCGTCCTCGGCCAGAAGGGTCGAGGTCAGCGTCTTGGACAGCTCCGTGCCTTGTTCCCTGCCTCTGGACCCGGCTGTCAAGCTGTTCCGCCTACCTCCAGGCTATTTGACGGGCTCCCCTCCCCTGCCCCGGCCGCAAGCCCTGCGTCGGGCGCTCGGCATGCCGCGGCTGCGGGTCCGGGCCGGCATCGAGGCCGGCCCGACGAGCGCCGGGGCCGTTCCGGAAACCGAACAGGCGGCGGTCGTCTACGCCGGCCGCGAGCTCATCGACGTTATTCCAGTCGCGGCGAAGCCGGGTGTCTGCGGCCTGGCCGTCGACCTCGGCACCACGACCGTCGCGGTCGAGCTCGTCGACCTCGAAAACGGCCGGTTCTTGGGCCGGGCCTCCGGCCTCAACCATCAGGTCTCTTACGGCGCGGACGTGGTCTCACGCATATCCTTCGCCTTTCAGGACCGCCAGAAGCTGCGCCGGCTGCAGAGGGCCGCAGCGGATGTGATCGCGGAGCTGGCCCGGGAGGCGGCCATCCGGTCGGGAATAGCCATGGACCGGGTCTATGACATAACGGTCGCCGGCAACACGGCCATGAACCATTTCCTGTGCGGCGTCCCGACCGACTCCCTGGCCGCCCTTCCGTTCGAAGCCGCTTTCACGGCCAGGCCCGCTTTCCCGGCGGCCGAAGTCGGGCTGGGCTTCAACCGTCAGACGCGGCTTTATCTGGCTCCCAACATCCGGAGCTTCGTGGGCGGCGATGTTTCGGCCGGACTGACGGCGTTGGGCTTGGACGCCTACCGCGGGAACGTTCTGTTCGTCGACCTCGGCACCAACGGCGAGGTGGTGGTCAAGAAGGGCCGCCGGATGTCGGCCGCCTCGACCGCGGTGGGCCCGGCTTTCGAGGGCACGGTCGTCAGTTGCGGCATGCTGGCCGGTCCGGGCGCCGTCGAGGCCGTTCGATGGGACGGAGGCTTTCGGCTCCGGACCATAGGCGGCGCCGAGCCCCGCGGGGTCTGCGGATCGGGGTTGGTGGATATCATGGCTGTCGCCCTGGAGCAGGGCTTGGTCGCGGCCGACGGCCGCGTCCTGTCGCCTTCGAAGAGGCTCCATCTCGGAGGGGACCTGTTCCTGGATCAACAGGACGTCCGTAACATCCAATTGGCCGCGGCCGCCGTCAAGACGGCGGTCAGGATCATTCTCGAGGACGCGGGCCTGAGACCCGGCGCTCTCGACCGCGTCTGCGTCGCCGGGGCCTTCGGCAATCGTCTCGACCCGAAAAACGCCAGGCTCCTGGGCCTTGTCCCGGATGTTCCGTCTTCAAAAGTGGAGTTCGTGGGAAACGCTTCCCTGGCCGGGGCCAGAGCCATGCTGCTTTCGAGAGAGGCGCGCCTCAGGGCCGAAAGGATATCCCGGCGGGCGCGGCATCTGAACCTGGCCTCGCGTCCCGATTTTCAGGAAATATACGCCGCCGGCCTGAGGTTCGGCCCAATCGAGGAGTGGTGAAAATGGCCTTCCCTATCTCGGATTTTTCTTCCGGCCGCGTCCTTCTTTTCGATGGCGCCCTGGGAACGGAACTCCTCCGCCGGGGCGTAGCTTTCGCCGGTTCGGCCGAGAAGCTGAACTTGGACGATCCGGAAGCCGTCAGACGGGTCCATCTGGATTACTTCGAGGCCGGGGCCGACGTCGTGAGCACCAACAGTTTCGGGTCCAACAGGCTGAAGCTTTCCGACTTGGGGCTGGCAGGGAAAGTGCCTGAGCTGAACCGGGCTGCCGCGGCCATAGCGGTCGGCGCCCGGCCGGCCGGCAGGTTCGTGGCGGGCAGCATGGGGCCGACCGGTCGGCTCCTGAAGCCCCACGGCGAGTTCCTTGAAGAGGAGTTCGAAGCGGCCTTCGCCGAACAGGCTGAAGCCCTGGCCCAAGGCGGCGCCGACTTTCTCATCCTCGAGACACATTACGACCTGCGGGAGGCTCTCTGCGGGTTGAGGGCCGCCGTCAAGGCGGTCGACCTGCCCGTCCTTGTAACCATGACCTTCAAGCGCACTCCGCGCGGCTTTTTCACTTTCATGGGCGACACGCCCGCCGCTTGCCTGCGGGCCCTGGAAGAGGCGGGCGCCTCAGCGGTCGGCGCCAACTGCAGCCTGGGCCCTGAGGACATGCTCGAGCTTGTCAGGGTCATGCGGCCGCTCACCAAGCTGCCGGTCATGGCCCAGCCGAACGCCGGACAACCTGTCGTCGCCGCCGACGGTTCATTTTCCTACCTGGAAACGCCTGAGGACTTCGCCAGGCACGTCCCGGGCCTTCTCGAGGCCGGCGCGAACATCATCGGCGGCTGCTGCGGGACGACGCCCGAGCATATCAGGCTCATGTCCGCCTGTCTCGGCGGCCGCCGGAAAGCCGGGTGAACAGATTCAGGGAAACAAGCCGCGGCGGGTCAGTCCAGGCTCGCTTTTTCCCTGTATGACGGGACTTCCACCCTCCATCCGTTCCGGCGCTCGAGCTCCGCGGCGAAGGACACGGCCACCTCCTCGTCGCCATGGCAGAGGAAGACGGCCCGAGGCTTTTTTTCGAGGCCGCCCGCCCAGCTCAGCAGTCCGGAACGGTCCGCGTGGGCGGAGAAGCCGTTGATTATTTCCACGCCGGCCCGGACCGGTGTCTCCCTGCCGAGAACCCGGACCTTGGGGTTCCCGTCCAGGATTTGGCGGCCGAGCGTGCCCCGGGCCTGGTAGCCCACGAACAGCACGGTCGATTCCGGCCGCGGCAGGTTGTGCGCCAGGTGATGCTTGACGCGGCCGCCGGTGCACATGCCGGAGCCGGCCATGATTATGGCCGGGGTCCGGCTGGAGTTGATGGCCGTGGATTCCTCGATGGTTCGCACTATCCTCAGCCCCGGGAAGGCGAACGGGTTCTCGCCCGAGACCAGAAGAGCGGCGCTCTCCTCGTCGAAGTAGTCCCGGTGCTCCATGAAGGCTCCGGTTACTTCCAGGGCCATCGGGCTGTCGAGATAGACAGGGACGGCGGCCGGTATCACGCCAGTCTTCATAAGGCGTCTCAAGTAGAACATCAGGTCCTGGGCGCGCTCGATGGCGAAGGTCGGGATGACCACGTTGCCGCCCCTGCGGATGGTCCGGAGAATGACCTCGGCCAGCATGACCTCGGGCGGCTCCGGGTCGAGATGTTCCCGGTCGCCGTAGGTCGATTCCATGACCAGATAATCGGCTTTTCTGAACACGAATGGGTCCCTGACGAAGGGCTTGTCACGCTGGCCTATGTCGCCGGAGAAAACGATGACCCGGCTTCGGCCGTCGGAAACGACAGTGATTTCGATTGAGGCCGAGCCCAGTATGTGGCCCGCTTCCCTGAAGCGCGCGGAAAGGCCATTGCCCAGGCGTGTTTCTTCGTCGTAAGGGACTTCCTCCACCATCGGCAGGACGGCGGACACGTCCTCGACGGTATAGAGCGGCTTCACCGGATACGGGCCTGTCCGGCCTTCTTCTTTGTGCCGCTTTTTCTTCCTCTCCGCGTCTTCTTCCTGGATGTGGGCCGAGTCGACAAGGGCGATGCCCAGGATGTCGGCGGTGGGCGGCGTGGCCAGGACCCGGCCGGAGAAACCTTCCCGCGCCAGTTTCGGGAGCAGCCCGCAGTGGTCCAGGTGGGCGTGGGTCACCAGCACGAAATCTATGTCCGCCGGGACGAAGGGGAAACTCTCCCAATTCCGTCCGAGGAAAGGCCGCTCCTGATGCAGGCCGCAGTCGACGAGAAGCTTCAGCCCGCCGGCCTCGACCAGATAGCAGGAGCCGGTAACCTGTCGGGCGGCGCCCAGGAATCGAATCTCCGCGACGGACATCTCAGAAGGGCTGCCCTTTCAGGAATTCCGCCTGGGCGGTGATGAAAAGCGACCGGGCCAGCACGCGGAAGACGATGTAAACCTGCATCCCGACGACGCCCAGCGCCAGCGCGGCGCCTCCCGGGTGGGCGAGATGACGGGCGATAAGGATGCCGGCGAAGGTTCCCGCGGCCGCAAAAAGCGCGAGCAGGAGATAGAGCAGCCAAGCCTTGAAGAAACGGCCTTTGACGGAGGCCGCGCCGAGCCTCAGGGATTTGAAAAGCCGCCGTTCGTTCTCCGTGACCATGATTATCCTGGCGTAGTCCAGGAAAAGACGCAGGAACGAAAGGAGAAGCAGGATCACCGCCGTCCGGGCGACGGACAGGATGATGACCGGCCATTCGTTGCTCGCGCTCCCGGCCGCCTGGTCCGTGATCCGGGCGAGCAGGCTCCAAACGAACCCCAGCCCGAAGATGAGACAAAGCGCCCAGAAGGCCGCCAGCTTCAAGAAAGGCAGGAAATATCTCCCGCAGTCCGAGAAGAATTCCCGGAGCGTCGTGCCGCCGGCTGTGTCCAGAAGACGTCCGGCCAACCCGCCGGAAAGGAACACGGCCAGCAGGGCGTATATCAGGACCGCGGCCAGAGCCAGTCCGATAAACGCCGGGACGACCGCCTGATGCGCGTAGAACATGTCGGCCAGCCAGTCGACGTCGAAGGGCCGCACCGTGTCCCCGTAAAGCGAAGAGCCGAGACTGGAATGGATGAGGAACAGGGCCGGCGCCGCGACCAGGCCGGCGTAGATGAGGTTCGACGCCCAGACTGTTAGCAGAGCCTTGAACCCGCGCATGGAAAGCGCCAGGCCCAGGCTGAAAGCTCTGGTGACTGTCATGTTATCGCTCCTTAAAGCCCGAAGGACGCCAGCAGGAAAAGGTTCTGCAGCGAGAAAACGACCCGGGCCATCAGCCTGAAGACGTTCCTGCCCACGCTGCCGGCGCGGTAGCTGTTGTTGGCCAGGTTCATGTCGATCTTCCAGATGTTCCCGGGGTCGATCAGGGCTTCCTTGAACCGGGCCGGCTTGACGATGACGAACCTGGCCCAGCGGTCGCGGCCGTCCCAGGAGCGCGTTTCCTCGCTGCCGTCCTCGAAGCGGACGACGAGCTCGACCTTGGCGTCGCCGCCGAGCCGGGCCTCCCCGTAGCGCCTGAGGGTGACGACCGTGACGTATTCCTTCGCTCCTTCGCCGCTTACGGCTGCTCCGGCCTGAGCCGCGGTCGAAGTGTCCTTCTTTTCGGCCTCTTCGAGCTCCTTGATCTTCGCGGCGGTGACCTCTTCTTTGCGTCCGTCGATGTCGAAGACGCCGCGCCAGCGGGCGGGCTTCTCGGCCGAGCGGACCGAGGCGACGCCGTAGTCGAAGTCGCGGGTGGCGAAGAACAGCTCCTCGAAGAACCAGTTGAGGTTCCGTCCCGAGACCTCGTTCACGGTCGCGATGAAATCCGCGGTCGTCGGGTGCCTGAACCTGAAGCGCGTCTGGAACGTCCTCATGACCTTGGCCATGACCGGCTCTCCGAGCAGGCCCTCCAGGGTGCGCAGAAGCGTGGCCGCCCGCATGTAGACGTTGGCGCCGTAGCTCATAGGCTCGGAGAACTTCCAGGAAGCGGTCACCACCGGGTCGAGCCTGACCGCGAAGAGCGCGGCCGCCCGGTAGGTCTCGAATTCGCCGATCTTCGGCGTGGGGATGACCGGCCCCAAGGGCAGCCCCGCGAAATAGGCCGGCAGGCGGCCCGGGCCGTAGGCCCGGTCCATAGCCCGTGCCGTGGAATAGGTATTGATGCCTTCGTCGAGCCAGGCTTCTTCGAACTCGTTGTTGGCGCACAGGCCGTACCAGTAGTTATGGCCGAACTCATGGACGATGACGCTTTCCGTCGAAAGATAATCCTTGGGCGTCAGGACCCTGGTGCCGCCGGTAACGAAGGTCGGGTATTCCATGCCGCCGCTCTCCGTGCGGAAGGGCGGGTCGACCAGCGTGATGGTCTCGTATGGATACGGACCGTACCAGAGACCGTAGTACTTGATGGCGTTGGCGAGGGCCCGGAAATGACGGTCGGCCTGCCGTTTGTGCTCCGGCGCGATGAGCAGGATCATCCGGACGTCGGGCAGCCTGACCTCTCCGGGCTCGAGGCTCAGCGTCTCCGCCGCTTCGCGGTACTCTTCGGGCGACACGTCTTCCTCTCCGGAGAAGCGCCTTTCCAGCTTGACGTAGCGCCGGTCGGCCGTCCAGGCGAAGTCATGGACCATGGACTGGACGTAGGTCCGCGTGACCAGACCTGGTTTTCCGGCCGGCTTGACCTCGACCTCCTTGCCTGTCGCGCCGACGACGTACTTCTCGGGCAGGGTGATGTGGACGATGAAATCGGCGAAGTCGGCGAAGAACTCGGAGTTGAGATGATAGGCGTGGGCGTTCCAGCCACGGCCCTCTTCATAGACGCCTGGCTTGGGGAACCACTGGGCGATGAAGAACGAATCCCGGTAGTAGCCGCTCCTGGCCACCGTCCTCGGGATCTTGGAGCGGAACGAAAGGCTCAGCCTGACGTATCCGCCCGGCTGGACCGGCTCCGGCAGCCTGACCCGCAACGCCGTTTCGTCCCCTGCCGTCTCCGGACCGTCGGGATGGACGAACTCCAGGCCTGAGGTGAGGTCCAGACCCTTGTCGGTCCGGACCTCGGTGACGTCTATCCAGCCCCACTCGCCTTCCTTGGGCAGGCCGCCCCGGCTGAAGAGCGAGCCGCCGGTCATCTCCTTGAAGAAAACGCTCTGCTCGTTCTTGAAGGCGTTCCAGTAGAGATGGAAGAGCATGTCGGAAACCGGCTCGGAAGTTCGGTTGAACCAGGCGATGTCCTCGGTCCCGGCGAGCGTCTTGTTGACGTCGTCGAGCTCCACGCGTATCTCGTAGCGCAGGCCGGGCACTTCCGGTCCGGCCGCTTGTGCCCGCGCCTCCCGGCCGGTCCCTCCTGCGAGCGCACATGCCGTCAGCAGGACGGCCCCGGCGACTATCAAGGGCTTTGTTTTCATCAGCGCCTCCATTGGACTTCAGACATCGGTCTGCCCTGTGCCGGCGGTTTCCCTGGGGAAAAAGATGAAGATGAGGCAGGCGGAGGCGAACAAGAGGAGGTAGAGGTCGACGTTCAGGCCGTAGAGAAGGAACAGCAGGAACCCGAGCAGGGCCGGGACGACGGCCAGGGCCATGATCACGGCGTTGGTTCGCGGGAGCCTTCTTGAAAGGGCCTCTCCCCTGTCGCAGGCGGTGCCCGTGGAGAGTCTGGACTTGATTATGCGGATGATCAAGATTGTCAGGGCCGCCAGGCCGAAGACCGCGTAGCGCACGGGCTGCAGGTTCTGGCGCGCGGCGAAACCCAGGAAGGGTTTCAATCGCGTCCGCATGAACTCGGCCGCCGCCAGCAGGATGACCAGGTCGACAAGGGCCGACACGGCGATGATCCGCATGCCCCTCAGCCGAGTTTTATCTTCAGTCTTTCCGTTCATCAGGTCCTCCAAGGCCGGCTTCGTCTCGTCCGGCCGCCGAGCATTATATGTTAGCGCCGCCGTCAAAAGCAAAGCGGCTCCAGAACGGGGGATGTTTGCTCGTAAGAGGATGGCCTCCCAATTCCGTGACGGGCTTGAGTTAGAATGGGGGGCCTGTCACGGCTCGTCCCCGTCCGTCCTCGCTCCACCCATCCCCCCGTGGGGAACCCCTTCCGCTGCGGGCGTTGCGGGGACTGGAGCCGTGCCACCCCTCTTCAGTCCTTCGCGCTTTCACTGAATGGGGGATGTTTGCTCGCAAGAGGATGGCCTCCACGATTATGCTCCCGGCTTAATCGACGCTGAGCAGGAATCCTTTAAGGTAGGCCGTTTCGGGATGGAAGATGTTGACCGGATGGTCGAGGGCCTGGCGGTGCTTCTGGATTATCTTGACGCTCCGGCCGGCCTCGGCGGCCGCCTCGAAGACCACTTTCTGGAAGAGAGCCTCGTCCACGAAATGGGAGCATGAGCAAGTGATGATGAGCCCGCCCGGCCTGACCTGCCGGATGGCCAGCCGGTTGATGTCCTTGTAGCCCCGGCAGGCGGCCATGACGTCGCTTTTCCTCTTGGCGAAGGCCGGCGGATCGAGGACGATAAAGTCGTAGTCGAGCCCGGGCTGCCGCAGGAAATTGAAGACGTCGGCCACGAAGAAAAAGCCCGCCTCGGCGGCCAGGCTGTTGAGCTCGAAGCTCTCCTTGGCCAGGGCGATGGCCTTTTCAGAGTAGTCCACGGAGTCTGCCCGCCGGGCTCCTCCCTTGGCGGCATGGACCGCGAAGGAGCCGGTGTAAGAGAAGGCGTTGAGAAGCGTCCTGCCCCGGGCCAGGCGTCCGACGAGCTTGCGCATCTCTCGCTGGTCCAGGTAAAAGCCGGTCTTCTGGCTGTCCTTCAGGCCGACCTTGAAGATTAGCCCTTCCTCCAGTATCAGAACGTTCTCCACGTCCTCGCCCAGGTGAACGGCGCGCAGGTCCTCGAGGCCCTCTTCCCGGCGCGAGGGAGTGTCGGACCTTTCTATGATCGCCCTCGGCTTGACCAGCTCGGCCAGCATCCCGAGGACCATCGGTTTGAGCTTTTCCATGCCCAGCGTCGTCACCTGGATGATCAGGACATCGTCGTAGAGGTCGGCCACGAGACCCGGCAGGCCGTCGCCCTCGGCGTTTATCAGGCGGTAGGCGTTGGTAACGTGCCGGTCGAAAAGCCTGCGTCTTAGCTCCAGCGCCCTGCGGATGTTCTCGCGCAGGGCGGCCTCGGGCGGCCGGTCGCCGAAGCTCACCATCCGGCCCATTATCGAGGTCCTGCGGTTGAAATAGGCCCAGCCCAGCGCCTCGCCCGAAGAGGAAACGACCGGCAGCAGGGCGCCGTCCTCGAAGTCGGGCAGGCGCTCCACGGCGCCGGAGAAGATCCAGTGGTGCCGGTTCCTGACGGCTTTGTCCCTGCCCGGCTTGAGCCTGACGCTTTCCATTGTGCGCCTCAACCCGCCTTTTGTTCCGGCCGTCCTGCGGTCGTCGTGTCTCCCGCCTGCCTTTCCCTTTTAAGCAGTCGCACGACCGGCCGGTCCGGCTCGCAGAAATCGTCCTCTTCCATGGCGGCCGGTTCGGCCCAGACCAGACCCTCGTGCTCGAGGGCGGCCGGCTCTCCGGAAACGAGTCCTGCTTCGTAGACGATGAGCTCTATTCCCGATGGGCCGGCTTCGTGCCGAACGACGCAGAGGAGCTTGCGGACCTCGATATCGACCGCCAGCTCCTCTTTCAACTCCCGGACGAGACATTGCCTGAAGGACTCGCCCGCCTCGAGCTTGCCTCCGGGGAATTCCCAGCGGCCTCCTTCGGGTCCCAAACCAGACCTGCGGGCGATGAGAACGGTCCCGTCGCCGCGCCTGATGACGGCGGCCGCGACCCTCAGCCAGTCCGGCGTTGCGGTTTTTAGCATCCCGGCTTCTTATAGCGCCGCAGCCCGCGCAATTCAAGGGTTTTTCATCCGGGAATATCCGGCAGCGGAAGACTTCGCTTTTGGCGGCTGTGGTAAAATAGCTGGACCATGATGAGGATAGCTTTCCTTTCGTCCGAAGTCGCGCCTTATTCCAAGACCGGCGGCCTGGCCGACGTCGCCGGCGCGCTGCCCAAGTTCCTGGCCGAGACCGGTCGGGTCGAGGTCCGGGTCTTCACCCCTCTTTACCGGGAAGTCCGGGCCAAAGGTCTGCCCCTGGTCAAGGCGGCCGAGAACGTGCTTGTGAGCCTCGGCGGCCGGAGACTGTCTTTCAACCTTTACGAGCACCGTGCCGGCAATGTCACGTTCTCCTTCATCGGCAGCGACGAGCGCTTCGACCGTGAATTCCTCTACGGCACTCCAGCCGGGGATTATCCCGACAACGGCGAGCGCTTCGGCTTCTTCAGCCGGGCGGCGCTCGAAGCCATGAAAGCCACCGGTTTCCGGCCCGACCTGGTCCACGGCAACGATTGGCAGTCGGCGGCGGCCTTCGCCTTCCTGAGGTTCACGCTGGCCGACGACCCCTTTTTCTCCCTGACGGGCTCGGTCTTCACCATCCACAACCTCGCCTACCAGGGTCTGTTCGAAAAGGAGATCCTGGCGGCCCTCGGCCTGCCCGCGACGCTCTTCGACATGAACCATCTCGAATTCTTCGGCAAGGTCAACTTTCTCAAGGCCGGCATACTCTACGCCTCGGCCGTGACCACGGTCAGCCGCAAATACAGCCGTGAGATCCAGACGCCGGAGTTCGGCTGCGGGCTGGACGGCCTGCTCCGCCACCGCTCTGACGTGCTCTTCGGGATACTCAACGGCGTGGACTACGAGGCTTGGAACCCGGAGTCGGACGCTCTCATACCCGCAAACTACGGGCCGCGCGACCTCGGCGGCAAGACTGTCTCCAAGCTCGAGCTGCTCAGGCTGTTCGGGCTGCCGGCCGAGGAAACGAAGCCGGTCGTCGGCATGGTGACCAGGCTGGCCGGCCAGAAGGGGCTGGACATCGTCTGCGAGGCTTTGGAGGGCGTCTTCAAGCTCGGTGTAAGGCTCGTTATCCTGGGCACCGGCGAGAAGAAGATCCAGGAATTCCTGGAGGCCGCCCGTCAAAGGTACCCTGAAGACCTGGGCCTGAAGATCGCCTTCGACGAGAAGCTGGCGCGGACGATCTACGCCGGAAGCGACATGTTCCTCATCCCGTCCCGCTACGAGCCGTGCGGCCTGACCCAGATGTACAGCCTCAAGTACGGGACGATACCGGTGGTCAGGGCGACCGGCGGCCTCGACGACACCATCCAGGAATTCGAGCCCGCGACGCTCAGGGGCAACGGCTTCAAGTTCGAGGCGGCCACGCCCGTCGCTCTCGTGGAAGCCCTCGGCCGGGCGGCGCGGACCTTCTCGGACAGGCAACGCTGGAGGAGGCTCGTGCTGAACGCCATGGCGGCGGATTTTTCCTGGGACAGGTCGGCCCGCCGCTACCTGGAGCTCTACGAAACCATAATCGCGATGCGCGGGAGATAGACCAGGAAGCCCGCCCTATTTAGCCATGATCAGGATGTCCCGGCGCCGGTAAGAAGGCGTCACTGAAAGTCCGGTCACCCGGCCTCCTTCGACCCGGCCTTCGATAACCGTCCTGTACGGCGCGTGCAGGCGGAAGTCGGCCTCCCAGTCCTTCGGCCAGGCCGGCAGGAGGTAGATCTTTTTCCCGTCCGTCTGCATCAGCATGGCCTGGAGCGCTTTGAGCAGGACACCGCCGTGGTCCTGGTCCGGGATCCAGTCGTAATTCGGTCCCCAGAAAGCCGGGAAACGCGAGCCTTCGTGCCGCTTGCGGGCGCGGCCGACCAAAGACTCGCGAGCCTGCTCGGTCAGGCCCAGGTAAGCCATGAAAACGTCGTCCTGACGCCAGCCGAAGTTGCCCCGGTCCTGGCGGTGGTTGAGGGTCTCAACGCCCAGTTCGATCCCCGGCCGGCCGACGGCTATGCGGCGGTAAGGAAAAACGGCGTAAAGCTCGGGATTCTCTATGTTATTCTTGTCGGCGAATCGCTCGGCCGGGGCCAGCATCTTCCTGCCTTCAACTTCCCGCACGGGCAGTTCCGGCATTTTGTCATGCATTCTCCGCCACAAAGACCTCTCTTCAACGCCGACCCTGTTCCCGGCCAGCTCCAGCAGCCGCTCCGTGACAGCCAGGATGCCGGCGACCTCCGGCATGGGGTTGCGGCAGTCCCACCAGGTCTCGAGGGCTTGGGCCGGCTCCAGGACGATCTTCCCTCGGTCATCGACCTTATAGTGCAGGTCGTAAAAAGTCAGGATCTCGTGAGCCAGAGGCAGCAGCCGTTCTTCGAGAAGGGCCTCGTCCAGAGTGTGCTCGTAATGGTCGAGCATCATGTGCAGGAGCTCGACGCCGCCCTGCCATTCCCAACGGTGCCAGCGGCTCTCGTTCTCGACCACGGTCCGCTCCTCGCGTGGTGTCCAGCCGTAGGCTTCGTTGAACGCCGCTCCCCAGAAATAGACGCACTCGTTGAAATAGGCGCCGGCGTGGCCGAAATAACGACGGGTGCGGTACTTGGCCGCTTCAAAGACGTCACCCGTGTACATCCGGTAAAGCGGCTCCAGCAGGTCGAAATCACCCGAGGCGCACATGCTTATGTATGGCAGGCGGGTGTTCTGCCACCAATAACCCGGCCCCCAGCGGCGGTAATCGGCGTCCCCCGGGCTGCCCGGGTTGGGAACAGTAAAGATCGAGCCGTTGAACTTGATGGGATAGCGGCCGCGGCCGGCGCAGGCGTTGATGAACCTCTGCAGGACATAAGCACGGCTCAGGATATAGGCGTCATCGTCGGGGCCCGCGGAGCGGATGTCTATCCAGCTCCGGCGCCAGAACTGTTCCCACCAGGCGCGGTGGCCGTGAAGGCGGGCGGCGAACGGCGTTTTTTCAGTGGCCTCTATGATTTCGTCAACGGCCTTGAGCCAGGCCTCGGGCGATGACGGATGTTCGGTCAGGACGTAGATGTTGAAGAGGTGCGAAGTCGCGGCCGGGGAACGCAGATTGAGGTCGTCTGTCCTTTCCCCGTTCCGGGCCGTGATGACTGAGCCGAAAGTCCGGCTTAAGAGCGGGTCGGGTTGTTCGAATCCCTCCATG